>MCAW01000001.1 GCA_001704575.1 Methylophilales bacterium LSUCC0135
AGATTCATTACGTGCATGGCCAAGATGTTCTGACATCTCCACCTCAAGGACTCTTTCGACTAGGGCTTTTGTGAGCTGCTTTAGCAGCCCCTGTTCTCCAATTAGGTCTTCAGGCTTTTGATAGCCGGCCAAGAGAGAGTCGATCAAGTCGGTAGGTAGTGCTTTGGGTATTACGGTCATTTCTACTCCTTACAAGGTTGCGGCAGTTTCCTACCAAATGACCGTTTACACAAAATTTCTTACAACCCCGCAGTTGAACTGACTGAAACGATTCAAGACAAAGGCATATGCAATTGCATGTGCCTTTTTTATTGAAGTCTGGTGACGTTGAATCAGCTGAATTCAACAACAGGTTTACCAGGCTGCCGGCGCTTCGAGCGGTATAATATTGACCCATGAGCACCGTTTCCATTATCGCGGCGATTGCAGCCAACGGCGTGATCGGCCGCAACAACGATCTTCCCTGGCATCTGCCTGAAGACCTCAAGCGTTTCAGGGCCTTGACCATGGGGCATCACATCATCATGGGGCGCAAAACCTATGAATCGCTGGGGCGTCTGTTGCCGGGCAGAACCACGGTCATTGTCAGCCGCAACCCTGATTATCATGTCGAGGGTGCAATCGTTGTTTCCAGTCTGGCAGCGGCAATGGCTGCCTGTGCGAATGACCCGGAAGTATTTGTCATCGGCGGCGCGCAGCTTTACCGCGAGACATTGCCGCTGGCAGACAGGCTTTATCTCACCGAACTGCAGGACGCCTTTGAGGGGGATGCGAGTTTTCCGGCATATGACCGTAGTGCCTGGCGCGAGGAGCTGCGCGAAGCTCATGTATCCACCCAGGGGCTGAAGTTCAGCTACGCGAATTACAGCCGTATTTAAGCGTTAGCCGCCAAATCAGTCTTCGGCGACGCAATCCACGTAGTATCTCGATTTGCCATCCACAATGCCTTTGACCAGACCGTGTACATCGGTCTCGAAGCCGGGGAAGCGTTCGTTGAAATCGCGGGCGAATTTCAGGTAATTGACGATTTTCCGGTTGAACTGTTCGCCCGGAATCAGCAAGGGAATACCGGGCGGGTAGGGCGTCAGTAGTACGGCGGTGATGCGGCCTTCGAGCTCGTCGATGAGGACGCGGTCAATCTTGCGGTGCGCCATGCGGGCGAAGGCATCGGTCGGTTTCATGGCCGGTACCATGTCGGAGAGATACATTTCCGTTGTCAGACGGGCAACGTCGTTGGCGCGATATACCTCGTGAATCTGCGTGCTGAGGTCGCGCAGGCCGACGCGCTCGTAGCGCGGATGTTTGGCGACGAATTCAGGCAGCACTTTCCAGCACGGCTGGTTCTTGTCGTAATCGTCCTTGAACTGCTGCAGGGCGGCCACCATGGTGTTCCAGCGGCCCTTGGTGATGCCGATGGTAAACATGATGAAGAACGAGTAAAGACCGGTCTTTTCGACGATGACACCGTGCTCGGCCAGATACTTGGTCACAATCGCTGCCGGAATGCCGAGTTCGTCGGAGAACGAGCCGTCGACATCCAGCCCGGGCGTAATGATGGTGGCCTTGATCGGATCCAGCATGTTGAAACCTTCGGCCAGATTGCCGAAACCGTGCCAGCGTTCGTTGGCTTTCAGCATCCAGGCTTCACGCTCTTCCAGACCTTCTTCCGACAGGTCGTTCGGTCCCCACACCTTGAACCACCAGTCAGTGCCCCATTCCTCATCGACCTTGCGCATGGCGCGGCGGAAATCCAGCGCCTCGCGCAGGGACTCCTCCACCAGTGCGGTGCCACCCGGTGCTTCCATCATGGCAGCTGCCACATCGCAGCTGGCGATGATGGAATACTGCGGGCTGGTGGACGTGTGCATCAGATAGGCTTCGTTGAAGACGTCGCGATCGAGGCGGTTGTTTTNGGCGTCTTCCACCAGAATCTGCGAGGCCTGCGACAGGCCGGCCAGCAACTTGTGCGTGGATTGCGTGGAAAACACCATGGATTCCTTGCAGCGCGGGCGGTCGGCGCCGATCGCGTGGTAATCGCCATAGAAGTCGTGGAAGGTGGCGTGCGGCAGCCAGGCTTCGTCGAAATGCAGGGTATCAATCTTGCCGTCCAGCATTTCCTTGATTTCCTCAACGTTGTAAAGCACGCCGTCGTAGGTGGACTGCGTGATGGTCAGTACGCGCGGCTTGGCATTTTTGTCCAGTGCGAACGGGTTGGCCTCGATTTTCTTCTTGATGTTTTCCCAGGCGAATTCCTCTTTCGGAATCGGCCCGATGATGCCGAAATGGTTGCGGGTCGGCATCAGGAAGACCGGAATCGCGCCGGTCATGATGATGGAGTGCAGCACCGATTTGTGACAGTTGCGGTCCACCACGACAATATCGCCGGGCGCGACCGTCGAGTTCCAGACGATCTTGTTGGAAGTCGAGGTGCCGTTGGTGACGAAATAGAGGTGATCGCAGTTGAAAATGCGGGCCGCATTCCGCTCGGAGGCAGCGACCGGGCCGGTGTGGTCAAGCAGCTGGCCGAGTTCATCGACCGCGTTGCAGACGTCGGCGCGCAGCATGTTTTCGCCGAAGAACTGGTGGAACATCTGGCCGACCGGCGATTTCAGGAAGGCGACGCCGCCGGAGTGGCCGGGGCAGTGCCAGGAATAGGAACCGTCTGCAGCGTAGTGCGTCAGTGCGCGGAAAAACGGCGGTGCCAGGCTGTCCAGGTAGGTGCGCGCTTCACGCACGATGTAGCGCGCGACGAATTCCGGCGTGTCCTCATGCATGTGGATGAAGCCGTTCAGCTCGCGCAGGATTTCGTTAGGAATATGCCGTGAAGTGCGGGTCTCGCCGTGCAGGAAGATGGGGATTTCCTCGTTGCGGTAGCGGATTTCATCGACGAACTTGCGCAGGTTCTCCAGCGCTTCGGGTTTTTCCTCGACGATTTCTTCGTCGTCGATCGACAGAATGAATGCGGACGCGCGGCTCTGCTGTTGGGCGAATGAAGTGAGGTCGCCGTAGCTGGTGACACCCAGAACCTCATAGCCTTCTTCTTCAATGGCTCTGGCCAGCACGCGAATGCCGAGGCCGGAGGAGTTCTCGGAGCGGAAGTCTTCGTCGATGATGACGACGGGGAAGCGGAATTTCATGAGTCTCTCCAAAAACATTCAGCCACTGAGATTACAGTACATCACTTCATTGATATACCGCGATTCTGATGGCTAAAGATGTGCTTGCCTAGATTTTGGGCAGGGTGACGCCGACCTGGCCCTGGTATTTACCGCCGCGATCCTTGTAGGAAGTTTCGCAGATTTCGTCGGATTCGAAGAACAGCACCTGGGCGCAGCCTTCACCAGCATAGATTTTGGCGGGCAGCGGGGTGGTGTTGCTGAATTCCAGCGTCACATAACCTTCCCATTCCGGTTCAAACGGTGTGACGTTGACGATGATGCCGCAGCGCGCATAGGTGGACTTGCCGAGGCAGACGGTCAATACGCTGCGTGGAATGCGGAAGTATTCGACTGTGCGGGCCAGCGCGAAAGAGTTCGGCGGAATCACGCAATAACCTTTGCCGGAGACTTCAACGAAGGATTGCGGATCGAAGTTCTTCGGATCGACGATGGTCGAATTGATGTTGGTGAAGACGCGGAATTCGTCCGCGCAGCGAATATCGTAACCGTAGCTTGATGTGCCGTAGGAGACGATCTTTTCACCGTTCTGCTCGCGAATCAGGCCCGGCTCGAAAGGTTCGATCATGCCGTGCTGTTCCGCCATCCGGCGTATCCATTTGTCTGATTTGATGCTCATGCGATGCGGCCTGCTCTGAAGTTAAAAGGCCCGTGCATTATAAGATGCACGGGCACGGCGTTGTGGAAAAAATCGAGGGCGTTTAGTGCTGATCGCCGCCGAGCTCGATGCTGTAGCGCCAGAACTGATCTTCGGACTCGAAAATCACCTGGGATTCCTTCGGATCACGGCTGCCGGCCGGGTATTGATGTACCGGGCCCTTGTCTTCCATCCACGATTTGACGATAGGATCGATCAGTTTCCATTGCGCTTCAACTTCGTTGATGTGCAGGAACAATGAGGGATCACCTTCCATCAGATTGAGCAACAGGGTTTCGTAGGAATCGATGCTTTCATCGCCAGGCTGACGCAACGGACCGTCGATGTTCAACGTTCTGGTTGAAATATCGAGACCGGGCACCTTGGTCTGAATTTCCAGCTTGATGGTTTCCTTGGGCTGAATGCTCAGAATCAGCCAGTTCTGCTGCTGACCCTGTTTCAGTTCGACCGGTGCCTTTTTGAAGCGGATCGAAATCGCGGTGTTGCCTTCATGCATGCGCTTGGCGGTGCGGACGTAGAACGGCACACCCTTCCAGCGCGGATTGTCGATGAACAGCTTGATAGCGGCATAGGTTTCCACCACGCTGTCGTGGCCGAGTTCTTCGAGGTAGCCCGGCACCTTTTCCAGATGACCGTCACGCGCAGGTACCTTGCCTGCAGCATATTGTGCCCGGAAAGCCTGCTTGTGAAGATTATTGGTGTCGATCGGGCGGATGGCTTCGAGTACCTTGATTTTCTCGGCACGGATGCTCTCCGGTGACAAATCTTTCGGCTTTTCCATCGCGACCAGCGCAAGCGTCTGCAGCAGATGGCTCTGTACCATGTCGCGCAGGGCGCCGGTGCTGTCGTAGAACTGCGTGCGGTCGCCAACGCCGAGCGTTTCGTTGTTGGTGATCTGCACGTGATCGATGTGCTCGCTGTTCCAGACCGGCTCGAACATGTGGTTGGCAAAGCGCGTCAGCATGATGTTCTGCAGTGCGGATTTGCCCAGGTAATGGTCGATACGGTAGATCTGGCTTTCCTTCAGGTGCTTGGTGATCGAAGCCTGCAAGGCCTGTGCGCTTGGCAGATCGGTGCCGAATGGCTTCTCGATCAGCACGCGGCGCCAGTATTTGCTTTCGTCGACCAGGCCGACACCTGCCAGCTGATCCACGATCATGGCGAAATCTGACGGACGCACGGAAAGGAAATAAGCAAAGTTTTGCGGGAATACGGACTCGTTGCCCAGGGTTTTGCTCAGGTTCTGGAATGCGTTCGGATCATCCGGCGGGTTGGCGTGGTAATGGTTGCGCTCGATAAAACGCTTGAATACCGCTTCGTCGATGCCGTTGTAGAACTTGTCCCGCACCATCTTTTCGATTTCCGCCAGCCAGGCTTCGCGCGATACCTGTTGCCTGCCAACCGACAAAATCTTCATGTCTGCCGGCAGTCTGCTCAGCGAGTCCAGGCGGTACAGCCCCGGCATCAGCTTGACACGGGAAAGGTTGCCGCTGGCGCCGAAGAGTAGAAGGGTGCAGGGGTCAATGGTCTTCATTATGGTCTCTTACCTTTTTAATAAAGTGGGCTGGCAACGATGCTTGGCGCTGCCAGCCTGTTCCGGCTTATTTCGATTTGACAGCGTGGCCGCCGAAGGCGTTACGCATCATGGACAACAGCTTGTAGCTGTAGCCGTGATCATCCTGGCTGGCGAAACGCATTTGCAGGGCGATGGTCAGCACCGGTGCCGCAACGCCTTGTTCCACCGCCTCAACCACGGTCCAGCGGCCTTCGCCGGAATCGGCAACATAAGGCGCTACATCACCCAGATCCTGGTCATGTTTCAGCGCTTCCGCAGTCAGATCGAGCAGCCAGCTGCGTACCACAGAGCCATGACGCCAGAGTTCGGTGATCTGCGCGAGGTCGAGATCGAACTCTTCCTTGCCCTTGATCAGGTCGAGACCTTCAGCCATCGCCTGCATCATGCCGTATTCGATACCGTTGTGGATCATCTTGGTGAAGTGGCCGGAGCCGATCGGGCCGACATGAGCCCAGCCGCGTTCGTGGGCGGGGGCCAATGCCTTCAGTGCCGGCGTCATCACGGCAGCCACTTCAGGGGTCGCGCCGACCATCAGGCAGTAACCGTTTTCCAGGCCCCAGATGCCGCCGGAGGTGCCGCAATCCATGAAGCCGATACCGTGTTCGGCAAGCATCTGGCCGCGACGCATGCTGTGTTTGTAATTGGAGTTGCCACCGTCGATGATGATGTCGCCCTTGTTCAGCATGGGGATCAGATCAACGATCTGGTTCTCGGTGATTTCACCGGCCGGCAACATGAGCCATACGATTTTCTGGCCGGACAGCTTGCTGACTGCATCTTCAACGGAACGGGCACCGATCATGCCTTCCTTGGCCACCAGCTGGTTGACCGTTTCATGGTTGAAGTCGAAGCCGACTACTTCGATTTTGTTGCGTAACAGACGGGAGGCCATGTTGCCGCCCATTTTGCCCAAGCCAATCATTGCTAGTTTCATTGCATGTTCCTTGATGAGGATTGATGTACCATCACCTTATTGTGTAAGGTAATATAAATAGATTGAGAAAGCCCTGAATAAACCCTTGATTTGGGACTTATTCAGGGCTTCCCGTTACAGCGCGTCAATTATAACTTAAAGGCAACAGATTCATGCAAAACTCCAGCCAGGGCATCGGCAAAAATCAACAAATTTCTCGCTGGCACCTGTTCGAAACCCAGGATGCCATCAACCGCGCTACGCGCGACCGGATACTGGCGGCTGCACATCAGGCCATTGCAACGCGCGGACGGTTCAATATCGTGCTGGCGGGCGGCACAACACCCAAGCAGGTGTATGAATTATTGCGTCACGCCGATGCTGACTGGAGCAAATGGCATGTTTACCACAACGATGACCGCTGCCTGCCGGTCGATCATGCCGATCGCAACAGCCTGATGGCGCGACAGGCCTGGCTCGACCATGTATCCATTCCAGCAGATCAGGTTCATGATATCCCGGCAGAACTCGGCCCGGTCGAAGGCGCAAAAGCTTATGCCGGGATATTGAAAAATGTCGGTGACTTTGATCTCGTATTGCTCGGTCTCGGCGAAGATGGCCACACGGCCAGTCTCTTCCCCGGACATGTCTGGGATGACAGTGTAGACGCCTTCCCAGTATTCAATTCACCCAAACCACCCGCTGAACGCGTTTCCATCAGCGCCAGGCGCTTGAGTCAGGCGCATGAAGTCATTTTTCTCGTCACCGGTGCCGGCAAGCAGGAAGCTGTCGACAACTGGCGCAACGGCGTGGCGATTCCTGCAACCGCCATCAAACCAGAGGCTGGCGTTGATGTTTATGCATTTGGCGTCCGACTAGCCGCGTAAGCGGCGTAGCGAGGACGGACATGACCCTTGCGGTGGCGCCAAGGTCGCGACAATAGGAGCGGGCACTTGGCGGACATGACCCTTGCGGTTATCAACGACTCAAACAGTTGATGCTTTGATTTTGCATGTGAAACATTTTTGCAAAAGACAATTCAATGTAGCAATGTATCTACATCAATTGATTGACAGGAGGCTATTATGGCTATCACCACCATATCCAGCCGCGAGTTCAACCATGATGCGGGCAAAGCTAAAAGGCGTCTGAAGACGGCCCGGTCTCGATTACGCACTGGGGCATGCCTAATGTGTCCTGTTGTCTTTAAAAGATTGCAGGCGGCTGAGCCTTAGAGATCAGAGTATTCTGGATATGCTCGCCATGCCTGCAACCCCTGATATCGACTTAATCCAGAACCTCTGAGAAGCGACCTTATCAAGCCAGTGGACTTTGATCACTGATGTACATTCTGGATACCAATGTTGTTTCAGAATTGCTCAAGAGTGACCAAGCGGACAAAAACGTCGTTCGCAGGGCTCAAAGCGTAGATGCCAGCACACTTTTCATTTCACCAATCACCACCATGGAGATTGAAACCGGCATCCTGCGTCTGAACAAAGACAAGTCTCAGCAAGATATTTTGCGCAAATGGTTTGAAGAGCAGGTTCTCATCACTTTCTCTGAACGCATCATTCCGATTGATCAGCGGGTTGCCAGAGTCTATAGGCAACTTCATATCCCGGATTCCAAATCTGATCGTGATGCACTGATTGCCGCCACCGGTATTATCCATTAAATGATTGTCGTTACCCGCATTATTCAGGATTTAAATGGGAGTGGCGTGAAACTTCTAAATCCCTGGGATTGAGCATAAGTGCGCATCGGGTTAGTGGTGATGGTATTGACTATTTCTGGAGCTATACGAAACGTCGTCAGGCAAAAGTTAGTCGCGTCGTCAACCATACTTTACCTGCACCTGAAAGAAACTGACTCGCTTCAACCATCGTCTTGATGGTCTTTACCTTGAGATACTCAAACTTTTATTTTAAGAAAACCCCGCTTCAGCTTCCTAAGGCCCAAAATGATTAATTTAATGATAATGGAAATTCCTGAAAAATCCGTTCGAGTTCCATAGCAAAAATCAGGCCATGTTTAGAGGAATGCGGGGCTAAATCCGACATCTTGAATGAAACAGTGGAGTCAGCTGAAAATTTATTAAAATTTTGGCGGAACTATCTAAAAACACTGTGTTTTTTATTTTAGAGCTGCTAGAATTCGCGCACTCGGAAGTTGATGTTGAAGTAATCGTGAGACCAGATCAAATAGACCATCCGTACCAGGCCAAATTTATCGTTGTTTATCAATATTAATACTTAAGGAATTTACAAAATGACACGTTCCGCCCTGTTAGCTGCACTTTTAGCACTTGCTCTGACCGCTTGTGGTCAAAAAGAAGAAGCTGCTCCAGTTGAAGAAGCACCTGTTGTTGAAGAAGCAGCTCCTGCTGCTGAAGAAGCACCTGCAGCTGAAGAGGCTGCCCCTGCTGCTGAAGAAGCACCTGCAGAAGCTCCAGCTGCTCAGTAATATTGCGTAACTTTCGGGCAGTAGTTCCTGCGCCCGATACGAAAAAGCCGGCTTTTGCAGTCGGCTTTTTTATTGTCATCATGTTTGAGCGGGTCTCCTATGCGATCTCGCGCCAGCCGAAGCCTAGCGCCTGATCTGCAATACCTATCCAATCCTGTTCGCATTTCAAGACATCACTGAGTGCCTTTTTTGCCAGTTGCGGATGATTGTTCTGCGCGCTGAGGTGCGCGGCGATGATATGTTGCAGGCGGCTATTATCCAGTCTGGACAGTAGTTGTGCAGAGCTCGCATTGTCGAGATGACCGAGACGGCTGTTGACACGCTGTTTGAGCGGCCGTGCGTATGGGCCGTTCATCAGCATTTCCAGGTCGTGGTTGCATTCCAGTACCAGCGCATCACAACCGCTCAACATATGTTCGATGTGGGCCGTTGAAGTGCCGGTATCTGTCAGCACGCCCAGCCTTTTGTTGCCGTTGCTGAACGTGTACTGAACCGGTTCGCGGGCATCGTGCGGGACGGGAAATGGTTGTAACTGGATGTCTTGAATGTCGACAGCTGCGTGACTGTCAATCAAGTGTATTTGAAATTCAGCGGCTACAGGCATGTAACGTTCAGACATGCGCTGTGTGCCGTGCGTCATCCAGACCGGAATACGGTATTTGTTGGCAAACTTGAAAGCGCCGCCGGCGTGGTCGTCGTGCTCGTGGGTAATGACGATGCCAGTCAGGCTTTCTGCCTGCACCCCGAGTCTGCCCAGCCTGGCAACGGTGTCACGCAGGCCGAAGCCGCAATCCAGCAACAGGCGGGTGCCGGCTTCTTCGACCAGCAAGCCGTTGCCGGCGCTACCGCTACCGAGTGATGCAAATCGCATAGAGAACCGGTCTGCTTACCTCAACTGTTCATAAAGCAGAGTTGTGATGCGGTTGGCTGTGCTGGAGCGGTCGCGCGTACCATCCTTGTTGATCACGACGACATCCGAGCCGCCGCTCTCATTGTTATCCACCTTGATACGATACTGGTTTTCACGCTGGGTTTTATCCTCAGGGGTTTCCCAAAACTTCAGGTACTGGCCGAGAGGAACGCCTTTTTCATCTTTGGGTTCTGCCGCAGGTGTCGCATCCGGATCGTCCTTGGGTGCGGAGGTCTGAGCGGGCTTGGCTTCCGGCTGTGCTTCAGCCGGTTTTTTCTCGTCCTTGCCCCAGAATTTCAGCGATTCGAGCAGGCCTTTTTTCTCGCCGGGCGCGTCTTCAGTTGAGCCCAGGTCGGCGTAACGCACGTAATACAGACCGCGGGAGCGGTCACGGTCTTCAACCACGAAGCCGACACGATCCAATGCGAGGCCGACGCGACGCCAGGCGCGATCGAACTGGTCGTTAACAGTCAGGCTTAGGGTGCCATCAGGACCGCGCTGGACATTGGCACGGACCTCGTTGCTGACTGTGGCTACCACTGTGCGTGAACGTTGCTCGGATACGCCAAGTTTCACCATCAGGCGGCGCATCAGTTCGGCATCGAGATCTTCGGCATCGGAACGAACTTCCTCAGCTTTGGTACGCTTGGCATCCAGGCGGTAGCCGGTTTCGACAGTGCCCAATGTGGTGCGGACGCGTTCCTTGCCGTCGTCTTGCACATCGGCAACTGAACGGTGGCTGAGATAGATCTCGGTCGCGTTATTTTCGCCACGATCGATACGGGTGCGGAATTTCTGGCGCGTTTGCAGCGTATTGAGCTTGTCGAGCCAGCCCTGAAACTTGTCGAGATAATTGCCCTTGTCATCCTTGGTGATGCTGGAGGGGTCTACCCACTCGGTCTCCATTACCCCGGTCTCCGGGTTTTCCACGCGGACCGCAAATCCCAGGTCGTTCCAGAATTCACGAATCACCGGCCAGACCTTCTCCGGAGGCGCATCGACCACCAGCCAGCGTTGCGAGCCGGCGCGTTCCATTCTCACGTTTTCCGGGTTGGGCAGTATTTTTTCCTGCTCAAGCGGTGAGCCCTGGTTCTGCGAATAGGTGGAGTAAGTTGCGGTGCCGCCAGGTAGGGCGTAAGTGTCGCTGGCTGAGATAGAAGTCAGGTCCGGAGGCACTTCAAGCGGCCTGGACCGGCCTGCGGTCTTGTAATCCGGCGTTTTGTCAAAAAACGGCAGACTTTCGCAACCGGCCAGCAGCAGGGTCAGCAGGCCGGTAAAGATTAATTGGTGATGGTGTATTTTCTTCATGCGTTTCTCTGTTCCGTTGTTTCTTCGATGGCAGGACTGCTTGAGTATCCGGACATCGGGATGAATTAAATACCGGCGTTATGCATTGCCAAACGCAGTGCTTCGTGATGAGTTGACGAGAGTGGCACCAGCGGCAGACGAATGCCGGAACTGATCATTCCCATCTGTTGCAATACCCATTTGACCGGGATCGGATTTGCTTCTACAAAAAGCTTCTGGTGAAGTGCCAGCAATCTTTGGTTGATGTTGCGCGCCTTGATGGCATCACCTGCGATCGCAGCCGTGCACATCTCGTGCATCAGCTTTGGAGCAACATTTGCGGTGACGGAAATCACACCGCGACCACCCATCAGCATCAGCGACATACAGCTGGCATCATCGCCGCTGTAGACGGCAAAATCTTCCGGCGCACGCGCAATCAGGTCACTGCCGCGTTCCATGTTGCCGGTAGCGTCCTTGATGCCGACAATATTGGGGATTTGTGACAGACGCAAGACAGTTTCGTTGGAAATGTCGCAGGCAGTTCTGCCCGGTACGTTGTAGAGAATCTGGGGAATGTCGACCGCTTCTGCTACCGCCTTGTAATGGCGATACAGACCTTCCTGCGGCGGTTTGTTGTAATAGGGGGTCACCAGCAGACAGGCATCGGCGCCCAACGCCTTGGCTTTTGCCGTCAGCTCGATGGCTTCGGATGTGGCATTGGCGCCAGTGCCGGCGATGACCGGCACGCGGCCTGCGGTATGTTTGACTGCGGTTTCAATCAGCAGGCAATGCTCGTCGAAGTTGACGGTAGGCGATTCTCCGGTAGTGCCGACGATGACGATGCCGTCGGTTCCTGCTTCAATGTGAAAGTCGATGAGCGAGCGGAGCGCGTCGATATCCAGTGCACCATCCTCTTGCATGGGAGTGACGATGGCAACGAGACTGCCTTGCAGCATGATGGTCCTGATGAATGAATAAATAATTTTCTATTTTAACTGAAAGTCCATGTACGGGGGCATGGTTTTCTGAATCCAGCAGCCAGCGGTTATAACCGGTTCTGCTATGGGTATAAGCATAAATTCTTTGAGCAGCTGCACCAAACGCATTATTCTGCGTCGAATCCGTATTCAGACGCCGCATCGGCTTATGCCGGGCCGGTCAATCGCGGTATAATTCGTTGCTATATATAGTTGTAAATTTCTAATGCGCAATTTTCAATGCTAGAACAATATTTCCTGATTCTGATGGGCACCGTGCTGGTCAACAATATCGTGTTGATCAAGGTGCTCGGGCTGTGCCCGTTCATGGGGGTGTCCAAGAAGCTGGAGACCTCGATTGCGATGGCTGCGGCAACGACTTTCGTGCTCACTGTCGGCTCCGGCACCAGTTATCTCATCAGTCATTATTTGCTCGGTACCGAATTGTTTTACCTGCGCACCTTGTCGTTCATTGTCGTGATCGCCGGCGTCGTTCAGTTCACCGAAATGTTTCTGGAAAAAACCAGCCCCGTGCTGTATCAGTCGCTCGGTATTTTTCTGCCACTGATCACGACCAACTGCGCGGTGCTGGGCATACCGCTGCTCAATGTGCAGTCGAATCACAATTTCATCGAATCGCTAATGTTCGGCCTCGGCGGAGCTATCGGTTTTTCCATGGTGCTGATCATGTTCGCATCCCTGCGTGAGCGGCTGGACGCTGCGGATGTTCCGGCGCCGTTCAAGGGCTCCGCGATCGCGATGATTACCGCCGGTTTGATGAGTCTGGCATTCATGGGTTTTGCCGGGTTGGTCCGCTGATGCTGACGGCGTTGTATGTGATGCTGGGCCTGGCCCTGCTGCTGGGACTCGTGCTGGGCTATTCCGCGTTGAAATTCAAGGTCGAAGGCGACCCGCTGATCGCACGTATAGATGCCATCCTGCCGCAGACCCAGTGCGGCCAGTGCGGCTATCCCGGCTGCAAGCCTTATGCGACTGCAATCGCCAAGGGCGAAGCCGACATCAACCAGTGCCCGCCCGGGGGCGATGCCGGCGTGCATGCACTGGCCGATCTGCTCGGCGTCGAATACAAGCCGCTGAACGCAGAGCATGGCTTGCCCAAACCAAAATCCGTTGCCGTGATCGACGAGAACGTCTGCATCGGTTGCACACTCTGCATCCAGGCCTGCCCGGTAGATGCGATTCTCGGCGCGGCCAAGCACATGCATACGGTGATTGCTTCCGAGTGTACCGGTTGCGAGCTGTGCGTGGCGCCATGCCCGGTCGACTGCATCACGATGGAACCGATTGCCGAATCCCCTGCCAACTGGAAGTGGCGTTATCCGGTATTCGAGATCAAACCGGAATCTGCTGTAATGAGAAAAACTGTTTCATGAACGCGATTGTGAACCTATCAGCGCTGATCAGGCGCAAACTCGGCAAGGGCGGGCTGTCCAGCTTCAACGGCGGTGTCCATCCGCCCCAGCACAAGCTGGAGTCGACCAGCGCACCCATCCGCCAAGTGCCGCCGCCGGCGAGACTGGTGTTGCCGTTGCGGCAGCATGTCGGCAACGTTTCCAAGCTGCAGGTAGCAATCGGCGATCACGTGCTGAAAGGCCAATTGCTGTCCAGTGCCGACGGCCAGGTATCCGCGGCGGTACATGCGCCGACTTCCGGTACCATTGCGGCCATCAATAACCAGTTGATCCCGCATCCCTCCGGCCTGCCCGATATCTCGATCACGCTGGAGGCAGATGGATGCGATGAATGGATTGCCCGCCAGCCGCTGGACTACAAGGCCATAAGCAAGCAGGAATTGCTCGATCGTTTGCGTGAGGCCGGTGTGGTCGGTCTCGGCGGCGCGACTTTTCCGTCGCACATCAAGTTGCGCGAGGACGCGCGGCATCCGGTCAGAACGTTGATCATCAACGGCGCCGAATGTGAACCATACATCAGCTGCGACGACATGCTGATGCGCGAGCGTGCGGCGGAGATCGTGCGCGGCATCGAGATCATGCGCCATCTTCTGGATGCCGGACGCTGCGTGATCGGTATCGAGGACAATAAGCCACAGGCAGTCGCAGCCATGAGAGCGGCAGCCGCGGACAGCGAGGTCGCTATCGATGTGGTGGAAGTGCCGACCATTTATCCCGGCGGCGGCGCCAAGCAACTGATCAAGGTCATCACCGGCCTGGAAGTGCCAAGCGGACGCTTGCCGAGCGAGATCGGTGTGCAATGCTTCAATGTGGCCACGGCTTATAGCGTCAACAGGCTGGTGCATCATGGTGAGCCGGTGATATCACGCATCGTCACTGTCACCGGACATGCCGGCCGTGCCGGTAATTATGAAGTGCCGCTCGGCATGTCGATTCGCGAACTGGTCGAGTTTGCCGGCGGGCATGCCGGGGAAGAACTGATCATGGGCGGACCGATGATGGGCTTCAACCTGCCGTCTGCCGATGTGCCCGTAGTCAAAGCCACCAACTGCATTATTGTGCCGGACAGTGCCATGTTTCCGGCACCGGCGCCGGCGCTGCCATGCATACGCTGCACACGCTGTGCCGATGCTTGCCCCGCCAATCTGCAGCCACAGGAGCTTTACTGGTTCTCAAAATCGCAGAACCTGGAAAAAGCGCGCGAGTACGAAATCTTCGATTGCATTGAGTGCGGTTGCTGCAGTTATGTATGCCCAAGCAACATTCCGCTGGTGCAATACTACCGGTTTGCCAAGAGTGAGATCATTGCGCAGGACAGGGCCAAAGAGGCGGCAGATATCGCGCGCGAACGCAACGAGTTCCGTCTCAAGCGCATAGAGCGCGAAAAACAGGAGCGCGCGCAGAAACATGCACAGAAAGCAGCAGGTGCCAAGACCGAAGCGGCTCCGGCAGACGAGGCGAAAAAAGCAGCGATTGCTGCCGCCATCGAGCGTGCCAAGGCGCAGAAGGCCGAAGTGACACCGAAGAACACCGAGGCGGTCTCGCCCGGCGTCGCTGCGGAAATTGCTGAAATCGAGACGAGAAGGGCGGAAGTGCTGGCGGCAACGGCAACTGATGTGCGTGCTGAAGAAAAACAATCTACAGAAGAAGCGAAATGAATCGATCTCCCTACGTCAGCGATGCGCCCAGCGTGACCTCCATCATGCTCAAAGTCATGCTCGCGCTGGTTCCGGCCATCGCAGCTTATGTCTGGGTCTATGGCGGCGGCATTCTGGTGACATTGGCGCTGGCTTCGCTCACTGCGATTGTGACGGAAGCCTTGATGCTGAAATTGCGTGACCGCCCGGTCAGGCTCTTCATTACCGACGGCAGCGCGCTGGTCACGGCCTGGCTACTGGCGCTGGCACTACCGCCGCTGGCCCCCTGGTGGTTGATCGTGCTTGGCACCGCAATCGCGATTGTGGTGGCCAAGCAGATTTATGGCGGTCTCGGCAACAATCCGTTCAATCCGGCCATGGTGGGCTATGCGGCGCTGCTGATCTCGTTCCCGGCACTGATGACCACGTGGCCGGCACCGCTGGCGCTGGCCGAGTTCAAACTCGGCTTTACCGATCAGATGCTGTTCATACTCTCCGGCAACCTGCCTGCAGGGGTTGCGCTGGATGCGGTCACATCGGCAACGCCGCTGGATTACCTGAAGACCCAGCTGACCTTGAATCACAGTCTGCAGGAAATCACGCAATCTCCCATTTTTGGCACATTCGGCGCCAGTGGCGGCGAGCTGGTCACGGCCGCCTATCTGCTTGGCGGGCTTTATCTCATTCAGCAACGTATCATTACCTGGCATTTGCCCGGCGCTTTTCTGGCTGCCATCGCCATCATGGCCGGACTGTTTTATCTGGCGGATGCCGGACGTTTTGCCGATCCTGCATTCCATCTCTTCAGCGGCGCTACCATGTTGTGCGCCTTCTTCATTATTACCGACCCGGTCAGCGGACCGACAACGCCCAGAGGCAAGCTGATTTTTGCTGCCGGCATCGGCATCATGACCTATCTCATACGCGTTTACGGCGGCTATCCTGACGGGGTTGCTTTTGCCGTCATTTTNTTCAATATCTGCGTGCCGCTGATCGATGCCTACACTCAGCCGCGCGTATTCGGTCACGATAAATAATGCCCAGGGAAATCGTCAAACACGCAGCCAGTACCGCAGCGATCATGATGGCGTTTGCCATTGTCGGCACCGCGATGCTGGCCTATGTCTTCGATGTAACAAAAACGCCGATTGCCGAGAGCGAGGCGAAGGCACGGATGGCGCTGTTCCGTCAGATCGTGCCGGACGCATTGCATGACAACGGATTGCTGGAGGATGTCATCGAGATACCGGCCGACCCTCTGCTGGGCAACAGAACGGTGTCGCATGCTTACCGGGCAAGCCTGCAAGGTAAGCGCACCGCCGTGATTCTGGAAGCCATCGCGCCGGACGGCTACAGCGGCGACATCAAGCTGCTGGTCGCAATCAAGGCGGATGGCAGCCTTGGAGGCGTGCGCGTGCTGGCGCATAAGGAGACACCAGGCCTGGGCGACTATATCGAAATCACGCACAGCCAGTGGATCAAACAGTTCGATGGGAAATCGTTGACGGATGCCGCACAGTGGAGAGTGAAAAAGGATGGCGGCCAGTTCGATTACATGGCCGGGGCGACCATCACCCCGCGTGCGGTGGTCAAGGCCGTGCGACAGGTACTGGAATACCATGCGATGCATCGCAAATCCCTGTTCGCAGATGTTGTCACAACAAAAGAAGCGGATAGTGCAGCAGGAGCAGCCTCATGAGTACAACCAAGGAAATCGTGGAAAATGGCTTGTGGAAGCAAAACCCCGGCGTGGTCCAGCTGCTCGGTCTTTGCCCGACGCTGGCGGTGACGACGACGCTGGTCAACGGCCTCAGCCTCGGTCTCGCCACGGCGCTGGTGATGGCCGCGAGCAATGGCGCGGTATCGCCGGTGCGCCGCTATATTCCCGACGAAATCCGTGTGCCGGTATTCATACTGGTGATTGCAGCACTGGTGACCGTGATCGATCTTCTCATCAATGCCTTCGCCCTGCCGTTGCATCAGGTGCTCGGCATTTTCATTCCGCTGATTGTGGTCAACTGTATCGTTCTGGCTCGCGTCGAGTCGTTTGCCGCCAAGAACGAACCGGTGCCGTCGGTGCTGGATGGGTTCATGATGGGCATCGGTCTGACGCTGGTGCTGAGCCTGCTTGGCGGTATGCGTGAGCTGATCGGCAAGGGCACCCTGTTTTCCGGTATTGATCTGGCATTCGGTCCTAACGCGGCACAGTTCATCGTGACGGTCATTCCCGATTATCACGGCTTTCTGCTGGCGATTCTGCCGCCAGGTGCCTTTATCGGTCTGGCTTTGCTGATCGCTGGCAGGAACTGGGTCGAACAACGCAAGCTCGCTGCTGCCCAGTCCGGCAATCTGCCGCTGGCGCCGGCAAGCAGTCACTGATCGGACCCGCTCAGCAATGAATGCGAAAAAACGGCTGGAGATTTTTCGCAGACTGAGTGCTGCCATTCCCGAGCCGACCACCGAGCTGGTGCATCATTCGACATTCGAGCTGCTGATTGCCGTGATCCTCTCGGCGCAGGCCACGGACAAGGGCGTCAATCTGGCCACTGCCAGGCTCTTCCCCGTTGCCAATACGCCGGCTGCCATACTGGCGTTGGGTGTGGAGGGACTGGAATCTTACATCAAGACCATCGGCCTCTACCGCAGCAAGGCCAAAAACGTGATCGCAACTTGCCAGCGTCTGCTCGACCTGCATGACGGTCAGGTGCCGGATACGCGCGAAGCGCTGGAGAAGCTGCCCGGTGTCGGCCGCAAAACAGCCAATGTCATATTGAACACGGCGTTCGGCAAACCGACCATTGCCGTCGATACGCACCTCTTCAGGCTCGGCAACCGCACCGGACTTGCGTCGGGAAAAACGCCGCTGGAAGTCGAAAAGAAACTCATGAAAACCGTGCCTGCTGAATATTTGCGTGATGCGCACCATTTGCTCATTCTGCATGGGCGCTATGTGTGCATCGCACGCAAACCCAAATGCGAAATCTGCGTGATTGCCGATTTATGCGAATACAAGGCCAAGGGCCTGCCACTGCAGGAGGCGCGCGCATGACGCGTGTTGCTACCGGGCTTGCCACGGGCAGCGAGCCGAATCCGGCGCTGGCCGCCAGAGCCGTCGAGTCGGCCATGCAGCGCGCCGGTATTCAGGTCGCCAGCAGTGTCCTGCTGATCCTGACTTCGGAATTTGCACGAGACCCGCAGCCCGCGCTGAAAGCAGCCGCCAAGACGGCCAATTGCACCCAGGTGGTCGGCTGCTCGGCCATGGGACTCTACACCGAGGAAGACTGGGTGCTGGATGCCCCGGCCGTTGCCGCCATGGTGTTCCCCGATCAGATCGGGCTGGAACCGCCCTCGGCAACTGACAGCAAACAGTTGCTGCTGACCCTGGCGGCACCGAATGCGCTCAATACGACCTGGATGACAGCACCCGGCATACGTTTTGGCGGCGTTTCCGGCGATGCGATCGGGCAGGGGCCGTTTTCGGTCTGGCAGTTCGGCAAGGGCTCCGCGCTTGGTCACTGTGAAGCTGCATTGCGCGGCGTGCGCGGTGCTGTGGCTGCATCGCACGGCTTGCGGGTGCTCAACCTGCCGCGCGCGGTGAGTAAAGTCAACGGCCTCGACCTCGTCATGCTCGATGACAAACAGGCGCTGGCTTGCCTCAATACCGCACGCGCTGGCTATGACACACTGCCGATGCATTACGTCATGGCGATTTTTGCCGATACGCCTGAAGCCATCAGCGCAGGCAATTATCAGGTTGCCTCACTGATCAGCGGTAACGAAGATGACAACTCGGTTACATTGGCCAAGCCCTTGAACAAGGGGCAGTATCTCAGCTGGGCCATGCGGGATACCGAAATGGCCGTGGCCGACCTGCAGCAAACGGCATCCAATCTGCAAACGAGTCTGGGCGTAAAACCCGAGTTCGGACTTTTCTTTTCCTGCCTGGGGCGTGGCCCGTATTTTTACGGCGGCCTGGACCGCGATCTGCTCTCATTGCGTCAGCGTTTTCCCGGCATGCCCATCATCGGCTTTTATGGTAACGGTGAGATTGCGCCGGTCAACGGTGGACAGCAAACCGGCTGCGAGCTGCTCGAATATTCGGCCGTTCTCGGTCTCTTTTCGCGTAGTGAGCCGCCGGGACAAACGGGAGCATAGCGGTGGCATTATTCAACCCGAGCCGCGATCAGGTGCGGCAATTCTTTTTTGATGCCTGGTCGAAGTTCAAGGCCGGGCAACCTTTGAGTGATCTGGAAGCGATTGCGCTGGAGGTGATGCAGATGCACCCGGAGTATCATCAGGTGCTCGATACGCCGGACCGCTATTTGGAACAGGCCTATTTCCCCGAAATGGGCGAGACCAATCCCTTCCTGCACATGAGTCTGCATCTTTCCATTCTGGAGCAGCTGAGCATAGACCAGCCGCCCGGCATCAAACCTGCATACCAAACGCTGTTGCAGAAATTGGATGATGCCCATCAGGCCCAGCACGTGCTGATCGAGTGTCTGGCCGAGACCATCTGGCAGGCGCAGCGATCGCAGCGTGCAATGGATGCCGATGCTTATATAGCCTTGATCCGACAAAAATCCACTACCGTCTGACCGGCTTCAACGAAAACTGTGCTTGAATGACGCCATGACCGCAAAAAATCCGCACGACTGGCTCAACGAACACGGCGACTATCTCTATCGTTTTGCGCTGGCGCGTCTGAGAGATACGCACCTGGCCGAAGATGCGGTGCAGGAGACTTTGCTGGCGGCGATCAAAAGCCCGTCTTTCGAGGGCAAGTCCGCGCCGCGCACCTGGCTTACCGGCATACTCAAGCACAAGATTGTCGATATCATCCGCAAGCAGATTACTAAAACGCCGGTTGATGACATGAGCCGG
The DNA here is from genome assembly GCA_001704575.1 of Methylophilales bacterium LSUCC0135. Taxonomy (GTDB): domain Bacteria; phylum Pseudomonadota; class Gammaproteobacteria; order Burkholderiales; family Methylophilaceae; genus UBA6140. Next base: position 19,921 of record MCAW01000001.1, read on the forward strand.
CATGGCGCTGACGAAGATGCAACCGATGAATTCTTCAATCAGCGCGGACACTGGGCCGATGCGCCACTTGCATGGCCGGCGGCGGAGAATGCGCTGCAACAGCAGCAGTTTCTGGCCGTGCTGCAGCGCTGTCTCGACCGCTTGCCGCCCAAGCTTGCCCGGCTTTTTCTGCTGCGGGAGGTCCATGAAGATGATAACGAAAGCATTTGTAAGGAACTGCAAATCAGCCCGACCAATGCATGGGTCATGTTGTACAGGGCGCGCATGAGCTTGAGGCAATGTCTCGAACTGCACTGGCTGGCAAAATGAACTTTCTCAACCGACAGGATTCATTCAGATGCTGAGTTGCAAACAAGCCAGCCAACTGGTTTCACAGGCACTCGACCGGCCGCTGACGCGGCGCGAGCGCTGGGCCTTGCGCTTGCATTTGTGGATGTGTGCTGGCTGCCGGCGATTCAACCTTCAGCTGGTTTTTATCCGTCTCGCAGTCGGGAGAATTCTGAGCGAGACCGAGCAGAACGGGAATTTGCGTTTGTCACCCGAAGCAAGGTTACGCATGACCAAGGCGCTGGAGTCCGGGCAATAAGCCCCGGCATGCCGGCGTATTCCATTGTTTGATTGATATATTCAGGAGATTCATGATGAAAGCTTCCAAATCCGCACTGACACTTGCTCTCGGCGGTGCATTCGCCGCATCCATCGCTGCAGCGCCGCTGGCTGCAGCAGAAAATCCATTCGCATTGAAACCGCTGGCTTCCGGCTATATGGTGGTGGAACATCACGGTGAAAAAGATAAAGAAGGCAAATGCGGGGCTGGCAAGTGCGGCGCTGAAATGAAGTCGGAAAAGAAAACCGATGCCGAAGGCAAATGCGGCACCGGCAAGTGCGGCAGCGAAATGAAATCTGAAAAGAAGGCCGGCGCTGAGGGCAAATGCGGTACCGGCAAGTGCGGCGCCGAGAAGAAGTAATTTGTCGCGACTGGCCGATATCAGAGGCGCCGGGCTGGGGCTCAAACGCGAGCTTGTGCCACAGATTCAGGCGGCCTGGGGCAGTCCGCTGATTGCCTCGATCGATTTTCTCGAAATCGCGCCGGAAAACTGGATAGGGGCGGGCGGCAAATCAGCCAGCCAGCTGGCCTGGTGTGCCGAACGCTACCCTCTGGTGTGTCACGGTCTTTCGCTGTCGCTGGGCGGGCCGCATCCGCTGGATGAAGTCTTTCTCCAACGCGTGCGGCAATTTCTCGATAAGCACCGGATTCCTTTGTATACCGAACATCTGAGCTACTGCTCGGATGGCGGCTATCTTTACGATTTGCTGCCGATACCGTTTACCGCAGAAGCCGTGCATTACGTAGCGGAACGCATCCGGCGCACGCAGGATATTCTGGGCCGCCGTATTGCGGTCGAGAATGCTTCATTCTATGTTGCGGCGCCTATCGCCGAGATGGACGAGTTGACCTTTCTGCGCGCCGTACTGGCAGAAGCCGATTGCGATCTGCATCTCGATATCAATAATATCTACGTCAACAGCGTCAATTTTGGTTATGACCCTTACGCGTTCCTGCGCGGCATTCCCGGCGAACGTATTGTCTATGGGCATATAGCCGGTCATGACCGGCAGGCCGACGATCTCATCATCGACACGCATGCGCAGGATGTGATCGACCCGGTATGGGACATGCTGCGGCAGGCCTACACGGAGTTCGGCACTTTTCCGACCCTGCTGGAGCGCGACAGCAATATCCCCCCGCTGGACCTGCTCATGGCCGAAGTGGACAGGATCGCCGCCTTGCAGCAGGCTTGCAGAGTCAACACCAAAGCGGAGACTGCAACGGAGGTCATGGCATTGTGAGTCAGGCCGGCAAGCTGCCCTTGTTCCAGCAATACCAGCTGCAGTTCAGCGCGCACATCCGCAACCCTGATGCGGTCGCCAAACCGGAACGGGTGTCTGCCAAACGCATGCGCGTCTACCGGGCATTGGTGTTCGATAATCTCGACACCACCCTGGGCGCCTGTTTTCCCGTCTGCAAACAGATACTGGGCAAGCGCCGCTGGCGGCAGCTCATACGCAGCTTTCTTGTGCATCACCGTGCTGCAAGCCCGCTGTTCAGGCAGATTCCGGAGGAGTTTCTGGGATTTCTGCAAACCTTGCCGGGTATTGCCGGCAGCCCCGAACTGCCGCCGTTTTTCAACAGCCTGGCACATTATGAATGGGTGGAGCTCGCCGTCTCGGCGGCAGAAGCGCCAAATGTTCCGGCAGGCATGGATACCGCAGGCGATCTGCTACAGGGATATCCAGTGCTCACCGGCGCGTTGATGCTGCTCCGCTATGATTATCCGGTGCAGCAGATTTCACTACGTTTTCAACCGCAGGCGCCGTTGCAAACACCGGTTGATCTGCTGGTGTTCCGCGATGCTTCTGATCAGGTCCGGTTTGCTGAACTCAACGCCGTCACGGCCCGGCTTGTGGCCCTGTTGCAGACGCAAAAGCTGACCGGCTTGCAGGTGCTGGAGCAAATCGCGGGCGAACTGGCGCATCCGCAACCACAGATCATGATCGATTTCGGCAGCCGCGTGCTGGCGGACCTCCGCGTGCAAGGCGCGATTATCGGCGTGCAGCGGATGGCAGTCTGAACGATGCGAATGCTGCTGGACAGATTCAGGCGCTGGCGCCAGCAGCGTATCCTGCAACGCCACGCCTTGCCGGAAGTTGAGTGGCAGTCGGCTGTGGCGGAACTTCCGCTGTTGCACGGCCTTGATGCTGACGAGCACAAGCGTCTGCGCGAACTGGCGACCCTGTTTCTTTACCGCAAGCAGGTGATGGCAGCCGAAGGTTATCGCCTGAGTGAAAAGGTGCGGATCAAGATTGCGGCCCAAGCCTGCCTGCCGGTGCTCAACCTCGGACTGGAATGTTACTCGGGCTGGGTGTCAGTGATCGTCTATCCGGATGAGTTCGTGCCCGGCCGCGAATACACCGACGAAGCCGGTGTGGTGCACATCGACCGCTTGCCGATGATAGGCGAGTCATGGCAGCGCGGGCCGGTGATTCTCTCTGCGGCTGACGTCGAGCATGCCGGCGCGGTTGATGGCGTCAATGTCGTCATCCACGAGTTCGTCCACAAGCTTGACATGTTGAACGGCGATGCCGACGGTTTTCCGCCGCTTCACCGCGGCATGTCTGCGGCTGCCTGGACACAGGCCTTCACGCAGGCGTATGAGGATTTTTGCCGCCAGGTGGATAGCGGCGCGGTGACTGCCATTGATCCTTACGCGGCGGAGAATCCTGCCGAATTCTTCGCCGTGATCAGTGAAGTGTTCTTCGAGAAGCCGCATGTCCTGCTGGCCGAATACCCGCAGGTTTACCGCCAGCTGGCGGATTTTTACCGGCAGGATCCGGCCGGCCGGTTTTGACCGCCGTCAATGATGGTGATGGCCGTGGTGGCTGTCCAGCAGGCTGTAGTAGTTCGACGGTTCAAGCACGGTAGGCACGGCATCCGGCAACATTTCCGGGTAGTCCTTGCTGTAATGCAGGCCGCGGCTTTCGTGCCTTTCCATCGCGCTTTTGACGATCAGCTCCGCCACCTGCAGCAGGTTTCTCAACTCGATCAGATTGTTGCTGATGCGGAAATTGCTGTAGAACTCATGCACCTCGTCGCGCAGCATGTGAATACGGTGCAACGCCCGCGCCAGCCGCTTGTTGGTGCGCACGATGCCGACGTAATTCCACATGAAGCGACGCAGTTCGTTCCAGTTGTGCGTGATGATGATTTCCTCGTCTGCATCCGTCACCCGGCTTTCATCCCAGTAAGGCAGTTCCGGCAGAACTTTTGCCGGCTGCGCAAGAATATCCTCTGCTGCGGCCTGACCAAACACCAGGCACTCCAGCAATGAGTTGCTGGCCAGCCGGTTGGCGCCGTGCAGGCCGGTGCAGGCGGTTTCGCCGATCGCGTAGAGGCCGGGCAGATCGGCGCGCCCGGCATGATCGGTCATGATGCCGCCGCAGCTGTAATGCGCTGCGGGTACGACCGGAATCGGCTGTTTGGTAATGTCGATGCCGAGCTCCATGCAGCGCCGGTAAATGGTGGGAAAGTGCGACAGCACGAAATCCGCCGGCTGATGCGAGATGTCGAGATAGACGCAATCGATGCCGCGCTTTTTCATTTCGAAGTCGATTGCTCGCGCGACGATGTCACGCGGCGCCAGTTCGGCACGCGGGTCATGTTCAAGCATGAAGCGGGTGCCGTCCGGCAGCTTGAGAATGCCGCCTTCGCCGCGCACCGCTTCGGTTATCAGAAAGGATTTGGCCTGCGGGTGGTAGAGGCAGGTTGGATGAAACTGGATGAATTCCATGTTTGCCACTCGGCAGCCTGCACGCCAGGCCATGGCAATGCCGTCGCCGGTGGCGACATCCGGATTGGTGGTGTAGAGATAGACCTTGCCGGTGCCGCCGGTCGCTAGTACGGTTTGCTGCGCGCCTATGGTCAGCACTTTGCCGCTGGTGTTGTCGAGCACGTATGCACCAAGGCACTCGCCGCCTTCGATTCCGACCTTGCGGGCCGTGATGAGATCGACGGCGATATGGTCCTCCAGCACGTCGATGTTCCTGTGCTGCTTGACTTTTAGCGCCAGCGTCTCCTGTACGGCGTGGCCGGTCGCGTCCGCCGCATGGATGATGCGCCTGTGGCTATGCCCGCCCTCGCGGGTGAGATGAAAGCCGCTGTCGTCCTCTTCGCGCGTGAACGGCACACCTTCCGCCACCAGCCATTCCACCGTTTCGCGACCGCGTTCAACCACCAGGCGGGTGACTTCGGCATCGCACAACCCGGCGCCAGCGATCAGCGTGTCATGGATATGTGCCTCGATCGAATCGTCATCCGTCAGGACTGCGGCGATACCGCCTTGCGCCCAGTTGCTCGAGCTGTCGCTGATGCCGCGCTTGCTGACCAGACAGACTTTTTTATGCTCTGCGACCTTGAGCGCAAGGGTCAGTCCTGCAAGTCCGCTGCCTATGATGAGTACGTCGTATTGGCGCATTTGATTCGGTGTTTTTCCGGCTCTGCCGTTGGATGAACTTATGCGAGTTTAGCGCTGTCTTTAAGTACAAGCTAGCTATCGGTAATGTAATAAAGCCACAAGCATTAGAGCCTGGGAGACGACAAATGCTGAATACCAAGAATCTGGAAGAATTTTCACGGCTGGGCTTCGTTGATACAACGATGCAAGGTTATACTCCGTCAGTTGAAAAGGTGTTGATAAGGAGTAAGTCCTCTATGGGTGTCAATCCCACAGCGGGCAACCGTGAAATTGATCAGGAGTTGGTCGAGCGCGCGCAGCGCGGCGACAAGCAGGCTTTCGGCATGCTGGTGGACAAGTACCAGCGCAAGCTCGGCAGACTGCTTTCGCGACTGATCCGCGATCAGGCAGAAGTTGAAGATGTGGTGCAGGAATCCTTTATCAAGGCTTACCGCGCGCTGCCCAACTTCCGTGGTGACAGTGCCTTTTACACCTGGCTGTACAGAATCGGCATCAACACCGCGAAGAATTATCTGGTTTCGATGGGCCGCAGGCCGCAGGTAAGCAACGACATCGAAATAGAGGATGCAGAAAACTTTGAGGATGCCAACGAGCTGCGCACCATGGAAACGCCGGAAACGGAGATGATGAACAAGGAAATCGCGCAGACCGTGAACGATACCGTAGCGGCCCTGCCGGAGGAGTTGCGCACGGCAATCACGCTACGCGAAATCGAAGGCTTGAGCTACGAAGAAATTGCAACGTTGATGGATTGCCCGATCGGAACCGTGCGATCACGCATCTTCCGGGCACGCGAGACAATCGCACAGAAGCTCCGTCCGTTGCTTGATACCCCACAGGACAAACGCTGGTAAACCGGCAAATGCAGAGCAGGAGAAACACATGAAAGATCAAATTTCGGCGCTGATGGATGACGAGATTTCGCTGAAGGATGCGGAATATCTTTATACGGCGCTCAAGGCCAACGGCGAGAGCCGCGAGTGCTGGCAGACTTATCACCTGATCGGTGATGCCATGCGGCAAAGCCCCGTGCTCAAGGCCGGCCTGCGTGACCGTATCATGCAGCAGATTGAGATGGAACCGGCCGTTCTCGCCCCGCGCAATGAAGACGTGGCGGTCGCAAACGCAACCAGAAAAACCTCGCTGGTTTGGTCGGTGGCAGCTTCCTTTGCCGCTGTCATGTTCGTCGGTCTGATCGTGCTGCAGCAGCAGCCGCAGCAAACCGAAGAAATCATGCCACTCGAAATTGCCCAGCACTTCCCGGCAGAATACCTGCAAGCGCATCAGTCGCTTGCGCCCAGTAGCGCCGCCTACTACATTCAATCCGCAGCGTTCTCGGAGAATTCCCGCTAATGAAAAAGTGGTTGTTGGCTTGCTTTCTGGCAAGCCATTTTTCTTTTGCGTGGGCCGAGCCGGTAACGCAGGCTGAGCCCTGGCGGATGCTGGAAAAAGCGGCGCATGCCGCCAGGGATTTGAGCTACAAAGGTATTTTTACCTACCAGTCGGGCGAAAACAGCCGTTCGATCGAGATCACCCACATGAATTCCGGCCAGGGTGAATATTCAAGAGTAGTCATGCTGGATGGTTTGCCGCGTGAGGTCTTGAGCCAGGGCAGCGATATTGTAATCTTCAGCCAGAGAAACGAAAAAATCGTCATCGAGAAGCGTCGCGGCAAAAATCTGTTCCCGGCTTTACTGCCGGTCAATCTGGATGCGGTGAAGCTGAGTTACCAGGCCCGCGTTTCCGGACAGGAACGTATTGCCGGGAGAGAGGGAGTAGTGGTATTGCTGGAGGCGCGCGATGCCTACCGCTACAGCTACAAGTTGTTGACTGACAAGGAATACGGTCTGTTGTTGAAGGTGACAACCTTGAACGAGGGCAAGGAGGCGATAGAACATATTGCTTTCAATCAGTTGAATCTGCTGAACATCAATGACATGAACTGGTTCAAGCCCAAAGTTGACCCGATGAAGCCATACGTGATGGAAGATGAGATGCCTGCAAGCGTCGCGAGCGGTAACGGTGAATGGAAACTGGGCGACTTGCCCAGCGGTTACAAGCTGATTGATCACATCAAGCGCAAGGTTCCGGGTAAATCTGTTGCTGTCAATCAGCTGATTTTCTCGGACGGGTTGTCTTCTGTTTCGCTCTTCATCGAGCCGTTGGCCAAGGGTGCCAGACCCAGAGTCGGTCATACCATGGCAGGCCCGACCAATTTTTACGCGCAAGTCAGCTCCGGCTACCAGATCGTTGCGGTTGGCGAGGTGCCACAGGCCGCCGTGCTGCATATCGCCAATTCCGTCAATTTCAAGAAATAAAAGCCGGATCTCATGATCGAAGAACATGCAGTCGTTGTCGCCGTAAAGGATGACGTGGCGATGCTGGAAGTCATCCGCAAGAATCCGTGCGGACTGTGCGGCAAGACGCGCGGTTGCGGCATTTCACTCTGGGGTAAGCTGTTCAATCACAAGAGTACGTTCAAGGCGGGCAACCAGATCGGTGCCATGGTCGGCGACAACGTGATTGTCGGCATCGAGGAGCATGCCATGCTTAAAAATTCGATGCTGATCTACGGCATACCGCTGGCGGCCCTGTTGCTGGGTGCCTTGTTCGGTATGGCGCTGCTGCCTGCCGATGCGAGTGCCGTCAGCAAGGATATCTATGCGCTGGTCGGCGCTGCAGCCGGGCTCGCGCTTGGCCTTCTCTGGCTCAGGGGTCGTGCTGGCGGACAACGCTTCGACCCCGGTCATCAGCCTGTCATTCTGCGCAGGGATGATGTTCCTGCCACCCATTTCAAGTGTCAACGAGGTGAATAAATGATCATAAAAGTGTTTGCGATTTTTGCATTCTGTTTCGCTGTTGCCGGCTACCCGCTGCAGGCTGCGGCTGGCGCCAGTTACCAACTTCCCGACTTTACCGAACTGGCTGAAAAACAAGGTCCGGCCGTGGTCAATATCAGCATTACGCAGGTCATGCAAGCCAACGCTTCCCCGTTTGGCGGCATGCCGAATGACGAAGCCCTGAGTGAGTTCTTCCGCCGTTTCGGCATTCCGATGCCTGGCGCCCCGGGGCAAGGTGCACCACAGCAGGAGTACAAGTCTCAATCACTGGGTTCAGGCTTTATCATCAGCAGCGATGGCTATATTCTGACCAATGCTCACGTCATCAGAAATGCCGAAGAGGTGGTGGTCAAGCTCAATGACAAGCGTGAGTTCACCGCCAAAATCATCGGCGCAGATGCGCGTACCGATGTCGCGATGCTCAAGATCGAAGCCAGCGGACTGCCCAAAGTAACGCTGGGCAACCCTGACAAACTCAAGGTCGGCGAATGGGTGGTCGCTATCGGCTCGCCGTTCGGCCTCGAAAGCACATTGACCGCAGGCGTGGTCAGCGCCAAGGGGCGTGCCCTGCCGCAGGAGAATTTCGTGCCTTTCATTCAGACTGACGTAGCCATCAATCCCGGTAACTCCGGCGGCCCGCTGTTCAACCTGAAGGGTGAGGTGGTCGGTGTCAACTCGCAGATCTACAGCCGCACCGGCGGTTATATGGGCCTGTCCTTCGCGATTCCGATTGACGTCGCGATGGATATTTCCGATCAGCTGCGCGCAAGCGGCAAGGTCACACGAGGCTGGCTTGGTATCGGCATCCAGGAAATCAACAAGGAACTGGCGGAATCCTTCGGCATGAAGAATACCAACGGAGCGCTGGTCTCCAATGTGGAGAAAGGCAGCCCGGCAGAAAAGGGTGGTCTTGAAGCAGGGGACGTCATCCTAAAGTTTGACGGCAAGCCGATTTCAACCTCGTCAGACCTGCCACGGATTGTCGGCGCTACCAAGCCCGGCAAGCAGGTGCCGGTCGAGATTCTGCGCAAGGGCGGCTCGAAAACACTCAGCATCGCTCTGGGTGAGATGCCCACCGAAAAGGATGAAGTCGTGGCCAGCAGCAAGGCGCCGGGCAAGACCGAGGTTAACCGTCTTGGTCTGATCCTGCGTGATCTGACCCCGCAGCAGAAGAAAAAGATCAACGGCAAGAACGGCTTGCTGGTAGTTGATTCGGAACCGCCGGCAGCGCAGGCAGGTATCCGTCGCGGTGATATCATCCTCGGCCTGAACAATACCGAAGTGCAGGGGCTTGAGCAGTTCGACAAGCAACTGGCAACGGTTGCGGCGGGCAAGACCGTTGCACTTCTGGTACTGCGCGGTGAAAACACCTTGTATGTGCCGGTCAAGGTAGGCGCAGCAAAGTAGTACCGATGATGCGTTGAACCGGCTAATGCTGTAAAATCAAGGCATTCGAACAGCCAATTGACAAGAAGGGCGCCTAGGCGCCCTTCTTGTTGGTTTTACACCGGTTTCACAGACAGCACCCTATGAAAAATATCCGCAATTTCTCCATCATCGCCCACATCGATCACGGCAAATCCACGCTCGCCGACCGCATCATCCAGCTTTGCGGCGGTCTTTCCGACCGCGAAATGGAGTCGCAGGTGCTCGATTCGATGGATCTGGAGCGCGAGCGCGGTATCACCATCAAGGCGCAGACGGCGGCGCTGCGTTACAAGGCGCTGAATGGTGAAATATATCAACTGAACCTGATCGACACTCCCGGTCACGTCGACTTTTCCTATGAAGTGAGCCGCTCGCTGTCGGCCTGCGAAGGTGCGTTGCTGGTGGTCGATGCCTCGCAGGGCGTCGAAGCGCAGAGCGTCGCCAACTGCTATACGGCCATCGATCTGGGCGTCGAAGTGACCGCGGTACTGAACAAGATCGACCTGCCGTCAGCCGATCCGGACCGTGTGATTCAGGAAATCGAGGATGTCATCGGTATCGAGGCGACCGATGCGGTGCGCTGTTCCGCCAAGACTGGCGAAGGCGTGCGCGACGTGCTGGAGGCAGTCGTGGCCAAGGTGCCGCCGCCCAAGGGCGACGTCAACGCGCCCCTGAAAGCGTTGATCATCGACTCCTGGTTTGATAACTACGTCGGCGTCGTCATGCTGGTCCGTGTGGTCGACGGCGTGTTGCGGCCCAAGGACAAGATTCGCATGATGGCGACGCGGGCGGTCCATCTGTGCGAGCAGATCGGCGTATTCACGCCGAAATCCCAGGCACGCGAATCGCTTGCGGCCGGTGAGGTGGGTTTCATCATCGCCGGTATCAAGGAGCTGACCAGTGCCAAGGTTGGCGATACGGTGACGCTGGATGCCAATCCGGCAGTCGAAGCGCTGCCCGGCTTCAAGGAAGTGCAGCCGCAGGTGTTCGCCGGACTTTATCCGGTCGAATCGAACCAGTTCGAAGCTTTGCGCACGGCGCTGGAAAAGCTGCGCCTGAATGATGCATCGCTGCAGTTCGAGCCGGAAAATTCGACCGCATTGGGTTTCGGCTTCCGCTGCGGCTTTCTCGGCCTGTTGCATATGGAAATCGTCCAGGAGCGGCTGGAACGTGAGTACGACATGGACCTCATCACCACGGCGCCGACCGTGGTCTATGAGTTGTTGCTGAAGAACGGCGAAGTGCAGCAGATCGAGAACCCGTCGCGCCTGCCGGAACTCTCGCGCATTCAGGAAATCCGCGAGCCGATGATCAAGGTCAATCTGCTGATGCCGCAGGATTATGTCGGTCCGGTGATGACGCTGTGCAACAACAAGCGGGGTATCCAGCGCAACATGCAGTACATGGGCCGCCAGGTCATGCTGACTTACGAGTTGCCGCTGAATGAGGTGGTGCTCGATTTTTTCGACAAACTGAAATCGGTATCGCGCGGTTACGCTTCGATGGATTACGAGTTTCTCGAATTCCGCGCCGCCGATCTGGTAAAACTCGATATCATGGTGAATGGCGAAAAAGTCGATGCGCTGTCGCTGATCGTGCATCGTTCCAACAGCATCTTCCGAGGCCGCCAGTTGTGCAGCAAAATGCGTGAGCTGATTCCGCGCCAGATGTTCGACGTTGCCGTGCAGGCCGCTATCGGTGCTAACATCATCGCCCGTGAAACGGTGAAAGCCATGCGCAAGAACGTGCTGGCCAAGTGTTACGGTGGCGATATCACGCGCAAGAAGAAGCTGCTTGAGAAGCAGAAAGAAGGCAAGAAACGCATGAAGCAGGTGGGCAATGTGGAAATTCCGCAGGAAGCATTCCTGGCGATTCTCAAGGTCGAAGACAAATAACTGAGGTAAGGGTCGATGATGTTTGCACTGTTCATGTTGGTGATTCTCCTGATTACAGGCCTGATCTGGGCGCTGGACAGCATTTTCTGGCGCAAAAAGCGCGCGGCAGGCAGTGCCGACCCGGTGCTGGTGGAATATTCCAGAAGCTTTTTTCCGGTGATTCTGGCCGTTTTTCTGATCCGTTCCTTTGTGGTCGAGCCATTCAAGATTCCCTCCGGTTCGATGATGCCGACGCTTCTGGCTGGCGATTTCATTCTGGTCAACAAATTCACCTACGGTCTGCGTGTGCCTATCCTCAATAATACTTTCATCGAGGTCGGCAAGCCGGAGCGCGGCGATGTGTTCGTCTTTCACTATCCACCTGATCCGTCGATCGATTACATCAAACGTGTGATCGGTGTGCCCGGCGACAGAATTGAATACCGCAACAAACAACTGTTCATCAACGGCGAACCGGCGCAACTGACGCTGATAGACGATTATCAGTACGTCGCGCCCGGGCTCAACATGGTGACGGCAAAACACTACCAGGAGCAGCTGGGCGGTGTCAGTCATGACGTGCTGATCGAAGACAGCAGCCTCGCGATCGACGGTGAGGTTGTCGTGCCGGCTGGACATTATTTCGCCATGGGTGATAATCGTGACAACAGCAAGGACAGCCGTTTCTGGGGCTTTGTGCCGGAACAGAATCTGGTCGGCAAGGCGTTCCTGATCTGGTGGAATTTCGACAATTTCAACCGTATCGGCAACAGTATTGATTAGGGGCTTATCATGCGCAAACAGCAGGGTATGACATTTATCGGGTTGGTGTTGACGGTGGCGGGCATTATTTTCCTCGCGGTGATCGGCATCAAGCTGACACCGGCGTATCTCGAATACATGTCGATCAAAAAGGTGATTGCCAATATCGCCAGCCAGCCGGATTTCAAGGAAATGACCAGCAAGGACATTTTTCTGGCATTCCAGAAAAATGCTGATGTCGACAACGTGACCAGCATCAACGCCGGCGATCTGGTGGTCTCGCAGGGCACGAACGGCACCGTGATCGAAGTCGAATACCAGGTCGTCGTGCCGCTGGTCGGCAATGTCAGCGCCTTGCTGGATTTTTACGCATCGAACGATGAATAAACTGCGGCAAGGAAGCAAGACCTGATGCAAGCACATGGTCTGGAAAGGCAGATTGGTTACCGTTTCACCAATCAGTCGCTGTTGCAGCAAGCCTTGACTCATCGCAGTCATGGCAGCCAGAACAACGAGCGTCTGGAATTTCTCGGCGACGGTGTGCTCAATTTCATCATCGCGCACCAGCTGTTCCAGCGCTTTCCGAAATTGAGTGAAGGCGATCTGAGCCGCATGCGCGCGCAACTGGTGAAGGAGCCGACCTTGTGCGAGATCGCCACCGGCCTTGCGCTGGGCGAGCATCTTCGCCTGGGCGAGGGCGAGTTGAAAAGCGGCGGCTGGCGCCGTCCTTCGGTACTGGCGGATGCGCTCGAAGCAATGGTCGGTGCGGCCTATCTGGATGGCGGTTTCGCGGCCGCAGAACAGATGGTGATCCGCCTGTTTACAGGCTTGCTGGACAAGCTTGATCCCAAATCCATCGGCAAGGATCCAAAATCGATGCTGCAGGAGCATCTGCAGAGCCGCAAGATCGATCTGCCCGAATACAAGGTGCTGGCAACCGAAGGCGAGGCCCATTGCCAGACTTTCCGTGTCGAGTGCCATATCGCCAGGCTGAACATTTCCACCCATGGCGAAGGCAGCAGCCGCCGCGCAGCCGAACAGCAAGCGGCCGAACTCGCATACAAAAAGGTCATGCATGTCCAATAACACCCCTCAGCCGGGCGATTTCCGCTGCGGTACGGTCGCCATCGTCGGCCGCCCCAACGTCGGCAAGTCGACACTGCTGAATCATATTCTCGGGCTCAAGCTCAGCATTACATCGCGCAAGGCACAGACCACGCGCCATCGCCTGCTCGGCATTCATACCACCGATGACAGCCAATATCTGTTCGTCGATACGCCGGGCTTCCAGCAGAAACACCTGAATGCGCTCAACAAATCGCTGAACAAGACCGTCACCCAGGTGCTGACCGAAGTCGATGTGGTGCTGTTTGTCATTGAGCCGATGCATTTGGGCGAAGCCGACCGCCTCGTGATGAAGTTGCTGCCAAAAGACAAGCCGGTGATTCTGGTCGTCAACAAGGCCGACCTGATGGGCGACAAGGGCAATCTGCTGCCGCTGATTCAGGACTTTGATACCGAATTTCCGTTTGCCGCCATTGTGCCGGTCAGCGCTAAAAAGAATCTCTATCTCGATGAGCTGATGGCGGCGATTCGCCAATATCTGCCGCAACAGCCCGCCATTTACGGCGAAGACGAACTGACCGACAAGAACGAGCGTTTTCTTGCAGCCGAGCTGTTGCGGGAAAAAGTCTTCCGTTTCCTTGGTGACGAAGTGCCTTATGCGGTTGCTGTCGAAATCGAAAAATTCGAACAGGAAGGCAAACTGCGCCGCATTCACGCCGCCATCATTGTCGACAAGGCCAGCCAGAAGCCGATGCTGATCGGCAAGGGCGGCGAGAAGCTGAAGCAGATCTCCACCGAAGCGAGGCAGGACATGGAAAAACTGTTCGACGGCAAGGTCTGGCTGGAAGTCTGGGTGAAGGTCAAAGGCGGCTGGGCGGACGACGAACGCGCCCTGAAAAGCCTGGGATATTGAGGCTGCACGTCCCCGGCTAACATACTGAAGCTGCCGTTATTGACAGACACTGCCTTCTTTGTGAGCTCCGTGGTTAAATTTTCGTCATGAGCATTTCAACCTCCCGCCGCGATCAGCAGCCTGTATTCGTGCTGCACACTTACCCCTTCAAGGAAACCAGTCTGGTGGTTGAGCTGTTTTCGCGCGACCACGGCCGCATTGCCGCCGTCGCCAAGGGTGCGCGCCGCCCGCGTTCGGTGATGCGCGGCATGCTGCAATCCTTTCAGCCCCTGCTCGGTACCTGGTCGGGCAAAAACGAGCTGCGCAACCTGCACAGTCTGGAATGGGGCGAAGGTCTGCTGCTGTTGCAGGGGCAGGCGCTCATGTGCGGTTTCTACATGAACGAGCTGTTGTTGCGGCTGCTGCCGCGCGAGGATGCGCACGAAACCCTGTTTGATTACTATGCGCAGACACTGCGCCAGCTCGGGCAAATCGAACATAACCCGATTACCCTGCGCCGTTTCGAGCTCGCCATGCTGCAGGAAATGGGCTATGCCGTGCCGCTGACGCATGATGAGGACGGCCGTGCGGTTGAAGCGGAACGCGCCTATTTTTATATTCCCGAGCGCGGTGCCTGTGTGGTGCAGGCAAAAACAGCGCAGCAAAGCGGCGTACAATTGGCAGGAAAAACCCTGCTGGATATGGCGCGCGACGATTATGCCGACGTGCAGACCCAGCAGCAGAGCAAGCAGTTGATGCGCGTGTTGCTGGGCCACTATCTGGGCGAGAAGCCCTTGCATACAAGACAGTTACTGATGGATTTACAACAGCTATGATCAAACTTGGTGTCAATATCGACCACGTCGCCACGCTCAGGCAGGCACGCGGCACACAATATCCCAGCGTGGTGCAGGCGGCATTACGCGCCGAAGAAGCCGGGGCGGACAGCATTACCATCCATTTGCGCGAAGACCGGCGCCACATTCAGGATGCAGACGTCTACGCGCTTCGTCCGCTGTTGCAGACCAAGATGAACCTGGAGATGGCAGCGACCGATGAAATGGTCGATATCGCCCTCAAGGTGCGGCCGCAGGATGTCTGCCTGGTTCCGGAAAAGCGCGAAGAACGCACGACCGAGGGCGGGCTCGATGTGGTGAGTAATCAGGACAGGATTGCTGAAATCTGCGACCGTCTGGCCGATGCCGGCATCCGCGTTTCACTGTTCATTGCGCCGGATATCGCGCAGATCGACGCAGCACGTGCGCTGGGTGCACCGGTGATTGAAATCCATACCGGACATTTTGCCGATACTGCCGGCAGCGTGCAGCTGCACGAGCTGGAGCGCATACGCCATGCGGCAAGATATGCCCGCGAGATCGGCCTGGCCGTCAATGCGGGTCATGGACTCAACATTCATAATGTGCACGAGATTGCAGCGATTCCTGGTATGGAGGAGCTCAACATCGGCCACGCCATCGTTGCGCATGCGCTGTTTGTCGGCTGGGAATATGCCATCCGCGAAATGAAATCCCTCATGGTGGCGGCAGCCGGATGATTTTCGGTATCGGCACGGATATCGTCGAAGTTTCGCGCATCGAGGATTCCCTCGCGCGTTTTGGCAACAGTTTTGCCGAACGCATCCTGAACGAGGCTGAATGGCAGTCCTACATGCAGTCGAACACGCCGGCACGTTTTCTCGCCAAGCGTTTCGCCGCCAAGGAGGCGTTTGCCAAGGCACTCGGTACCGGCCTGCGCGGCCCGGCGAGTTTTCAGAATATCGGCGTCACGCATGATGACCTCGGCAAGCCGGTGCTCGATATTGCGGCGGACCTGCATGCCTTGCTCGACAGCAAGGGAGTCCGTTACATGCATTTGTCCATCAGCGACGAGAAGGCGCTGGCTGCTGCATTTGTCGTGCTGGAAACATGAGCGCGGATGAAATGGATTTCGTGCGCCGTTTCGGCGGCGTTGCCCGACTTTATGGCGATGCCGGACTGCAGGCCTTTGGCGTTGCGCACGTCATCGTTATCGGCATTGGCGGTGTTGGTTCGTGGGCGGCCGAGGCGCTGGCGCGCAATGCAGTCGGCCGTATCACGCTGATCGATCTCGACCATATTGCCGAGTCCAACGTCAATCGCCAGTTACATGCGCTTGATGGCGAATTGGGCAAGGCCAAGGTGGCGGCGATGGCCGCGCGCATACGGGCGATCAACCCGCTCTGCGTGGTCGATCAGGTCGAGGATTTCGTCACGCCGGAGAATGTTGAAACCTTGCTGGACCGGGGGGCGGACGTCGTGCTCGATGCGATTGATGACGCCAGGGCGAAGATTGCCCTAGCGGCATGGTGCCGTGCGCACAAGCAGCCGCTGGTGATGACTGGCGGCGCCGGCGGCAGACTGGATCCGACCAGAATTTCGGTGGCGGATCTTGCCAATACCAGTGGCGATCGCTTGCTGGCCAAGGTGCGTAATCAGTTGCGGCGCGATCACGGTTTCCCCAAAAGCGAAAAAGGCAGGTTCGGCATTCCTTGTGTTTATTCCGACGAGCCTGTGCATCGGCCGAAAAGCCGCCATTGCGATGTCGAGGATACCGCCATCACCGGGCTCAACTGCGCCGGCTACGGTTCATCTGTCTGTGTCACTGCGCCTTTCGGCATGGCAGCTGCGGCTTTGGTACTGAACCACCTGCAGAAACACCGGTCTGCCTGACGTGTTCCATCGAGTTAGCCGGCATGACCAACAACAAGCAATTCAAGGGCAACAAAGCCAGCCTGCCAAGTAAAATCTGCGTCCAATGCGGCAGGGAAATGAGCTGGCGCAAATCCTGGGCGAAAAACTGGCAGGCCGTGAAATACTGTTCTGACGGATGCCGCAGGCAGGCCAGACAACAAGGCGGGCAACCGTCCGAAGATGCCGCCGGCACCGGGTCTGGAGTTTCCTCATGAGCTGCCGTCATCTGGTCATCATTCTGGGCGATCAGCTGAATCCGGATAATCCCGCGCTCGAGGATTTCGACCCCGCCTGTGATCGCTTGCTGATGGTGGAAGCTGCAGGTGAGGCAAGCCATGTCTGGAGCCACAAGGCGCGTATCGCGCTGTTCCTGTCGGCCATGCGCCACCATGCGGAATGGCTGCGCGCTCATGGCATGGCGCCGATCTACCTCAAACTCGGTGAGCACGCTTACCCCACGCTCAAAGCCGCCTGGGCTGCACAGATTGCCGGGCTCAAACCACAACGCATCATCGTTTGCGAACCGGGCGAATATCGACTGGAGCAGTCCTTGAAAACCTGCGCCGCTGAAGCCGGAGTGCCGCTGGTGATAAGGGACGACAGCCATTTTCTCTGCAGCAGGGCGGAATTCAAACGCTGGGCCGGCAGCAGCCGTTCATTGCGCATGGAGTTTTTCTACCGTCACATGCGCAGGCAGCATGATGTGCTGATGGACGGCGCATCACCTGCCGGTGGTGCCTGGAATTACGATGCCGACAACCGGCAATCCTTCGGCAAGCAAGGCCCGCAGGCAGTGCCGTCATTGCCGCAGCAGACTGTCGATGACATCACGCAGCAGGTTTTTGCCGATGTCGAACAGCATTTCCCTCAGCATCCCGGCTCGCTGCAATATTTTTGCTGGCCGGTGACGCGCGCGCAGGCGCTGGCATTTCTCGACGATTTCATCGCAAACAAGCTGGCCGGCTTCGGCCCGTATCAGGATGCGATGTGGCAGGGAGAAGCACCGTTTTTGTGGCATTCGCTGCTGGCTTCATCGCTCAATCTCAAGCTGTTGAATCCGCGCGAGGTGATTTTGGCGGCAGAGCAGGCCTGGCATCAGCGCCGGCTGCCGCTGGCCAGCGTGGAAGGGTTTATCCGACAGATACTGGGCTGGCGCGAATTCATACGCGGCGTCTATTGGCTGGATATGCCTGGCCTGGGTGAAGCCAACCATTACCAGCACCAGCGTGCCTTGCCGGGATGGTTCTGGACCGGCGACACGCAGATGAACTGCCTGCGCCAGACCATCAGGCAGACGCTGGAATACGGTTACGCTCACCATATCCAGCGACTGATGGTGACAGGCTTGTTCGGCCTGCTGGCGGAAATTGCACCGCGCGAGGTCGAGGCCTGGTACCTCGCGGTTTATGTCGATGCTGTGGAATGGGTGGAGCTGCCGAATACGGCCGGCATGGCCTTGTACGCCAACGGCGGCCGCTTCACCAGCAAGCCCTATGTGGCGAGTGGTGCCTATATCAAGCGTATGAGCAATTACTGCTCAGGCTGTCGCTACAAGCCTGAGATCAAGAGTGGGGCAGAGGCCTGCCCCTATACAGTGCTTTACTGGAATTTTCTGATGCGGCATTATGACAGTTTCGCCCGCAATCCGAGAACCGCACTGATGGCGAAGAACGTCGACCGCATGAGCGAACAGGAGCGCATTGCCATCAGCGATCACGCGTCCGCATTGCTGCAGCGGCTGGAGCAGTTGTAGCAGACGCAGAACTCGTCGGCTGTAAGGTTTCAGTACTGCGTGCGCCAGGAAAACACCACGCGCTGATGTTTGTCGTTGATGCGCAGGTGGTGCGTCTTGACAATGCCATTGTATGCGGCCGTGATGACATATCTGCCGGCCGGCATTTTTGCCAGCAGCAACGGGCCTTTGGTAACGGTGTCGACGACCAGGCTGCCTTTGCTGTCGGTGATCTGAACCGGCACGCTGGCGAGAAAGCTTTCGCGTTTGGCGGTTTTTTCCAGGAACAGCAGTTCAAGCTGATATTCATGCGAAATCCGGCGCATCTCCTGTGATTCGCAGAAGCCGATGCCGCCGCTGACAAAAGTCACTTCATTTTCGACGTGAATTTCCAGATCAACTTCTTCCGGAGTGCAGGGCTCGTCGAGCTCCTCAAACATCAGCGACTCTTCGGTTCCTTCCAAATGCGCAGCTGCCTGCTGCGGCAGTGCATAGGTGGCAAGCAAGAATAAGGCAGCGACAATGTAAGCTGGGGTTTTCACTCTGGTTCCTCTGAATTTAAAAAGATTGCAAGCTTTATCATCTGCCTATTGAAGGTTTAATTCAATAGCTTTTGCAAGTCTTTGTTTTATTTCAGGCAAAGTAGTAGAGCGGAATGATCATGAGTTCCGTCATTTCTACGTAAATCAGCGCGAACCAGGCGGCCGCCATGGTTTTGGCCGCCGATACCTTCTCCCGCAGCGGTTTCACGTCGAATGCCACGCAGATGCGTTCTTCATCGGCGCTGAACGGTATGGTGCGGTGGAACACGGACGAAGGGAAAAAACAGACATCGCCGACGGCCGGCGCGACGACCTTGCGCGGAAAGTCATGATGCTTTTGCGGGTAGTTGTCGCCATGCACGCTGAGTTCGATGCAGCCTTCTTCATCGTTCAGCACTTTTTGCGGTATCGCCAGATACACAGCGCCACTGATCCAGCCTTCCTCATGGATGTGGGAGCCAAGATGGCCACCCTGGCGCATCCGCACATACCAGGAACTGCTGAAATCGATCTCCTTGGGAAATTCGCGTATGAACGCGCAATCTTCATGTTTATAGGTCTGGTAATAGCGGCGCACGGTATCCGCGATCAGGTCTGCCAGTTTTCTGAACGATGCTTCCGGTCGCTTGAACAGGTTGCCGGAGGATTGAACGCCATTGTGCAGCCTGCTCTGCATGCGGTTTTGCACCCGTCCGGTCGACTCCACTTCGTTGATGTCATGCAGCAGCTGTTTGAGCAACAGGCTGTCTGGTTGCGCGAGTTCGTCGATTTTGCCGTGATAGACAAAATCGAGCGGATTCTTGCAGAAGTTGTAAGTGTCGGCCTCGCCGAAGTTGAGTGCGTAATGGGTAGACAAAGTCGCCAGCAACGGTGAGCTGCTATTGGCCTCGATGGCGACTTGCAATTTTGCACGGAATTCCTCGTAGCGCTTGGTCTTGTACAGGCAGTAAAGCGTGCGCTCGCGCCAGTCGTCGAACTGCGATTTTTCGAAATGCGGTATGGCGCGTTCCAGTTCGCCGTTGTCATAGAGGAAGACAGCGAGATTGTAATTCGCGCTGGCATTGTCCGGGTCGATGGCGAGCGCCTGATGGAAGTGCGCGACGGCATCGTTCAATTGACCCTGATGCCAGAGCGATTCGCCCAGGTTGCTGTGCGCTTCGGCATAATTGGGGTTGATGGCCAGCGCATTACGGAAACTCTGGATGGCATCCTGCAGCAGCCCGTGGTTGCGCAACGCCGTGCCTAGATTGAAGTGGCCGCGTGCATCGGGGTGAATGGCAAGCGCCTTGCGGTAGCTCTGAATGGCGTCTTCGAGTTTGCCCTGCACTTGCAATACCGCGCCCAGATTGCCGTATGCTTCGTAAAAACCCGGCTCGATGGAGATGGCCTTGCGGTAAGCGGCGATGGCTTCTTCATGGCGGTTGAGCGATTGCAGCGCGATGCCGAGATTGAAATAAGCTACCGCGAGGCCGGGCTTAAGGCTGACTGCCCTGCGATAACTCTGTATGGCCTCTTCGGTTCTGCCGAGATTGCCGAGCACGACACCGAGATTGAAGTGGATTTCGGCGATCTTGTTATCCAGCCCGATGGCCTGGCGGTAGACTTCTGCCGCTTCCGCATATTTGCGCTGGCCTTCGAGGGCGACGCCAAGCACGTTGTACAGCACGAACATTTGCGGGTATTGCGCGATCATGCGCCTGGCGTTGCTTTCCGTTTGCGCCAGCTGGCCGCTGTTGAGCTGGTTGATCAGGGATTGCACCTCATGCTGAGGCGCGATTCTGGGTTGTTGCATCTGCATTTTCATGAGCGGCACCAAATCGGGATTGAAGAAGCAGCGGAAAGCCTGCTGCGCACATGTATGGTGCCAGATTATACCGGGGCAAGAAAAAGTGTAAATGAATTGTAACCGGCTTCTGCTCTTGAAAAATTTCATCCGGCCCGCATATGCAGATCATTCCATCGTATTTATCCGGGAGATCACGCAATGACCGCAACAACCACGCAAAAAGAAACGCTGGGCTTTCAGGCCGAGGTGAAGCAACTGCTGCATTTGATGATTCATTCGCTCTACAGCAATAAGGAAATCGTGCTGCGTGAACTGATCTCGAATGCCTCCGACGCCGCAGACAAGCTGCGTTTCGAGGCGCTGGCCGATAACAGCCTCTACGGTAATGATAGTGAGCTGAAGATACGCATCAGTTTCGACAAGGCTGCACGCACCGTCACTATTTCCGACAACGGCATCGGCATGAGCCGTCAGGAAGTCATCGACAACATCGGCACCATCGCCAAATCCGGCACGCGTGAATTCATCAATGCACTGAGCGGCGACCAGAAGAAAGATGCCGCGCTGATCGGCCAGTTCGGCGTGGGCTTTTATTCATCCTTTATCATCGCCGACAAGGTGACGCTGGTGACCCGCCGCGCCGGCAGCGAAGAGGCGGTGCAGTGGGAGTCGAGCGGCGCGGGTGATTACACCATTTCTGCAGCGGACAAGGTGACACGCGGTACCGATATCGTCCTGCATCTGCGCGAAGGCGAGGATGAGTTTCTCAATGACTGGAAACTGAAATCCATCATCCGCAAGTATTCCGACCATATCACGCTACCGATTGTCATGAAGAAATCTGAATGGAAGGACGGCGAGCAGGTGCCTACCGACGAGGACGAAGTGGTTAACAAGGCCTCCGCCTTGTGGGCGCGCAGCAAGCAGGACATCAGCGAAGATGACTACAAGGAATTCTACAAGCACGTCTCCCATGATTTCGAAGACCCGCTGGCGTGGAGCCACAACCGCGTCGAGGGCAAGCAGGAATACATCTCGCTGCTTTATATCCCGGCCAAGGCGCCGTTCGATCTTTACGACCGTGAGCGCCGTCACGGCATCAAGCTCTATGTCAAGCGCGTGTTCATCATGGAAGACGCCGAAAAGCTGATGCCGCAATACCTGCGTTTCGTGCGCGGCGTCATCGACAGCGCCGATCTGCCCTTGAACGTATCACGCGAGATACTGCAGCACAGCAAGGATATCGACACCATCAAGGCCGGCTCGGTGAAGAAGGTGCTGGGCCTGCTGGAAGACCTGGCAGAGAACCGGACCGAGGATTATCAGAAGTTCTGGAAAGAGTTCGGCCGCGTACTGAAGGAAGGGCCGGGTGAGGACTTTGCCAACAAGGAAAAGATCGCCGGTCTCCTGCGTTTTGCTTCCACGCATCTCAATAACGAAGAGCAGGTGGTTTCCCTCAAGGCTTACATCGAGCGCATGAAGGAAGGCCAGGACAAGATTTACTACATCACAGCCGACAGTTTTGCTGCTGCCAAACACAGCCCGCATCTGGAAATCTTCCGCAAGAAGGGTATCGAGGTGCTGCTGCTCTCCGACCGTGTCGACGAATGGCTGCTGGGCAGCCTGACCGAGTTCGACGGCAAGCCGCTGCAATCGGTGGCCAAGGGCGATCTGGATTTGGGCAAGCTGGAAGACGAAGCGGAAAAGGAAGCGCAGAAAAAGGTCGAGGACGAATACAAATCCCTCATTGAGAAAATTCAGGCCACACTGGGAGAAAAAGTGAAGGAAGTGCGCGTCACCCACCGGCTGACCGAATCACCGGCCTGTCTGGTGGCGGGTGAGCACGATCTTTCCGGTAACCTGGAACGCATGCTGAAAGCCGCCGGCCAGAAGACGCCGGACAGCAAGCCGGTGCTGGAAATCAACCCGGCCCATCGGCTCTTGCAATTGTTGAAAGCCGAGAATGACACCACGCGCTTCGACGATCTCACACATGTGTTGTTTGACCAGGCGCTGCTGGCCGAGGGCGGCCAGCTGGATGACCCGGCAAGCTTTGTCAAGCGCATGAACAGCTTGTTGGCCTGAGCTGATTCTGCATTCTGATGCAGTAATGAAAACCCCGCCTTGCCTTTACCGACAGGCGGGTTTTTCATAAATTTCATATTTAGTACGCTTCTTGCTAGTCTATAATTGAACCGAAGTAATTGAACAGAAGTTCAAGCAAACATCGGTGCATGTGACGCCCATCGCGAACCTAAAGTCAGATTTTCAAAGAAGCCCATCATGACCACAGCAAAATCCAAGCCCCAAAGCCCGGCGAAGAAATACAAGGTGCCAGCCGTTTCTACAGAAAATACACCGATTATTCAGGCACTTGAAAATCACCTGCGCTATTCCTCATTCAAAACCAAGGCGGTTGCCACGCAACGCGACTGGTACAACACGGCGGCAAATACAGTGCGTGACCACGTCGTCGAGCGCTGGGTGCAGACCTCGGAAGCGTATTTCGAAAAAGACCCGAAGCGGGTCTATTACCTTTCTCTGGAGTTTCTGATCGGGCGCATGCTGTCGAACGCTGCACTGAATCTGGGCATGGAGTCTGACATCCGCGATGGCCTCAAGGCACTCGGTCAGGATCTGGAAAATGTCGTCGAGGTTGAATCGGATGCCGCGCTCGGCAACGGCGGCCTCGGCCGTCTCGCCGCCTGTTTTCTCGATTCGATGGCAACCATGGACATTCCGGGCACCGGTTATGGCATTCGCTATGAATATGGCATGTTCCGCCAATCCATCGTCAACGGCCAGCAGGCAGAAACTCCCGATAACTGGTTGCGCAATGGCAACATCTGGGAGTTCCAGCGGCCCGAAAGCACCTATATCGTCAAGTTCTATGGCCGCGTCGTCGAGTTTCCGGAATACAAGGGCATGGAAGCCAGCCAGGAGTATCACTGGGTTGATCATGAAGCTGTTGTGGCGATGGCCTACGATGTGCCGATTCCGGGTTACGGCACCGAGACTGTCAACAACTTGCGCTTGTGGAGTGCCAAGGCAGCGCGCGAGTTCGATCTCAAGCATTTCAACGATGGCAATTACGAAAAAGCGGTTGAAGAACGCAATTCTTCCGAAAATATCTCGAAAGTGCTGTACCCCAATGATGCTTCCATGCTGGGCAAGGAGCTGCGCCTCAAACAGCAGTATTTCTTCGTGTCGGCATCCATACAGGACATCCTGCGCCGTTATCTCGCTACCCATCAGGGCTGGGATCAGTTGGCGGACAAGGTGGCCATCCAGCTCAATGACACTCACCCGGCGATTGCCGTGGCAGAAATGATGCACCAGCTGGTCGATTTTCATCATCTGCCATGGAAACAGGCCTGGGATCTGGTGGTGAGGATTTTTGCCTATACCAACCACACGCTGATGCCGGAAGCGCTGGAAACCTGGTCGGTCGAGCTGATGACGCGTTTATTGCCGCGGCACATGCAGATCATTTACCAGATCAACCATGATTTCCTGCATATGGTGAATCACAAGTTCCCCGGCGATACCGATCTGCTGGCGCGCGTGTCCATCATCGACGAGTCGCACGGGCGCCGTGTGCGCATGGCGCACCTTGCTGTTGTCGGCAGCCATACCGTCAACGGTGTTGCGGCGCTGCACAGCCAATTGTTGAAAACGACACTATTCGCCGATTTCGACCGCATCTACCCGGGCAAGATCGTCAACGTCACCAATGGCATCACGCCCAGGCGCTGGCTCAATCAATGCAACCCCGGCCTCACGCAGCTGATCGAAAGCCGCATTGGCGCAGGATTCCAGAAAGATCTCGGCTTGTTGAAAGGGCTGGAGTCACTGGCGGATGATGCGGCTTTCCGCAAGGAATTCCGCCGCGTCAAACACGAGAACAAACTGCGACTGGCGCAGAAAATCGGGAAGCTGACCGGGGTGCAGGTTGATCCCGACAGTCTGTTCGACGTGCAGATCAAACGCATACACGAATACAAGCGCCAACTGCTCAACCTGTTGCATGTGATTACCTTGTATAACCGCATCCGCAGCGGTCGGGCAGCCGATGTGGCGCCCCGTACGGTGATTTTTGGCGGTAAGGCGGCGCCGGGTTACTGGATGGCGAAAACCATTATTCATTTGATCAATGACGTGGCCGCAGTGGTGAATGAAGATCCGGCAGTGCATGGCAAGCTGAAGGTGGTGTTTTATCCGAACTACGAAGTGTCGGCGGCGGAAATCCTCTTTCCTGGCAGCGATCTGTCCGAGCAGATTTCGACGGCAGGTACCGAAGCCTCCGGTACCGGTAACATGAAAATGGCGCTTAACGGTGCGCTGACCATAGGCACGCTGGATGGCGCCAACGTTGAAATCAAGGAAGAAGTCGGCGATGACAATATCTTCATCTTCGGGCTGACGACGCCTGAAGTTGCTGCGACTAAAGCGGCCGGCTACAACCCGTGGGATTACTATCACGGTAACGCCGAGCTGAAAGAAGTGCTCGACATGATAGACAGCGGCTTCTTCTCGGTCGACCAGCCGGACCGCTACCGCCAGGTGTTCGACAACCTGCTGCACAACGGCGATCACTACATGTTGCTGGCCGATTATGCGAGCTATGTGGCGACCCAGGATGCCGTCGGCGAGCTTTACAAGAACCAGGAAGAGTGGAGCCGTCGCGCGATTCTCAACGTTGCTCGTGTCGCCAAATTCTCCAGTGATCGTACCATCGGTGAATATGCAGAAAACATCTGGAAAGTAAAACCGCTGGTGCGTTGAGTGTTTTTCTGACAGCCGGGGATTGCATTACCCAAGCCATTCGGTAGACTGGTTTATGTAATCCCGCTACCGGAGGCTCTCATGCGCCATGATCTTGCTGTTCTGACCGCTGTCCTTTTACTTGTTTCCATCAGTTCTGCTGCCGCAGGTCTTAGTGCCATTTCCAATACCGAGGCTACCGGGGGTCTTAAAGAGGCGCTGATTCAGGGGGCGGGCAAGGCGGTCAGCAAACTGGGTGCGGTGGATGGCTTCATGGGCAATCCGCAGGTGAAAATTCCCTTGCCGGATGCCCTGAAAAAAGCGGAAAAAACCATGCGCGTATTGGGCATGGGCAAACAGGCCGATGAACTGGTGCTGAGAATGAACCGCGCGGCCGAGGCGGCAGTGCCGGAAGCGAAAACGTTGCTGGTCGATGCCGTGAAGCAGATGAGCGTTACCGATGCCAAGAACATTCTGACCGGTGGCGACGATGCGGCGACTCAATATTTCAAGAAAACCACCTCTGCTCCGATGGCGGCCAAATTCCTGCCCATCGTGAAAAAAGCCACCGAGGATGTGCAACTCGCGCAGCAATACAACAAGTTCGCGCAGACCGGCATGAAATACGGACTGGTGAAAAAAGAGCAGGCCAATCTCGAGGAATATGTGACGCAGAAAGCGCTGGATGGTGTTTATCTGATGATGGCGGCGGAAGAAAAAGCCATACGCGAAAACCCCATGGGGCAAGCCAGCAGTCTGTTGAAAAAGGTTTTCGGCGCCCTCGGCAGCTGAGTGCTGCAATGCCTGACCGGCATTGGGCGTATCGTGCGAAATTCATGTAAACCGCTCGTCCGTGGCCGGCGTTGCTCCTGTGTCGGAAGTCAATCTTCCAGATCAGGAGAGCTATCATGAAATCCATACGTTTTGCTTTACTGGCCGCACTGATTGCCTTTGCGCCAAGTTCTTTTGCCGGAGATTCCTACGGCTTCAGTTTCAGCATTGCTTCACCCGGCTATTACGCCAGCCCGCCGACGGTCTATCACTATGCGCCGCCACCGGCTTATTTCTACTACCGCCCGCCGATGCACCATCATTATTACGCCCCGCCCAAGGCCTACTACAAGCACAAGTCCTATCACCATCATGACCGCCGCAATTACCACCAGCACCGCGGCCATGGTCACCATCGTGGGCACGGCCACAGATAATCCCCCTGACTTCATCAACCTCTGGTTGGCCTGGGACCCCTTCGGGGGTCTTTTTTGTCTCCCTGTATCAGCCAAACTCCTGGCACATTTGTCGGTGCCATGCTGGCAGGCTATTAAGCAGGCCAAGTGGGCAGGCCAAGTGGGCAGGCCAAGTGGGCAGGCCAAGTGGGCAGGCCAAGTGGGCAGATAGCATGGCGGGTTTCTGGTAAAATCACGCTTTAATCATTCGCCTATCCACATCCCGCCAGCCCATGTCCAATATTCATATGTCCAGCCTGCGTGGCAGTGCAGCACTCTCCCAATTCCGTCTGGAAAAAATACTCGCAGGCCTCAAAGCCGGGGCGCCCAGGGTCACGCACCTCTATGCCGAGTTCTGGCATTTCTGCTGGTCTGAGCAGGTGCTGAGCGAGCAGGACGGCAAGGTCCTGCAGCAGATTCTCACTTACGGCCCCAAACTGCAGGAAGAAGCCCCCGCCGGGCAGTTCTTTCTGGTAGTGCCGCGTCCGGGCACGATTTCGCCGTGGTCTTCGCGTGCCACCGATATTGCCCGTCATTGCGGGCTGGCGTCGATCAGCAGGCTGGAACGCGGGGTGGCATACTACGTGACCACTGCCGACGGTGCGCCGCTGACAGACGCCGAAGTGCAGGTGCTGAAACCATTGATACACGACCGCATGACGGAGGCGGTATTCAATGACCTGCAGGATGCCGGCCGTCTCTATCATCAGGGCGAGCCTGCGCCATTGAGCACTGTCGATATTCTTGAAGGCGGACGTGCTGCGCTGGAGGCCGCCAACGCCGCGATGGGGCTGGCGCTTTCAACGGACGAGATCGATTATCTGCTGGAAAACTTCACCCGCATGGGCCGCAACCCGACCGATGTCGAGCTGATGATGTTCGCCCAGGCCAATTCGGAGCACTGCCGCCACAAGATTTTCAATGCGGACTGGGTGATCGACGGCGTCAAGCAGGACATGTCACTGTTCGCGATGATACGCAACACGCACAAACTCAATCCCGGCAAGACGGTGGTCGCCTACTCGGACAATGCTTCCATTGTTGCCGGCGGTCCCACGCGCCGTTTCCATCCCGATGCGGAAGGCCGCTACGGTTTTAACGAAGAAGACATGCACTTTCTCATGAAGGTGGAAACGCATAATCACCCCACCGCCATTTCTCCGTTTGCCGGTGCCGCGACCGGCGCCGGCGGCGAGATTCGCGATGAGGGGGCTACCGGCTCCGGCTCCAAGCCGAAGGCGGGCTTGACCGGGTTTTCCGTATCCAATCTCAATATTCCCGGGTTCAGGCAGCCATGGGAACGTGATTACGGCAAACCTGCGCGGGTTGCTTCGGCCTTGCAGATCATGGTCGATGGCCCGCTGGGCGGCGCAGCCTACAACAACGAATTTGGCCGGCCCAATATCGCCGGTTATTTCCGCACGCTGGAAATCGAAGCAGCCGGTGAGGTGCGCGGTTATCACAAGCCCATCATGCTGGCTGGTGGCGTCGGCAATATTTCTGCCAAACATGCCAGAAAGCATCCGATTCCGCCGGGCGCAGCGCTGGTGCAGCTGGGCGGGCCGGCGATGCTGATCGGTCTTGGCGGCGGCGCGGCGTCCAGCATGGATACCGGCGCCAATACCGAAAATCTGGATTTCGATTCCGTGCAGCGCGGCAATCCGGAGCTTGAACGGCGCGCGCAGGAAGTGATCGACCGTTGCTGGCAGCTCGGCGATCAGAATCCGATTCTGAGCATTCATGATGTCGGCGCCGGTGGCATTTCCAACGCCTTCCCCGAACTGGTCAACGATGCCGGCGTCGGCGCCCGCTTCCAACTGCGCAACGTGCATAACGAAGAACTGGGCATGTCGCCGCGTGAACTCTGGAGCAACGAGGCGCAGGAGCGCTACGTGATGGCGATCGCGCAGGAAGACATGGCACGCTTTGCCGCAATCTGCGAGCGCGAGCGTTGTCCGTTCGCCGTGGTCGGCTACGCTACGGAAGAGAAGCATCTGACGGTCGAAGACAGCCATTTCGGTAACAAGCCGGTGGATATGGATCTTTCCGTCCTGCTCGGCAAACCGCCGAAGATGACGCGCGAGGTGAAACACGAGGCGCGCGCGCTGCCTGCGTTCGATACCAGCAGCCTCGACCTGCAGGAGGCTGCGCATCGCGTGCTGCGCTTGCCTGGCGTTGCTGACAAGACTTTTCTCATCACCATCGGTGATCGCACCGTGACCGGTCTCATTGCGCGCGATCAGATGGTCGGCCCCTGGCAGGTGCCGGTGGCAGATGTCGCCGTCACCCTGGCGGGTTTCGAGACCTGTCGCGGTGAGGCCTTTGCGATTGGTGAGAAAGCGCCGCTGGCAGTGATCGATGCTCCGGCCTCCGGTCGCATGGCGATCGGCGAAGCCATCACCAACATTGCCGCAGCATCGATTGCAGATCTGGGTGAACTCAAATTGTCGGCCAACTGGATGGCGCCGGCCGGGCATCCCGGCGAGGACGCCGCCTTGTTCGACACCGTGCGCGCGGTGGGCATGGAATTGTGTCCGCAGCTCGGTATCAGCATTCCGGTCGGCAAGGATTCGATGTCGATGAAATCGGTGTGGGATGAAAACGGCAGCAAGAAGGCAGTGACTGCGCCGATCTCGCTGGTGGTGTCGGCGTTCGCGCCGGTGCAGGATGCGCGGTTGACCATGACGCCACAGCTGCGCACCGATCTCGGCGATAGCCAGCTGATCGCGATTGATCTGGGCCGTGGCCGCAACCGCATGGGCGGCTCCGCACTGGCGCAGGTCTATGGCGCCACCGGCAATGTTGCGCCGGATGTGGATGATGCGGCGTTGCTCAAACGGTTCTTCCAGGTTATTCAGCAGCTCAACGCCGCTGGCCGATTGCTGGCCTATCACGACCGTTCCGACGGCGGCCTGTTCGTCACGCTGGCGGAAATGGCCTTTGCCGGCCGTTGCGGCTTTCATGTCGATCTGGGCGCGATGCCCGGCCATGTGACCGATATTCTCTTCAACGAAGAACTCGGCGCCGTGATTCAGGTGCAGACGAGCGATACCGCTGCGATTGTGCAAACGCTTGAGGCAGCCTTGCCGCAATGCGTCCATCTGCTCGGCCGCGTCACCGAGGGTGCGACGCTGAACTTCACCTGTAACGGCATGCCCTTGCTGGAGCAGTCTCGCGTGGAATTGCATCGGATATGGTCCAGCACTACGTACCACATGCAGGCGCTACGCGATAATCCCGTATGTGCCCAGCAGGAGCATGACCGCATACTCGATCTCAAGGATCCCGGCCTGCACGCACACCTGACCTTTGAGCCCTCTGAAGATATTGCAGCGCCGTATATTGCCAGCGGCAAGCGTCCGAAGATGGCAGTGCTGCGCGAGCAGGGAGTCAACGGCCAGGTCGAAATGGCAGCGGCATTCGACCGTGCCGGATTCGAGGCGCACGATGTGCACATGAGCGATATCATCAGCGGCCGCGTCAGTCTCGGCGATTTTGCCGGTGTCGTCGCCTGCGGCGGTTTTTCTTATGGTGACGTGCTGGGTGCCGGCGAGGGCTGGGCAAAATCGATTCTGTTCAACGCACGTGCGCGTGATGAGTTTTCTGCCTTCTTCGCGCGCAAGGATTCGTTCGCGCTGGGTGTTTGCAACGGATGCCAGATGATGAGCAATCTGCACAGCATCATTCCCGGCGCGGAGCTCTGGCCGCATTTCGTGCGTAACAGGTCCGAGCAGTTCGAGGCGCGTTTCGCCATGGTCGAGGTGCTGGAATCGCCTTCACTGTTCTTCTCCGGTATGGCCGGCAGCCGCATGCCCATTGCTGTGGCCCATGGCGAAGGTTATGCGGAATTTTCCGATACAGGTGCTGTCCATGCTTTGGTCAGGGAAAAACTGGTCAGCATGCGCTTTGTCGATAACGCCGGACAAGCAACGGAAACCTATCCTTACAATCCGAACGGTTCGCCCCAGGGCATTACCGGTTTAACCACGACAGACGGCCGGTTTACCATTATGATGCCGCATCCGGAGCGCGTTTTCCGTAGCGTGCAGCATTCATGGCATCCGCCAGGCTGGGGAGAAGATGGTCCCTGGATCCGTATGTTCCGCAATGCAAGAAAATTTGTTGGATAATCTTTTAAAGTATAAAAATCAGGAGAAGTTGAATGAACATGATCAAGACCTTACTGCTTGCAGCAGCCCTGCTGCTTCCTGTTTCTGCCAGCGCTGCGATGACCGATGATCAATACATGGAATACACCCAGGCGCTCAATGACAACAACATCAAGCTGGTTAAAAAATTCCTTGATGAGAAAATCGCCTCGCCCAACGACTTTTTCTTCGGCTGGACAGCGCTGCATATTGCGGCAGACAAGGGTCATTTGAAACTGGCGGAACTACTGATTGAACGTGGTGTGGACATGAACTGGCGGCATGAAATCAGTCGTTTGACCGCCTTCCACATGGCAGCACTCGGCGGCCACAAGGAAATCGTCAAGCTGCTGGCAGCCAAGGGTGCCGATATCAATATCAAGATGCGTGCGGACGTTTCCATCCTCCGCCCGCTCCGCGACGACGGCAAGGCTGACATGATCAAGCTGCTGACCGAGCTTGGCGTCAAGGACGACGGCTGCCAGGACGAAAAGTGCTTCTGATCGATTAAATGACTGCCGCCGGTATCATCATGCGTCTGGCTCATATCCTCCTCTCAGCTGCGAGTTTTGCTGTGCTGGCATCAGGAGCGGTGTGGGCTGGCAATGATGGCGGCGATTCCTCTGGTCAGGCTCAAGTTTCGGCCGAGCCTTCGACCCAGCGTCAGCATATCCGTGTACTGGCGGCATCCTGTGCCGCCTGTCACGGTACCAACGGCAACAGTGTCGGCGGTACGCCAGTACTTTCCGGGCTCCATCCGGAGCATTTTTCCAGCCAAATGCAGGCTTTCAAATCCGGCCAGCGTGCTTCTACCGTGATGCACCGTCATGCCAGGGGATTGACCGACAGCGAGATTGTTCAACTGGCCGAATATTTCTACAAACAGCCGCGCCATCAGTCTGCCTTGCCGCCCACTGCAAAACCGGGAAGCGACATGCCATGAGATTGAACCGGCGCGATTTCATGAAATTGACGGCTTCTGCCTCCGCGCTGGCATCGCTATCCGGCTGCGCCGGAACAGCAATCAAATCTGCCGCGGCAAAGCCTCGCGTCGTTGTGGTCGGCGGCGGTTATGCCGGCGCTACGGTAGCCAAATATTTGCGTATCTGGAGTGACGGCGGCATCGAGGTCGTCGTCGTCGAACCGAATCCCTATTTCATTTCCTGCCCGCTCAGCAATCTGGTGCTGGGCGGCAGCAAGCAGCTTGATGAGCTCAGCTTCAGCTACGATGCGCTGAAGCAGCATCACGGTATCCGCTGGTTGCAGGATACGGTGACGGCAGTAGACCCGGTGAAGAAAAAAGTCACGCTCAAGCGTGGCGATATCACTTTTGACAAACTGGTTATCGCGCCCGGCATTGATTTCATCTACGACCAGTTGCCGCAGTTACAGACTGATGCGGGGCAACAACAGATTCTGCATGCCTGGAAGGCCGGTCCGCAAACCGTCGGTCTCTACCGGCAGTTGCATGACATGCGCCCGGGTGGGGTGTTCGTCATGAGCATACCGAAAGCGCCGTATCGTTGTCCGCCGGGGCCTTATGAGCGCGTCTGTCAGGTGGCTTTTTATCTCAGGCGCCACAACCCCACTGCCAAAATCATCGTGCTCGATGCCAATCCGGATATCGTTTCCAAGAAAGACCTGTTTCTCAAGGTCTGGTCCGGGATGTATCCCGGCATGGTGGACTACCGTCCCAACAGCAGCGTGGTCGAACTGGACGTTGCGCAAAAACGCGTCACTACCGAGTTCGAGCAGGTCGGTGCCGATGTGCTGAATGTCATCCCGCCGCAACGCGCGGGCAAGGTTGCGCAAATGCTCGGCGTTGCCAACGTCGATCAGCGCTGGTGCGAGGTGGATTTCATCAGTTATCAGTCCGCCGTACTGGCGGATGTGCACATCGTCGGTGACGCGGTTTCCGCCGGTTTGCCGAAATCCGCGCACATGGCGACATCGCATGCGCGTGTGTGCGCAGCGGCGATGGTTGCCAGCTTTGAGCAGACCGATCCGGATCCGGCGCCGGTGTTTGCCAATACCTGTTACAGTTTTGTCAGCGATCGCATGGCCATGCATGTTGCTCATGTCTATCGCTATGATGCGGCAAAGAAAATCATGTTGCCGGCCGATGGTGGCGGTGTCTCCGCTGCGCCGTCCGAGCTGGAAGGCAGTTATGCCCATGACTGGGCAAGAAATATCTGGTCCGATGTATTGACTTGAAATATCGACGAGGAAGCAAAGTGAAACTACGTAGCAGACTGGCCGCGCTTGGCATCTATCTGTTGTCCGTCATCATGCCTGCCGGCGCCCAGGCGGCGCCTGCCAACATGCTGGTGTACATACATCCGCAGGAATACACCCATTCCATCAAGCTATGGCATTACTATTTCGATTACTGGTTCGAACAAGGTCCGGTAGTTGAGCCGATGGCGTTGTCGATGTTGTCCGGACTATACGGCGATGTGAAGATGTGCAGTCCGGGTAGCGAGGGCAGGGCGCTGCTCTGGATCAAGCCGCGCATGTATTACAACCCGCAGATGCGTGTTTTTTACGGAGAGATTACTGCGACCGTCTACAACAGCAAGGGCGAAGAGCAGGCAAGCTATCTCGGTGAAGCCAGCAAGGCAGGGTTTCTTGATATCTTGCCGGGAAAACAGGTGCAGACAGTGTATGAAATGGCGATGCAGGACCTGCTGGCAAAAATGGGCCAAGACCAGCCATTGAAAGCGCTGGCTGAAAGCGGTGAAAGCAATGCCGATGCCGCAACGGTCTGCGCCGGCTTTGCCAGCCATGCGCGACCGTCAACCATGGACCTCAATTATTTCTTCAAGCGGGTCAAATAAGGAAAAATCAGTATGCAGGCAGGGAGATGTATCATGATCCGGTTTTTTACCCTTGGTATCGTGCTCGCAGGTCTTGTGGGCTGTTCGCAGCCACAACAGAAAGTCAGTGGCCTGAAAATGCCGGAGTCGGTCATACAGGCCCAGGATGGCCGCATATTTGTTTCCGAAATCAATGAATTCGGCAAGGATGGCGACGGCCAGATCAGTGTCATCGATAAGAGCGGCAAGCTGTCGATATTCGCCACCGGTATGGATGATCCGAAAGGCATGGCCATCATCGGCGACAATCTCTATGTGGCCGACAAGAACCGCATATTGAAAGTCAACGCAGACGGCAACTGGCAGGTATTTGTTGCCGCCGAGGCTTTTCCATCAATCCCGCAATTTCACAACGATCTCGAACGAGATCTGCAGGGCAATTATTTGTACGTGAGTGACAGCGGCGATCTGGAAAAAGGCGGCGCAATTTATCGCATCAGCCTCGACGGCCAGGTCGAAACGGTCATCGACCATACGCGTGACGCAAGAATACTGGCGCCCAACGGCCTCTTGATGGACGATTCGGGCGATGTCTTGCTGTTTGTCGACTTCAGCTCCGGCGTGCTTTACAGCTATAACATGAAAACTGACGTGCTGACCGATCTTGCCGAGGGCCTGGGTGGTGCCGATGGTCTCGTGCATCACCCCAATAATCTGATGTTCGTCAGTGACTGGAAAAACGGCAAGGTCTACAGCGTGCTGCACGATGAAGTCAAACTGGTGAAAGATGGCTTTCAGGCTGCCGCGGATATTGCGCTGACGACCGATGGCAAATACATTCTGGTGCCGGATATGAAGGCCGGCGAACTGCACTGGGTCCCCGTCAACTAGAACCTGATCCGCCTGTTATTGCGGCAGCAAGGTAATGCGCAAATCGCGCCCGATGATTTTGAAATCACCGGGAACGTAGCGTTTGTAACCGTTTTTCAAATCATCCGGCTTCAGCCGATAGAGCGGAATGTCCTGGAGCCAGTCCTCAGCGAGTGTATTGAACAGCCCGGTATATTGCTTGTTGAGTTGCATGCCGTTGAAATTGAAGCCCTCGATTCTCGATTCGCTCAGCATGATGCTGCTGGTTTGTGCATCGAAACGGAGTTTGCCGGATATATCGAGTTTGCCAACCAGCGTTTCAGTGCTGAGCGGGCTGCTGATGTGGGTATCCAGTGTCGCGTGCAAACGTTCGCTGCCGTCATCCAGCTGGATCACAGGATTGCTTAGGCTGATGTCAAAGACGTGCAGCAGTTTGACCGGCGCCGACAGTTCGCGAGCCAGGCGGCTTTGCAGCTCGCTTTCGCTGATGCTGAAGGTGCGCGGGCCGCTGGCACAGGCGCTCAGTGTCAGCAGTACCAACATGAAACTGGCTTTGATGCCGGATGAGATAATCCGCATGATATTTCCTTGATCGAGCCACCAAGTCTGACAGAAATCCACACCATGAATTCCGCTACCGCACATCATGCATTGCGCGAAAGCGCGCTACAAGCTTTTCTACAGCCCGAGCCCCGGCTCAAGGTTGATGCTGTGTCGCGCTTGCAGCAAGCCTGGCAGCAGCACCTTGTCAGGCTCGATGCGGACACTGATTTCGCGACAAGACAGGTGTTGCCGGGACGACCACTGAAACCTGACCTGGTGTCACCAAAGGCGGTCGGCAAGCGCGCGATGAACACGCCAGAGGGCAGGGCCGTACTGATACACGCGTTGGCGCATATTGAGTTCAATGCCATCAATCTGGCGCTGGATGCGGTTTGGCGCTTTGCTGCCATGCCGCGCGATTATTATGCCGATTGGCTGCAGGTTGCGGCTGAAGAGGCCTACCATTTCACTTTACTGAACGATCACCTGCGCACGCTGGGGCATGATTATGGCGATTTCCCTGCGCATAACAGCCTGTGGGAAATGGCGGAAAAGACCAGCGGCAATATTCTGGCGCGCATGGCGCTGGTGCCGAGAACGATCGAAGCACGAGGGCTGGATGCGACCCCGGCATTGCGTGCGAAACTTGCGCAAGCCGGCGACAGTGAGGCAGCGGCGATTCTGGATATCATTTTGCGCGACGAGATCGGCCATGTCGCCATCGGTAACCGCTGGTTTCATCATCTGTGCGAACAGCGCGGCATGGAACCGCAAGCCGCCTATGAAACACTGGCCAAACTTTACCGGGCTCCGGCGTTACGCGGCCCTTTCAATATCGAAGCGCGTCGCGCAGCCGGATTCAGCGAACCCGAGCTTGCGCGGCTGACCGGCATTTCGGCGGCCTAGCGGCTTTACTGTTTGATGGTCGCCGATTCAATGGTGACGGTCTGCAATGGCACGTCGCCGCCATCGGTCGGCAGCGTCGAAATGCGCTGGACAACGTCCATACCCTTGACGACGCGGCCGAAGACGGCGTAGCCCCAGCCGCGTTCGGTCTTGCTGGTGTGGTTGAGGAAGGTGTTGTTGGCAACGTTGATGAAGAATTGCGCGCTGGCCGAGTGCGGGTTGCTGGTGCGGGCCATCGCAATTGAGCCGATGACATTGGTCAGGCCGTTGTCCGCTTCGTTCTTGATCGGTTCGCGCGTGGCTTTTTCATTTAGATTCCTGTCCATACCGCCACCCTGAATCATGAAGCCTGCAATCACCCGGTGAAATATGGTGCCGTTGTAATGGCCGTCCTTCACGTATTGGAGAAAATTGGCGACCGTGTTGGGCGCTTTTTCACTGTTCAGCTCCAGCACGATGAGCCCGTGGCTGGTCTTCAGTTCGACAATGGGATTCTGTGCATATGCGTTGAAGGAAGCCAGCAGCAGTGCCAGAGGGATGAGGAAATGCTTGAACAATTTGTCACTCCTTGAGTTATTCGGGTTAAGTAGTTCAGATCGTGAATAAGTGAATGAGGCCATCCAGGCCGGAATAGTTCAGTGCATAACTGGCCTGTTGCTGCACAACCGGTTTGGCATGGTAGGCAACGCCTGCGCCGGCTGCCGCCATCATTTTCAGGTCATTGGCACCATCGCCGATGGCGACTACCTGCTCATGATTTAGCCCAAGCTCCGCCGCCATTGAGGTAAGAAAATCCGCTTTGGCCTGGGCGTCGACAATATGGCCGAGGATGTTGCCGGTGAGTTTGCCGTTGATGATTTCCAGCGAGTTGGAACGGGTGTAGTCGAGTCCGGTCATGGCTTGCACGCGTTCGGCAAAGAAATCGAAGCCGCCTGAAACCAGCAGGGTTTTGATGCCATGCTGCTTGCATGCGGCAATCCACTCCAGCGCGCCGGGATTCAGCTGCAACCGTTCATCGATGACCCGGTGCAGTGCGCTTTCATCAAGACCGCTCAGCAGTTTTACCCGGCGCCGCAGGCTTTCTGCGAATTCGATTTCGCCGCGCATCGCGCTTTCCGTGATTTTTGCCACTTGCGGCTTGAGACCGCACATGTCGGCGATTTCGTCGATGCACTCGATACTGATCAGGGTGGAATCCATATCCATCACGGCGAGGCCGAAGTTTTTCAGCGTGTGACGGTCATGTACCAGCGCGCAGTCGATTTTCTCCGCCTCGCAGAAACGGGCAAGTTCGTCCCCGGGCGCTTGCTGGTTGGGCAGGTAGTAGGCGTGTTCGCCCGTCTGCTGGAACTGTTCGCCCCGATAGGCGGGCAACATGTGAGTGATGGCAACAAGATGCTGGCTGCGGATGGCGGGGCCCTGAATGACGAGACGCATGTGAAATTTCTTGGTTGAACGATGCGTGATTATAGCGGCTTTTCAGTGTCTGCCTGCAACGTGCTTGCTGGCGTAACCTGCCGTTTTCGGCCAGAATAGAGCCTTTACGATTTCTTTAGTCACGCCAATGAATCTCCACGAATTTCAGGCCAAACAGTTGTTGCAACGCTATGGCTTGCCCGTTCCCCGCAGCATTCTTGCTGAAACCACACAACAGGCCAAGGACGCGGCTCAGGCCCTCGGTGGCGATGCCTGGGTAGTAAAAGCGCAGGTGCATGCAGGCGGTCGCGGCAAGGCCGGCGGCGTCAAGGTGGTCAGGTCCGAGGATGAACTGCAGGCGCTGGCAACCGATCTGCTCGGCCGCCGTCTGGTCACATATCAGAACACGCCCGACGGCCAGCCGGTGAACACCGTGCTGGTGGAGGAAACGCTGCCGATCGCACGCGAGCTTTATCTCTCCATGCTGGTCGACCGCAGTCTGGAGCGCATCGTCGTTGTCGCTTCTGCCGCCGGCGGCATGGATATCGAGGAAATCGCCCAGACCAGCCCCGAACAGATACTGCAGGAAGTGTGCGATCCGCTCAACGGTCTGGTGGATTTTCAGGCACGCAATCTGGCGTTCAAGCTTGGCCTGGCCGGCGAACAGATCGGTGCTTTCACACGATTGCTGAAGGGCTTGTACCGCCTGTTCAAGGAAAACGACCTGGCCCTGCTTGAAATCAATCCGCTGGTAGTGACAGGCGAAGGCGCGCTGGTGGCGCTGGACTGCAAAATGAGTGTGGACGACAACGCGCTCTACCGCCAGAAGGCATTGGCTGAGCAGCGCGACTGGAGCCAGGAGGACCCGAAAGAGGCGGAAGCGCATCATGCCGGCCTTAATTACATCGCCCTCAACGGCAATATCGGCTGCATGGTCAACGGTGCCGGACTGGCGATGGCGACCATGGACCTGATCAAGCTGCACGGCGGCGCGCCAGCCAACTTTCTTGATGTCGGCGGCGGCGCGACGGCGGAAACGGTGGCCAAGGCATTCAAGATCATTCTTGCCGACAGCAACGTCAAGGCGATTCTGGTCAACATTTTTGGCGGCATCATGCGTTGCGACATTATTGCCGAGGGCATCATGACCGCAGTCAGAGAGGTCGGCATCGAGATTCCGGTGGTGGTGCGGTTGGAAGGCACCAATGTCGAGCTGGGCCGCAAGATGTTGTCCGAAAGCGGACTCTCGATCATTTCTGCCAGTGGTCTGACCGATGCCGCACAGCAGGCTGTGAATTCTGTGAAGGTTGCATCATGAGTGTGCTGGTCAATAAAAATACCAAAGTCCTGTGCCAGGGTTTTACCGGCAAGCAGGGCAGTTTCCACTCCGAACAGGCGCTGGCTTATGGCACGCAAATGGTCGGTGGCGTCACGCCGGGCAAGGGTGGGCAGCGTCACCTCGGCTTGCCGGTATTCAATACCATGCGTGATGCCGTGGCGGAGACTGCCGCCAATGCTTCGGTGATATACGTGCCGCCGGCTTTTGCCGCAGACTCCATTCTCGAAGCTGCCGACGCTGGTATTGAATTGATTGTCTGCATCACCGAGGGTATCCCTGTGCTGGACATGCTCAATGTCAAGGCGGCGCTGAAAGCCAACAACGTCAGGCTGATCGGCCCCAATTGCCCGGGCGTCATCACCCCGGACGAGTGCAAGATCGGCATCATGCCGGGCAGCATTCATCTGCGCGGCAAGGTCGGCATCGTTTCCCGCTCCGGAACCCTGACCTATGAAGCCGTGCACCAGACCACGGCGCTGGGCCTCGGTCAGTCCACCTGCATCGGGATCGGCGGCGATCCGATACGTGGACTTAACTTCATCGAGTGTCTGCAGCTGTTCGAGAGCGATCCGGAAACCGAGGCTATCATTATGGTCGGTGAAATCGGCGGCAGCGATGAAGAAGCCGCTGCCGAATACATCAAATCGCACGTGAAAAAACCGGTGGCCGGCTATATCGCGGGCCAGACTGCACCCAAGGGCAAGCGCATGGGGCATGCCGGCGCCATCATTTCCGGCGGTAGCGGTAAAGCCGAAGACAAGATACGCGCACTGGAAAATGCCGGTGTCGTCGTCGCCAGCTCGCCTGCCGGACTCGGTGCTGCAGTGCAGGCAGCCATCAAGGCAAAAACAGCGTAGCTTTCCGACAGGACAATATGATGCGCAACCGATTATCTCTGTTCTTGCTCCTCAGTCTGCTGGCGACCCCGGCAGCTGCAGAAGAGCTGCCTTATCTGCTGACAGTGGCTGCGCAGGGCGATGTTGCCATGGTGGATGCGATGCTGGAATCCGGCGTCAATCCCGATACACAGGATGCCGATGGTATTACCGCGCTCATGTATGCCGCGCGCAAGGATCAGGCCGATACTGCTTTGGCCTTGTTGAAACGGGGCGCCAATGTCAACGCCCGGGACAAGGGCGGCTGGACACCGCTGATGTTCGCAGCCAAGAAGAACCATGTCGCCACGGCAAAAGTGCTGCTGGCACATGGGGCTGATGTGAGGGCGCGCGACAGCTCGGGCTGGAGCGCTTTGGGCATGGCCGCGACTGCGGGTTTCCATGAAATGATCGATCTTCTGCTCAAGCATGGGGTGGACCCGAATTCCAAAAGCGATGACGGCAAATCGGTATTGATTTACGCCGCCAAGAACGGCGATGTGCAGACCATCAGGATTCTGATGGATAACGGTGCCGATACTTTTCTGCGCGACCGGCATGGCGCCACCGCCTTGATGTACGCTGCCCGCGAGGGGAACCGTGAGGCCATCGCTGCCCTGCTTGAGCGCGGTGCGCTGGTCGATGCCAGCGATTTCCAGAAATGGACGGCCTTGACCTGGGCGGTGAAGAAATCGCAGGTTGAAGCTGCTGCTGAACTGATCAAGGCCGGTGCCAACGTCAATCACAAGGATTCGCAGTCGACGCCCTTGTTGCATCTGGCAGTGTCGAACGGCGACGACCAGATGGTGAAACTGCTGCTGGACAGCGGTGCCAAGGTCAAGGTGCGCGATCAGTACGGGCTGACCGCCTATGTCTATGCGCTGAAAAGCAGAAATGCAGACATCGTCAAACTGATCAAGGATGCCGGCGGCAATTGAGCCTGCATGATCGCAGCGACAACCTTTACACAACACAATTCAACAGCGGACCGGCAGTGAGCATATGAAAATCGCGATCGCGCAGATCAACTGTACCGTCGGCGACATCAGCGGCAACGCCGCAAAAATCCGGCAGTATGCGACAGAGGCGCGGCACGCGGGCGCGAGCCTGTTGATCACGCCTGAGCTGGCACTCAGTGGTTATCCGCCTGAAGACCTGCTGTTGCGCGAGGATTTCAATCAGGTATGCGCGGGTGCGCTAAAGCAACTCGCAGCCGACATCGAAGGCATTGCCCTTCTTGTCGGTCATCCGGTCATAGAGAACGGCGTTTGCTACAACGCCGCCTCGCTGGTCGACAGGGGTGCAGTGCAGGCGACTTACCACAAGCATGTGCTGCCCAATTACAGTGTGTTCGACGAAGTGCGCTATTTTGCGCCGGGCAGCGAGCCGCTGGTATTCGAGCATGGCGGTATCCGTTTTGGCGTTCTCATCTGCGCCGATGTCTGGGAACCGGGCCCGGCCGCCAAGGCAAGGCAGGCCGGCGCCGAAGTGCTGCTGGTCTTGAATGCCTCTCCGTTTCACATTGAAAAACAGAGCGAGCGCTACGAAGTCGCACGTGCACGCGTGTGCGAAACCGGCCTGGCGCTGATCTATGCCAACCTGGTCGGTGGTCAGGATGAACTGGTGTTCGATGGCGCCTCGTTCGTGCTGAACTCGGTTGGCAGCCTGACGCAGCAACTGGTGGAGTACGAAGAGGCGCTTGGTCTGATTGAACTCAGCGAGAGAGAGCCGCTGTCGGCAGACAAGATACCGAATCTGGCGCTGGAGCCTTCGGTGTACAAGGCCTTGTGCCTGGGATTGAAGGATTACGTCGGCAAGAACGGTTTCCCCGGCGTGGTGCTGGGTCTTTCCGGCGGGGTTGATTCGGCGCTGACGCTGGCGATTGCTGTAGATGCACTCGGTGCCAATGCGGTGCGCGTGGTCATGATGCCTTCCGAATTCACCTCGGATATGAGTGTGCAGGATGCCGAAGCCATGGCGCGAATGGTCGGCGTGAAATATTCGGAGCTGGCAATCAAGCCGTTGTACGATCTTTTTTGCCAGACGCTGGCGCCTGATTTCAAGGGCTTGCCGTTCGATGCGACAGAGGAAAATCTGCAGGCGCGCATACGCGGCATGCTGCTGATGGCGCTGTCGAACAAGTTCGGCAGCATTGTCCTGACCACCGGCAACAAGAGCGAAATGGCAGTCGGTTATTCCACTCTCTATGGCGATATGGCGGGCGGTTTTTCGTTGCTGAAGGATGTGCCGAAAACGCTGGTGTACAAGCTCGCGCAATACCGCAACCGGATTTCGCCGGTGATTCCGCAACGCATCATCAGCAGGCCGCCCTCGGCCGAGTTGCGGCCGGGGCAGACCGATCAGGACAGCCTGCCGCCTTATGACGTGCTGGATGCTATCATGGAAGCCTACGTGGAGCATGACTGCAGTCATCAGGAAATCATCGGCATGGGCTATCGCGAGGAAGATGTGACGCGCGTGCTCAACCTGATCGACCGCAACGAGTACAAGCGGCGTCAGGCCCCGGTCGGTGTGCGGATCACGCATCGCGGGTTTGGCAAAGACCGCCGATATCCGATAACATCGAAATTCAAATTTTCGTCCTGAGCCTGCGCTTTTGCGCTGAATGGTGAACGGGATGATGAACCGGTTGGTTAATGTCAGGAGTTAAAAATGAAAAAAGTTGAAGCCGTTATCAAGCCTTTCAAGTTGGATGAAGTGCGCGAGCTGTTATCCGAGATTGGTATTACCGGCCTGACCGTCACCGAGGTAAAGGGATTCGGCCGCCAGAAGGGGCATACCGAACTCTATCGTGGCGCGGAATACGTGGTCGATTTTCTGCCCAAGATCAAGCTGGAACTGGTGATTGCCGATCATCTGGTGGATGCTGCAGTCGAAGCCATCGTCAAGGCGGCGCGTACCGGCAAGATCGGCGACGGCAAGATTTTTGTCACCGGTGTCGAGCAGGTCATTCGTATCCGTACCGGTGAAACCGGCGAAGAAGCGGTTTAATCCCCTGACCGAGCAGAGATGCCTGCATGGGCGCAAGCAGCCGGCCTGCTGATTCTGTCGAACGTGTTCATGACGTTAGCCTGGTACGCTCATCTGAAGAATCTCAACGACAAGCCCTGGATGGTCGCCGCGCTGGTCAGCTGGGGCATTGCCCTGCTCGAATACATGTTTCAGGTACCGGCGAACCGCATCGGCTTTACCGTGCTTTCGCTCGCACAGTTGAAGATCATGCAGGAGGTGATTACGCTGGCGGTGTTCGTTCCGTTCGCGATCCTCTACATGCAGCAACCGGTCAAACTGGATTTTCTCTGGGCCGCGCTCTGTCTTCTCGGCGCAGTCTATTTCATGTTCAGGTCATAATCCACATGCAGGTGCATCATGATTGAAATTACACATTATTTGCATACCGGCTTGATCATTTCCGATCTTGCCAGATCTAGGGCTTTTTATGAGGGGCTGCTCGGTCTCAAGCCAGATCCCAAGCGTCCGGAACGCGAGTTCGCCGGCGTCTGGTATGACATCGGCCCCAACCAGATTCATCTGATGGAAGTCGATAACCCTTATGCAGGGGTGCAGCGGCCGGCGCATGGCGGCCGTGATATTCACCTGGCCATGCACGTCAGGAGTCTGGATGCCGTCGTCGAGGCGCTCGAAGCCGCCGGTATCCCATACAGCAAGAGCAAGTCCGGCCGCGCTGCGCTGTTCTGCCGCGATCCGGACGGCAATGCGCTGGAATTTTCGCAAATCGAATAAGGGAGTATCGCTGGATTGATTTTCGATGTTATCATTCTGTTTTTTCTGCTCGGCGTTTTTGCCCGGCTGGTCAAGTCCGACCTGCGCCTGCCGGAAGCCCTCTACGAGACGCTGTCCATTTACCTGTTGCTAGCAATCGGGCTCAAAGGTGGTCTTGAGCTATCAAAGCAACCGGTGCTGCAGCTGGTGCCGGAGGTGCTGGCTGCGATTACGCTGAGTTTCCTCATCCCGTTTCTGCTGTTTCCGCTGTTGCGCCTGCTCAAGCTGTCGGTCGCCGACAGCGCTTCGATCGGCGCCCATTTCGGCTCGGTCAGCGTGGTGACTTTTGCGGTCGTCACTGCCGCGTTGATGCGCGCAGGCATTCCCTACGAAGAGCATGCTGCGCTCTGGGTGGCGGTGATGGAGGTGCCGGGGATCGTCGCAGGTGTGCTGATCGCCAAGCTGTTCGCGGAGAAACAGCAGGGCAACGAGAGCAAACCGCAGTGGGGTGGTCTCGTGCATGACGTGTTCTTCGGCAAAAGCGTTCTGTTGCTGATCGGCGGCCTAGTCATCGGTTATATCGGCGGCGTTGAAGGCACGCAACCGATTAAAGCCTTGTTCGTCGATCCGTTCAAGGGCGTGCTGGCACTCTTTCTGCTTGAACTCGGTCTTGTTGCCGGCGGGCATCTCGCGCTACTGCGGCAATACGGCCTGCGCGTGATCCTGATCGGTGTCAGCATACCGCCGGTGCTGGCGCTGGCCGGTATGGCTACCGGCATGCTGCTTGAACTGTCGGCCGGCGGTGTTGCCGTGCTGGCGACGCTGGCGGCCAGCGCCAGCTATATCGCGGCACCGACTGCCATGCGTATCGCGGTGCCGGAGGCCAATGCGGGCCTCTCGATCACTGTTGCACTGGGTGTTGTGTTTCCGTTCAATATTGTGTTTGGCATCCCCATTTATATCGGCATGGCCAGGTATGTTGCCGGTTGATGCGATTGACCCCTGAGGAGAAACCATGTCATTGAAAAAATTCCGTCGCGAACTGCTGGTGATCATTGCCGAGGCGACACTGGAAAAAATGCTGGCTGAAGATGTCAAAAGGCTGGGCGCACATGGCTACACTGTCACCGATGTGCGCGGCAGCGGTTCGCACGGGGTGCGCGAAGGCATCTGGGAGGCCGACCGCACCATACGCATGGAGATTC
This sequence comes from Methylophilales bacterium LSUCC0135, assembly GCA_001704575.1. Taxonomy (GTDB): domain Bacteria; phylum Pseudomonadota; class Gammaproteobacteria; order Burkholderiales; family Methylophilaceae; genus UBA6140. Next base: position 64,456 of record MCAW01000001.1, read on the forward strand.
TCTGCGAATCGGCTGTAGCGAATGAAATCGCGACCCAGGTGATGACCAGATATTCCAGTAACTACGGGCTCAGCCTTTATTTTTCTGAAGTCGATGTATTGCGGCCGGAAAAGTATTGAAGCCGGATGACTCACGGCATAAATAAAAAGGCCCGGAATATTCCGGGCCTTTTTCTATCGTGGTGACGAGAGCGAGAAAAGATCAGTTGACGACGATCTTGGCTTTTGCGCGCAGGTCACTCAACACTTTTTCCAGCTGTTGCTGCTGAATCTGTTTCTGCAGGCCATCCTTGACCTTGTCATAGGCTGGCGGCTGTGCAGTGCGGATATCCTCGAGACGGATCACATGCCAGCCGAACTGGGTTTGTATCGGTGCTGCGGTCACACCACCGTTTTTGAGGCCGACAACGGCATCGCTGAAAGGCTTGACCATGCCGCCGGGTGAGAACCAGCCGAGATCACCGCCCTTGTCCTTGCTGCCCGGGTCGGTGGATTTTTCTTTCGCCAGTTTGTCGAAATTACCGCCTTTACCCAGTTGGGCAATGATGTCCTTGGCTTCCGTCTCGGTGCCGACCAGAATATGGCGCGCCTTATACTCCTTGTCACCCATATCAGCCTTGAGCTTTTCGTAGGCAGCCTTGGTGCTGGCTTCGCTCACTGGATTTTTCTTCATGTAATCCTGCAGATAGGTGTTGACCAGCAGTTCGCGGCGGCTGAGTTCTTCGCGCGCGAGAAAGTCAGGCTGCTTGTCGAGTTTAAGTCGTTGCGCTTCCTGGTAGATCAGCTCGCTGCTGATCAGTTTGTTAACGATCATTTCCTTGACATTGGCATCGACAGACTGGCCGCGTGCAGTGACATCCTTGCTGATATGGTCATAGAGCGATTGCTTGATGGGTTTGCCGTTGACGGTGGCGACATTGTCGGCAGCGATTGCGGGCAATGACAGGCTTAGTGCCGTCAGCGCGACCAGCGTACTTTTAATCAATTGCATGGCGTATTCCTTGAGGGTTGGGTGGTTATGCTGCTTCGTCGCTGGCGAGCGCCCGGATACTGATGGCGTGAATCTTCTGCGGCATCATGTCGGCAAGTGCTTGATAGACCAAGCGATGGCGCATTATCTGTGATTTGCCGCAAAATTGCGAGCTGACGATCAGCAGCTTGAAATGGCCGCCGCCGGTATTGCCGCTGTGACCAGCGTGAAACGCACTTTCATCTTCGAGTTCCAGCAGGCTGGGCGCCAGCGCCGCCAGTCGCTGACGGATTTCATCGGCGAGCGTCATCGGTCAATCCAGCTCGATATCAGGCAGCACGGGCAATGCGGGCAGCGTTTTACGGAAAGGTTTGACCGTCACGCTGGCATAGACGCCGGCCTTGACGTAAGGATCAGTCTCGGCCCAGGTTTTAGCTGCATCCAGATTGGCGAAAGCAGCGATGATGAGGCTGCCGCTATAACCTGCTGTACCGGGGTCTGTGCTGTCGATGGCGGGGAAGGGGCCGGCCAGCAGCAATCTGGCTTCGTCCTGCAGTTGTTGCAGCCGTGCCAGATGTTCAGGCCGTGCAGCCAGACGTTTTTCCAGGCTGTCAGGGGTGTCTTCGGCAATAATCGCGTACCACATGGCGTTTTCTCGATTGCGTTGGGGTTATTCTTCGTCCTTGACGATGATGTATTTGCTGATCATCAGGCTTTGGCCGACGATGAAGGCGAACATCAGAATCATGGTGCCGAACAGCTTGAAATTGACCCAGACTTCGGTGGTGAAATTGTAGGCGACAAACAGGTTGAGGCAACCGAGGAAGAGAAAAAAGGCCGCCCATGCGCCGTTCAGTTTGTTCCATACCTGATCCGGCATGCTGATCTGTTTTTCCATCATGGTGCGGATCAGATTCTTCTTGAAAATCATGCTGGCGACAGCCAGGCCCAGGCCGAACAGCCAGTAGAGCACGGTCGGTTTCCATTTGATGAAGGTTTCGTCATGCAGCAACAGGGTGGCGCCGCCGAACACGACGATGATGATGCCGCTGGCGATCAGCATGTTATCGACCTTGCCATGTCTGAACTTGACCCAGCCGATCTGTACGATGGTGGCTGCGATGGCGACTGCGGTGGCGACGTAGATGTCGTAGAACTTGAATGCTGCAAAAAACAGAATGACGGGAAAGAGGTCGAACAGAAACTTCATATGATTATCCAGATTTGATGCTGTTGATTGGCCTGACGGCGGAACATCTTGCGATGTTGGATGCATGGTATTTTGCTATGATTCCGGCTCTGTCACAAGATTCCACTGCCTTGACGAATTATTCCCACATCGATCTGCACAGCCATTCAAATGTTTCTGACGGCCTTTTGACGCCGGCAGAACTGGTGCAGCACGCCGCTGCGCACGGGCTCAAGGTGTTGGCGCTGACCGATCACGACGATGTCGCCGGGCTCGACGAGGCGCGGCAGGCTGCCGATGCGTGCGGGCTGCAATTGATCAACGGTGTCGAGATATCCGTCACCTGGCGCCGCCGCACGCTGCATATCGTCGGTCTTGGCATCGATCCGGAATATCCGCCGTTGGTGGAGGGTCTGCGGCAGATTCGCGCCGGACGGCGGACCAGAGCCGAGGGAATGGCGGCCAGTTTGCAGAAAGCCGGCATAGAGGGCAGTCTCGAAGGCGCTTATCGTTATGCCAGAAAAGGCATCATCAGCCGCACGCATTTTGCCCGCTTTCTGATCGAGCAGGGCTATGCCAGCGAGATGCGCAAGGTGTTCAAACGTTATCTGGTCAAAGGCAAGCCCGGCTATTTCGAGCACCACTGGGCCAGTCTTGAAGACGCGTTGAGCTGGATCATCAATAGCGGCGGCACGGCAGTCATCGCGCATCCCGGCCGTTATGATATGGGCCGGCCCAGCATGCTGGAGCTGATGGAAGAATTCCGCGCACTGGGCGGCAAGGCCATCGAGGTAGTGACCGGCAGCCACACGGAGGCGCAATATCAGGAGTTTGCCCGCCTCGCAAAAATGTTCGGTCTGCAAGCCTCGCAGGGTTCGGATTATCACGGACAGGGGCTAAGCTATATGGAAATGGGGCGCCTGCCGTCATTGCCCGCCGGCTGTGTGCCGGTCTGGCAGAATTGGCCGGCGCTTGCTGCCGCGCAGGAGCAGAACTGATGTCGCAATATTTCGTCATTCATCCGCAGGACCCTCAGCCCAGGCTGATTCATCAAGCGGTAGCCATACTCAACAACGGCGGCGTCATCGCTTATCCGACCGATTCTACCTATGCGCTGGGCTGTGTTCTGGGCGACACGGATGCGCAAAAGCGCATCCGCGACATTCGCGGCGTCGACGACAGGCACCATTTCACCCTCGTTTGCCGCAACCTGACCGAGATCGGCAACTATGCCCAGCTCAACAATAGCCAGTTTCGCCTGCTGAAGGCCAATACCCCGGGCCAATATACCTTTCTGCTCAAGGCCACGCGCGAAGTGCCGCGCCGCCTGCAACACCCGAAACGCAGCACCATTGGTCTGCGCATTCCGCAGCATGCGGTGACGCAGGCCATGCTGGAGGCCTTGAATCAGCCTTTGCTCAGTATGACCCTGATGCTGCCCGGAGATGACGAGCCGCTCAATGAGGCCTGGCAGATTCGCGACCGGCTCGAACATCAAATCGATCTGGTCATCGATGCCGGTGCCTGCGTGGCAGAGCCGACCACCGTGATCGATCTCACTGCCGATATGCCGCAGCTGATCCGGCGCGGTGCCGGCGACCCCGCGCCGTTCGGGATCGAAGACTGAACACAGCAGATTGGAAAATTTATGGAATTGACCCTGATACAGAAAATCGCCATCTATGCCTTGCCGGTGATTTTTGCCATTACCGTACACGAGGCCGCCCACGGGTATGTGGCGCGCTATTTCGGCGACATGACGGCCGAGCGGGAAGGCCGCATTACGCTCAATCCGCTCAATCACATCGACCCTATCGGCACCATCCTGGTCCCGGCGCTGACCATGATGCTGGGCGGTATCCTGTTCGGCTGGGCGAAACCGGTGCCGGTCGATTTCGGTAAATTGCGCAACCCCAAGCGCAACATGCTGTGGGTGGCAGCTGCCGGCCCGGCTTCTAACCTGGTGATGGCGATTCTCTGGGGTCTGGTTTACAGTTTTTCCGCGCTGGCGCCTGCCGCCTTCGTAACGCCGCTGGGCTTCATGGCGCAGGCCGGCGTCATGATCAATGTCGTGTTGCTGGTGCTGAACCTGCTGCCCTTGCCGCCGCTGGATGGCGGTCGCATTGCGGTGAGCCTGCTGCCCAATCACCTCGCTTATCAGTTTTCCAGACTTGAACGCTTCGGCTTCATCATTCTGATCGTGCTGCTTTTTACCGGCGTGCTGGCGCAGATCATGATGCCGCTGATCCGCGGCATGCTCTGGCTGATCGGTCTGATCACCGCTTGAAGTTTTCTTGATCGGCTCGATTCTTCGTATAATCACACTATCTTAATCATGGATTTTCATCACTATGGCGGTTGAGCGCGTTTTATCCGGCATGCGTCCTACGGGCAGCCTGCATCTTGGACATTATCACGGGGTTCTGAAAAACTGGGTCAGGTTGCAACATGAGCACGAATGCCTGTTTTTTGTGGCCGACTGGCATGCGCTGACCACCCATTACGACACCCCCGAGGTGATCGAGGAGAGCGTTTGGGAGATGGTGATCGACTGGCTCGCTGCCGGGGTCGATCCGGCCAATGCCACCATCTTCATCCAGTCGCGCGTACCGGAACATGCCGAACTGCACACGCTCTTGTCGATGATTACCCCGTTGAGCTGGCTGGAGCGGGTGCCGACCTACAAGGATCAGCAGGAAAAACTTTCCAGCAAGGATCTCTCCACTTACGGGTTCCTCGGTTATCCGCTGCTGCAGAGCGCCGACATCCTGATTTATCGCGCCACCCAGGTGCCGGTCGGCGAGGACCAGATTCCGCACATTGAATTCACGCGTGAAATCGCGCGCCGGTTCAATCATATATACGGCAAGGACCCCGGCTTTGAGGAAAAGGCCGAAGCTGCCATCAAAAAACTGGGCAGCAAACGCGGCGCGCTGTATGAGGAAATGCGCACTGCTTTCCAGGAAAGCGGCGATGAAGAGGCGCTGGAAGCCGCCCGCGCCATGATCGAAGAGCAGCAGGGCTTGTCCATCGGCGACAAGGAACGCCTGCTTGGTTATCTCGAAGGCGGCGGCAAGATCATCCTGATCGAGCCGGAATACAAGTTGACGCCTGCTTCCAAAATGCCGGGGCTGGACGGTCAGAAGATGTCCAAATCCTACAACAACACTATTTCGATGCGCGAATCACCTGATGCCGTGGCGAAGAAGATCAAGACCATGCCGACCGACCCGGCGCGTATCCGCCGCACCGACCCGGGCGACCCGGAAAAATGCCCGGTCTGGCAGTTGCATGAGGTTTATTCCGACGATGCGCGCAAGGAATGGGTACAGAGCGGCTGCAAATCAGCTGGTATCGGCTGTATCGAGTGCAAGCAGCCGGTCATCGATGCCGTGCTGGAAGAGCTGAAGCCGATCCAGGAGCGAGCCGCACAATACGCCGAAGACCCCACCCTGGTGAAGAATGTTGTCGCCGAAGGCTGCGAGCGGGCACGCAAGCTGGCGCGTGAAACCATGCGCGAAGTGCGTGAAGCGATGGGGCTCAACTACTCGTGATCGTCCCGGCCTCTAGCGCGCGGATACACGGCGAGACGCTTGCGGAGCTGCCGCAGGACCTCTACATACCGCCGGACGCGCTGGAAGTCTATCTCGAAGCCTTCGAAGGCCCGCTTGACCTGCTGCTCTATCTTATCCGCAGGAACAATCTGAATATTCTCGATATCCCCATGGCTGAACTGACCCAGCAATACATGGCGTATGTGGAGAACATGCGTGCACAGAAGCTGGAACTGGCGGCCGATTATCTGCTGATGTCGGCCATGCTGATTGAAATCAAGTCGCGCATGTTGCTGCCCAAGCCGGCTGACATCGAGCAGGAAGAAGATCCCCGCGCCGAGCTGGTCAGACGCCTGATGGAATACGAAGCGATCAAGCTGGCGGCGCAGCGGCTGGATGAAATGCCGCAGGTCGGCCAGGAGATTATGGTGGCGCGCGTCTGGTATGAACAGATTGCCGAAACGCAGCCGCCGCAGATTTCGCTGGAAGACCTGATGGCGGCCTGGCAGGCGGTGCTGAAACGCGCCAGCCACTTCACGCACCACAAGATCAGTCGTGAAGAGCTCTCGGTGCGCGAGCACATGAGTCAGATTCTGCGCACATTGAAACAGCACGGCATGCTGGAGTTTTCGGCGCTGTTCGATGTGGCTAACGACGGCTTGTCCAAGCTGGTCGTATGTTTTCTGGCAATTCTCGAACTGGCGCGTGAAGGTTTGCTGCTGATGACCCAGCAGGCCGCCTGTTCGCCGATTTATTTGCAGATCAATCAGTCAGAATGATCATTCTTGATAATCACGCGGAAAAATTACGCGGAAAAGTTTAAGCATGGACGCATCCGATCAACCATCAGAAAAGCAGCAGCCGGAAAATACCCAGGTCATGAAGCACATTCTGGAAGCTGCCCTGTTGACGGCTGCCGAGCCGCTTTCGCTCGATGACATGCTGAAACTGTTCGATGGGCGCATGGAACCCGCCACGCTGCGCATGCTGCTGGATGAATTGAAGCAGGAATGGCAGCCGCAGGCCGCAAAAACCACCATGGAACTGGTGCAGGTGGCGAGCGGCTGGCGCTTTCAGGCACGGGCCGAATATGTACCGTATCTGGCCAGGCTCAACCCGGAAAGACCGCAGCGTTACTCACGCGCGGCGATGGAGACGTTGGCCATTATCGTCTACCGGCAACCGGTGACGCGCGGCGATATCGAGCAGATTCGCGGTGTCGCGGTCAATCCCAATATCATGCGGGCATTGCAGGAACGCAACTGGATCGATATCGTCGGTCAGCGCGATGTGCCGGGGAGGCCGGCATTGTATGCGACCACCAAAACCTTTCTCGATGATCTCAATCTGAAGTCGCTGGGCGATTTGCCGCCGATGGAAACCTTTACCCAGCAGGACATTCAACTCGAACTGTAAAACAATACCGGGTCAGCCCGGTCTGCTGCTTTATAATGTGGCCTTATTCTTCAAGGCATTTTTCATGGCACGTCCCTTCAAACAGCAGCGCGATCCTGGCGCCAACAAACCCAGAGCTGTCGCTGTCGATCCCGATGCAGTACCGCAACGTCTGCACAAACTGCTGGCGCTGGCGGGGCTTGGTTCCAGGCGCGATATGGAATCGCTGATTGCCAGCGGCCGCGTCACCATCAACGGCAAGCCGGCCACAGTCGGTGCCGGTGTCGTGCCGTCCGATGTGGTGCGGGTCGACAGCCGCCCGGTGCGACTGCCGTTCGAACCGGAGCTGCCGCAGGTATTGCTCTATCACAAGCCGGAAGGCGAGATCGTCAGTCAGGATGACCCTGAAAAGCGTGCGACGGTTTTCGACAAACTGCCCCGCGTCAAAGGCGCCAAATGGATTGCCATCGGCCGGCTCGATATCAACACCTCGGGTCTGCTGATTTTTACCACCTCGGGCGAACTGGCCAACCGCTTCATGCATCCGCGTTATGAGGTTGAACGCGAATATGCCGTGCGCATTTTCGGCGAGCTGAGCGAAGGCCAGATGCTGCAGCTGACGCAAGGGATCGAGCTGGAAGACGGTCCGGCCGCGTTCGATGTCATCCACCCGCAGGGCGGCGAAGGCTCCAATCACTGGTATCAGGTCACCCTGCGTGAAGGCCGCAACCGTGAGGTGCGACGCTTGTTCGAGGCGTTTCAGCTGCCGGTGAGCCGCCTCATGCGCGTGCGTTTCGGCCCGATTACGCTGCCGCCGCGACTTAAACGCGGCATGATGATGGCCCTGCAACCAAAGGAAGTCCTCGACCTGCTGGAGTGGGCCGGCCTGGAAACACCCAAGGGACCGCTCAAACAGCGCAGCAATCGCGAGATCGAAAAAGCGGCAACCGCGTTTACGCCGAAGGTACGCAAGACGGCTGTTACCGGCAGGGAAGGCAGCACTGCGCGTCCTGCGGTTGCAGGCGGACGTGCGGGCAAGCCGGTTGCGACGAAGAAGCCGGCCGCCAACCGTCGTGTGAGGCAGACCAGCGATCTGACTGCACCGAGGCAGCAGAAACGCAGCGACCGCAATCGGGGGCGCGGCTGAGTGTATCCTTGTAAATGCACCGGGCGCGAAGCCCGGCGCTGTGATGCAGCGACAGGCTTCAGCCGGCGTTGATCAGGATTTGAGTTGTTGTAGTATGGCGGGATTTTCCAGCGTCGAAATATCTGCAGTGATGTCGTCGCCTCTGGCCAATGCGCGTAACAGCCGACGCATGATTTTCCCCGATCGGGTTTTGGGGAGATTATCGCCAAAGCGGATTTCATCGGGCTTGGCGATCGGGCCGATTTCCTTGCCGACCCAGGCGCGCAGCGACTCAACCAGATTTTTTGCCGCATCGCCCGTTGGTCTTTCACCTTTCAGTACAACGTAAGCGACGATGGATTCACCTTTGATGTCGTGAGGCTTGCCGACCACAGCTGCTTCTGCCACCAGCGGATTCGCCACCAGTGCGGATTCGATTTCCATCGTGCCCATGCGGTGGCCCGAAACATTCAGTACGTCATCAATACGTCCCATGATCGTAAAGTAGCCTGTTTCGGGATCGCGAATTGCACCATCACCGGCGAGGTACAGTTTTCCGCCCAGATCCTCGGGGAAATAGGATTGCTTGTAGCGTTCCGGGTCGTTCCAGATATTGCGTATCATCGATGGCCAGGGTTTCCTGATGACAAGAAAGCCACCGATGCCGCGTTCTACCTCATTTCCGCTTTCATCGACCACCGCAACGTCGAGCCCGGGAAAAGGTAACGTGCAGGAGCCCGGTACGAGCGGTGTAACGCCCGGCAACGGGGTGATGACATGGCCGCCGGTTTCCGTTTGCCAAAAGGTATCCATGATCGGACACCTGCCGCCGCCGACTTCATGGTAGAACCACTTCCAGGCTTCCGGATTGATGGGTTCACCGACCGAACCCAGCAAACGCAGGGATGACAGATCATGTTGTGCCGGAAGATCGCCGCCCAGCTTGATCAGCGTTCGAATCGCAGTAGGGGCTGTATAAAAAATGCTGACCTTGTGTTTTTCGATCACTTTCCAGAAACGCGAGGCATCCGGGTAAGTTGGTATGCCCTCGAAAACGACTTGCGTAGCACCTGCAGCCAGTGGGCCGTAGGCGACATAGCTATGGCCCGTAATCCAGCCGACATCGGCCGTGCACCAGAAAACATCGCTATCCTTGATGTCAAAAGTCCAGCGCATGGTGTTAAGCGCGTGCAACAGATAACCGGCCGAAGCATGCTGCACGCCCTTGGGTTTACCGGTAGAGCCGGACGTGTAGAGCAAAAACAGCGGATGCTCTGCGCTCACCCATGCCGGTTCACAGCTGTCCGGCTGATTGGCGACCAGGTCATCCCAACGGATGTCACGGCTATCATCCCAGCTTATCGCTTCGCCGGTACGTTTAAAGACGATGACCTTTTCCACACAGCGGGATTGCTCTTCCTGCAGCGCTTCATCGACGGCGGATTTGATCGGCATCTGCTTGCCGCCACGGAACTGACCGTCACTTGTAATGATGATGCGGGGTTGCGCGTCTTCAATTCGCTCCACCAGGCTCTTGGATGAAAAGCCGCCAAACACGACCGAGTGAATCAAGCCCAGGCGCGCACAGGCCTGCATGGCGACGATGACTTCAACCCCCATGGGCATGTAGATCACGACGCGGTCGCCTGTTTTCAGGCCCAGGCTTTTAAGGCCATTGGCAAATTTGCAAACGCTTTGATAAAGGTCGCGGTAGCTGACCGCAGTGGAACTGCCATCGTCTGCTTCAAACAGAATGGCGGTCTTGTTACCACGTTTTTCCAGATGGCGATCCAGGCAATTGTAGGAAACATTCAGCTCGCCATCAGGAAACCACTGATAAAACGGTGCATCGCTTTCATCAAGCACGGTTTTGAACGGCTTGTGCCAGCTCAGCAATTCGCGTGCGAGTTTTGCCCAGAAACCTTCATAGTCAGCCTCAGCTTCCGCACAAAGCGCATCGTAGGCCTGCATGCCCTGTATGGCTGCCTGGCTGACGGTCTGTTGATCGGGGTAAAACACGCGCACTTCTTCTTTATTGAGCTGATTCATCATGATTCCTCAAGAACGAATACCACACGCGCGACGGCTTTTGATTCATGCCCGCCACGCCTGCCGAAAATTTCGATGACCATCCGGTGATCAACGGGGCTTAACAAAAGGACAGCATGTCGACAAACTGATTGACCGGCGTTGTCTCCAGTGTTTTCTGGTCAAGGCACAGAGCCAGAATGCCGGCCTGTTTTTTGTCATCAAAGCGACGCGCCAGATTGATGTTGAATTTTTTCACCAATTCAGGGATGCCTTCACCACGGCGGCGTCTGTGGCCGATCGGGTATTCCACGGCAATATTTTGCGATTGTGTGCCGTCCTTGAAAAACACCTGTACCGCATTGGCAATGGAACGCTTTTCCGGATCAAGGTAGTCGCGCGTATATTCAGCTTTTTCCACACACACCATTTTGTCCCGCAGCGCATCAATGCGCGGATCAGCAGCCGCTTCGTCTTCATAATCCTGCGCTGTCAGATTGCCCTTGAGCAGGCCGACGGCAGTCATGTACTGAATGCAGTGGTCACGGTCTGCCGGGTTATCGAGCGGGCCGGTCTTGTCGATGATGCGGATGGCCGATTCATGGGTGGTGATTACAATCCTGTCAATCGCCGCAATCTGGTCCATGGTCTGCAGACGGTTGCCGATTTCCTTGTTCAATTGCAAGGCGCATTCCACTGCGGTTTGCGCGTGGAACTCAGCCGGGAATGAAATCTTGAACAGTACGTGTTCCATGACGTAGGAACCATAAGGTCGCTGGAACTTGAATGCGTTGCCCTTGAACAGCACATCGTAGAAGCCCCAGGTTTTTGCGGTGAGCGCGGATGGATAACCCATTTCACCTTGCATGGTCATCCATGCGAGGCGCACGGCGCGTGAAGTCGCGTCGCCTGCTGCCCAGGATTTGCGTGAGCCGGTATTCGGGCTGTGCCGATAGGTACGCAGGCTTTGACCATCGACAAACGCATTGGAAACGGCATTGATGATGTCTTCCTTGTTGCCGCCCAGCAATTTGGTGACGACTGCGGTGGACGCGATCTTGACCAGAATGACATGATCCAGACCAACGCGGTTGAAACTGTTTTCCAGTGCCAGCACACCCTGAATTTCGTGTGCCTTGATCATGGCAGTGAGTACATCCTTGATGGTCAGCGGCGCTTTGCCTTCGGCAATGTTCTTGCGCGACATGTAGTCTGCTACGGCCAGAATGCCGCCCAGATTGTCGGACGGATGGCCCCATTCAGCGGCCAGCCAGGTGTCATTGAAGTCCAGCCAGCGGATCATGGCGCCGATGTTGAAAGCTGCCAGAATCGGATCAAGTTGATAGGAAGTGCCTGGCACCTTGGCACCGTTCGGCACCACGGTGCCGGCAATCACCGGCCCCAGCAGTTTGGTACAGGCAGGATAATCCAGCGCTTCAAAACCGCAGCCCAAAGTATCCATCAGGCAGTTTCTGGCAGTGTCATAAGCCTCGTTGCTGGTGATTTCATAATCGGCGACATAGTTGGCGATATCCACAATCACTTGATCGGGAGCGGGGCGGACGTTTGAGATATGGCTGGACATTTTCATTCTTTCAATAAAGTTTAAAATCAGCCGCAGATACAGACAGATGCACGCAGATCAAAGCACAACCTTAAAACAAGTTGGGTTTGGATTTTAAAATCTGCGTTTATCCGCGTTTATCTGCGGCCATTCGATTTTTTTAACGCTGGTTCAACGGCACATAGGGGCGATTTTCCGGGCCGGTGTAATCGGCATTCGGGCGAATGATCTTGTTGTCGATGCGTTGCTCGATGACGTGGGCGACCCAGCCGGTGGTGCGCGAAATGACAAAAATCGGCGTGAACATGCCGGTGGGGATGCCCATCATGTGATAGCTCGAAGCGCTGTACCAATCGAGATTCGGGAACATCTTCTTTTCGCGCCACATGACAGACTCGATGCGGTCCGAGATGTCGAACAATGTCATGTCACCTTTGTCTTCACAAAGACGGCGGCTGACGGCCTTGATAGATTCATTCCTGGGGTCGGCGATGGTGTACACGGGATGGCCGAAGCCGATGATGATTTCCTTGCGTGCCATGCGTTGCATGATGTCGGCTTCGGCTTCATCGGCATTTTTGTAGCGCTCGATGATCTCCATTGCCGCTTCGTTGGCACCGCCATGTTTGGGGCCGCGCAGGGCACCGATGGCGCCGGTGATACAGGAGTACAGGTCGGAAAGCGTGCCTGCGACCACGCGCGCGGTGAAAGTGGAGGCGTTGAACTCATGTTCCGCATACAGCACCAGAGAAGTGTTCATGGCTTGTATATGCAGCGCAGAGGGTTTTTTGCCATGCAGCAAATAAAGAAAATGTGCGGCGATCGAATCTTCGTCGCTCTCGACATCAATACGTTTGCCGTTGTGGCTGTAGTGATACCAGTACAGCAGGATGGCGCTGAAACAGGCAATCAGCCTGTCGCCGAGATCTTTGGTGGCCTCGATATTGCGGTCGGTCGCTTCCGGCTCCAGCGTGCCCAGCATGGAGCAGCCGGTACGCATCACATCCATCGGGTGCGCATTGGCCGGAATCTGCTCCAGTACTTTTTTCAGCGCCTCCGGAATGCCGCGCAGCTTTTTAAGTTTTTGATGATAGGCAGCCAGTTCTGTCTGGTTCGGCAGTTCGCCGTGAATCAGAAGATAAGCCACTTCTTCGAAGGTGGCATGTTTAGCCAGCTCGATGATGTCATAGCCGCGGTAGTGCAGGTCGTTACCGGTATGGCCGACGGTACAAATGGCACTGGTTCCGGCAGCGATCCCTGCAAGTGCTACGCCTTTTTTACGTTTAGGCGCTTCAGCTTGAGATGATGTCGTGGTTGCAGACATACTATTTTTCTCCCTTGAAAAGTGCATCCAGTTTCTGTTCATAAGCGTGATAATTCAGGTGTTCGTAGAGCTCGGCGCGCGTTTGCATGAGATCAACCACATGCGCTTGTGTGCCATCCCGGCGCACCGCTTCATAGACCTTGAGCGCAGCCTGATTCATGGCGCGGAAGGCTGACAACGGGTACAACACCATGCTGACATCGGCATCAGCCAGCTCATTGACGGTGAAGAGTGGGGTGGCACCGAATTCGGTAATGTTGGCCAGAATCGGCACTTTGACCGCTGCGGCAAATTGTTTGTACATGCCGAGTTCCGTGATTGCTTCCGGAAAAATCATGTCGGCACCGGCCTCTACGCAGGCGCAGGCCCGGTCGATGGCGGATTGCAGGCCTTCCACCGCCAGCGCGTCGGTACGCGCCATGATGACGAAGTCCGGATCCGTTTTTGCATCCACCGCAGCCTTGATGCGATCGACCATCTCCGCCTGACTGACGATCGCCTTGTTCGGGCGGTGGCCGCAGCGTTTGGCTTGCACCTGATCTTCGATATGCACGGCCGCTGCGCCGGCTTTGATTACGCTTCTGATGCTGCGCGCGATATTGAAAGCGCCGCCGAAGCCGGTATCGATATCGACCAGCAATGGGACCTCAGTCACGTCGGTAATTCTGCGCACATCCACCAGCACGTCTTCCAGTGTCGAGATGCCCAGATCCGGCATGCCCAGAGAACCTGCCGCCACACCGCCGCCGGACAGATAGAGGGCTTTGTAGCCGGTCTGTGTGGCGAGCAGGGCATGGTAGGCATTGATGGCGCCGATGATTTGCAGCGGTTTTTCAGCCGCGATAGCGGCACGGAAACGCGCGCCGGCAGAGTCAAGTTTGGTCATGATGGTCAGCTAAAGAAAGATGAAATGGCTTGTTCGGGAATGGCAACACCGGTCAGCCTGGCTTTTTGCAGCACTTCCCAGAAGTAACGATAGGTGGCCCGGTCGTGCAGTTCACCGGCATACTGGATCGGCCCCCAGTCTGCAGCTTGCGCCGCAAGCAGAATGTTGGCCGCGTCCGTCACCTCGTCATAGTTCGGTTTCATGGCGTCGACAATGGCCTGGATCTGGGTCGGGTAGATGCTCCACATGCGCAAAAAGCCGAATTCGTTTCTGGCACGGCTGGCATCGCTCATCGTGGTTTCAACATTTTTCAGATCCAGAGTGACGTTGTGTGCCGGAATCACGCCATTGGCGAGCGCCGCCGCCACGACTTCGGTCTTGGCGCGCGCCAGCAGCCTGTGCTCAAACTGGCCCGGGCTGCGCATGGCGCTGGCGGGAATCGCGCCATGGTGCGCGCTGACAAAGTCCATCAGGCCGAAATCCAGTACCTGCAGCCAGGGCAGGGCGGCAATCTCGTGCACCTGTCTCAGTGCACCATGCGTTTCGATCAGGATGTGCACCGGAATTTCTCGTTTGATCCCATGAAAGGCCGCCATTTTTTGAATATAGGCAATCATCTCACCGGCCTGACTGATGTCGGTGCACTTGGGGATGGTGATGTAGCTCAGCAGTTGGCCGGCGCCGCCAACCAGAATGTCGATATCCTGCTTCCAGGCGGGATGCGTGTAGTCATGAATGCGGGCGCCGGCCATGCGGTGTTTGTTCGCTTCCGAGTTGAGCACGCGCACGATCATTTCAGCGTGTTCGCGTTCCTGGCCCGAGGCAGCGCCGTCCTCGCAATCGCAGGTGATGTCAAAGACCGGGCCGATCGTGTCCTGTAGCGACAGCGCCTTGAGGATCAGCTTTTCACTGCCGGCAAAGTGTTCGCAGGCGGGTATCAGCGGAAAAGGTTTTTCGCCTTCAAAAAGGGCTTGATTGGGATGAACAGCCATTTACTGGTTTCCTTTGCGTGGCATTAATACGGTGTAATCAAGATCCAGCACCACATTGGGGTGGTAGTTGCCGGCAGGCCGGATCTCGGTAATTTCAGCGGGCGTGGCATTTTTGATGCCGACCATGCGCAGCCTCAGTGCACCGGCATCATTTCGCTTTGGCAGCTCCCAGCGATCAAGCACTTCGGTGAAGCTGTAAATGGTGTCACCGGCAAAACAGGGGTTTGCGTGCGTACCGGCATTGATCGCCAGAATGGCCAATGCATTTTCCAGCCCTTCGTAACTCAGGCTGCGGCAGGCGGAAATGACAATGCCGCCATAAACCAGACGTGTGCCGAAAGCGGATGATTTCATCATGTGCTGATCGAAATGCAGGCGCGCATTGTTCTGGTAAAGCCGCGTGGCAAGGCTGTGATCGCTGTCGTTGATGGTCATGCCGGAAGGGTGGTTGATGCGCTCACCCGCCTGATAGTCTTCCCAGTAGTATTGGCCTCCAGTGGACTGTGCCTCAAAGCCCTGCGCCGACAACTCGGCCGGGATGCTCAAGTTGTCTGCGGCAACATGGGTCGGCAGTTCCGGAATGACCGTTTCAGGGGCTGGCGCCTGCTGATCCTTTTTGTGCAACATGACCCAGCGCACCCAGGTCAATACCGCCTGCTGGTTTTGATTCAGCGTGGTCGAGCGAACATACACCACGCCGCTCTTGCCGTTGCTGTTTTGTTTGAGGCCGATGACGGTGCTTGAAGTGGTCAAGGTGTCACCAATGAATACCGGCAGCAGAAAGCGCACATCGGCGTAACCAAGGTTCGCAACCGCGTTGACCGATATGTCCGGCACGGTTTTGCCAAAGGCGATATGAAAGGCCAGCAAGTCGTCGACAGGCGAGCCGGCATAACCGAGGGCGTGCGCAAACGGCTCGCTGCAATGCAGGGGGTTGCGCGCGCCGGTCAGCGCAATATATAGCGCGGCATCGCCTGCCGTCACAGTGCGCGGCGT
Source organism: Methylophilales bacterium LSUCC0135 (assembly GCA_001704575.1). GTDB lineage: Bacteria > Pseudomonadota > Gammaproteobacteria > Burkholderiales > Methylophilaceae > UBA6140. Next base: position 80,479 of record MCAW01000001.1, read on the forward strand.
GGCGTGCTGAATCACTTCGCCGAGCCTGAAGTGTTCGAAATAGCGTCCGCTATTGATCTTGCCTGAAGTGATGGTCGTCATTTAAATGAGCTCTTCTTCCAGCGCCATGATGGCTTCGTGTAATTTGATCAGTCGTTGTGCAGCGTTGATGTGATGGTTCTCCACCAGCTTGTCGTTGACAACAACCGTGCCGCGTCCTGCGTCGTTTGCTTCTTTCAGTGCCTTGATAATGAGCTTTGCATTGGCAACTTCGGCTGCCTTGGGCGTGTAGGCATCATTGCAATAGGCAATCTGTGCGGGATGCACCAGTGATTTGCCGTCCATGCCCATGTCGCGGCCTAGCCGGCATGCATACTCAAAGGAATGCATGTTCTTGAAATCGCTGGTGATACCGTCTATCACGCCCCTGCCATAAGCGCGCGCCGCCAGAATCACCATTGACAGCGAGGTGAGGATGGCAGAGCGTTCATGCGTGACATGGGCATGCATCTGCGATATCAGGTCCGAGGTGGCCATTACCATGCAATTGACGCGATTGGATGCGGCCGCGATCTCTTTTGAATTCAATACTGCAATCGGGCTTTCGATCATCAGCATCATGGGCATGTGGCTGCCGCCGGCCTCATCCAGATATTGCTGGGCCTTCAGCACATCGTCGCGCGATTCGATATTGGGGAACAGAATCGCATCGGCACCGATATTGGCCACCGCCTTGATGTCGTCCAGTCCCCATTCGGAATCCAGATTGTTGACGCGCACGACGACTTCGCGTTTGCCGTAGCCGCCTTCCTTGACCGACTGCACCACATTGGCCCTGGACTCTTCCTTGGCGGCAACAAGAATCGGGTCGCCCAAATCGAGAATGACCGAATCGGCGGCGAGGGTGCGTGCGCGATCCAGATAGTGTTTGTTGCAGCCCGGTACATAAAGCATGGATCGTCTGGGGCGGATGTGATGTTCCATAGCGAATTACTTCAGTAATGATCTTGAATCGATTATATAGACGGCTTTCTTTTAGTGTCAACATAAATCTTATGTCTTATATAAGATATAAAACACTAGACTATTTTTTTATGCCATGTTATAAATTCTCAACGGCTGTTTTTGCGGTTTGTAAAAGCAGAATCGAATTTGATGGATGTCTGAAAAAATGGATAAACAACTGGTTTCTCCGAGCTACCGGCCTTTATATGAGCAGATCAAGGTGATGATTACGCAGAGCCTGATCGCCGGCGAATGGCGCCCCGGAGAAGCAATCCCGAGTGAATTTGAACTGGCTGCGCGATACAAGGTGAGCCAGGGGACGGTGCGCAAGGCTATTGATAGTCTGTCTGCCGAAAACATTCTGATACGCCGTCAGGGCAAGGGCACCTTTGTTGCCACCCACAATGCCGATGTGATCAAGCTGCGGTTCTTGCGCCTGACCTCGGTGACCGGTCAGAAAGAGTTGTTGCAGAATCAATTCATCTCCTGTGAAAAAGGCAAGGCCAATGCTTACATGGCCAAAACCCTGCAAATAAAAGCAGGTGCCTCAACGATTGAAATCAAACGCTTGTTGACCTTCTCCGGCAGACCGCTGATTTATGACCAGATCATCGTTCCTGCCGCGCCGTTCAAGGGTTTGAAGGGCGCAAAGGTGGAAGAGTGGAACGGTTCGATGTACAGCATGTACGAGTCGGTCTTTGGTGTGCGCATGATCCGTGCGGAAGAGCGCCTCAAGGCGGTTGGCGCAGATCGCGAAACGGCGAACGCTTTAGGTTTGAAAGAGGGATTCCCCTTGCTAAGTGTGGAGCGGGTTTCCTTTACTTATGGTGACAAGCCGATGGAATGGCGCCTGGGTTTGTGTCTCACTGATGATCACCACTATCTCAGTGAATTGGAGTAGTGATGCAGAACCCAGGCTCGGAAACGCATGATCAATGTGATCGGAAATGACAAATGGATGATTTGAAAAAACGCGCGCTCGATTATCACCAGTTCCCGGTGCCCGGCAAACTCAGTGTGGAGTCGTCGAAGCCTTGCGCGACACAGGATGATCTCTCACTGGCCTACACGCCGGGCGTTGCCGAGCCGGTGCGTGAAATTCATGCGGATCCGGCTACGGCTTATCAATATACGAATAAGGGTAATCTGGTTGCTGTGATTACAGACGGTACGGCCGTGCTGGGTTTGGGCAATATGGGGGCACTCGCCAGCAAGCCGGTGATGGAAGGCAAGGCGGTGTTGTTCAAGCGCTTTGCCGGTATTGATGTGTTCGATATTGAAGTCAATGCGAAGACGCCAGATGAATTTATTGAAACTGTGGTGAATATCGCGCCAACCTTTGGCGGCATCAATCTTGAGGATATTGCGGCACCACATTGCTTTTATATTGAAAACGAATTAAAAAATCTTCTGGACATTCCGGTTTTTCACGACGATCAGCACGGTACGGCAGTCATCGTTGCGGCAGCATTGCTCAATGCGCTGGAGATTCAGTCCAAGTCTTTGCCAAGGGCAAAAATCGTCTTTCTGGGCGCAGGTGCTGCCGGTTGTTCATGTGCCAAACTGCTCAAGCTGATGGGCGCCACGGATATCACCATGGTGGACAAGAGCGGGGTGATTGATACGGATCGTGCAGATCTGCATGACAATAACCGTGAGCTGGCGGTCGCACCCTCTGCCGTGAAAACCATCGATGCTGCAATGGAAGGTGCCGATGTCTTTATCGGAGTTTCGGCCAAAAATGCCCTGAACAGCGATCTGATCAGAAAGATGGCGAAGAATCCGGTGATATTTGCACTGGCCAATCCCGATCCGGAAGTGCTGCCAAGCGTGGCACATGCCATACGCGATGATATTGTCATGGCCACCGGACGCAGCGACTTTCCCAACCAGGTCAACAATGCGCTGTGCTTTCCCTATCTGTTCCGCGGCGCGCTGGATGCAAAGGCAAAACAGATCACGGAAAAGATGAAAGTGGCGGCTGCGCACGCACTCAGTGCACTGGCGCGCGAACCAGTGCCGCAAGCGGTTCTGCAAGCCTACAACCTGCGGTCTTTGCAGTTCGGCAAGGATTACATCATTCCCAAACCTTTTGATCCGCGCTTGCTTGAGCGGGTTTCCAAAGCAGTTGCCGGGGCAGCCTGATCATGCCGTCAACACAACAGCGCAGACGGCCGAAGAATCTGAATCTGTTCACGATTCGTCTGCCGGTGAATGCCATCATTTCCATCATGCACCGCATGAGCGGCATGGTGCTGTTTTTAATCCTGCCCGCCATGCTCTGGGCATTGCATCAATCCGTGGCGAGCGAAATCAGCTATCTGGCGCTGGCCGGGTTGCTCAATCATTGGCTGCCGAAAACAGTCCTGGTGGTCCTGTCCTGGGCCTTTTTCCACCACTTCTATGCAGGCTTGCGCCACCTGGCAATGGATGTGCACTGGATGAAAAGTTTGCCCAAGGCTCGATTCTCAAGCCGTCTGGTGTTGTGCCTGGATGTGCTGTCGGTCACGCTGTTGGCCGCCATGATCTGGTGAGGATGCTGCCATCATGATGATCGAACTTCTAACAAAAAAATATCCGGGCATGCGCCTTTGGCTGGCGCAGCGCTTGTCTGCAGTAGTGATGGCGGTTTATCTGCTGGTATTTGCCTTGCTGCTGATCGTAAAACAGCCGGCAGGTTATGAGGCCTGGATGAACCTGATGTCGCCATGGTGGTGGCGTCTGTTCACCCTGCTGTTTTTTGTCAGTCTGGTAATGCATGCCTGGCTTGGTATCCGTGATGTGTTCAAGGATTACATTTTTAACCCCGGATTGCGTGCAATTTTTCAGCTGCTTGTTGATGTGTTGCTGATGATTTATCTGGGTTGGACCATCGTAATTTTATGGAGTATGTAAGGTTGTGACTATGCAAAAACATCAATTCGATGCAGTCGTGGTTGGTGGCGGCGGGGCCGGCCTACGAGCTGCGTTGCAGCTGGCCGAAGCCGGGGTGAAAGTCGCGGTGCTGTCCAAGGTTTTTCCAACCCGCTCGCATACCGTTGCCGCACAGGGCGGCATCGCGGCCGCGCTCGGTAATGTGTCAGGCGACAACTGGCTTTGGCACATGTACGACACCATCAAGGGCTCTGACTACCTTGGCGATCAGGATGCCATCGAGTTCATGTGTAAAAACGCTGCCAAGGCGATTATCGAGCTTGAGCATTTCGGCATGCCGTTTGACCGGCTGGAAAACGGCAGGATATTTCAGCGGCCATTCGGCGGCATGACGCAGAATTACGGCGAAAAACCGATTTCGCGTACCTGTGCCGTGGCTGACAGAACCGGCCACGCCATGCTGCATACCTTGTATCAGCGCAATATTCGCGCCAATACACAGTTCTTTGTCGAGTGGTTTGCACTGGATCTGATCCGCGATACGGAAGGTGACGTGCTCGGTGTGATAGCGCTCGAAATCGAAACCGGCGATATCCATGTGCTGCAGGCGAAAGCCACCTTGCTTGCGACCGGCGGCGCAGGGCGTATTTTTCAGGCTAGCACCAATGCCTTCATCAACACCGGCGACGGTCTCGGCATGGTCGCGCGCGCCGGTCTGCCTCTGCAGGACATGGAGTTCTGGCAGTTTCACCCGACCGGCGTGTTGCATGCCGGCGTTCTGATTACCGAAGGTGTACGTGGCGAGGGCGGTTATCTGGTCAACGCCGATGGAGAACGCTTTATGGAGTGTTATGCGCCCAATGCCAAGGATCTGGCCAGCCGGGATGTGGTTTCGCGTGCCATTGCGACAGAAATCAAGGAAGGCCGCGGCGTCGGCAAGCACAAGGATGCGGTATACCTCAAGTTGGATCATCTGGGCGAGGAGCTGATCAGCAAGCGTTTGCCAGGTATTCGTGAAATTGCCAAAACCTTTGCCAATGCCGACCCGATTCAGGATCCGATTCCGGTCGTGCCTACCGCACATTACATGATGGGCGGCATTCCTACCAATCTGGACGGTCAGGTGGTGGAATACCGTAACGATGTCGAGAACAAGGTCAACGGCTTGTATGCGGTAGGCGAGTGTGCTTGCGTTTCGGTGCATGGTGCGAATCGTCTGGGTTCCAACTCGCTGTTGGATCTGGTGGTGTTCGGCAAGGCGGCCGGCGACAAAATGGTGAGCGACATCAGGGCGGCAGGTACGCACAAAGCACTACCGGCGGATGCTGCAGACATGACGCTGGCCCGCATTGCCCGGCTCGATCATCAAACTGCCGGCGAGAGCGTGACCGAGGTGGGCGCCGCCATGCGCCAGTCCATGCAGCGTCATTGCGGCGTGTTCAGGTTTCCCGAGTTGCTTGAAGAGGGCGTCGGCACTATCGACGCGATTGCACAGCGCGCACAACATCTTCAGATCAAGGATAAAAGCAAGGTGTTCAACACGGCAAGAGTGGAAGCCCTCGAACTCGATAACCTGATTGAAGTGGCCTGTGCCACCATGCATGCCGCCAATAACCGCAAGGAAAGTCGCGGAGCACATGCGCGTGAGGATCATGCCGGACGAGACGATGAAAACTGGCTCAGTCACTCGCTCTACTACAAAAACGGGCATCGGCTGGTTTACAAGCCGGTTCGCTTGCAGCCGCTGACGGTTGAATCATTTGCTCCCAAAGCCAGAACTTATTGAGGTGATCATGAAATTCTCCATATACAGATTCGATCCCGATCAAGACAAAAAGCCTTACATGCAGGACTATGAAGTCGAACTGCAGGAAGGCGACCAGATGCTGCTCGATGCGCTGATCCGCATCAAGGCGCAGGACGACACCTTGTCGTTACGTAAATCCTGCCGGGAAGGCGTGTGCGGCAGCGATGCGATGAACATCAACGGCAAGAACGGTCTGGCCTGCATCACCAAACTGCAGGATCTGGAAGAGCCGGTGATATTGCGGCCGATGCCGGGCCTGCCGGTGATACGCGACCTCGTCGTCGACATGACGCAGTTCTTCGAGCACTACAATTCAGTCAAGCCCTATCTGGTCAACAATGATCCGCCGCCGGAGACCGAGCGCCTGCAAAGCCCGGAAGACCGCGCCAAGCTAGATGGCTTGTATGAATGCATCATGTGCGGCGCCTGCACGACGGCGTGCCCAAGTTTCTGGTGGAACCCCGACAAGTTCGTCGGGCCGTCGGGGCTGATGGCGGCTTACCGGTTCATTGTCGATTCGCGTGATAAGGCGGAGGCTGAGCGGCTGGAGAATCTGGAGGACCCCTATCGCTTGTATCGTTGCCACAACATCATGAACTGTGTCGATGTCTGCCCGAAAAAGCTCAATCCGAATGAGGCCATCGCCAGGATCAAGGACCTCAAAATTCTGCGCGCCAAAGAGAAGAAAACCAGAAAAACCATTCCAATTACGTCTGCACAGGGGTGATCCATGTTGAATGCCGAAAATCTGAGAGATGCGGAACAAAGGCGCTTTGCCTGGCGTTGCAGAAGGGGGTTGCTGGAGCTGGATATCGTATTGCAGCAATTTGTCAGCAGCCGCTTCAACCAGCTCAACATGCTTGAACTGCAGGTGTTCGATGACATGCTCGCGTTGCCGGATAACGAGTTCTGGGAATTGATCAATGCGTCAAAACCGCTGAAAAAAAGCAGCCTGCCGGAGACGGAGGCTACCAACCACATACTTGCCATGCTGAGAGCCGTGCGGCTCAATCACCCGGAGGCCCAATAACATGATGATGCATATAGGCGAAGAGCCGGTCAGTCTTGATGCCAGCGCGCTCGGCGACTGCTGGCCGGGCATTCAGTTGTACTATCCGCCGGTCAAATATGCACCCAGCCTGGGTATATATGAAGACATGGCGCAGGCCTCGGCCCGCATGCAGAAACACGCACATTTGACGCAGGCGCATACGCTGATTTTTGACCTTGAGGACGGTTGCCGGCAGAAGGAAATGAGCCGCGATCTGTTGCGTCAGGAGCTGCCTGAGCTGCGCAAGGTGAATCAGCAGGTGACGATCGCAATCCGTGCCAACTCGTTCCGTACCGATGAATACGAGCTCGATATGGCGCTGGTGCGGGATATGGGTGAATACATCGATGTCGTCATGCTGGCAAAGGCGGGCGAGGCATACGGGGCCGCAGAGGTGCGCGACCTGTCCAGTTTTCTGTTGAGCGTCAACCCGGATATCACCATCCAGCCGATTATCGAGCACCCGAAATCGCTGAAGATTGCGCCCGATCTGATGCAGTACAACACGGTAAAACACGTGGTGTTCGGCATTCATGACTTCTCCAAGGCGATGGGCATTCATATCACGCCGGAAAACTGGATCGAAGAATTGCAGTTTTACATGAACCAGCTGATGTTCGAGGCTCGCATCGCCGGCAAGGGCGTGATCGGGGGCGTGGAAACGCTGATCGGCAGCAGCGCGATGCCCGAGAAATTCGTGGAGCCGCATGATGTGCGGCGCTGGCTCGATCTGCATGGCGACAATGAATCGCGCGTGGTGTACAAGCATGCCTGCAAGGAGGCTGCCATGGGGTTGACCGGCAAGCAGGTGATTCACCCCGGCCATATTCATCTTTGCAAAACCGCATATACGCCATCACCGACAGAAGTGGCACAGAAAGTGAGCATTCTCAAGGCTGCCATTGAAGCCGATGCCCTGCTCGGCGGTGCCATCAAGTTTGAGGGCGAAATGCTGGATCCGCCGATGTTCGGCAAAGCGTTGCAGACCCTGCTCAGGGCGCATGCCCTGCGCGCCTTGACACCTGACGATATGGCATTTGCGCTGCATGTGCTGCAACTGTTGCCGGCACAGATCATCCGTCAAAACTGGCCTTATGGAGTGCTCTTATGATGTTCACAGATTTTCCGCAATGGGAATGGCAGGTGCCCGAATATTTCAATATCGGCGCTGCCTGCACCGACCGCCATCTGGCTACTGAGTGCAAGGACAATATCGCCATGATTGTTGAAGATGATGTGCTCGGCACATCATCCATCACGTTCAGTGAACTGGCGGAAAAAACAGACCGGTTTGCTGCAGTGCTGCATGAACTCGGCGTCAAGCCCGGTGATCGCGTATTGATTCGCCTGCCCAACAGTCTCGATTACCCGATCGCGTTTCTGGGCGCCATGAAAATGGGGGCGATTTCGGTACCGACGTCCACCTTGCTGACAGCGGAGGAAGTCGCCTACCTGGCCAAGGATTCCGGTGCCGTCGTGCTGGTGACCGATGCCGCTGCCTGGTATGGCATGGCTGATGCCATTACTGAAACCCCGGCGTTGCGGCACATCCTGCTGTCTCAGGCCGCTGAAATCCGGACGCATAAGTGCTTCAATGTGATCGATCTGGCATCTGCATTAGACGCGGCAGATGCAGACAGCATCGCGCATCAAACCAAAGCCGAAGACCCCGCCTACCTGGTCTATACCTCAGGCACGACCGGTTACCCGAAAGGGGTACTGCACGCACATCGCGCGCTGCTCGGCCGTCAGCCTGCCTCGCGGTACTGGTTCAATTACAGTGTTCAGGTGCAGGACCGCATCATGCATTCCGGCAAGTTCAACTGGACCTATGTGCTTGGTACCGGCCTGATGGATCCGCTCTATCTGGGCAAAACCGTCATCGTGCACGAGGGCAAAAATGATGCGCAGAAATGGCTGGATCTGATTCAGAAGCATGCGGCGACCATTTTTATCGGCGTGCCGACCATCTACCGCCAGATACTGCAGAAGACTACGATTACCGGTGAACAGCTGCCCAGCATGCGCCACTTCATGAGTGCGGGCGAACATTTGTCGGATGAAGTGCTGACCCAATGGCAGACGCGTTTCGGCCTCAATATTTACGAGGCGGTCGGCATGAGCGAATTCTCCTATTACCTGTCGCAAAGCATTTACCGGCCCATTCGTCCTGGTTCTGCCGGCTTCCCGCAGCCGGGCCATGACATCCGGCTGATGGACCCAGAAACGATGGCGCCGGTTGCTGTCGGCGAGGAGGGCATGATCTGCGTGCCGGATACCGACCCGGGCCTGTTCCTGCGTTACTGGAACCTGGATGAGGAAACCAGAAAATACAAGCATGACGGCTATTTCTTCACCGGCGATTACGCCAAATACGATGCCGATGGCTATATCTGGTTCCTCGGCCGCAAGGATGACATCATCAAAAGCTTCGGTTATCGCGTTTCACCCTATGAGATTGAGCGCGTGTACAAGGGTCATCCGGACATTGCCGACTGTGCTGCCGTGGGCGAGGAGATCGAGAAAGACAAACTGCTGGTGGTCGCTTATGTCATTCTGAAACCGGAGGCCAAAACCACGGCGGATGAACTGCTGCAATTCGGCAAACAGCATCTGGCTGCCTATAAATGCCCCAAGACGGTGTATCTGGCGCATGATTTTCCAAGAACCAAGAATGGAAAAATCCTGCGTAAGGACATCAATTCCACGATTGCAACCGCGAAGTCTTCAAGATGACTGTGATTCGGCAGGAAGATTTTATCGGGAGTATTGCCGATGCCCTGCAATACATCTCTTACTACCATCCGCTTGATTACATTCAAGCTCTGGGGGATGCCTATGCACGCGAGGAATCGCCAGCCGCAAGGGATGCGATCGCGCAGATACTGACCAATTCACGCCTGTGCGCCGAAGGCAAGCGCCCGCTGTGTCAGGATACCGGCATCGTCATCGCGTTTCTCAAGGTCGGCATGAATGTGCGTTTCGACACCGCCATGTCGCTTGAGGACATGGTGAACGAGGGTGTCAGGCGTGCCTATCTGTTGCCGGAAAACAAATTGCGCGCCTCCATCATCACCGATCCCGCCGGCAAACGCAGTAATACCAGAGACAACACCCCGGCGATCGTGCATGTGACGCTGGTGCCCGGCGACAAGGTGGAAGTCAGCATTGGCGCCAAGGGTGGCGGCAGCGAGAACAAGGCAAAACTGGCCATGCTCAACCCGAACGACAGTATTGTCGACTGGGTGCTGGAGGTGGTGCCGGAAATGGGCGCCGGTTGGTGCCCTCCAGGCATGCTGGGGATCGGTATCGGCGGCAGCGCCGAAAAAGCCATGTTGCTGGCGAAGGAATCCTTGATGGCGCCGAACGACATGCATGCATTAAAGGCGCGCGGCGCGCATAACCGGCTGGAAGAGTTGCGGCTGGAGATATACGAAAAGGTCAACGCATTGGGAATCGGAGCGCAGGGCATGGGTGGGCTGACGACCGTGCTGGACGTCAAGATTCTCGATTACCCGACGCACGCAGCGAGCCTTCCGGTTGCCATTATTCCCAACTGCGCAGCGACCCGCCACGTGCATTTTGAGCTGGATGGCAGTGGCCCTGCAGTGCTGGTCCCACCTGATCTGGAAGACTGGCCCCAAGTAGACTGGTCGCCGGCTGCAGATGCATTGCGGGTGGATCTGAATCATATCAACCATGAACAGATAGCATCATGGCGGCCGGGACAGACCCTGCTGCTCAGCGGAAAAATGCTGACCGGTCGCGATGCCGCGCATAAACGGGTAGCCAACATGCTGCAAAAAGGTGAACCGCTGCCGGTGGATTTCACTGACCGCTTCATCTATTACGTCGGGCCGGTAGACCCGGTGGGCAGTGAGGTGGTCGGGCCAGCTGGTCCGACAACGGCGACGCGCATGGATGACTTTACCGAAATGATGCTGGCAGAGACCGGTCTGCTCGGCATGATCGGCAAGGCAGAGCGCGGCGACAAGGCGATTGAAGCCATTGCCCGGCATCAGTCGGTATATCTCACCGCTGTCGGCGGCGCGGCCTATCTCGTCAGTCAGGCCATCAAAAAGGCCGAAGTGCTGGCCTTTGCAGACCTGGGCATGGAAGCGATTTATGAATTCACGGTCAAGGACATGCCGGTCACCGTGGCGGTCGATGCGCGCGGCCAATCCATCCACAAGACGGGACCTGCGGAATGGCGGGTGAAGATCGCGCAGCGAAAGTCCGTGCAGGAAAAGCCGCTGCCTTGAATGATGGTCGACATCCGCTGATTTCCTGACAAGGCTATTGATGCCCCTGTTCAACACCATTTTTTATTTGATTGGAACGTCCACACCATCATGTTAAAAGACTACGCAACGCATGTGCAGGAACGCGCCCAACAGAATCTGCCGCCATTGCCGCTCTCGGCAGAGCAGGTGGCTGAGTTGGTTGAATTGATCAAGCAGCCGCCTGCCGGTGAGGAAAAAACACTGCTGGATTTGCTCGAAAACCGCATTCCGGCAGGTGTCGATCAGGCCGCTTATGTCAAGGCGGCATTCCTCACCGATATTGCCCATCAGAAAGTTGAATGTGCACTGATTTCACCGGTCCATGCGATCAAGCTGCTCGGCACCATGCTCGGCGGCTACAACGTGCAGTCGCTGGTCAGCCTGCTTGACGGTGAACTGGCTGAACATGCAGTGCAGGCGCTGTCGCATACCACACTCATGTTTGACGCCTTTCACGATGTCGAAGAGAAAATGAAAGCGGGCAACCCGCATGCGAGAAAACTCGTGGAATCCTGGGCGGCAGGCGAATGGTTTACCGGTGCGTCAAGACTGGCCGATGAAATCAAACTCGTGGTGTTCAAGGTGGATGGTGAAACCAATACCGATGATCTGAGCCCGGCGCAGGAAGCCTGGAGTCGCCCGGACATTCCCCTGCATGCCAAGGCCATGCTGGTCAATAAAATGCCGGAAGGCCTGAAAACGATCGAATCGCTCAAACAGCAAGGTCTGCCGCTGGCGTATGTGGGCGATGTGGTCGGCACCGGCTCATCGCGCAAATCCGCCGTCAACTCCGTGCAGTGGTATATGGGCGAGGACATTCCGCATATTCCCAACAAGCGTACCGGCGGTGTGATTCTGGGCAGCAAGATCGCGCCGATTTTTTTCAATACGGCAGAAGATTCCGGTGCTTTGCCGATTCAGTGTGATGTTTCAAACATGCAGATGGGCGATGTGATCACCATCAAGCCATACGCAGGCCAGATTCTGAATGACCAGGGCGAGGTCATTTCGACCTTTGAACTCGCGCCAACCACCATGCCGGACGAGGTCCGTGCCGGCGGCCGTATCCCGCTGATTATCGGTCGCGGCTTGACCAGCAAGGCCCGCAAGGCACTGGCTTTGCCGCCATCCGGCTTGTTCATTCAGGCCGTCGCGCCAAAAGATAGTGGCAAGGGTTACACGCTGGCGCAGAAAATGGTCGGCCGTGCTTGTGGCCTGCCGGAAGGCACCGGTGTTCGCCCCGGCACGTATTGCGAACCCAAAGCGACCACGGTTGGCTCGCAGGACACCACGGGCGGCATGACCCGTGAGGAACTGAAAGAATTGGCCTGTCTGGGTTTCAGCGCCGATCTGGTCATGCAGAGCTTTTGCCATACCGCAGCCTACCCGAAACCGGTCGATATCAAATTGCAGCACACCTTGCCTGAATTCATGAACAGCCGCGGTGGTGTCAGCCTGAAACCCGGCGACGGCGTGATTCATTCCTGGCTCAACCGCATGGTGCTGCCCGATACGGTCGGCACCGGCGGTGACTCGCATACGCGCTTCCCGATCGGCATTTCATTTCCTGCCGGTTCCGGCCTGGTGGCGTTTGCTGCGGCGATGGGGGTGATGCCGCTCGATATGCCTGAATCGGTCCTGGTACGCTTCAAGGGCAATATGCAGCCAGGGATTACCCTGCGCGATCTGGTCAATGCCATTCCCTATGCCGCGCTTCAGGAAGGTAGTCTGACGGTTGGCAAGCAGGGCAAGAAGAATGTGTTCAACGGCCGCATTCTGGAGATTGAAGGGCTGCCGGATTTGAAGGTGGAACAGGCGTTCGAATTTGCCGATGCCTCTGCCGAACGTTCAGCCAATGGCTGTACGGTGAAGCTGAATAAAGCACCGGTGATCGAGTTTCTGCAATCCAACATCGTGCTGATGCAGAACATGATCGATAGCGGTTATCAGGATGCCCGCACCCTGCAGCGCCGTATCGACGCCATGCAAGCCTGGCTGGCACAGCCGGAACTGCTTGAGGCCGATGCCGATGCTGAATACGCGCATGTGATCGAGATTGATCTGGATCAGATCAAGGAGCCGCTGGTAGCGTGTCCGAACGATCCGGATAAAGTCAAATTGTTATCCGAGGTGGCAGGAGATCGCATCAATGAAGTGTTTATCGGCAGCTGCATGACCAATATCGGCCACTACCGTGCCGCAGCCAAAGTGCTGGAAGGGGCGGGCAGCATTCCAACCCGTTTGTGGGTAGCTCCCCCAACCCGCATGGATGAGGCGCAACTGCGCGAAGAGGGCGTCTATGCCGTATTCGGTGTGGCCGGTGCCCGCACTGAAGTGCCGGGCTGTTCGCTCTGCATGGGCAATCAGGCGCGCGTGGCGGAAGGCGCCACCGTGTTTTCGACCAGCACCCGTAATTTTGATAACCGCATGGGCAAGGATGCGCGTGTTTATCTGGGTTCGGCTGAGCTGTCGGCAGTGTGCGCCAAATTGGGCCGTATGCCGACGCATGCTGAATATCTGCAAACTCTGGGCGACAAGCTGGCCAATACTGCAGAGATATACAAATATCTCAATTTTGACCGTATGCCAGAGTATCAGACTGCTCAGGAGGGTGTGCGCAGCCATAAAAAAATTGTTCCGATTGCGGCGCAGCAGATTTGAATCTGCAGACGGGTGGGTGAGTTCTACTCCCGCCGGTTTTATCGGGCGATGTATTGCTCCAGCTGTTCTTTGGTCAGCAGAAAGACAAATTCATCGCCGGATTCCACTTCAAGCCAGGTGAACGGCACGTTCGGATAAGCATTCATAAGCGCATCGCGATTGTGGCCGATCTCGACGACGAGCAGGCCGTTTTCGTTCAGATGATTTGCCGCCTCGCGCAACAGCGTATGCGTGTGATCCAGCCCGGCCTCGCCGCTGCCGAGCGCCAGTTGCGGTTCGTTGCGGTACTCGTGCGGCAGCTGGGCCATCGACGGCGCATCGACATAGGGCGGGTTACTGATGATCAAATCGTAGCGCTTGCCTGAGAGCGCTGCGAACATGTCGGATTCCACCGCCGTGATACGGTCCTGCAGCCCGTAGTTCGAGATGTTGATGTTGCAGACGGCGATGGCGTCCGGGGAAATGTCCACCACATCGATAGTGGCGTCGGGAAACGCATGCGCCAGCAAAACGCCGAGACAACCGCTACCGGTACAGATATCGGCGGCGCTTTCGATCATTTCCGCATAATCCACCCACGGACTGAGACCGTTCTCCAGCAATTCGGCAATGAATGAGCGGGGCACGATGACGCGCTCGTCCACATAGAATTTGAAACCCTGGAGCCAGGCTTCGCGCAACAGGTAAGCAGTCGGTATGTGTTCCGTGACGCGGCGTTCGATCAGATGGGCGAGATGCTTGCGCTCGGCCTCGGTCATGCGCGCGTCAAGAAAATTCTCCAGCGTATCCAGCGGCAGATGCAGGCTGCCCATCACCAGCCAGACCGCTTCGTCATAGGCATTATCGGTGCCGTGACCGAAGAAAATATCGGATGCCTCGAAACGGCTCACGCAATAGCGTAACCAGTCGCGGATGGTGTGAAGCTCGGTATGGATGTTGGTCATTCTTGAATTCTGGCAATTATGGCAAATGGAAGTAGTGAGTCTGCCATTATGCTTTGTGCGCTCTGTGTCCTCTGTGGTTATCGACGCAAAAGTTTTTCCAGCGTGCGCTTGTAAGTTTCTTTCAGCGGTTCGATATCGGCTACCGCCACGCATTCGTTGAGCTTGTGGATGGTGGCGTTGAGCGGGCCGAATTCGATTACCTGTTTGCAGATGTCTGCGATGAAGCGGCCATCAGAGGTGCCGCCGGTAGTCGAGAGCTCGGGGGTGACGCCATAGGATGCTTCAATGGCCTGCGAGATTGCTTCCACCAGCTCGCCGCGCGGGGTGATGTAGGGCGGCGAGTATTCCCATTCCAGCTCGTAATCAAGCGCGTGACGGTCGAGGATGGCATGTACGCGCGATTTGAGGTTCTGTTCCGTGCTGCCCGCACCATCCAGTTCCGGGCAGAAGCGGAAGTTGAACAGAATCTCGACTTCGCCGGGCACCACGTTGGTGGCGCCGGTACCGCCGTTCATGTTGGAAATCTGCCAGGAGGTCCGCGGAAAGTATTCGTTGCCCTTGTCCCAGACGGTTTCCACCATATCCTTGATCGCCGGTGCGACCATGTGGATCGGGTTCTTCACCAGATGCGGGTAGGCGATATGACCTTGCACGCCCTTTACGGTCAATTTGCCGGAAAGCGAGCCGCGGCGGCCGTTCTTGATCATGTCGCCGACGACCTTGTTCGAGGTCGGTTCACCGACGATACAGTAATCGAAATGTTCGTTGCGTGCCTTGAGGGCTTCTACCACCTTGACCGTGCCATTGATGGCGATACCTTCTTCGTCCGAGGTGATCAGCAGGCCGATGGAACCGGCATGATCCGGATGATCGGCGATGAAATCCTCAATGGCTGTGATGAAGGCGGCGCAGGAGGTTTTCATGTCGGCTGCGCCGCGTCCGTATAGCATGCCTTCCTTGATGGTGGGCTCGAACGGTGGCGTGTGCCACTTGTCGACCGGGCCGGTCGGCACCACATCGGTGTGGCCGGCAAACACCAGCAGCGGCCCGCTGTCACCGCGGCGCGCGTAAAAATTATCGACATTGCCGAAGCGCATGCGCTCGATCCGGAAACCGAGCGGTTGCAGCCGTTTGATCATCACTTCCTGACAACCGGCATCTTCCGGCGTCAATGACTGGCGGGCGATCAGATCCTTGGCGAGTTCCAGTGTCTTTGACATTCAGAGCAGCTTTCCATAAGTGGTTTCATCGAAGCCGAGGCAAAACACCCGGCCGTCCCTGACCAGCACCGGCCGTTTGATGACCGAGCTTTTATCCATCATGAGCCGGATCGCCGTTGCGTTGTCGGCGACAGCAGCTTTGCTTGCTTCATCGAGATTTCGCCAGGTCATGCCGGCACGGTTGACCAGCTTTTCCCATGGGAATTGCGTCAGCCAGTTTTCCAGCGTGGCGGCATCAATGCCCTGTTTCTTGAAGTCGTGAAATTCGTAAGCCACGCCATGACTTTCCAGCCAGCTTCTGGCTTTTTTAACCGTAGTGCAATTGGGGATGCCGTAAAGTTTCAAGGCGTGTCTCCGAATTTAAAAGGTCTGAAAAATTCCTGAATTTAAGCCAGGCGAGCGCAGATAAGACGCGAAGGTCAGCGCGCAACGACGAGACAGTACATACAGTACGGCGAGGAGTCGCGCAGCGCAACCGACAACGTATTATCAAGCGCAGTAGGCTTAAATGCCGCGCAACAGTTCGTTAATACCGACCTTGCCCAGCGTCTTGGCGTCGACTTTCTTGACGATGACGGCGCAGTACAGGCTGTAGCTGCCATCCTTGGTGGGCAGGTTGCCGCTGACGACGACGGAGCCGGCCGGTACGCGGCCATAGAAAACTTCGCCGGTTTCGCGATCGTAAATTCTGGTCGATTGACCGATGTAGACGCCCATGGAGATGACGCAGTTGTCTTCGACGACGACGCCTTCAACCACTTCGGAACGCGCACCGATAAAGCAGTTGTCGCCGATGATGGTTGGGCCGGCCTGCACCGGTTCGAGCACGCCGCCGATGCCGACGCCGCCGGAGAGGTGGACGTTCTTGCCGATCTGCGCGCAGGAGCCGACCGTGGCCCAGGTGTCGACCATGGTGCCTTCATCGACATAGGCGCCGATATTGACGTAGGAAGGCATCAGCACGGCGTTCTTGCCGATGAAGGAGCCGTGGCGAACAATGGCGTTCGGCACTACGCGGAAACCGCCGGCCTTGAAATCGGCTTCGCTGTAATCTGCAAACTTGGGCGGTACCTTGTCGAAATATTTGGTGACGCCGTCATCCATCAGCACGTTGTCTTCCAGGCGGAACGAGAGCAGCACGGCCTTTTTGATCCATTGGTGCGTTTCCCACTCCTGGCTGTCGCCCTTGCGTGTAGCAACGCGCAGGCTACCATTGTTCAGCTGTTCGAGTACGCTGAATACGGCTTCCTTGACTTGCGGATCGACATTGGCAGGGGTAATGCTGGCGCGGTTTTCGAATGCGGTTTCGATGATGGTTTGCAAATCGCTCATGGTGCTTTCCCGGATAATTACAATAAAACCGCTATTTTACCCGTAAAGTCGGTCTGCCCGAAACCGCAGCCTGCGGCAGGGCCGGCCCGCAGGCCGCCATCGCTTCAGCCTGACGGGCGCCGGCGCGGACGTGACTTATTTTTTTGCGGCCTGATAGAGCGGCATCACCGAGGGAATCATGGTTTTCAGGTCGGCGATGCGGTTTTCGCTGGCGGGGTGTGTGCTGAGGAACTCCGGCGGTGTGCTGCCGCCTTGCTGCCCCATTTTCTGCCATAGCGTGACTGCGGCGTTGGGGTTCTAACCGGCGCGAGCGGCCAGTTCCAGCCCCATGCGGTCGGCTTCGCGCTCCTGCTCGCGGCTGTTGGGCAGCGCGAAGAATAATGTCGAACCCAAGGCTGCCGCCTGCACGCCGACGGTAGCGGCATTCTGGTTTTTCGAGGCGCCTGCCAGTACCGCGAGACCGACCAGGCCGGCCTGCTGGGCGTAAGCAATCGACATGCGTTCGCGGCCATGCTCGCGCAGGGCATGGGC
The DNA here is from genome assembly GCA_001704575.1 of Methylophilales bacterium LSUCC0135. GTDB lineage: Bacteria > Pseudomonadota > Gammaproteobacteria > Burkholderiales > Methylophilaceae > UBA6140. Next base: position 98,166 of record MCAW01000001.1, read on the forward strand.
AATTTCGTGGCCGATGACGGCAGCAAGTTCGTCGTCTGTGGCTTTCAGTTTGTCGATCAGTCCGCTGAATACCATGATCTTGCCGCCGGGCATGCAGTAGGCGTTGACCTGGTCATTCTGCTCGACATTGACTTCCCATTTCCACTGTAATGCGTCCTGGCGGAAATGGCCGGTTTGCCGGATCAGTTTCTGCGAAATGTTGCGCACCCGCGTGATTTGTGCGGCATTGGTATTCAAGGTTTTTTTCTCGCTGGCTTCTTTCAGTGTGGCGAGGTAGCTCTCGGTCGACATGGCGACGACCTGTTGCTCGGAGAGCATCATGAACTGCTTGCGCTCGACGCCGGAAACGCTGGGGTTGGTCGTGGTGGCGCAGCCGGAGAGCAGGGTGGCGGCGAGAATGAAACCGGTGAGGCTGGATTTTTTCATGATAAGCGTCCTTGAGATCGTACTCTGTGCTATAGAAATTATAACGATAGGACCGCGAATTGTGCGTTCGATTCCGCCGGCGATATGATAATCTCGTTGATCAAACCTTATTTACAAGTGTGCATGATGAGCTTGCGTTTCCGACTGAATCTGTTGATTACCATTGTGATGCTGATATTCATGGCAGCGGTGGCTTATGTGATGATCAAGGGATTGCGAACATCGACGCAGGAAGGGGTCGAGGCGGCGACCCGCGTGACCGTGCAGTTACTCGATACCGTCATTATCAGTTCGGAACAGAACCCGGCCTGGGGTTACACCCATGTCGTCATGCAACGATTCCTTGAGCATTTGAAACATGTTCGAGGCACGCGTATTTCGCTTTATGACATGCAGGGCAACCTGATTTACCGGTCGCCGCCTTCCGCTTACCGTGCCGGCGTCAACCCGCCGCAATGGTTTGTTGATGTGCTCGATCCCAAAGAGGTGTCGGTTGAGCGCGACTTTCATTTCGGCAGGCTGGTGGTCGATCCGGCGCCGATCGGGTCCATACGCGAAGCCTGGGTAAATATGCTTGGTCTGTTCTGGGTCGGCATCGTTTTCTTCATTCTGCTCAACGTGATGGTCTACTGGATGCTGGGGCGCTGGTTGAAGCCGTTGCAACCGATGCTGCAGGCCATGAACAGAATGGAACAGGGCGACCTCGGCACCAGGCTGCCAGATTTTGACCTGCCCGAATTTGCCAGAATTGCACAAAACTTTAATCGCATGGGGGAATCGCTGCAGAGCAGTACCGAAGAAAACCGTCGTCTGGCGCTGATCGTCAAACAGACGGCAGATGCCATCATGATTCATGATCTGAACGGCAATATCTCGTTCTGGAACCCTGCCGCGCAACGCATGTTTGGTTACGGGCCGGAGGATATCATCGGCAAATCGGTTGCGCTGTTGACGCCGGTCGAGCAGAAGGCCGATCTGGAGGAAAATCTGCGCGAGATTACCGCCGGCCGCATGATCGACAATCATGAATCGCAGCGGCGCACCCGCGATGGCCGTATCATCGATGTCTCGATTTCAGCCGCACCGCTGGTCGATCCTGTGAGCGGTGAAGTGATCGGCGACATCTGCAGCATGCGCGACATTACCGAGCGCAAGCAGGCCGAGGAAGCGGAAAAACAGCTGGAGGAGAACCGTCAGCTGACTCACCTGATCCAGCGCCACATCGAGGATGAGCGTCGCAGTCTGGCGCGCGAACTGCACGACGAGCTGGGCCAGTACGTCACCGCCATTAAAACCTTTGCGGTGGGGATCGCCAACAAGGCCGAAGAGAAAATGCCGGATGTTGCTTCCAATGCGCAGACCATCGTCTCGGCCGCCAATCATATCTATGACGGCATGCACAATATCATCCGTCAGTTGCGTCCCGGCTCGCTCGACAATCTAGGCCTTTCTGAGACCTTGCGCGACATGGTGGATAACTACCAGAAACATCATCCCGAGCTCAAAATGAACTTGAGCATCCATGGCGACGTCAATAGTTTCGGCGAGTCGGTCAATATCAATGTGTACCGTGTAATTCAGGAATCGGTCAATAATGCCCTGAAGCACGCCAACGCCAGCTGGATCGACATCCGGCTGGAAGTGACAGAAACGGGAGAACTGCAATTGACTATCAAGGATAACGGCAAGGGCATGGATTTCTGCAAGGTAGATCAAACCCGCCATTTCGGTCTGCTTGGCATGCGCGAACGTGCGCAGGCCTTGCAAGGTACCTTCAATATCGATTCGGCGCCGGATGACGGCACCACCATCCGTATCAACATTCCGAAAGGCGGCAAGTCATGAGTCAGGTCAATGTGCTGCTGGTGGATGACCATGCTGTCGTCCGCATGGGTTTCAGAATGCTGCTCGAATCGGCTTCCGATATCAAAGTGGTGGGCGAGGCGGAGAGCGGCGAGCAGGCCGTCAAGCTTTACATGGAGCTGCACCCCGATGTGGTGGTGATGGATATCACCATGCCCGGTATCGGCGGCCTGGAGGCGATCGAGCGCATCATGGCGAAGGAAAATCATGCGCGCATTCTGGTGCTCAGCGCCCATGAGGATTCGGTACACCCCAAGCGCGTATTGAATGCCGGCGCCATGGGCTATCTGACCAAGCGCAGCGCGGCCGAGGAATTGATCAAGGCGATCAGGACGGTTGCCGGCGGCAAACGTTACCTGGAGGCCAGTGTGGCCCAGCAGATGGCAATCCAGCAGCTATCCGGCGAGCAGAACCCGGTCGACGTGCTGTCCGACCGCGAATTCGAGGTTTTCATGGCGCTGGCAAAAGGCAAAACCACCAACGACATTGCCGAAACCTTGTGTCTTTCACCAAGAACGGTCGGCACCCATCTTTACAACATCAAGCAAAAGCTGAATGCCAACAATTCCGCCGAGATCGCACTGATTGCGATGCGTTCCGGTCTGATCGATCCTTGAAGCCAGGCTCCGGAGATAGTCAAAAAGCCGGTCATCCGACCGGCTTTTTACTATGCTGCAGTTTATAACTGCAATCATTGGGATTACCTTGGTGATGCTCGAACGCTGATGATGCCGCCCAGCACAATCAGCGCAACCGCCAGCCAACGGTCTACAGACAGCGTCTCGCCCCAGAGCAGGATGCCGAACAGACTGGCGATCACCACGGTCGTGTAGGCGAGACTGCCCACTACCAAATGGTTGCCGGTACGATAGGCGCGGGTCATGGCGAATTGGGCAATGGTGGCTGATGCGCCGAGGCCCAGCAGCAGCGGCAGGTCTGTCCACGACACCGGGTTGAAATGATGTACCAGCATCCAGAAGCCGGCGCCGATGGTGCAGACCAGCGTGAAATAGAATACGGTGCGCCAGTCCGGCTCGCCGGCACGTGCCAATTGGGTAACATGCACGTAGACGATGCCGGCCGTCAGTCCGGACAGCAAACCTATCGTGCCTGCCAGCAGTTCATCGCCGTTGAGGCTGGGTTTCAGCAGCAGCACCACGCCGACAAAGCCCAGTGCAATAGCGAGAATCAGTAACTTGCGTGGTTTTTCGTGCAGCATGAACGGTGCGAAGGTGGCCATGAACAGTGGTGACGTATAGTTGAGCGTGACTGCAGTGGCGAGGGGCAGGGCATTGATGGCGTAAAAAAACATCACCAGCGAGACAAAACCGAGAATGGATCGCGTCATCTGCTTGCCCAGCACCGGTGTGCGCAGCTGCAGATTTTGTCTTCTCGCTAGCACGAAAATGAACAGCAGCCCGAAGAACGAGCGGTAGAACACCAGTTCGGCGCTACTGAAAGTCTGGCCGCCGATTTTGACAAGCGCGCCCATGATGGCGAAGAAAAAGGCAGCCACCAACATCCACAGGCTGCCCGGTCTGTTGATGGTGAATCGCGCAGGTATCAAGATTGGCCGCTTGCCAGATGCGGTTCGAGCTGGCGGCGCAGCCACTGATGGAAGTGCTCCATGCCGGTTTCCATCGGGTGCTGGTAAGGGCCGCGTTCATCCAGCCCCTGGTTGAACAGAGCGGCGCGGCCTTTCTGCATGCGCTCGCAGATTTCCTTGTCCTCAACGGCGGTTTCGTTGTAGGCCGCCTGATGCGCCTTGACGAAGGCTTCCTCGAACAATGCGATATCTTCGGGATAATAAAACTCGACAACGTTGGTGCAGGCATCGACACCGCGCGGAATGATATGGGAGACGACCAGCACATTCGGATACCACTCGATCATCAGGAAGGGATAATACACCAGCCAGATCGCGCCGAACCTGGGCAGGCGGTCGTGATTGTAGTTGAGCACCTGTTCCTGCCATTGCCTGTAGATGGCGGAACCGGGTTTTTGCAACGCCTGCTTGATGCCGACGGTCTGCACGCTGTACCAGTCGCCGAATTCCCAGTGCAGGTTGTCGCAATCAACGAAGCGATCAAGCCCCGGATGAAATGGGCCGACGTGGTAGTCCTCAAGATAGACCTCGATAAAAGTTTTCCAGTTGAAGTTGTATTCTTCGATCATCACGCGATTGAGCAGATAACCGCTGAAGTCGAAATCCTGCTTGCAGCCCAGCCTGGCGAGGTCTTTGGCGATATCGCGCTTGCTGTCGAACAGCAAGCCCTGCCAGTTTTGCAGCGTGGTCTGATCCAGATGCAGGCACGGATTCTGCTCGAAATGCGGAGCGCCGATCAGTTCGCCCTCCAGGTTGTAGGTCCAGCGGTGCAGGGGGCAGACGATATGGCGGGTGTTGCCGCGGCCGTTCAGCATGATGGCCTGGCGGTGGCGGCAGATGTTGCTGACCAGTTCGATACGGTTGTCATTATTGACCAGTACCTTGGCCTCGTTCATCCACTCGATGGCATGGAAATCCCCGGGATTACTTACCATCAACTGGTGACCGATATATTGCGGCGAAGCGGGGAACAGTAATTTCTGTTCAAGTGTGTAAATATCGCGGTCGATGTACCAGGATACCGGCAGTTGCGAACGGTATTCCGAAGCGGCGGCCTCGAAAGAGGCGAATGTGGTGGAATTGAGCTCGGACATGGCGTTTACTTGTGTGATGATTAAACGATGGTCGGATACTTATATGATGCTTTCCGGATCCGACACCAGTTTTCAGCGAGCCGTCAATTCTGCCCCAAAGTCCGCTTTTAATAAACCATTTTCGGCGCCATATCGCCAGCCGCAAGCCGTTAAGGATTTCGCCGGAAGCCGCTGCAATTGTTGATTAATCGGCGGTTTTAAGCTACCCTCGGGTATGCTGAAATGTAGCCAAAATTTCCCGGGCCATGAATTTCAGCTGATGCACGGATTTCACCAGAGGCATGAATTTCACCAGAGGAGAATAAGCCCATGAAAAACCCACTTGATTCGATCACCGGAACGATAGTTTCCGGCCTCGTTCTGACCCTGGTTTTATACCTGTTTCTAAAAAACTTCATTCTGGCGGGGGTGTAACATGGATATCATGCTCGACGGGATTTTTCGCTGGCTGCATATCGTTGCCGGTGTGACATGGATTGGTCTGCTCTATTATTTCAACCTGGTGCAGGTGCCGGCCATGAAAGAGGCCACGGCCGATGGTACGGCTGCCGGTATTTCCAAACACGTGGCGCCGCGTGCGCTACTGTGGTTTCGTTGGGCTGCCCTGGTCACCTGGTTCGCCGGCGCTGCGTTGCTGGGCCCCAACTTTACCCACGCATTCGCGCTTGAGCCTGCCTATGCCGGTATCGGAATCGGTGCATGGCTCGGTACCATCATGTTGTTCAACGTATGGGTGCTGATCTGGCCTAATCAGAAAAAGATTCTGGGTCTGGTCGCAGCGACCGATGAAGCAAAGGCCAAAGCCCGACGTGTGGCGTTCCTGGCATCGCGAACCAACACCATGCTGTCGATTCCCATGTTGTTTTTCATGGCGAACGGCTTGACGCACAAGGCTGCCATCGGCCTGTAAGCATTTTGATCCATGCTTTGAAACGGCGGCAGCAGCCGCCGTTTGCATTTTAATTTTTAGAGTCAAGAAGAACATGTCAGAACATTTGATGAACACTTATGGCCGTCAGCCCGTCACTTTCGTCAGGGGTGAAGGTGCCTGGCTTTGGGACGACAAGGGTGAAAAATACCTCGACGCCTTGTCCGGGGTCGCTGTCAACGGGCTCGGCCATGCCCATCCGGCGCTGGTGCGTGCCATCTCGGAGCAGGCGGCGAAGCTGATTCACGTCTCCAATATTTATCAGATTGCCGAGCAAGCGCGTCTGGCAGACAAGCTGGCCGAAATCTCCGGCATGGACAAGGTGTTCTTCTGCAATTCCGGCTGCGAGGCCAATGAAGCCGCGATCAAGCTGGCGCGTCTTTATGGTCACAACAAGGGCATTGAGAGCCCGGAGATCATCGTCATGGAACGTGCTTTTCACGGTCGTACCATGGCAACGCTTTCTGCCACCGGCAACCGCAAGGCACAGGCAGGTTTCGAGCCCCTGGTCAGCGGTTTCATCCGTGTGCCGTTCGATGACCTCGAGGCTGTCCGCCAGGTCGCATCGCGTAACCAGAACGTAGTCGCCATTCTGGTCGAGCCGGTGCAGGGTGAGGGTGGCATCAACGTGCCGAACGACGTCAAATGCTATCTGCAGGGCTTGCGCCAGATTTGCGATGCGCACGGCTGGCTGCTGATTCTGGATGAAGTGCAGAGCGGTATCGGTCGTACCGGTACCTGGTTTGCTTTCCAGCACACCGAAGTCATGCCCGATGTAATGACGCTGGCCAAGGGACTAGGTTCCGGCGTGCCGATTGGGGCCTGTGTCGCCAGGGGTGCGGCAGCCGATGTATTTACCTATGGCAAGCACGGTTCTACGTTTGGCGGCAATCCGCTCGCTAGTGTCGCGGGCCTGACCACGCTTGAAGTTATTGCCCATGACAAGTTGCGCGAAAATGCCGAAAACATGGGTAACCAAATCTGCGATCTGTTCAGAAGCGAGCTGGCCGGCCTGAGCGGCGTCAGCAACATACGCAATGCCGGTCTCATGATAGGTGTCGAGCTTGACCGCCCGTGCGGCGATCTGGTCAGGCAGGCGCTGGAGCAGAATCTGTTGATCAATGTGACGGCGGATAATGTCATCAGACTGTTGCCACCTTTGGTCATTCAACAAAACGAGGCAAGCCGTATCGTCGAGATACTGGCGCCACTGATCAGGAAGTTTCTTGGCGCCTGACCCCGCGACCTCCAACCGACAGCAGTGAAACTTATGGCAATCAAACACTTTTTACAATTCAACGATCTGACCGCGGATGAGCTCAATCACATCTTCGAGCGCACCCGCTGGATCAAGACACAGTTCAAGAATTATCAGCAGTACTGGCCGCTGGTCGACCGCACGCTGGTGATGATTTTTGAAAAAGCCAGTACGCGCACCCGTCTTTCCTTCGAAGCGGGTATGCAGCAGCTGGGCGGTTCGGCCATCTACCTCAATACGCGCGATTCCCAGCTGGGGCGCGGTGAGCCGGTTGAAGATGCGGCGCAGGTGATTTCGCGCATGAGCGACATCGTCATGATCCGCACCTATGAGCAGGAAATTATCGAGCGTTTCGCGGCCAATTCCCGCGTTCCGGTGATCAATGGCCTTACCAATGAATATCACCCGTGCCAGATACTGGCCGACATCTTCACCTTCATCGAGCATCGCGGCTCAATCAAGGGCAAGACCGTCGCCTGGATCGGCGATTCCAACAACGTTTGCAATACCTGGTTGCAGGCTGCGGAAGTACTGGATTTCAACGTGCACGTCTCCACACCGCCGGGCTATGAAGTCGAGCAGGAACGCGCAGGACTATACGGCCACGCCCATTACGAGGAATTTGCTGACCCGATGGAAGCCGTGCGCGGCGCCGATCTGGTCACGACCGACGTATGGACATCGATGGGTTTTGAAGCCGAAAACGAAGAACGCATGCGCGACTTTGCCGATTGGCAGGTGGATGCCGACATGATGAAAATCGCCGCCAAAGACGCGCTTTTCATGCACTGCCTGCCGGCTCACCGCGGCGAAGAAGTCGCTGCGGAAGTCATAGACGGCCCTCAAAGTGTGGTGTGGGATGAGGCGGAGAACAGATTGCATACGCAAAAAGCGCTGTTGGAATATTTGTTGTTGGGGAAGGTTTGAATCTTGAACCACGGAGCACACAGATACCACAGAGTTAGTCTTTGTGTTCTCAGTGAACTCCGTGGTGGAAATTGTCTTTAGGAAAAATAATGAGTGAAATCAAAAAAGTCGTGCTGGCCTATTCCGGTGGCCTGGATACCTCGGTCATTCTGAAATGGCTGCAGGATACCTACCAATGCGAAGTGGTCACTTTTACCGCTGATATCGGTCAGGGTGAGGAGCTGGAACCGGCGCGCGCCAAGGCGCTGAAATTCGGCATCAAGCCCGAGCAGATTTACATTGATGATTTGCGCGAGGAGTTCGTGCGTGACTTCGTGTTTCCGATGTTTCGTGCCAATACCGTTTACGAAGGCGAATACCTGCTTGGCACTTCGATTGCCCGTCCGCTGATTGCCAAGCGTCTGATCGAGATTGCCAAAGAAACCGGTGCCGATGCGATTTCGCACGGTGCGACCGGCAAGGGTAACGATCAGGTGCGTTTCGAGCTGGGTGCCTATGCGCTCAATCCGAACATCAAGGTGATTGCACCCTGGCGCGAGTGGGACCTGTTATCGCGCGAGAAGCTGCTCGCTTATGCCGAGACGCATGGCATTCCGGTTGAAATGAAGCACAAGCAGGGCGGCTCGCCTTATTCCATGGATGCCAATCTGCTGCATATTTCCTACGAAGGCCGCCATCTGGAAGACCCGGCTGCCGAAGCTGAAGAAGACATGTGGCGCTGGACGGTGAGTCCGGAGAAAGCGCCTGATGCGGCCGAATATCTTGATATCGAATACGCCAACGGTGATCCGGTGGCGCTCAATGGCAAGAAGATGGCTGCGCATGAATTGCTGGCCGAGTTGAACAGACTGGGTGGCAAGCACGGCATCGGGCGCCTCGATCTGGTCGAAAACCGTTACGTCGGCATGAAGTCGCGCGGTTGTTACGAGACTCCCGGCGGCACCATCATGCTGAAGGCGCACCGCGCCATCGAATCGCTGACGCTGGACCGCGAAGTTGCGCATTTGAAAGACGATTTGATGCCGCGCTACGCCAGCCTGATCTACAACGGCTACTGGTGGAGTCCGGAGCGCATTGCCTTGCAAACGCTGATCGACCATACACAGAAGACGGTCAACGGCTTCGTACGCGTCAAGCTGTACAAGGGCAACGTGATCATCGTCGGCCGTGACAGCAAGACAGATTCCCTGTTCGACCCGACCATCGCCACTTTCGAGGACGATGCCGGTGCGTACGACCACAAGGATGCCGGTGGTTTCATCAAGCTCAATGCCTTGCGCATGCGCATTGCCGCCAATCTGGACAAGCGCCGCCGCTAAAACTGCATCACAGGTAAAGCCATGAAAAAAGCGGCATGCGTGCCGCTTTTTTCATTTTGCCTGCCGCGCCGGTTTACTTGAGTGCAGTCAGGGCAGCTTCGTAGTCTGGTTCGTTGGCGATTTCGCCGACCAGTTCGCTGTGCAGAACCTTGTTGTTTTCATCCAGTACGACCACTGCGCGGGCAGTGAGGCCGGCCAGACTGCTGTCAACGATCTCTACGCCGTAATCCCGCGCGAATTTGGCGGTGTTGCGGAAAGTGGAAAGGGTGACGACGTTTTCGATACCTTCGGCACCGCAGAAACGGCTTTGTGCGAACGGCAGGTCGGCTGAAACACAGAGCACGACGGTGTTGTTGAGGCCGCCCGCACGCTGGTTGAAAGTGCGTACCGAAGTTGCGCAGGTTGGCGTGTCGATGCTGGGGAAAATGTTCAGTACCTTGCGCTTGCCGGCAAAATCGGCCAGCGACAGCAGGTTGCGCTTGGCATCGGCCAGCTGGAAATCCGGCGCAGTCTGGCCGGTTGCGGGCAGGTTGCCGCCTATGGTAACGGGATTGCCCTTGAGGGTGACAGTAGCCATTTTTAACTCCTTGCTGAAATAGTTGAGAGATTATCTCAAGTTTGAACGAAATTAATCTAATTGTGTTGATCTTGTTGGTTTGGTCTTGTGCAAACAGGTTCCCGAGAGCATCAAATTACCTGCCAGTCAACCGGGACTGACGTGCTGCTAATCGGGTAAAATTATATCGTATGCAACAGCCTTCATTCATTCACCTGCGCTGCCACAGCGAATATTCAATCGTCGACGGCACCGTCCGCATCGATGACTATGTCGATCGTGCAAAAGCCGACCGCATGCCGGCGCTGGCGCTGACCGACCTCAGCAATCTGTTCGGTGCCATCAAATTCTACAAAGCGGCCCGCTCCAGCGGCATCAAGGCGCTCATAGGCTGCGACCTGTGGCTGGAGAATGAAAGCAACCGCGATCAGCCTTACCGTTTTCTGCTCTTGTGCCAGTCGCACGCGGGTTATCTGAGCCTGTGCAGTTTGCTGACGCGCGCCTATCTGCACAACCAGCATCGGGGCCGGCCTGAAATAAAACGTGCCTGGCTGGCGGAATCCGGCACCGAAGGGCTGATCATGCTCTCCGGCGCGATGGCGGGGGATGTCGGTCAGGCCTTGCTGCAGTCCAATCTGACCCTGGCACGCAAGCTGGCGGCGCAATGGGCGCAATTGTTTCCCGGTCGTTTTTACCTGGAACTGCAACGCGCCGGGCAGCCGCAGCAGGAAATTTATATTTCCCGTGCCATTGCCCTGGCAGCAGAGCTGTCGTTACCGGTCGTTGCCACGCATCCGGTGCAGTTCATCGATGCCGATGGCTTCAAGGCGCATGAAGCGCGCGTCTGCATTTCCCAGGGCTATGTGCTGGCCGACAAACGCCGCCCGCAGCATTTCACCCCGGAGCAGTATTTCAAAACGCAGGCAGACATGGCGGCGCTGTTTGCCGATATCCCCAGCGCCTTCGCTAACAGCGTGGAGATCGCCAAACGTTGCAATCTGAGCCTGACACTGGGCAAGAACTATCTGCCACAATTCCCCACGCCCAACGGCGAAAGTCTGGAAGACTATTTGATGGCGCAGTCGCGCGCGGGGCTGGCGAAGCGGCTCGAAATGCTTTACCCGGATAGCACCCAGCGTGCGGTAAAGGAGCCGGAATATCAGGCACGGCTCGAATTTGAAGTGGGCGTCATCGTGCAGATGGGTTTCCCCGGTTATTTTCTGATCGTTGCCGATTTTATTAACTGGGCCAAAAACAACGGCGTGCCGGTCGGTCCCGGACGCGGTTCGGGTGCCGGTTCGGTAGTGGCTTACAGTCTCGGTATCACCGATCTTGATCCCTTGCGCTACAACCTGCTGTTCGAGCGCTTTCTCAATCCCGAGCGTGTTTCCATGCCGGACTTCGATATCGACTTCTGTCAGGAAGGCCGTGATCGCGTCATCGATTACGTCAAGCACAAATACGGGCTCGATGCGGTCTCGCAGATCGCCACCTTCGGTACCATGGCCGCCAAAGCCGTCATCCGCGATGTCGGTCGCGTGCTCGATCTGCCGTTCAATTTCGTCGACGGTATCGCCAAGCTGATTCCCAATGAACTCGGCATCACGCTGCCGCAGGCGCTGGAGAAAGAGCCGCAGCTGAAAGAGCGCTATGAACAGGAGGAAGAGGTCAAGGAGCTGATGACGCTGGCGCTCAGCCTGGAAGGCTTGACCCGTAACGTCGGCATGCATGCCGGCGGCGTGCTGATTTCGCCCGGCAAGATCTCCGATTTTTCGCCGGTTTATTGCCAGCCCGGCGGCGAGAGCCTGGTGAGCCAGTACGACAAGGACGATGTTGAAGCAGTTGGGCTGGTCAAGTTCGACTTTCTCGGCCTGCGCACGCTGACCATTCTCGATATGGCGCTGCACAACGCCAACCGTCAGCGTGCCAGCCAGGAATTGCAGCCGCTTGCGTTCGAATCGCTGCCGCTAGACGACAAACCGACCTTCAGCCTGCTCAAGGCCGCCAATACCACAGCCGTGTTCCAGCTCGAATCGCGCGGCATGAAGGATATGTTGCGGCAGGCCAAGCCCGATTGTTTCGAGGACATCATTGCCCTCGTTGCGCTCTACCGCCCCGGCCCGATGGACCTGATCCCCGATTTCTGCCGGCGCAAACACGGCCTGCAACTCGTCGATTACCCGCATCCGGCGACCGAGCCGGTGCTGAAGGAAACCTACGGCATTATGGTGTATCAGGAGCAGGTGATGCAGATTGCGCAGGTGGTGGCCGGTTACAGCCTGGGCGGCGCCGATTTGCTGCGGCGGGCCATGGGCAAGAAGAAAAAGGAGGAAATGGACGCCCAGCGTTCCATTTTCGTCGAAGGCGCGGTCAAGAACGGCACACCGGCGCGTCAGGCCGAGGATGTCTTCAACCTGATGGAGAAGTTTGCCAGCTACGGTTTCAACAAATCGCACGCGGCAGCCTATGCGCTGGTGGCTTATCACACCGCTTACCTGAAGATGCATTACCCGGCCGCTTTTCTTGCCGCCACCATGTCGGCCGACATGAACAACACCGACAGCGTCCATATCTTTTATGACGACTGCGCGCCGAACGGCATCGAAGTGTTGCCGCCGGATATCAACCAGAGCGATTTCCGCTTTCAGCCGGTCAACGACAAGCAGATTCTTTACGGCCTCGGCGCCATCAAGGGTACCGGTATGGCGGCGATCGAAGTCATTCTGGCGGCGCGCCGGCAGGATGGCCCGTTCAAGGATCTGTTCGATTTTTGCGCGCGGCTCGATTTGCGCAAGGTCAATCGCCGCGTGATCGAATCGCTGATCCGTGCCGGTGCCTTTGACAAACTGGAACCCAACCGCGCTGCGTTGCTGGCCGGTGTCAGCCTCGCCATCAGCGCGGCAGAGCAAAGCGGTGCGGCCAGCGGCCAGAACAGCCTGTTCGGGGAGATCTCGGACAGTGCGGCCCATGTGTTGCCGCAAGTGGAAGCGTGGAACGATGCCGAACGCCTGCAACAGGAAAAGACCGCCCTCGGTTTCTATTTGAGCGGCCATCCCTACCTCGGCTACCAGCAGGAACTGGCGCCATTCGTGCGCGGCAATCTGGCCAGTCTTAGCCCGCAGGAGCAGCCGCAGTTGCTGGCCGGCGTCGTTACCGGCATCCGCATGCGCATGACCAGTCGCGGCAAGATGGCGATTGTCACGCTTGACGATACCAGCGCGCGTATCGAGATCGTCGTCGGCAACGAGTTGTTGAACCAGCACGCCAACCTGATCAGGGAAGACATGCTGCTGATTGTCGAGGGCCGTGTCAGCAACGACGATTTCAGCGGAGGTATCCGCGTCAATGCGCGCAAGCTTTACGATCTGCCTTCAGCGCGCAGCGCGCATGCCAGCCTGCTGAAAATCTCCTGCAACGGTCAGGCGGATGCAGGCCGGCTGAAGGAGATGCTGACGCCTTATTGCCGCCGCGACAGCGGCGAGGAACGCAGGGGCTGTGCGGTCAAGGTCGAATACCATAACCACGGTGCCCGTGTCGAACTGATGCTGGGCGATGCCTGGCGCGTCGAGCTGCATGATGAGCTGCTTGCCGGGCTGCGCCGCTGGTTGAGCGAAGACAATGTCAGGGTGCTCTACAATTAGCGCGGCGATGGATTGCGGCCGACGCGCGCATCTGCGTGCAAGATTTGCTGTAATCGTGCCGTGCTGCGATGAAATATCCCGGCCAGCCACAATCCACTATAATTCACGTCATCAGCACTGAAGGTATCCCTATGAAAACCAGCTTTCTGGAATTTGAACAACCGATCGCCGAACTTGAGGCGAAAATCGAAGAGTTGCGCTACATGCAGGAAGACTCAGCCGTCGACATTTCGGAGGAGATCAAGCGCCTGCAGCAAAAAAACCAGTCCATGACCAAGGACATCTACAACAAGCTGACGGCATGGCAGATTTCGCAGGTGGCCCGTCACCCGCAGCGCCCCTATACCCTGGATTACATACAGGGACTGTTCACCGATTTCGAAGAGCTGCACGGCGACCGCGCATATGCCGATGATCCGGCGATTGTCGGCGGTATGGCGCGCTTCGAGGGTCAGCCGGTGATGGTGATTGGTCATCAGAAGGGCCGCGACGTCAAGGAGCGGCAATACCGCAATTTCGGTATGCCGCGCCCCGAGGGCTATCGCAAGGCGCTGCGCCTTTACCGTCTGGCAGAGAAATTCGGCCTGCCGATTATTACCCTGATCGACACCCCGGGTGCTTATCCCGGCATCGGCGCAGAAGAGCGCGGCCAGTCGGAGGCGATTGCGCGCAACCTTTACGTGATGGCCGAACTGAAAACCCCCATCATCGGCGTCATTATCGGCGAGGGTGGTTCCGGTGGCGCGCTGGCGCTGGGTGTGGTCGATCATCTGATGATGTTGCAGTACGCGACCTATTCCGTGATCTCGCCCGAAGGCTGTGCCTCGATTCTGTGGAAGAGTGCCGAGCAGGCCTCCGTTGCGGCCGAAACGCTGGCAATCACCTCCTCGCGCCTGAAGACCATGGGCCTGATCGACCGTGTGGTGGCCGAGCCCATGGGCGGCGCCCATCGCGACCCCGCGCAGATGATGCAGACTTTGCGCCGTGCGCTCGTCGATGAGCTGGCAAGGCTGCAGTCAAAGCCGGTTCCCGGTCTGCTTGAAGCCCGTATCTACAAGCTCATGAGTTACGGCAAATTCAAGGAAACCGCGGTCAAGTAGTCTGCTGATCGCGTCAGACGGGATTCTGCTTTGTCTGATCGGCATCGTTCATCCTCGAAGCGGGTGGCGGCAACGCACCCGCCTTCTTCCCCGGCCTGCCAGCTCGCTTCTCTGCTGGCCGCCAATCTATGCAATATTGCCGCTCCCGGCCGCAAGCTGACGCTGGCCTTCAGCGGCGGGCTCGATTCGCGCGTGCTGCTGCAGTTGCTGGTAGCGTTGCGCTCATCCTCCGGCTTCGAGTTGCATGCCATGCACGTGCATCACGGTCTCAGCCCGAATGCCGATGCATGGGCGGAATTCTGCCGCAACACCTGCCAGCGCCTCGATGTGCCGTTAACGGTCGAGCGTGTCGAAGTGTGGCGCGAAAGCGGCCTCGGCCTTGAGGCTGCTGCCCGCCAAGCGCGTTATGCAGCCTTGTTCTCTGCGCAAACCGATTTCATCGTGTTGGCGCATCATCAGGACGATCAGGCCGAAACCCTGCTGCTGCAACTGTTGCGCGGTTCCGGCGTCAAGGGCCTGGCGGCGATGGCAGCCGAGGACGATCTGCGCCGTATCGTGCGGCCTTTGCTTGAGGTGCCGCAGGATGCGCTGCGTCAGTACGCCATTGCCAACAAGCTCGAATGGATCGAGGACGAAAGCAACGAGGATACCCGCTACGATCGCAACTATCTGCGCCATGAAGTGCTGCCGGTGATCGAGCGCCGGTTCAAGCGGGCAAGCAAGTTGCTGGCAAGAACTGCCGGACACATGGCCGAAGCCGCCTTGCTGCTGGATGAGCTGGCAGCCATCGATGCCGGTGTTGCACCCGGCCAGGCAGACGGGTTCGACCTCGACGAGGCACGGCAGCGGCTGACGCTGTCATCGCTGCGTGCCCTCAACCTGCCGCGCGCGCGCAACCTCTTGCGCTGGTGGCTGGCATTGAACGGGCAGGAGATGCCGGGCGCCTCCCGCCTTGAAGACATGCTCAGGCAGCTGTTGGGCGCGCGCGCCGATGCAGTCATCAGCATCAAGGCCGGCAGCGATGCGACCCTGCGCCGTTACCGCGATGCGATCTATCTTGAGCGCCGCCATCATGACAAGCCGGTGTCGCTGCTCTGGAGCGGCCAGCCCGAGTTGCAGCTGCCTGACGGCAGCCGGCTGACCTTCGAGAAGCGCTCCGGGCTGGGGTTGGCGTGCGAGCGCCTCGGCGCGGATAAACTGCGCATTGCCAGCCGCGAGGGCGGCGAACGCTTCAAGCCGGATGCGAACAGGCCGACGCGCACGCTCAAGCATCTGTTGCAGGAAGCCGATATTCCGCCCTGGGAGCGCGACAGAATCCCCTTGGTCTATCTGGACGATGCGCTGGCGGTGGTGCCGGGAATCGGCGTAGCGGCTGATTTTCAGGCGCAGGCTGATGAACCCGGCCTGGTTATCGGCTGGCAGCCGGTATGGCGCGGGAGCCGCTGACGGACTTTTTACCCTGGTCGCGCTGAATCAGCTTGAACTGCGGCGCCAGTGCGCGCCAGACATTTTCCAGCAGGATGGGTTGCGCGACCGCAGCCGGATGCAAACCGTCTTCCTGCATCAAATCCGCATTGCCGGCCACGCCTTCGAGCAGAAAAGGCACCAGCGCCAGTTGATACTGTTTTGCCAGCAGTTGGTAACTTTCCCTGAACTCCTGCGTGTAACGGGGGCCATAGTTGGGTGGAATCATGATGCCGAGCAGGGCGACCCTGGCGCCGGATTGCAGGCTGGACTCGATCATCGCGCTCAAGTTCTGCCGCAGTTCCCTGACCGGCAGCCCGCGCAGACCGTCATTACCGCCGAGTTGCAGCAGCACCATATCGGGCGTGTGTTGTGCCAGCAGCTGTTGCAGCCGGCTGCGTCCACCGCTGGTGGTTTCACCGCTGATGCTGGCATTGATGACGCGGTAAAGTCCGGGCTGCTGCTGGTCCAGCCGTTGCTGCATCAGTGCGACCCAGCCCTGTTCGCGCGGGATGCCGTAGGCGGCTGATAGACTGTCACCCAGCACCAGTATGGTCGAATCCGCGCCGTCGGCCTGGGTGGCCGGACTTGCGGCAGCCAGCATGGCGATCAGCAGATATTTGAAAAACCGGAACCGGAAGACTTTGGACATGCAAAAACCCTTGGCAGTTGAAGCGATAGCATTGAACAAACATGTTAGCAGCAGCGATGCACGGCTGACGATACTCGAACATCTGGACCTTGCCGTGCCGCACGGCGAGCGCCTTGCCATCGTCGGCCGCTCGGGCTCAGGAAAATCGACGCTGCTTGGCCTGCTCGCCGGTTTGGACAGCCCCAGCAGCGGAAAAGTGCTGGTGGACGGTATCGAGATCAGCAGTCTCGATGAAGATGGGCGCGCTGCAGTTCGCGGCCGCAAGATGGGTTTTGTGTTTCAGTCTTTCCAGTTGCTGCCTTCGCTCACCGCGCTTGAAAACGTCATACTGCCCCTGCAGCTCGCCGGCAACGCCGATGCGGAAGCGCTGGCGAAGGCGGCGCTGGAAAGGGTGGGCCTGAGCCAGCGTTTGAGTCATTACCCCAGGCAGCTCTCGGGCGGCGAGCAGCAGCGTGTTGCCATCGCCCGTGCACTGGCGCCGAAACCGGCGATCCTGTTTGCCGATGAACCGACCGGCAACCTGGATGCGGCGACCGGGCAGCAGATCATCGAGCTTTTGTTCGGACTCAATGCCGAGGACGGCACCACCCTGATTCTGGTGACGCACGACAACTCAATGGCCGCCGCTTGCCAGCGCCGCCTGCAACTCAATGCCGGCAGGCTGCATGAAATGCATGACGAAGGTGTTGCGGCATGAGGGCTTTCAGTCTTGCCTGGGGGCAACTGAAAAGCCACTGGGCTGCAGGCGATCTGCGGGTTCTGATGCTGGCGCTGGTGCTGGCGGTCACGGCGACGACCTCGGTCGGTTTTTTTACCGATCGCGTTGAAAGCGCGCTGGAACGGCAGGGCGCCATGCTGCTGGGTGGCGATCTACTGGTCTCGGGTGCCAAGCCATTGGCGGATGCATACCGGCAGGAAGCCGAGCGCCGCCGGCTGGCGGCAACCGCGACCGTTGAGTTTCCCAGCATGGTGGTTCGAGGTGAGCGCAGCCAGTTGGCCGAGATCAAGGCGGTCGGCGCAGGTTTTCCGCTACGCGGCGAACTGGTGGTTTCCGGTCAGGTTGCGCTGGCCGGGGTGACGCCGGATGCACGGCCAGCCGCAGACATTCCCGCGCCGGGTACGGTTTGGGTTGAAGCCAGACTTGCCACGCTGCTCGACCTGCAGGTGGGCGACCAGGTAGGCGTCGGCGAGCGGGAAATGCCGGTCAGCGCGATTCTGGAGCGCGAAAATTCCCGTGGCGGCGACATGTTCAGCTTTGCGCCACGGTTGATGATGAACCTCGACGATGTGGCTTCTACCGGCCTGATTCAATACGGCAGCCGCGTGAAGTATCAGTTTCTGGTGGCGGGCGATGCTGCCGAAGTCGACCGCTATGCGGCTTGGGCAAAGGGTATTGCAGATACGGGAGAGCGGGTGCAGGACGTCAGCGATGCGCGGCCGGAAATTCGCAGCGCGCTGGAGAAAGCGCGCCAGTTCCTCGGGCTTTCCACCATGGTTGCGGTGATTCTGGCGATTGTCGCCATGTTTCTCGCCAGCCTGCCGCACGTGCAACGCAGCCTTGATACCTATGCCGTGATGCGTTGTTTCGGCGCCTCGAAGGCGCTGATCATGAAAATACTGCTGTGGCAGACCTTCATGCTCGGCCTGATCGGCAGCCTGCTCGGGTGTCTGTTTGGCTATATGGCTCAGACCGGGTTGGCCGCGCTGGCGGGCAGCCTGTTTCTGGAACAGCTGCCGGCACCGGGCTGGTTGCCGCTGCTGAGCGGGTTGTCACTGGGATTGTTGACAATGATTGCCGTCATCTGGCCGCATCTCGCCAGCTTGCGCGATGTGCCGGCGATGCGGATTCTGCGCAGGGATATGGGCAACGCCAGCCGGGTCTGGAGCGGCTATCTGCCGCTGGCGCTGCTGATCGCAGCGATGATGTTCTGGCACGCCGGTAGCGTTCGCATGGGCGCTGCCACCTTGCTGGCATTTGCCGGATTACTGCTGCTGACCGGCCTGCTGGCGATGTTCGGCAATCAGCTGCTGCAACGGCTGCCGGTCAGCAAGGCCAGCGCCTGGAAGCTCGGCATGGCCGGTCTCAAGCGGCGCCCTCTGGTGGCGGTTGCCCAAGTGGCCGGTTTCAGTCTGGGGCTGATGGCGCTTATCCTGCTGGCGCTGGTGCGCGGCGACCTGTTGCAGAACTGGCAGGCATCACTGCCGGCGGATGCGCCCAACCGCTTCATCATCAATATCCAGCCGCATCAGATTGAAGGAGTGAAAGCGTTCTTTGCTGAAGCCGGCATTGCGGATGCCGAGGTGTTTCCGATGGTGCGCGGGCGGCTGGTGGCCGTCAACGGCGAGCCGCTGGATACCACCAAGTACGAGGACGAACGCGCGCGCCGTCTGGCCGAGCGCGAGTTCAATCTCTCCTGGGCGGCCAACATGCAGGCCGACAACCAGATGCTGGAAGGGCGCTGGTGGACAGCGGCCGAACACGGCCAGCCCTTGCTGTCGCTGGAGCAGGATCTGTCGGAGACGCTGGGGCTGAAACTGGGCGACCGTTTGCGTTATGACATCGCCGGCAGCACGCTGGAGGTGACGGTGAGCAGCATCCGCAAAGTGGAGTGGGACACCATGCGGGCAAATTTTTTTGCCGTGATGCCGCCGGGCCTGCTGGAGGATTATCCGGCCAGCTACATCAGCAGCTTTCATTTACCGCTGGGCCGCGATCAGGCATTGAACAGGCTGGTGCAGGACTTCAGCAATCTGACCGTGATCGATGTCGCTGCGCTGATGGAACAGGTACGCGGCATCATGAATAGAATGACCTATGCCATTCAATATGTGTTTCTGTTCAGCCTGCTGGCCGGCCTTGCCTTGCTGTATGCGGCGCTGGTGGCAAGTCGCGAAGAACGGCTGCGCGAAGCCATGCTGTTGCGCGTACTGGGGGCATCCAACCGTCAGATCGTATTGGCCGGCCTTGCCGAGTTTCTCTGCATCGGCATGATTGCAGCGCTGGTGGCTACGCTGGGGGCGAGTGCGCTGGCCTGGTATGTCAGCGTGCATCTGATCAATATCTCCTATCAGTTCAATCTGCCGCTGGCCTTGCTGGCTTTTGCCGCTGCCAGCCTGCTGGTCCCGTGTGCGGCCTGGCTCGGCATGCGTGGTTTTTTACGCCTGTCACCCCGAAAATTGTTGCAGAGCGTGTAACAAGTCTGGTTGTATGCAACCATAGCAACCATTAAATTGGTTGTATACAACCACACGCTGCGGTTAAACTGTCGACCAGTTCATTTATCTGTGCGCCATCACGCTGATTATGTTCGATTTTTCATTTTTTTCATTCGCTGGCACAAAACTTGATAGTCTTCCCGGGATTAACAATTAACCAATTATCCGGGGAGATTACATGCAGCACTCGCATTCATTCCAACGCAAGCTTGTTTCCGCAGTGGTGGCCGGCCTGTTCGCAGCACCTGCCGCTTATGCCGAAGAGGCGGTCAAGACCGACAAGATTGAAGTTGTCAGCACCACACCGCTACCGGGTATCGGTCTACCGGCCAACAAGGTGCCCGGTAACATTCAGGCGGTCCAGTCCAAGGACGTCGAGGAGCAGGCAGGGGTGTCCCTCGCGGACTTCATGATGAATAACCTGCAGGGTGTGACCGTGACCGATATGGCCGGTAACCCTTATCAGCCTGAAATCAATTTCCGCGGTTATTCGGCTTCATCCCTGTTGGGTAACGCACAAGGGCTCTCCACTTATGTGGATGGCGTGCGTGTCAATGAACCGTTCGGTGATGTGACGCTGTGGGACAAGATTCCCAATTTTGCCATCGGTGGCATGCAGCTGGTTCCCGGATCCAATCCACTGTACGGTTTGAATACCCTTGGCGGTGCGGTTGCCATTCAGACCAAGAGCGGACGTGATTTCCAGGGTATCGGCATGGAATACGAGTTCGGTTCCTGGAGCCGTCAGCGCGCGCTGGTGGAAGCCGGCGGCGTATTCGGTGATGGCGCATGGGATTACTATGTTGGCTACCAGCATACGACAGAAGACGGCTGGCGCGATTATTCTCCTTCACACGTCAATCAGGCATTTGCCAAGCTCGGCTGGCAGGATGAAGCCACCCGTCTGGAGCTGAGCTACATCGGCACCGACAATAACCTGACCGGCAACGGCTTCACGCCGGAAACCCTGTTGCGTGGCGATAATGAACAGATTCACACGCGTCCCGATTTCACCAACAACTACTACCATCATCTGGCGCTGAACGGCAGCCACTGGATCAACGACGAGACCATGTTCTCCGGAAACGTCTATTACCGCAAATCAAACCGCAAGACCTTGAACGGTGATTTGTATGAGGGGGATAATGAAAGCCTTGAGCCATACTCCATTAATGCTGAGGCCTTGGAAGATCTTCTTGACGAGTTTTGTGAAGATGAAGGTGGGGAGATTGAATGTGTAGGCTCTGCATTGAACAGCAGCAAAACGAGTCAGGACAATTATGGTTTCACCGGACAGTTTACTTTTAATCAAGACCTCTGGGGCAAGGCCAATCAGTTTATTATCGGTGCTTCTTACGATTATTCTCTGATTCGTTTCAAACAGTTTGAGCACATTAATCTTTTTAGTCTTGAGGATTATGAAGACTACGAGGATAGTCTTGAGACTGATGATCCTGTAGATCCGCCTGAAGCAGTCTTCGATCCAACAAGAAAACCCATCATGGAAGGTGAGGGTGTTCAAAACCAAAGACAGAATGTCGGTCTGACCGGCAAGCAGTACACGGCACGTCTGTTTGCTACAGATACCTTGTCGCTCAATGATCACTGGCACCTGACTGCCGGCGCAAGCTGGAACTTCACCCGTGTTGACAACACGGATACCTTGAATGGTCCTCCCATAGATGAAGATGATGCAAGCCTGACCGCCAAGGACAGCTACACACGCCTGAACCCAATGGT
Organism: Methylophilales bacterium LSUCC0135; assembly: GCA_001704575.1. GTDB lineage: Bacteria > Pseudomonadota > Gammaproteobacteria > Burkholderiales > Methylophilaceae > UBA6140. The sequence continues at coordinate 119,956 of MCAW01000001.1, forward strand.
GGGCATTACCCATACGCCAACGGAAAGCCAGACCTGGTATGCTTCCTACAGCGAATCCAGCCGTGCGCCGACCTCCATCGAGTTGGGTTGTTCCAACCCCAAGAATCCATGTCTGCTGCCTTCGGCCATGGCCGATGATCCTCCGCTCAATCAGGTGGTGGCGAAAACCTACGAGTTCGGCGGTCGAGGCAAGCTGACCGATTCGATGCGCTGGAATGCTGGTATTTACCAAGCGGTTAACCATGATGACATTCAGTTCACTTCGGCTGGCGCATCAAATGGCGCTGGCTATTACAAGAATATCGGTCGCACCAAGCGTCAGGGTGTCGATCTGGGCTTGTCCGGCAATCTGGACAAGTTCCGCTGGAGCGCTTCATACAGCTACATTCGCGCGACCTATGACACCGATGTCGATTTCGTCAGCGCCTCACACTCTGAAGCGGATGGCTTTGGTACGATCACAGCTCAGAAGGGTGATTACCTGCCTGGCATTCCGAAACATCAGCTGAAGTTGCGCGGTCAGTATCAGGTGACGCCTGCCTGGGCGATCGGAGCCAATGTCATCGGCTATTCCGATCAGTACGTCATGGGTAACGAGAACAACAAGCATAACGGCAAGAGCTGTGACGGTGATGAATGCGCAGCAGGTAACGGCAAGGTCAGCGGCTACTTCGTCATGAACCTCGACACCCAGTACAACTTCGGCAACGGCTGGAAAATGTTCGCCAAGGCGATCAATATTTTTGACCGCGACTATTATGTCACCGGTCGTCTGGCTGAAACCCTGTTTTCCCCTGACGGTGAGTTCGGCGAAGAATCCAAAACCCTCGGTCTGATGCCTGGCGCACCCCGTGCAGGCTGGATCGGCGTGCGTTACGATTTCAATCCGAAGAAGTAAGGTTGGCTGAAAGGACCTCTTATTTGACCCCATGACGCAAGCAGAGCAATTGCAGTTGGCGGCAGCAATGCCGTCACTGACCGGAAACCGGTTGCGTATCCTGGTGGTTGAGGACGAGGCCCTTTTTGCCCGCGCTGTGGTCAAGCGCCTGAGCAAGGCCGGTTATAGCTGCGAACACGCAGAAACGCTGGAGGACGGGCGTGCAATACTGAAGCAGTTTGCGCCGGACATGGTGCTGCTTGATATGCGCTTGCCAGACGGCAGCGGTATGGACCTGCTGGCTGAACTGGTCGCCCGCGGAGTGACCGTGATTGTCATGACAGCATTCGGTGAGCTTAGCGACGCCGTCAACGCGATGAAGCAGGGCGCAACCGATTATCTGAAAAAACCGATAGACCTTGAAGAATTGCTGCTCGCCGTCGAAAAAACCGAGACAGCGGCAAAACTCAAGCATCACCTCGATTACTCCCGTCAACGTAACGTGCACGAATCGCAAAGTGAAGGCATCGACCTGCTGGGCAATAGCCCCGTCATGCAGCAGGTACGCGAGCAGATAGCCTGTGTTGCTGAACTCTCGCGACTCGAAACGGCAATACCGCCTACCGTGCTGATCAACGGTGAAACCGGCACCGGCAAGGATGTGGCGGCCAGAATGCTGCATCTTTCCTGCATGAGCCGGGACAAGCCCTTCGTTCACGTCGATTGCGCTTCGCTACCGGCCGAGCTGATCGAAAGCGAGCTGTTCGGCCACGAACGCGGCGCCTTCACCAGCGCGCAGAGCTCGCGTTGTGGACTGATCGAAGCGGCCGAGGACGGCACATTGTTTCTCGACGAGATCGGCGAACTGCCGCTTGCGCTGCAAGCCAAGCTGCTCAACGTGCTGGAGCGCAGAGTGGTCAGGCGGGTGGGCTCAACCAAAGAGCGGCCAGTCGCAGCACGCTTCATTGCTGCCACCAACCGCGATCTGCAGCAGATGGTTCTGGAAGGCCGTTTCCGGCCGGATTTGTATTACCGTCTCAATGTGCTGCATGTCCTCATGCCGCCGTTGCGAGAACGCGGCGATGACATAGTTCTGCTGGCGCGGCATTTCGCCAGCCAGACCGAGAAGCGCTACGGCTTGCCGTCACGGCAGTTTTCCCGCGATGCGCTTGAACTGATGCGCGGTTACACATGGCCCGGCAACGTCCGCGAGCTCAAGCACCAGATCAGTCGTGCCGTCTTGCTCAGCCGTGGCGATCTGATCGGCGGGCATGACCTCGCGATTGCGATTGAGCCGGCAATGTCACAGGTACGATTCGACAGCCAGGCCGCCGGCATCACGCTGGAAGAAGCGGAAAAACGCCTGATCGAAAATGCACTGAAACAAGCCAATCACAATGTCTCCGAGGCCGCCCGGCTACTAGGTATTACACGCATGGCAATACGTTACAGAATGGAAAAACACGGAATCAAGGGCGTTTGAATTGCTTAATTCAAGCCACAGAGGACACAGAGTTCACAGAGACATGGCAAAAGCCTCATTGCGTTAGCTTTATATCGTGCCGGACAGGCAGAAGTGGAACAGTTACATTGCCGATGACAGTAATGCCGGTAAGCTGTTGTTTTTCTCTGTAAACTCTGTGTCTAAAGAAGTTTTCTATGATTCAAGCCGCAAATGCCAATTCGCGCCCTTCAGTATTTACGATTGAAGTTGGTTTGAACTGCCTGATTAAGCAAAAGAGTTTACATAGGGCATTACAAAAGCTGATTGGGTTGGCTTGATAACGTCACCGGGTAGGTGGAAGTGATCATGCCGGTAATCTGTTGTTTTTCTCTGTGAACTCTGTGTCCTCTGTGGCTAAAGTGTTTTCAGTGGCTTAACCCGCAAATGCTGTTACCCGTCCATCAGCCCCCGCATGATAAAATCTGCCTGAATTCAATCAGGAGCCATGCATGAAAATCGGTACCCCTTTAAGCCCAAATGCTACTCGTGTGATGTTGCTGGGCAGTGGAGAGTTGGGCAAAGAGGTCATCATCGCCCTGCAGCGCCTCGGGGTCGAAGTCATCGCGGTGGACCGCTATGCCAATGCGCCGGGCCATCAGGTCGCGCATCGCGCCCATGTCATCGACATGACCGACGATGTAGCCTTGCGTGCCTTGATTGCGGCAGAACAGCCGCATCTGATCGTGCCCGAGATCGAGGCGCTCAACACCGCCACGCTGGGTGATATCGAAGCGCAGGGCATCGCGCAGGTGATTCCCACCGTCAAGGCCGTACAGCTCACCATGAACCGCGAAGGCATACGCCGTCTGGCCGCGGAAACTTTAGGTTTGCCGACATCTCCCTATGCCTTTGCCGACAGTCTTGCAGCCTTGCAAAAAGCCATCGACAGCGGTATCGGCTACCCTTGTTTCATCAAACCGACCATGTCTTCCTCCGGCAAGGGGCAGTCGCGTATCACCGATGCCTCGGAAGTCGCCGCCGCATGGGATTACGCAGCCAGCGGTGGGCGGGTCAATCAGGGGGTGGTGATTGTCGAGGGCCAGATCGATTTTGATTACGAGATTACCTTGCTCACCGTGCGCGCGAAGAATGCCGCCGGCGACATTGAAACCCATTTCTGCGAGCCTATCGGCCATCTGCAACAAAAGGGCGACTATGTCGAAAGCTGGCAACCGCAGCCGATGAACCCTCAGGCCTTGCTGCGCGCACAGCAGATCGCAAAATCCGTGACCGACAGTCTGGGCGGCCTCGGTTTGTTCGGGGTGGAGTTGTTCGTCAAGGGCGAACAGGTCTGGTTCTCAGAAGTGAGTCCGAGACCGCACGACACCGGCATGGTCACCATGGCGAGCCAGCGCTTCAGCGAGTTTGACCTGCACGCGCGCGCCATTCTCGGCTTGCCGGTCAACGTCAGCCTCAACCGACCGGCAGCCAGCGCGGTGATTTACGGTGGTGCCGATAGCCGTCAACTGGCCTATGAAAATATTGAGCAGGCACTGGCCGTGCCGGAATCAGACCTGCGACTTTTCGGCAAACCGGAGTCTTTCAGCCGCCGCCGCATGGGTGTTGCGCTTGCAGCAGGCAATGATGTCGAAGAGGCCCGCAGCCGTGCAAAACTGGCAGCCAGCCTGGTCAGGCCGGTAGTGGAACAGGCATAGTGGAAGCCGTAGCGGAGTGAGCGCAGTGAGTACTACAGAGAGCCATGGAAATCAGGCTGAAAAACAGCCGGCCACTTTTTTTCAGATGCTGGGCGGGGCCGAAAAAATCAGGGACATCGTCGAGCGTTTCTACGACATCATGGACAGCGACCCGCGTGCAGCCGGCATCCGTGCCATGCATGCGCAAGACCTCACCGAAGCGCGCGAGAAACTCTTCATGTTTCTCACCGGCTGGACCGGCGGCCCGCAACTCTACATCGAACGTTACGGCCACCCGCAATTGCGTGCAAGGCACTTGCCTTTTCCGGTGGATGAGTCAGCTCGCGACCAATGGATATATTGCATGATCAAGGCCATGCATGAGAACGGCGTGGAAGAACCGGTACTGACCCGGATCGCCAGCGTGCTGTACGAACTGGCCGACTTTATGCGAAACCGGGCGGGGTAAACCTGCAAGGCTATCAGCCACAGAGTTCACAGAGAAGAACAGGAATTTGCCAGAGGTGCCTCTTAGATCCAATGTTTCCCTGCATTGGATTGGCAGTTCTCTAGGAAAAAAAGAGCCTCGATCAGGAGGCTCTTGCTTCACGGTGCACTGTTAGGAACGCTTGTGTTTTCCTTCAGGAATCCTGACGTCTCAAGCCGCCAAGCAGTGCGGCGACCGGGGCTTTGGAGCGGCCGGAGGCGTGACGGTTGACAGGTGGTCTGACGGTTGCAGTGCCGGATGGTTCGTAGGGTTTGTCGAACCAGGGGTCGCTGCTTTTCTTTTTCGGCAGGCTCCGTGACGGTTGGCTGATCGATTCACCGCGTGTGCTATTGCGATCTTCACGTTTTTCGCGCGGTTGTGCTTCACGGCCCGAGCGGCTGCCGGTAATGCCCGGCAACTTGTCGATCTGCCGTTTGATCAACTTTTCGATCTCTGCCAGGTATTTTTCCTCTTCCGGCGATACCAGCGAAATAGCTGTTCCAGACGCGCCAGCGCGGCCGGTGCGGCCGATTCTGTGTACGTAATCTTCCGGTGCCGACGGTATTTCGTAGTTGATCACCATCGGCAACTGGTCGATATCGAGGCCACGCGCGGCGACATCGGTGGCGATCAGCACAGCTACCTTGCCCTGCTTGAAGGCATCCAGCGCTTCCATGCGTTCCTTCTGGCTTTTGTCACCGTGAATCGCATCGGCCAGCAGGCCTTCACGTTGCAGTTGTTTGGCCAGCCGGCTGGCGGTCAGCTTGGTTTTGGTAAAGACAATGACCTGGGAAGCGTCGCTGCCGCGCAGAATGTCGGTGAGTTGGGCGTGCTTGTTGGCTTGCTCGACCAGATAGACTTTTTGCGTGACGTTTTCGGCAGTTGCGTTACTGCGTGCTACTTCGATCAGCGTCGGGTTGTGCAGGAAAGCCTCGGAAAGCTTCTTGATTTCATTGGAGAAGGTTGCCGAGAACATCAGGTTCTGACGCTGTTTTGGCAGCAGCGCCAGAATCCGTTTGAGGTCCGGCATGAAACCCATGTCCAGCATGCGGTCGGCTTCATCCAGAATCAGCATCTGCACCTGGCCCAGTTGCAGCGTGCGCTGCTCGACGTGGTCCAGCAGGCGGCCGGGAGTCGCTACCAGAATTTCCACGCCGCGCATCAGGCTCGGTGTTTGCGTTTTGATGTCGACACCGCCGAACACGACCAGCGAACGCAGATTGGTGTACTTGGCGTAGGCCTTCACACTTTCCTCGACCTGAATCGCCAGTTCACGCGTAGGCGTCAGAATCAGGGCGCGTATGGGATGCCGCGCCGGTGAGGCGCTGTTGCTGGCAAGCGGCAATATTTTTTGCAGCAGCGGCAATGCAAATGCTGCCGTCTTGCCGGTACCGGTTTGCGCTCCGGCCATCAGGTCGCCGCCGGCCAGGGCAAGCGGAATCGCCTGCGCCTGGATCGGCGTCGGTTTGGTATAGCCGGACTCACTTAGCGCCTTGAGTATTTCAGGCGCCAGTCCCAATGATTCGAACGTGGTCTGTGCTTGAGTCACTTCGTTCCCTGTAGTTGCCGTCATCATTTATGCGAAGGTGCGCGGGCGTCGGGCGCCTTCGGTACGTTTCTTGTCGGAGAAGTTGCCACGGCCGGCATCCTGACGTTGGCCGTTACCGGCCGGCTTGCGGTCGCCGAAACCCTGACGTGGATGCGCGCTGCGGTTGTCGTCGCTGCGGAAACCGGAGGCGTTGCTGTTGCGGCCCTTGTAGCCGCCGCCGGGCTTCTTGCCGGAACGCGGGCGGTCGTTCGGACCATCGGTTCTCGGTGCCGGACGCTTGGGTTCAAAACCGGCGATCACGGTGGCTTCCATACGTTGGCCGGTGAACTGTTCGATCTTGCGCACCTGATAGCGGTCGGCGTGCGATGCGAACGAAACGGCGATACCGGTCTTGCCGGCGCGGCCGGTACGGCCGATACGGTGGACGTAATCCTCGGCGAATTTCGGCAGATCGTAGTTGATGACATGCGTGATGCCGGCAACGTCGATGCCGCGAGCTGCGACGTCAGTAGCGACCAGCACCCTGACATCGCCGTGGCGCAGTTTGGTCAGCGTGCGGTTGCGCGCGCCCTGGGTCATATCGCCATGCAAGGCAGCAGTCTTGTGGCCGGCAGCGTAGAGGTCTTCGGCCAGCAGGTCGGCGTGACGTTTGGTCGATGTGAAGACGATGGCCTGATTGACGTCGGCGTCGATCAGCAGATGTTCCAGCAGCTTGTTCTTGTGGTTCATGTCGTCCACGAAGTGCAGGCGCTGCTCAATGTTGGCGTGTTTTTCCTTTTGTGCGGCAACCTGGATGGTCTTGGGGTTGCGCAGGATCTGACGCGCGATATTGCCGATGTTGCCGTCCAGCGTGGCCGAGAACAGCAATGTCTGGCGTTCGGCCGGCAGAGCGTTGCAGATGCGTTCGACATCGGGCATGAAACCCATGTCCAGCATGCGGTCGGCTTCGTCCAGAATCAGCATCTGCAGGCGCGACATGTCGATGCGGCCGCGTTCCATGTGGTCCAGCAGACGCCCGGGCGTGGCAACCAGAATATCCAGCGGTTGGCTCAGCAGCTTGTTCTGCAACGGGTAGGGCATGCCGCCGACAATGCTGACAGTGCGGGCGCGGATGAATTTGCCGTATTTGCGTGCAGCTTCGTTGACCTGAGCCGCCAGTTCGCGTGTCGGTGTCAGCACCAGAATCCGCGGGCCGCGGCTTCTGGATGGGTGTGGGGTTGCCAGCAGATTCAATGCGGGCAAGGTGAATGCGGCGGTTTTGCCGGTACCGGTCTGGGCCGAGGCCATCAGGTCGTGGCCGGCCAGGACTTCAGGAATCGCCTGCGCCTGGATCGGAGTTGGGGTCGCATAGCCGGCTTCTTCCAAAGCGCGGAGGATGGACGGATGCAAATTGAGCTGTTCAAAACTGGTGTTTTCTGATGACACGAAGTATTCCCTTAAAAAAATGAATATCCAGCTGTTTCAAGGCTGAAAGGGCGCAGGCAAACGCATGGCTATTGCAGGCTCAAAACGAGCATGGCAACAAAAGCGCGTACCAAATGAATGTATTCAGTATTCTTACCGGCGCACGGGCATAGCCACTAACCGGTAACAAATACAAGAGAGCCGCAAAATGACATCGGGCTTCGAGAGGCTAGGGCGATGAATCATCGATCAGTGAAGATCGAATCTGCCGCGAAGTATACGCATTGATGCCGATTTGTCAAAGGATTTATCGAAATGTTTTAATTACTTATGTGTTAGAATCGCGCCCTTTCAATCAGGTTGGCCGCTACTCCCATGTCCAGAAATCTACGAAATATCGCCATTATTGCCCACGTTGACCACGGCAAGACCACCATGGTCGACAAGCTGTTGCAACAGGCGGGCACCTTTGCTTCTCACCAGGCTGTCGCCGAGCGCGTGATGGATTCCGGTGATATCGAAAAAGAGCGCGGCATCACCATTCTCGCCAAGAATACTGCGGTCAACTACGAAGGCACGCATATCAACATCGTCGATACACCGGGACACGCCGACTTCGGCGGTGAGGTGGAGCGCGTGCTGGGCATGGTCGATGGCGTCGTGCTGCTGGTGGATGCGGTTGAAGGCCCGATGCCGCAAACCCGTTTCGTCACCAAGAAGGCGCTGGCGCTTGGTTTGAAACCCATCGTCGTCATCAACAAGGTCGACCGCCCCGGTGCCCGTACCGACTGGGTCATCAACCAGACCTTCGATCTGTTCGCCAACCTCGGTGCGACCGACGACCAGCTCGATTTTCCGGTCGTCTACGCCTCCGCGCTGAACGGCTTTGCCACACTGGACATGAATACGCCGTCCGAAACCATGCGTCCGCTGTTCGAGACCATTCTCAAGCACGTGGAGCCGCCGCAGGGTGACAGCAATGCGCCGTTGCAACTGCAGATTTCCGCACTGGATTACTCCACCTATACTGGCCGTCTTGGCGTCGGCCGCATCCGTAACGGCCGCATCAAGCCTGGTCAGGTTGTGGTTGTCATGAATGGCGACCAGCAGACTGCACAAGGCCGCATCAACCAGGTGCTGGGCTTCAAGGGTCTGGAACGTGTGCCGGTGGAAGAGGCGGAAGCCGGTGACATCGTCATTATTTCCGGCATCGAAGAAATCGGTATCGGCGTTACCATCGCCGACCGCGAAAATCCGGTTGGCCTGCCTGTCTTGGCGGTCGACGAGCCGACCTTGACCATGGACTTCATGGTCAACACCTCGCCACTGGCCGGCACCGAAGGCAAATTCGTCACCAGCCGCCAGATTCGTGACCGCCTGACCAAGGAGTTGCTGGTCAACGTGGCGCTGCGTGTCGAAGATACGGCTGACGCCGACGTATTCCGCGTTTCCGGCCGCGGTGAGCTGCACCTGACCATCCTGCTGGAAAACATGCGCCGCGAAGGCTTCGAGATCGCTGTTGGCAAACCACGCGTGGTTTACAGAGAGATCAACGGCGAAAAATGCGAGCCTTATGAAATTCTCACTGTCGATCTGGAAGACGACTGCCAGGGCGCCGTCATGGAAGAACTGGGTCGCCGCCGCGGCGAACTGCAGAACATGGAGTCGGACGGCAATGGCCGTACCCGTCTCGAATACAGGATTCCGGCACGCGGCCTGATCGGTTTCCAGAGCGAATTTCTCACCATGACGCGCGGCACCGGCCTGATGGCGCACATTTTTGATGAATATGCACCGGTCAAGGCCGATATGCCGGGCCGTCGCAACGGCGTGCTGATCTCTGCCGAGCAGGGCGAAGCCGTTGCTTATGCCTTGTGGAAATTGCAGGACCGTGGCCGCATGTTCTCCAGCCCGGGTGACCGCCTCTACGAAGGCATGATCATCGGTATCCACAGCCGTGATAACGACCTCGTCGTCAATCCGATCAAGGGCAAGCAGCTCACCAACGTGCGCGCTTCCGGCACCGATGAAGCCGTGCGTCTGGTTCCGCCGGTGCAGCTGACGCTGGAGTCTGCCGTTGAATTCATCGACGACGACGAACTGGTGGAAATCACGCCGAAGAACATTCGCATCCGCAAACGTCACCTGCTCGAACACGAGCGCAAGCGCGCTGCAAAAGACTAAAGGGTTTTCCAAATAAAAACCCCCGGCAATCTCCCTGGTCGTTACGTTAATCTGTTGATGTTTTGATTGAAGGCCGCGTTCCTGTTAGGTTCGCGGCCTTTTTCTTTGAAGAAATCTTCCTCAGGCCAGCCAAAACCGCTGTTGGTACAGTTATGGGCCGTGTCCATCCCCAGGCCGGTGATCGTGATCGAAGGTAACTTCAATAGACGATATTGTTAAAATATTACTTATAAAAGATATATTGACAATATCATATATAGAAGATAACGTGGCAATATCTGTTATGAAGGATATTAAACCATGGACTACCCTCTCTTTTTCGCCTCCCAGCTTGGAAAGCACCTGCGCTCGTTGCGCAAGGCGCGCGGCTTGACGCAGACGCAGCTCGCAGAAAAACTTGGCGTCGTGCAATCGCGGGTCGCAGCCATTGAACGTAAGCCAGAGATGATGAGCGTGGCCGGCCTGTTCGAAGTATTAGCGGCCCTCGATGTTCAGGTCGTGTTGCGCGATTCGCGGCCAAGCCCGTTGCCTGCAGGCCTTGTAGCGCCCAACGCAGGCTCGAAGGGGGTCTGGTAATGCCCGAGCTTTGGATCTGGATGAACGGTGAGTTTGTCGGCCGCTGGTACCGCGGCCGCACCGGGCACCACCGATTTGTCTATGAAGAGTCGTGGTTATCCTCATCAAGGACTCGCCCGCTCTCGCTGTCAATGCCCATCGGCGCTGACCGGACCGTCGAGGGCGTCACGGTCAGCAACTTCTTTGACAATCTGCTACCAGATAGCGAAGCGATCAGGAAGCGGGTGGCTACCCGGTTCAAGACCGGATCGACCGAGCCTTTCTACTTGCTCCAGGCCATTGGTCGCGACTGCGTTGGCGCAATCCAGATTCTGCCCGCTGGCGCGCATCCAGAAGGCTTTGACCGTCTGGACTACGATGTGCTGAGCGATGCAGATGTCGAGCGCATCCTGCAAAGCACCCCGGCCGAGCCAGGGCTGGGCGCACGGGGCGATGGAGATGCGGACTTCCGCATCTCCATCGCTGGTGCCCAAGAGAAGACGGCCCTGTTGCTTATTGGGAAGCAATGGTGCCGCCCGAAGGGCGCCACGCCCACCACACACATCCTGAAGCTGCCGCTTGGTCTTGTGGGGGGGCGGAAGCTGGACCTGAGTCATTCGGTAGAAAACGAGTGGCTCTGCGCCAAGATCTTGCGTGAGATGGGTTTTCCCGTCGCGCATTCCGAAATCGTTGAGTTCGGAACCCAGAAGGCCTTGGCGGTAGGGCGTTTCGACCGCGAGTTCGCGGGCAATGGGACCTGGATCGCGCGCCTGCCGCAGGAGGACTTCTGCCAGGTGGCGGGCGTGGCCCCGGGCCAGAAGTATGAAGCGGACGGCGGCCCTGGCATGGCGGTCATTCTGAGCGTACTGGCAAGCAGCCAGGCCCCGATCGAGGACACCATGGCTTTTCTGCGCGCACAACTGGCGTTCTGGCTCCTCGCGGCCATTGATGGGCACGCCAAAAACTTCTCAATCTTTATGCTACCCGGCGGCCAGTATCGCCTGACCCCGCTGTATGACGTCCTGTCGGCTTGGCCCGTTATCGGCTCTGGCGCGGGCAAGCTTCCCAAGCAGAAAGCCGGGTTGGCCATGGCCGTGCATTCGAAGAATGCGCACTACAAGCTTGACGAGATTCAGCCACGTCACTGGCAGCAACTCGCAATCAAGTGTAACGCACGAAACGCTTGGCCGGCCTTGGTGGATATGGTGCGTAGCGCAGTGGTGGCGACAGAACGGGCGCTGATGGAATTGCCGCCCGGGTTCCCAACGCAGATTGCCGATGCGATTCTCTCGGGCGTGTGCAAGCAGCAGACAAAATTCCTTCGCGCACTCGATGGCTCCAAGGTTGGTTAGGAGCCTTTTGGGGTCAACTGCGTAGTCACGCCAGCGCCCAGAAAAAGACCCACAATCTGCAAGGCTTTGTGGGTCTTCCAGTTGTCGCCCCTAAGGGCTTGTCATCTACAGTTTAACGGAACGGTAAGGGCAATCTCCGGGTTTTAATTGCCGAAACATTTGTTATTTCAACTTATAAAAGCGCTCCGGCAGTGTTTTACCCGCAGCTGCGTTATCCAGCTTGTTGCCGATGGCATCGCCCAGTTTCGCCAGGCGTTCGTCCGGGTGCGGGTGGGTCTTGTACAGCAGGGTGAGGCCGCCTTCGCTGTTGCTGGTGGCGGAGATCGATTGCAATACTTCCGGCAAGCCGTAGCTATCGTAACCGGCACGCGTGGCGAGCACGACACCGTCGCGGTCGGCTTCGTACTCGGCGTTCTTGTCGAGGCCGCGCGCCATGATTTCGGCGCCGTTGCCAATGACCATGTCCAGCTTCTGGTCGCCCTTGCTGACCTTCTCGCCGAGCAGTCCTGCGCCCATGCTGAGCAACTGCTGTTTCTGGATGACTTTCAGATGGTGCTTGCGGACGACATGACCGATCTCGTGTGCCAGTACGCCTGCCAGTTGGGCTTCGTTCTGCAGTTTTCGGTAGAGGCCTTTGGTCAGCACGATATAACCGCCGGGAGCGGCGAAAGCATTGATGGCTTCGCTTTCAATGACGCCGAAACGCCAGGGCAGATCGGCACGCTCACTCTGACTGGCGACCCAGCGGCCGACCTGGTTCACGTAATTCTGCAACGCCGCATCGTCAACCAGCGGCGCGGCACCGAGCAGGTTGCCGGTAATTTCGCGGCCCAGCTGTATTTCTTCTTCCTTCGAAGGGTTCTTCCAGTTGAAGGCCGGCGGTTTATTGCCGGTGGTCGACTCGTTCGCCGCTTGACCGGCAGGAAGATCGCTGCTGTCGATGCCGCCTTTTTCAGCGGCGTCCTTGACCAGGTCTTTCAAATTCAACGCCTGCGCGGGCAGGGCGATGGCCAAGGCAGCCATCAGCATCAATATCCTTGTACGCATCATTTTGCTCCCTGTGGTGTAGGCAGATAGTTGAACTTGATGGCTTTCAGCCCGCCTGCGTCAGCAAACTGCTGGCCCTGGCTTGCGCTCAGGGTGTGCGATTCGAGTTTGCTGATTTGCGCTTCACTGAATTCGGCGCTTTTCAAGTCCTGTTCACTGAGGCCGCGCACGCCGGTGGTGGCAACCACCTGGCCGGTGCCGGCACGGCCGCTGGCAACGCTGAGTGCGCCGGAGGTCGAGCCGTTGGCTGTCGAGGTGCCGCGTTTGACCGAGAGCAGCCGAACCCAGCCGGTGCTTTTGGCGGTCTTGACCTTGAGCCAGGCACCCTGTTTGCCAAGAATCTGCACCTTCTCGTTCTTGACGAAGCTGCCGACGGTTTTGGCGTCGGCATAAGGTTCTGCGCGCAGGCTGTCGGCCTTGAGCGCGATGCCGGCTTCCGCTGCCAGGGACGCTGGCGCGGAAATCTGTAATGCGGCAAACAATAGCAGTGCTGCAGATAATGATTTAGCCATTAATTGGGTTCTCCCGCTTCCGTGTGTTCGAGTTTGATGATGGATTGCGCGAACAGGGTGCGCCACTGGTTTGCTGCCGGTGATGCAGCCTGCAGCACGCCGTCATGCATGGTGTAACGCACCGAGGTCTCTGTCGGCAGGCCAAGGCTGCTGATGATTTCCGGCAACTGGCGGCCAAGCTGCTGTGCATCTGCATGGGCTTTTTCCGCGTAATCTTCTTTGGTTTCCGAATAGGTCCAGCTCACCACAACCATATCGCCGAAAAGGCCCCAGATGCCACCTTGCGTACTCCTGAGTGTGTCGATATTGCTCGGTGTGCGGCTGGCGAGCTCGATTCTGCGTTTCAATTTTTTGAGTATGGCATCACCCAAAGGTTCTTTGCTCTCGACCAGCACCGGCATGATCAGCACGTGCGTGCCAGCCGCATCGGCCTTGACGCCGAAAGCCAGCCAGCGCTGCAGGGCGCGGTCGGTGGCCAGCGCATAGATTTTCGCCACGCTGAAGTAGATGACGGCCCAGGTGATGGGGCCGGTGAAGTCGAAGTAGGCGTTGGTCAGGTTGATGGCAATGTAAGAAATTGCCAGCAAGCCGACCTGACTGAAGCTGAACAGTTTGATTAGTTTGTCGCGATCGACTCTGGTATAAAAGGCGGCTGCCGTCAGCCAGATCAGCATCAGGCTGACCAGCACATAAGGCGCCGCCCCGCGCCAGACTTTCATGGTGTCGCCGTGCTTGACGTTGTCGATGGCGGTGGCGAGGATTTCGACGCCGGGGTGGTTCTTCGCCATCGCTGTTGCCTTGAGGTCGAACAGGCTGGGCGCGGTTGAGCCGATGATGACGATCTTGCCGGTGAACTCATCCTGCGGCCGGGTTTTTTTCCGGCTGCTCATGTCGTGCATGACATCGCTGAAACTGGCGTATTGATAACTGAAGGGTTTGCCGCGCCAGTTGATCAGAAAGCGCTCGTCTTCCGGGGGCGCCAGGTCCAGGTTGGTTGCAACGGTCAGCGGCAGCGACGGGATGCGCCAACCGTAATCGTCGCGGTAGAGCCGGTATTCGCGCACGATGCCGTCGGGGTCAGGGTAAATGTTGTGGGTGCCTAGTCTGCCGGAGTCGATGGCAGCCTGAAAATGCGGCAATACCATGGCGATCGTCGCATCGGCAGACGCCTCAACGTAAGGCGCAGGCTTGATCGCCGGCACCATGGCGGCGGTGATCTCGCTGAGCGCATCGTATTCTTCCGGCAGCCGCAGGAAGGGGAAGAACGTGTTCCGGCTTTCGGCAATCACCTCGTTGAAATAGGCGTCGCTGTCGGGATTGTAGATATCGGCATCGCTGAACAGGATGTCGAACACCACGGCCTGCGGATTCTGAGCTTCGATGTTCTGCACGAATTCGCCGAACACCTGGCGTGGCCAGGGCCAGCGGCCGTATTCTTCAGCCATGGCAGCAAGACTGGCCTCGTTGATGTCGATGATGACGATGTCCTTGTCCGGCGGCTGTACCACCACGCGGCTACGCATCATGAAGTCAAAGGCCTTCTGCCGCATGTTTTCACCGACATGCAGCAGACTGGCATCGAGTAGCACGAACAGCGTCAGCAATGCCGCCAAATAAAGATAGAAATTATTCTGCAGGCGCCTTGTGATGTTGGCCAGCCATTGGCCGATGAGAAATTTGAGTTTGGTCACATCGATCATCCATGCTTAAGGCGAGCTTCAAGTTTGGCACAAAACCGGCGTCGGATAAAAGCATGAAGCGCCTCGGGCAGGTGCATGAGGTATAATTTGCAGCGATATGACAGATATGCTGATTCTTGTTTTGCTGCTTGCTGTTCTGCTGCTTTTGCTGTGGCAGATAGTGTCTTCGCTGCGCGCCAGAAACGCTGGCCAACAGCTTCTGGCGCAGCTGGAAGACAAGCACCGCCTGATGTTGATGGATATGCATGACGGCCTCAACAAACTGGGCGATCGCCTGGTGGCGGCTTCGAATGAGCACAGCGAGCGGTTGCGCAATACTGTCGGACAGGAGCTGAATCAGACACGCGAGGCGATGCAGAAACTGCAGGTAAGCCAGACCGAGAATCTGGCCGCAACTCGGGAGACCATGCTGGAGAAAATGCATGTGACCCTTTCCGAGCAAGGCAAGGCCGAACAGATACTGATACAGAACACCATGGGCAACGCCACGCAGCTATTGGCGCAGCGCATCGAGAACCTTACCAAGGCGGTGGAGGAGCGCCTCGAGCAGATTAGCGGCAAGGTGACCGAGCGGCTCGATGAAGGCTTCAAGAAGACCAACGAAACCTTCATCAATGTCATGACCCATCTGACCAAGATCGACGAAGCGCAAAAGAAGATTGACGGCTTGGCGACCAACGTCGTCAGCCTGCAGGAGCTGCTGGGTGACAAGCGCTCGCGCGGTGCTTTCGGCGAAGTGCAGCTGGAGGGCCTGGTGCGCAATCTGCTGCCCGAAACTGCCTTCGAGTTTCAATATACCTTTGCCAACAAGATGCGCGCCGATTGCGTGCTCAAGCTGCCGGAGCCGACCGGGCTGGTGGCGGTCGATTCGAAGTTTCCGCTGGAGAATTACGAAGGCATGTTTCTCGAAGGCAGCGAGCGCATCAGTCCTGCGGTTTTCAAGGCCGGCGTCAAAAAGCATGTGGATGACATTGCCGGCAAATACATCATCCCCGGCGTAACCAGCGACGGCGCGGTGATGTTCATTCCTGCCGAAGCAGTGTTTGCCGAGATTCATGCGCACCACCGCGATCTGGTCGATTATGCGCACAAGAAGCGCGTCTGGATTGTTTCGCCGACCACCCTGATGGCGGTGCTCAACACTGCGCGGGCGGTGCTGAAAGACACCGAAACGCGCAAGCAGGTGCACATCATCCAGGAAGAACTGTCCAAATTGGGCAAAGACTTTGCTTTGTTCGACACCCGCATGAAGAAGCTGGCCGACCATATCCGCCAGGCGCACGAAGATGCCGAAAAGGTGCAGGTCAGCAGCCGCAAGATCAGCGGCCATTTTGCCCGCATCGAGCGCGTCGAGCTGGAAAATCCGGCTGCGGCGCCATTGCTCGACGATATTTCCGAGGAGAATGAAGAATGAACGTGGAACTGGAAGACGGTAGCGAAGCCGGCTTGCTGATGCTGATTCAGCAATACGCAGGCAAGTTCGGCATTACCTTCAGTTCGAATCTGATGGACGACCCTGTCACCAGAAGCAGGCTTACCCGTCTGATGGGTGAGGCCGTCATGGGCAGGCGCGGTGCTGTGACGGACGAGGATGTGCTGTCCAATGCAAACGATTAGGATTCTTTATTTCGCCAGATTGCGTGAATCTCTCGGTCTTTCCGGCGAGGAAATGCCGCTCGACCAGGCGCTCAGCGTGCAAGCGCTGATGGCGCTGCTGGCCGCTCGCGGCGGCCAGTGGCAGCAGGAGTTCGACGGTTGCCGCCCTCTGCGCGCGGCAGTGAACCAGACTCTGGTAGCCAACGGCAGCATGATTCACGCCGGCGATGAAGTCGCATTTTTTCCGCCGGTGACAGGGGGCTAGTGATGGAAGTGCGCGTGCAGCATGAGGATTTTGACGCAGGCGCAGAGATTGCCCGCATGCGTCTCGCCCGCAGGGATACTGGTGCCGTTGCCTGTTTTATCGGCCAGGTGCGCGATCTGAACGAAGGCGATGAAGTCGCTTTGATGACGCTGGAACACTACCCCGGCATGACCGAAAAAGCGCTGCAGAATATCGCCGAAGAAGCCGGGCGGCGCTGGGATATACACGATGCCCTGGTGATACATCGTATCGGCGAGCTGAAGCCGGCAGAACAGATCGTACTGGTCATCGTGTCCGGCGCTCATCGCGGCGAGGCCTTTGCGGCCTGCGAGTTCATCATGGATTATCTGAAGACCGAGGCGCCATTCTGGAAAAAAGAGCAAACCGCCAGCGGCGAACGCTGGGTGGACGCCAAGGCCAGTGACGACAAGGCGCGCGATCGCTGGCATCAGTCCTAGCCTGTTGGCAACACCCGGTATTATCAACCATCATTATTCACACCATAGCCCGACATCCTGAATGCTGAAAACACTGACCCCCGCGCAATTGACCCCCGCCATAGATGCTGAAGCGCTCGGATTTTCAACCACTGCAGCGCTGGCTGGCCAGGCCGGACCGCATGCGGGCTGGATAGGCCAGACAGATGCTGAGGCAGCGGCACGCTTCGGCCTTGGCGTGCATCATCCGGGTTTTCACCTGATCGTGATCGGTGAGCCCGGTTGCGGCAGAACTTCGCTGATGCTGAAACTGATGTACGAATATGCTGCGAAACTGCCGGTACCGCGTGATCTAGTTTATCTGCACAATTTCGATAATCCCGACAAGCCGCTGGCCTTGCGTGTCGGCGCCGGTTCCGGTGCCAGGCTGCGGCAGTCGCTGGATCAGTTTGTGCGGCAGCTGGCGAGAAACATGCCCGCGATAACCGGCGATGCGGTGGCGGTCGAAGCCTTTCTCGAATTGCAGTTTGGCGCCATCAGGCAAGGATTGCAGATCGAAAATGGCGAGCTGAGAAAGCTGGAAGCCTACCTGATCAATATCAGGCAGGACATTTTCGACAATCTGGAAGTCTTTCAGCAGCCGGTCAACATCGCACAGGCGGCGTCATCGCTGGGCCTGTCTCAGCCAGGGGCTGGTGAACCGGGATTGAATCCAGACAACGAAGGCCTGCTGGAATCCTATCTGCTGCGTTTCAGGGCCAATCTGCTGGTCGATCACCGTCAGCAGATTGCCGCGCCGGTGATTTACGATGACGACCCCGGTTTTCAGAGTCTGTTCGGCTCCTTCGAGTCAGGCTCCGAGCAGGCCAGCAGTCTGCCTGAATTCATGCGCCTGCGTGCCGGAAACCTTTTGCGTGCCGATGGCGGCATGCTGATGCTGCATTTGCGCGACATTCTCAACGACCAGCAAAACGGTCCGCAGATTCTGGAAAAACTGCATCGCTTCCTGCGCAACGGCCGCGTGCAGATCGAGGAATCCGTTACCCATGCAGGCCATATTGCCAGCACGCATGCGGTTTCCGACCCGGTGCCGGTTCAGGTGCGTCTGGTGCTGATCGCCACGCGGGAAGAGTTCTACCGGTTGCAGGACGAAGCGGAGGATTTCGTCCGCTTTTTCAACGCCAAAGTCGATTTTGCCGATGATTTCGAAGCCAATCCGGAAATCTACCGGGCACTGTCGGCCTATGTTGCCGGGCGTTGCGAGCATTTTTCATTGCCGCACCTGACTGCCGCAGCCATGGCTGTGTTGCTGCAGGCGATGCATAGAAAGGTCGAGGACCAGAAACGCGTCAGCAGCACGCTGGCCGAATTGCAACAGCTGCTGCTCGCGGCCGCCACCGAAGTTGCAACGCGACAGACGCAGCCGGGCAGCCAGCCGCTGATAGAAGCGTGCGACGTCAATGCGGCGATAGCGGCGCGCTACAGGCGTCATCGCAGCCCCGAGATGCAGTTGCTGCGTTCGATTGTCGATGGCGATTTGCTCATCCGCCTTGAAGGGCGGCAGACCGGCCAGATCAACGGCCTGACGCATATCGACCTCGGCGATGCCGGTTTCGGATCGCCGGTACGTATTTCGGCGCGCTGTCATGCGGGTGAAGAAGGCGTCATCAATATCGACCGCGAGGTGGAAATGACCGGCCCCAATCATGACAAGGGCTTGTTCATCCTGCAAAGTTGGTTGTCCGCGAGCTTTGCCAAACTGACGCCACTTTCGCTCAATGCTTCGCTGGTGTTCGAGCAGGAATATCATGGGGTCGAGGGCGACTCTGCCTCCTGCGCTGAGCTTTTCGCGTTGATCTCGGCCATTTCCGGCATTGCGCTACCGCAAGGCATCGCAGTCACCGGAGCGATGAACCAGCACGGCGAGGTGATGGCCATCGGCGGTGTCAACGAGAAAATCGAAGGTTATTTCCGCGTGTGTCAGGCGGTCGGGCTGAACGGCGCGCAGGGCGTCATGATTCCCGAACGCAATGCCTCGCATCTGGTGCTCAACGACGAAGTTGTGGCTGCGGTGAAGGAAGGAAAGTTTCATATATACACCTTCGGGCATGTGCTTGAAGGTCTGACATTCCTGACCGGACTTCCCGCCGGTGAACCCGATGAGTCGAGTGACTATGCGCCTGACAGCGTCATGGGGCATGTGCATAAAGCGCTGCAGAATCTGCGCAAGATCCATGACAGCAACAAACCGGATGAGTGAGGCGACTGCCCATGGCGACCAGGCAGAAAACGGATGAAAATAATGGTGGCGAAAAATGCCGGCTGGATAAATGGTTGTGGGCGGCACGTTTTTTCAAGACCCGCAGTCTCGCCGCCGAGGCGGTCGATAGCGGCAAGGTGCGGGTTGACAGCGATCGTGCCAAGCCGGCCAAGGAAGTCAAAATAGGTGCTTCGATTCATATCCGCACCAAGGATTTCGAGATCGAGGTGCGCGTGCGCGGACTTTCCAATCAGCGCAGAGGCGCACCCGAAGCGGTATTGCTTTACGAAGAAACGGAATCCAGCCGTGCAATGCGGGAAGAGGCGGCGGTTACACGCGAGAAGGATCACGCGCAGCGTGAGCGCGGCACGGGGCGCCCAACCAAGCGTCAGCGTCGTGAAATCAAGGGTTTCACGGAAAGTTGGTAACAAGAAAAAACGGGGGAGATAAATTGATTCTGGTCACCGGCGGTGCCGGTTTCATCGGCTCGAATTTTGTCATTGACTGGCTGACTCAAACCGATGAGCCGGTCGTCAACCTCGACAAGCTGACCTATGCCGGCAACCTGCAGAACCTTGCCAGCCTGCAGGACGACCCGCGTCATGTTTTTGTGCATGGCGACATCGGCGATCAGACACTGATCGCCTCGTTGCTGCAACAGCACCGACCCCGAGTGATTTTCAACTTCGCCGCCGAATCCCATGTGGACCGCTCCATCAGTGGACCGGATGCTTTCGTCGAGACCAATATCGTCGGCACGTTCAAGCTGCTCGAAGCGGCACGCGCTTACTGGCAGGCATTGCCCGCTGCAGATCAAGCTGCATTCCGCTTTCTGCATGTCTCCACCGACGAAGTCTACGGCACCCTTGGGCCGCAGGATGCCCCCTTTACAGAAACAACCGCATACACTCCTAACAGCCCCTATGCCGCATCCAAGGCCGCATCCGACCATCTGGTCAGAGCCTATCACCACACCTACGGCCTGCCGGTGCTCACCAGCAACTGCTCCAACAATTACGGCCCCTACCAGTTCCCGGAAAAACTCATTCCGCTGATGATCATCAATGCGCTGAACGGCAAACCACTGCCGGTATATGGTGACGGCATGCAAATCCGCGACTGGCTCTACGTCAAGGACCATTGCAATGCCATCCGGCAGGTACTTGCGCACGGCCGCAGCGGTGAAACCTACAACATCGGCGGCTGGAACGAAAAAGCCAATATCGACATCGTGCGTCTGATCTGCCAACTACTGGATGAGCAGCGACCCCGGCTGGACGGCAAAAGCTACGCAGAACAGATCATGCATGTCGCAGACCGCCCCGGGCATGACAGACGCTATGCGATTGATGCTGGCAAGATCGAACGTGAACTTGGCTGGAAACCGCAGGAGACCTTTGAGACCGGCATACGCAAAACCGTGCTCTGGTATCTTGAAAATCCTGCTTGGGTAACACATGTGCAGTCCGGCGCATACCGCGACTGGCTGGACACGCATTACGGCAACTTATGAGCGTTTCCAGAAAAATCCTTCTGTTCGGCAAGAACGGCCAGCTTGGCCGCGAATTGCAGCGTAGCCTGCAGCCGCTTGGACAAGTCATCGCGCTGGATGTCGACAGCTCTGAGCATGCGGCTGATTTCAGCAGACCGCAACAACTGGCCGAGACAGTGAGGGCAGTGCAGCCCGACTGGATCATCAATGCGGCTGCCTATACTGCGGTCGACAAGGCTGAAGGCGAGCCCGAACTTGCGCATGCGATCAACGCGGAAGCGCCGGGCATACTGGCGGCAGAGGCGGAACGGTTGGGCGCATGGCTGCTGCATTACTCGACCGATTATGTATTTGACGGTAGCGGCGAGCGGCCATGGACGGAAACCGATGCGCCGGCGCCGCTCAACGTCTATGGCCGCACCAAACTGGAAGGCGAGCAACGGGTTGTGGCAGCCTGCAGCAGGTATCTGATTCTTAGAACCAGCTGGGTGTACGGCGCATACGGCAGCAATTTCGCCAGGACCATGCTGAACCTCGCGCAAACGCGAGAAACACTCGCTGTGGTCGATGACCAGATCGGTGCGCCTACCAGCGCCATGTGGCTGGCAGATCTGACGGCAGCCTTGATACCGCTGCTTGAACGCCAGCCTGCACTTGCTGGCTTGTATCATGCCGTTGCTGCCGGTGAAACCAGCTGGCATGGCTATGCAAAATTTGTCATCGCACAGGCAAAATTGATGGGATGGCCGGTCAAGGTTGGGGATGCCGATATCCGCACTGTCAGTAGCAGCGAGTTTGCGGCTGGGGCAAGACGGCCGCTCAATTCCAGACTGGACACGACAAAATTGCGTGCAGCTTTCGGCATTGAACCGCCGGACTGGCGCACAGGGCTGACGGAAATGCTCAAAACCGGGGGGGGCTTTTTGATGCGTGTGACACCGACAGATATTCCAGAGGTTCTGATTCTTTCCCCCAATGTATTCAATGACAATCGTGGTTATTTTTGTGAAAGCTTCAATCAGCGAACTTTCAGGCAGCTGACCGGTATTGATGTGCGCTTCGTCCAGGAAAACTATTCTCACTCATCAAAAGCCGTGCTTCGAGGGCTTCATTATCAGATTGAACACGCACAGGGAAAATTAATAAGGGTGCTGCAGGGCAGGATATATGATGTGGCTCTGGATATCAGGCGGTATTCGCCAACGGTCGGGAAATGGGTTGGCGTCGAGCTTTGTGCAGAAGGTCTCCAGCAACTCTGGATTCCGCCGGGCTTTGCACATGGATTCATGGTGCTCAGCGATACTGCAGATATTCTATACAAAACAACAGACTATTATTACCCTGAGCATGAGCGATGTATACGCTGGAACGATCCGGACCTGGCAATCGATTGGCCGACAGAAATGACGCCCATATTGTCGGTGCGAGATGAAAACTGCAGCGGTTACGCACAGTCTCCTTTGTATGAGATGAAATGATAAAACCCGCTTTGTTGTATCATTGCCATGATGATCAACATAGATTCGTGTTATGCCAGATGGATGTTCACTATCCGAACAATTTGGTAATTGAGGTTTGAAATTTTGAAAAAAATCACAAAAGCTGTCTTTCCTGTCGCCGGTCTTGGCACCAGATTTCTGCCTGCAACGAAGGCCAGCCCGAAAGAGATGCTGCCGATTGTGGATATCCCCTTGATCCAGTACGCAGCGGAAGAGGCCATTGCTGCCGGGATTACCGATCTGATATTTGTTATCGGGCGTAACAAGCGCTCGATTCCGGATCATTTCGATACCTCGTTTGAGCTAGAGGCCAAGCTGGAATCAAGCGGCAAGGACAAGACGCTGGAAGCGATACGCCGCATACTGCCCAAGGGCGTGTCCTGTATATATATCCGACAGCCCGAGGCGCTGGGGCTCGGACATGCTGTGCTGTGTGCCAGGCCGGCAGTCGGCAATGAGCCTTTTGCCGTGATTCTGGCCGACGACCTGATCGATGGCAGAATTCCCGCCATGCAGCAGATGACGGCTTTGTTTGAAAAAACCGGCAACAGCATTCTTGGCGTTGAAGATGTTCTGCTGAGCGAGACGGCCAGCTACGGCATCGTCGATACCGGCGGGGTTGGTGGCAATATTGCGGAAGTGAGAAGCATCGTCGAGAAGCCGAAGCCGGAGGATGCGCCTTCGACATTGGCTGTGGTTGGCCGTTATGTTTTGACGCCGAGGATTTTTGATTTGCTGGAAAAGGTCGAGCCCGGCAAGGGTGGCGAAATTCAGCTGACCGATGCGATTTCCGCCTTGCTTGCCGACGAGAAGGTGATTGCCTATCGCTTCGATGGAAAACGCTATGACTGCGGTAGCAAGCTCGGCTACATGAAAGCCAATGTCGAATTCGCCTTGCGCCATCCCGAGATCGGTGCCGAATTCAGGCAGTATCTCAAAGATCTGGAAGTTGAAATCTCATGAGCCGGCAAGCGCCAGCCGAATTCCTCAGCAATTCCGATCTGATTGTCAGCGCCGATGAAGTCAATTCGGCCATAGTGCAGCTTGCTGAACAGATCAGCGCCGACATCGGCAACGACGAGCCGCTGGTGCTTTGCGTGATGGGGGGTGGCGTTGCTTTTACCGGGCAGTTGCTGCCTTTGCTCACATTTCCGCTCGAATTTGATTACGTTCAGGCAAGCCGCTATCACAACCAGACAGAAGGGCAGAACCTGATCTGGAAAGTGATGCCGGGCGAAAATGTAGCGGGCAGAACCGTGCTGATACTGGACGACATTCTCGATGAAGGGCACACATTGGCGGCTATCCGTGAGAAATGCATGGAACAGGGTGCTGTGCGCGTGGTAATTGCAGTGCTGGCAGAAAAATTGCTCGACCGGCAGAAACCGGTCAGCGCCGATTACGTCGGACTGGAATTGCCGGATCGATATGTTTTCGGCTGCGGTATGGATGTGTATGGCTGGTGGCGCAATCTGCCTGCCATTTACGCGCTGAAATAGCGCATGTCTTCATGGCCTTGCTCAGGCCGTTTCGATCCGGATAGTGACTTCTTTACACTGAACAATATCGCCGGCGCGAATTTTTGCTGTCTTGCGATATTCCGGGTTGCCGTTCAGTTTTACCAAACCCTCAGCCACCATGGTTTTGCCGCGTCCGCCGCTATCGGCAATGCCGGCCAGCTTCAGCAGATCACACAAGGCAATATGCTCACGCGTCAGTCTGAAAGAAATGATCTGCATGAAATGGGGTGGTACGAATGGGGTAGAATGAAAAAGGTACTGCAGTATCTGGTGCCCAGAAGAGGACTCGAACCTCCACAGTGTTGCCACCACTAGGACCTGAACCTAGCGCGTCTACCAATTCCGCCATCTGGGCATTTCGGATGGGGTGAATCAAAGAGCGCAAATTTTATAGGAAAGACATACTTTGTCAACGAGAAAAAAGACTACAAGCCACAAAAAAAACGATATTCGTGCATCTGATCCGCATGCGGCACGTGAGGCGGGTCAGTATGAGCAGCCCTTGCCAAGCCGTGAATTCATTTTGCAAATAATGACAGAACAGGGTGTGCCGCTTAAGGTCGAGCAGCTCTATCAGTTGCTTGGCATCAAAAAAGCCGAGCAGGAAATATTCAACCGCCGCCTCAATGCGATGGAGCGCGACGGCCAGATCATCCGTAACCGCAAGGATGCGCTCTGTATCGCAGAAAAACTGCACTTGATCGCAGGCACGGTGCAGGGACATGCGGATGGTTTCGGTTTTCTGATTCCGGATGACAAGGAAAGATACGGCGGCGTGGATTTCTTTCTTTCGCCGCGCGAGATGTCGCAAGTGATGCACGGTGACCGGGTCATGGTGCGACAGTCGGGGGTGGATAAACGCGGCCGGCCGGAGGCGAAGATCGTCGAGGTGCTGGAGCGCAGGAATACGCGTCTTGTCGGCCGCATCATGCGCGCCAACGGGTTCTCGATTGTGGCGGCCGAAGACAAGCGCGTGAATCAGGATATCCTCATTCCCTATCACCTCGACATGAAGGCCAAGGACGGTCAGGTGGTGATGGTGGAGCTGACCGACCAGCCTTCACCGCATGCCAAGCCGATGGGCAAGGTGGTCGAGATTCTTGGTAATTATGCGGATTCCGGCATGGAGATCGAGATTGCCTTGCGCAAGCATCACCTACCTTATGAGTTTTCCCGCGAGGCGATCAAGCAGGCGGAGGCTTATCCAAAGCAAGTGCAGGCGAAGGACTGGAAAGGCCGGGTCGATCTGCGCGAGATGCCACTGATCACGATAGACGGCGAAACGGCGCGCGACTTCGACGATGCGGTGTATTGCGAGCCGCAGGGCAAAGGCTGGCGGCTGGTAGTGGCGATTGCCGATGTCAGTTTTTACGTCAAGCCTGGCGATGCATTGGACAAGGATGCCTACGAACGCGGCAATTCGGTCTACTTTCCGCGCCGGGTAATTCCCATGTTGCCGGAAGCACTGTCCAACGGGCTGTGTTCGCTCAATCCCGATGTCGAAAGGCTGTGCATGGTATGCGACATGCAAGTGGACGGCCAGGGTAATGTCAAGCGCTATCGCTTCTATCCTTCGGTGATGCGCTCCAAGGCGCGCATGACGTACACGAAGGTGTACGACATGATCATCAACCCGCAGGGTGAAACAGCTAGAGAATATGCCTGGCTGATGCCGCACGTGCAGCATCTTTACGCGCTTTACCAGATCATGGTCAAGGCGCGAGAAAAACGCGGCGCCATCGAGTTTGAGAGCACTGAAACCATGATGGTGTTCAACGATAACGGCAAGATTGAGCGTATCGAGGCGGTCAGCCGCAACGAAGCGCACAGGCTGATTGAGGAATGCATGCTGGCGGCCAACGTTTGCGCCTCGGATTTTCTCAAGTCGCACGAGCATCCGGCACTCTATCGCATTCACGAAGGTCCGACGCCGGAGAAACTGGAAGCGTTGCGCACCTTCATGGGCGAATTCGGCTTCGGTGTTGGCGGCGGCGATAGTCCACATGCCAAGGATTACGGAAAATTGCTGGCCCAGTTCAGGGGCCGGCCCGATGAAATGCTGTTGCAGACCGTGCTGCTTCGTTCCATGCAACAGGCGGTTTACAGCCCGGATAACATCGGCCATTTCGGTCTGGCTTACGAGTCTTATACCCACTTTACATCGCCTATCCGCCGCTACCCGGATCTGCTCATACACCGCGCCATCAAGGCGGTGCTTGAGAGCCGCAAATACAATGCCGGTAACTGGGAAGAGCTGGGGCAGCACTGCTCGGTGACAGAGCGGCGGGCTGATGATGCAACCCGCGATGTGCAGGCATGGCTCAAGTGCTATTTCATGCAGGACAAGATTGGCGAAGCGTTCGATGGCACGGTGGCCGGCGTGACCAACTTCGGTCTGTTCGTTGCGCTCGACAATATTTATATCGAAGGTTTACTGCATGTCACCGAACTCGGCAACGATTACTTCAATTACGACAAGGCGCGCCATGAGATGGCGGGCGAGTGCACCGGTGCGCGTTATCGTCTTGGCGATCGTCTGCGCGTGAAAGTCAGCCGGGTTGATCTGGAAACCAGTAAAATAGACTTTGTGCTGGTGGCGCCGGAGAGTCGTTTGACGGCTCCTGTCATTGTCAATCCGGTTACTGCCGCCAAGACCCGCAGTGCTAACAAGCCCCGCAGTGCTGTCAAGACAGTTCCCAAGGCAAGGTCGGCAAAGAAAAGCACCGCCAAACCGGCGAAATCCGCAAAACCCGCTAAACGAGGCACCAAATCCAGATGAGCGACACCCGTATTTTGTTCGGCTTTCACGCCGTGTTGAGCCGCTTGCGCCAACACGCCGCCAGCGTGCAGGAAATATTAATAGACCGTGACCGTATTGATGCGCGCATGAAAGATCTGCTGGGCATGGCGGAAAGCGCCGGTGTGCGACTGATGCAGGTTGAGCGCTCGCGTCTTGATGGTCTGGCTGGCCAGAACGGCCGTCATCAGGGCGTGATCGCCCGGGTGATTGATACGCCGATGCCTTATAAGGACATTCATGACATTCTTGAGTCGGAACTGAAGGAGCCGCCGTTCTTCCTGATTCTGGATGGGGTTGAAGACCCGCACAATCTCGGCGCCTGCCTGCGTGTCGCCGATGCGATGGGTGTTCATGCGGTAATCGCGCCCAAGGACAGGGCTGTCGGCCTCAATGCGACCGTGCGCAAGGTGGCGTGCGGCGCGGCAGAAACCGTGCCGTTCATCGCCGTGACCAACCTTGCACGCACCATGCGCGAATTGAAGGAGGCGGGCGTCATGATGGTAGGCGCGGCGGCCGAGGCTGATCACAGTCTCTTGACCATGACCTTGCAGGGTCCGTTGGCGCTGGTATTGGGTGCCGAGGGCACAGGCTTGCGCCGCTTGACGGCGGAGACCTGCGATGCGCTGGTCAGCATTCCGATGTTCGGATCGGTTGAAAGCTTGAATGTTTCGGTTGCCAGCGGCATCTGCCTCTATGAAGCACGCCGTCAACGGCAGGCGGTGCCGTCATCCTGATCGGCCTGAATTCTGGGCTCTGGAAATCTGTTCTGGAGGTTTATTTTGCAACGTTAAAATGGTATTTTAACGGTCTTTGCAAACTGACCCTTTGCATCCTGAAATCGTCTTGATTTTTTCATCTGTTTTATCAACTTATCGGAGTTAACATGGCTGTAGAACGCACCTTATCCATCATCAAACCAGACGCTGTTGCCAAGAACGTGATCGGCAAGATTTACTCGCGTTTCGAATCCAACGGTCTGAAGATCGTCGCAGCCAGAATGGCGCAATTGAGCCAGGCCGAGGCTGAAGGCTTTTACGCGGTACACAAGGAGCGCCCTTTCTTCAACGATCTGGTCAAGTTCATGATTTCAGGCCCGGTCATGATTCAGGTGCTGGAAGGCGAAAACGCTGTTGCCAAGAACCGCGAACTGATGGGAGCTACCAACCCCAAAGAAGCGGCTGCCGGTACCATTCGCGCAGATTTCGCCGAGAGCATTGATGCCAATGCCGTGCATGGCAGCGATTCTGCAGAAAACGCCGCGATCGAAATCGCCTATTTTTTCGGCAAATAAACTTTAATGACCGTCAATCTGCTCGATTTCAATCAGGCGCAGCTCGCTGATTATTTCAAGGGAATCGGCGAGAAGCCATTTCGCGCCAAACAGCTGATGCGCTGGATGCATCATTTCGGCGTGAACGATTTCGCGCAGATGACGGATATCGCCAAATCATTGCGCGAGAAGCTTGCCGCCGAGGCGAGCATCACGCTGCCTGAGGTGCAAACCGAACAGGTTTCCGACGATGGCACGCGCAAATGGCTGATCGGTACCGGCGCCGGCAACGGCGTCGAAACCGTCTTCATTCCCGAGGATGACCGCGGCACCTTATGCGTGTCCTCGCAGGTGGGCTGTGCGCTTGAATGCACCTTCTGCTCGACCGGCCGGCAGGGCTTCAATCGCAATCTCAAGGTGTCGGAAATCATCGGTCAGCTCTGGCTGGCCAACCGTTCGCTGCGCCAGGCCGATGGCTACGATATGTTGCCGCCCGGTGATCGTATCATCAGCAACGTCGTCATGATGGGCATGGGCGAGCCGCTCGCCAATTATGACAATGTCGTCACCGCCATGCAGATCATGCTGGATGATTCGGCCTATGGACTCAGCCGCCGCCGTGTGACGCTCTCTACATCCGGCCTGGTGCCGGCCATGGACAGGTTGAAAGAAGATTGCCCGGTGGCTTTGGCCGTATCACTGCATGCGCCGAATGATGCCTTGCGTGACGAGATCGTGCCGATCAACAAAAAATACCCGCTGAAGGAGCTGATGGCTGCCTGTCAGCGCTATCTGGTGAAAGCGCCGCGCGATTTTGTCACTTTCGAGTATGTCATGCTGGACGGCGTCAACGACTCGGTCGAGCACGCCCGCCAGTTACTGCAAACGGTGCGTGACGTGCCCTGCAAGTTCAACCTGATTCCATTCAACCCTTTTCCTGACAGCGGTTATGAAACTTCGCGGCCGGATAATATTCGCCGTTTCCGCGATGTGCTAATGCAGGCCGGTTATGTGGTGACGACCAGAAAGACGCGCGGGGACGATATCGATGCCGCTTGCGGTCAGCTGGCAGGCAAGGTGCAGGACAAGACTCGCCGCACGTTCAACCGTATTCCTGTTGAGGTCGTCACATGAAGCTGTGGTTCTCCATATGGCTTGCAGTCATGCTGGCAGGCTGCGCGGGCCAACCCGCCAACAACCGGGCAGAAGCGCATAAGCGCGAAAGCGCCCGCATCCATACCGAACTCGGGGCCGGCTACTATTCGCAAGGGCAGATTGCGATTGCGCTTGAGGAATTTACCGAAGCCAGCAAAATCGATCCCGACTACGCACTGGCATACAACGGCCTCGGGCTGGTCTATGCCGCGCTGGGTGAAGACAGCAAGGCGGACGCCAATTTCAGGCGCGCCATCAATCTGGAGCCGGCCAATCCGGAGTCGCGCAACAACTACGGGACTTTTCTCTGCTCGCGTAATCGTATAGACGAATCGATTCCCCAGTTCATGGAAGCTGTCAAAAACCCGCTTTATGCCACCAAGGACATCGCTTATCTCAATGCAGGCATATGCGCCTTGCGCAAGCAGGATGTCGACAATGCCGAAATATATTTCAGCAAGGCCTTGCAGATTCAGCCTTTGTTGCACAAGGCTTCATATGAACTTGCATTGATTCAGTTCAACCGCAAGAAATTCGGTTTGGCGCGCGAATATCTGCAGGCACCGCTGGGCAGCAATCCATCTGCCGAGACTCTCTGGCTTGCCGTGCAGGTTGAACGTCAGATCGGCAACAGAGATGCCGCGGCAAGCTATGCCCAGGAGTTGCGGCGCAGGTATCCTAATTCTGAACAAACCAGAGCATTGATATCCGGACAATGAAAGCATGAGCGATTTAAATCAAGTGAACGATTCAGCAGAGCAGAGTCGATTGTCCGTCGGTGAGGCACTGACGGCGGCGCGCAAGTCGAAAAATCTCGAAATCGACGATGTCTGCGCCTATCTGCGTTTGAGTCCGAGGCAGGTGCTTGCGCTTGAAAATAATGATTTTTCGGTGCTGCCGGAAGCGACGATTACGCGTGGTTTCATCCGCAACTATGCCCGCATGCTGGAGCTTGATGCCGAACCCTTGGTTCGCGCTTATGGCGCCTTCAGTCCCTCAAGTCAGCCTCAGCCCATCAGTATCCCGTCCGAGAACATCATGATGCCTGGTAAAGAGAAACGTCCCAGATTATGGTATGTGATGGTCAGTGTATTGATCCTGTTGCTGGTGGCTTCCTGGCTGATCTACATGGATTACAGTGGAGAGCCATCTTCCGGCCTCGCTGTGGCGCTGTCTGAAACGAAGATGCTGCCCGAAACGCGCGGCCAGACAGTTACGCTGCCGGACTTGAGCAGCACGGCGACGGCTGCGGAAGCGGAAATGCAGTTGCCTTCAGCAGAAGCGGTTTTTCCCGGCGCGGACCTGCCTGTCGCGCCTGCGGCGACAGCGCGGATTGAAGCCGATCAGACCGTTGCGACTCATGCCGCGCTTGCCGAAATCAGAATAAAAGCCAGAGAAAACAGCTGGGTGCGCATCACTGATGCTGCCAACAACAAAGTGATGGATAAAATCCTGACATCGGACATCGAAGAGATTCTGCAAGGACAGCCGCCGTTTCAAGTGATTGTCGGCAATGCACCCAGTACGACGCTTGTATTCAATCAACAAACTGTCGATCTCGCGCCTGTGACCGGTAGCGATAAAGTCGCCAGATTGAAGCTGGAGTAATCTTGGAAGCCCAAGCAAAAATCCAACGCCGCAACTGTCATCGCGTTATGGTCGGCCATGTGCCGGTAGGTGGCGGTGCGCCGGTTGTAGTGCAATCCATGACCAATACGGATACCGCCGACGCCGAAGCTACCGTGCGTCAGGTATTCGAATTGTGGCAAGCGGGGTCTGAAGTGGTGCGCATCACCGTCAATTCGCCCGAGGCTGCGGCGCAGGTGGGTAACATCCGTCGGGCGCTGGATGCTCTGGGTTGCGATGTTCCGCTGGTGGGTGATTTTCACTATAACGGTCACAAGCTGCTGGCACAATATCCTGACTGTGCGCGTGCGCTGGCAAAATACCGTATCAACCCCGGCAACGTCGGCAAGGGTTCCAGGCGCGACGAACAGTTTGCCTCGATGATAGAAACGGCGATTCGTTTTGACAAACCGGTACGCATCGGCGTTAACTGGGGCAGTCTTGATCAGGCCAAGCTGGCACGCATGATGGACGAAAACGCCAAGCGTGCCGATCCCATGCCTGCCGATGCCCTGATGCGCGAAGCCCTGATCCAGTCTGCGCTGGAGAGTGCTGTACAGGCTGAAGCGCTGGGTTTGCCGGCCGACCACATCATCATTTCCTGCAAAGTCAGCAATGTGCAGGATCTACTGACCGTGTACCGTGATCTTGCAGCGCGCTGCGATTACCCGCTGCATCTCGGGCTGACCGAAGCCGGCATGGGCTCAAAGGGTATCGTTGCTTCGACAGCGGCGCTCGCGCTGCTGTTGCAGGAAGGCATCGGCGATACCATACGCGTTTCGTTGACGCCGGAACCGAACGAACCCAGAACCAGGGAAGTGGTCGTCGCGCAGGAAATTCTGCAGACCATGGGTATCCGCTCGTTTACGCCGCTGGTGACTGCCTGCCCGGGTTGCGGCCGCACGACATCGACTTTTTTCCAGGAACTGGCGCAGAAAATACAGCGCTATCTGCGCGAGCAGATGCCGGAATGGCGCAAACAGTTTCCCGGCGTCGAGACGATGAACGTCGCGGTGATGGGCTGCGTGGTGAACGGACCGGGCGAATCGAAACTTGCCAATATCGGTATCAGCTTGCCGGGCACCGGCGAGATTCCGGTTGCACCGGTGTTCGTCGACGGTGAAAAGACCGTAACGCTCAAGGGCGATGCAATTGCCGAGGAATTTCAGGCCATTGTCGAGGATTACGTGCAGAAGAATTACAGCGTGGGCGGCAAGCTGCGGCAGGAGCACAAGCTGCCGGATCAGGCCAGAACCATTCCGATTCGCGCAGTCTGAAACATGCTCGCATTCACTTGAGGCAGAACCCGCACAGCATGACGAATCATTCACAGAATCCGACATTACAGAGCACAAAATTGCAGAGCACAAAACCTCAAACCACTAGGTTTCAGAGCGTCAAGTTCCAGAGCATCAAGGGTTTCTACGACATTCTGCCCGAGCATACCCCGCTCTGGCAGTTGCTCGAAGATACTGCCCGGCGCGTTATGGCGCAGTACGGCTATCGCAATATCCGCATGCCGGTTGTCGAGGCAACTGACCTTTTCGTGCGCAGTGTCGGCGAGCATACCGATATCGTCGAAAAGGAAATGTATTCCTGGACCGATGCGCTCAATGACGACAAGCTGACCTTGCGCCCGGAGGGCACTGCGGGTTGCGTTCGCGCCGTCATCGAGCACAGCCTGACCTACAATGGTCCGCAGCGTCTGTGGTACATGGGTCCGATGTTTCGCCACGAGAATGTGCAGAAAGGCCGTCAGCGCCAGTTTCATCAGATCGGTGTGGAGGCGTTCGGTTTTGCCTCGCCGGATGTCGATGCCGAACAGATCATCATGCTGGCCCGGCTTTGGCGCGAGTTGGGCCTCAAGGATGTCGAACTACATCTCAATACCATCGGCGATGCGGAAGAGCGTGCCGAGTACCGCAAAACCCTGATTGCCTATCTTGAGCAGCATCAGGACTTGCTGGATGAAGATGCAAAACGCCGACTCTACACCAACCCCCTGCGCATACTGGACAGCAAGAATCCGCGCATGCAGGCGATGATCGAAGCAGCGCCGCGATTGCTCGACACGCTGGGAACCGAAAGTCGCCAACACTATCATAGCTTGTGCCGTTTGCTGGACGAGGCCGGGGTGGCCTATCAGGTCAACCACCGGCTGGTACGCGGACTGGATTATTACAACCGCACGGTATTCGAGTGGGTGACCACCCGGCTCGGCAGCCAAGGCACCATTGCCGGCGGCGGCCGATACGACACGCTGGTTGAACGGCTGGGCGGCGAAGCCATGCCTGCATGTGGCTTCGGTATCGGGCTGGAGCGCGTATTTTTGTTGATGCAGGAATACGGTATCGAGGCGAAGCAAAGCCCTGATGTCTACCTCGTCAATGTCGGCGACGCGGCAGAACAGAAAGCACTGGGCCTGGCTGAACAGTTGCGTAATGCCGGGCTCACGGTGATTCAGCATTGCGGCGGCGGCAGCTTCAAATCGCAAATGAAAAAAGCTGACCGCTCTACAGCGAGATACGCGCTGATTCTGGGCGAAGATGAGGTGCTGGCAGCAGAGGTGACGCTGAAACCGTTGCTTGAAGCAGGCGAGCAACAAAGATTATCAATCGAACAAGCGATCGGGAAACTTAAAACATGACAGCACTGCTCAGGATTGAAGGATTGACCGTAACGCCAGTCAACGCGCCCGACAGGCGTCTGGTCAACAACGTTTCTTTCACTCTTGAGGCAGGCAAAACCACGTGTGTGGTCGGTGAATCCGGCAGCGGTAAAAGCCTGACGGCGCTTTCGGTGATGGGGCTGCTATCCAGCCAGCTCAAACTTGCACAAGGCCGTGTCATATTTCAGGGGCGCGATCTGACCGTTCTCGACAACGAAGCCATGCGGCAGATACGTGGTCAGCGTATCGGCATGATCTTCCAGGAGCCGATGACTTCGCTCAATCCTGTTCTCACCGTCGGCAAGCAGATCGGCGAAACCCTGATTGTTCACCAGGGATTGAAAGGTCAGGCGCTGAAGGCAAGAATCGCAGCATTGCTCGAACAGGTCGGCATACCGGCCAGCCGGGCCAATAGTTATCCTGATGAACTCTCCGGTGGTCAGCGCCAGCGCGTCATGATTGCAATGAGTATCGCCTGCGAACCAGCCATGTTGATCGCCGATGAACCGACGACGGCGCTGGACGTGACGGTGCAGGCACAGATACTCAAGCTGCTCAGCGAACTGAAAACGCGCATGAATATGGCCATGCTGTTCATTACGCACGATTTCGGCGTGGTGGCCGATATTGCCGATGATGTCGTCGTCATGTTTCGCGGAGAGATTGTTGAGGCAGGCCCGGTTGCCAGCGTACTGCAACACCCGCAGCATCCCTACACCAGAGCCTTGCTTGACTGCGTACCCGACGCCGATGGCAAAAAGCCCCTGAAGCCGATCGATTATGCCTGGCTGAATGAAGAGGTGGCAGCATGAGCGACATCATTCTGAGCGGCAGAAATCTCAGTAAATTCTACAAACAGCGGAGTGGCAAACTGGGTCTCGGCACCACGCTGGTCAAGGCGCTGGATAATGTAAGCGTTGATTTGCGTCAGGGTACGACCCTGGCCATCGTTGGCGAATCGGGCAGCGGAAAATCCACCCTCGCACGTTGTCTGTTACAATTGCAGCCCCTGGATGGTGGCGAAGTCATTTTCCAGGGTGAAGACCTGGCCGGTTTGTCAGGCGCAAAACTGCGTGCACAACGCCGTTATCTGCAAATGGTATTTCAGGATCCTTTTGCCTCGCTGAATCCGCGCATGCGCATCGGCGAGATTGTCGGAGAAGGGTTGCTGATTCATCAGTTGGGAGATGCCGAGGAAAGACGCGAACGCGTAGTGAGAATGCTCACGCGTGTCGGTCTTGCCGAATCGGATATGGCAAAGTACCCGCACCAGTTTTCCGGTGGTCAGCGTCAACGCATCGGTATTGCCCGCGCGCTGGTGCTGGAGCCGAAAGTCGTCGTCTGCGATGAGCCGGTGTCGGCACTGGATGTATCGATACAGGCACAGATACTGCTGTTGCTGAGAGAGCTACAGCAGGAGATGGCGCTCAGTTACCTCTTCATCAGTCACGATTTGCGCGTGGTGCGGCATATCGCTGATGAAGTGGCAGTGATGCACCGCGGCAGACTGATCGAGCAGGGCCCGGTCGAACGTATTTACGATACGCCATCCGAGGAATATACGCGTAATTTATTGCAATCCATACCCGGCCGGCATGCACTGGCCGCGTAATACTCAGTTTTAGGAAACCAGAATGGCACTCGATTTGGAAGAACAGGACCAGTTAGACGCACTCAAGAGCTGGTGGAAAGCTAATGGCAATAAAGTGCTGATCATCGCAGGCCTGGTGATTGCTGGCGTGGTTGGCTATCAGGGCTGGAAACAGTATCAGGCCAAACAATCTGCTGAAGCCTCAGCCCGATTCATGGAACTGGGCGATGCCAGCCCGACGGATGTGAAGACGATACAATCGATTTCCGCCGAGATCATCGAGAAATATCCTTCCACGCCTTATGCTGCACGCGCTGCCTTGCTGGCTGCTAAAGCCAATTATGCTGCCAAAGATGTGGATAGCGCGGTCAGTCAGACCGAATGGGCTTACAAGAATGCCACCGAGGAATCGGTCAAAAGTCTTGCGCAGCTGCAGCTTGCCGGACTCAAGTTCGAGCAGAAAAAATATGACGATGCGCTGAAGCTGGTCAATGAGAAGCATGAAGCCAGTTTTGATGCTTTGTTTGCCGATCTCAAGGGCGACATTCTGGTAGCGCAAGGCAACAAGGCAGAAGCCAAATCCGCCTACGAAGATGCCGTGAAGAAATTCGAGTTCGGCAGCCGTTATGCCCGCTACACCCAGCACAAGCTGGAAGCGTTGGGAGAGTAGGTGAGCAGTTTGACCAAGTCTTGCGGCATTCTGCTGGTCAGCCTGTTTTTGGCAGGCTGTGCCTCGCTGACGGATTTGAAGCGCGATGTCTCCGAGCGCGTGTTCGGTCGTGAGGAACTCAATCCGCCTGCTGAA
Organism: Methylophilales bacterium LSUCC0135; assembly: GCA_001704575.1. Classification (GTDB taxonomy): domain Bacteria; phylum Pseudomonadota; class Gammaproteobacteria; order Burkholderiales; family Methylophilaceae; genus UBA6140. The sequence continues at coordinate 155,745 of MCAW01000001.1, forward strand.
TTGGTAGAATTCAAGCCGGTTGCTACCCCTCAAGTGCTATGGAGTCAGCGTCTCGGTACGGCTGCCAATTTTGATTTTTCTCCGGCGGTCGACAATGGTTTTGTCTATGCCGCCAGCGCAAACGGTGAGCTGATCAAGATCAACGCTGCCAGCGGCAAGGAGGAGTGGCGCATCCGTAGCGACGAGCGCTATTCGGCAGGTGTTGGCGTCAGCCTCAACCTGCTGCTGGTCGGTACTGCCAGCGGCCATGTGCTCGCTTACGACCAGCAATCGAGGTTGCTGTGGAAATCCAAGATCAGCAGCGAAGTGCTGAGTGTTCCGCGTGTTCATGACGATGTTGTTGTCGTGCGGGCAGGTGATGGTCGTATTTTTGGTTTGAATGTTGTCGACGGTTCGCGCAGATGGGTGTTCGAGCGTTCCACGCCGGCGCTAACCTTGCGCAGCAGTGCCGGTATCGTCATTGCTGATGGGGTTGTCTATGCCGGTTACGCAGGCGGCAAACTGGTGGCGGTACGTGCAACCGACGGTACCAGCCTGTGGGAGGCAACCGTCGCCCAACCCAAAGGCACCACCGAGATCGAGCGCATCGCCGACATCACCAGTCTTCCGGTGGTCGATGGCCCTGTTGTCTTTGCTGTTGCCTACCAGGGCAAGGTGGCCGCGATTGACCGAGCATCCGGCCGGGTGGGCTGGAGCCGGGATATTTCCAGCTATAACGGTATCAGCGGTGAAGCTTCCCGTCTTTATCTGACCCATGCCCAGGGCGCTGTCTATTCGCTTGAATATGCCAGTGGCAAGACCTTCTGGCGTCAGGGTGACCTGCGTTATCGCCAGTTGTCCGCGCCGCTGCCTATGGGTGACCTGATCGCTGTCGGCGATGTCCAGGGCTATCTGCATTTTCTGCAACGCGAAGACGGCGCTTTTGCCGCGCGCATCAAAACTGACGATAGCCCCATCATGCCGAACATGACCGAACTGGATAGCGGCGTCCTGTTGGCACAAACACGTAACGGCAGCCTCTTCGCCGTTTCAATCAGGTAAATTCCTTACTTATCATGCTCCCGACCATCGTACTGGTAGGCCGACCCAATGTCGGTAAATCTACCTTATTCAATCGCATGACGCGCAGCCGGGATGCGCTGGTAGCAGACTTGCCCGGCCTTACCCGTGACCGCCACTATGGCCGTGGCGTCGGTGCCAGCATGCCTTATCTGGTTGTGGATACTGGTGGTTTCGAGCCGCTCGCCGATACCGGTATCCTGCAGGAGATGGCAAGACAGACCTTGCTGGCGATCGATGAGGCCGATGTCGTGATTTTCATTGTGGATGGCCGCAACGGCCTTGCGCCGCAGGACAAGGTCATCGCCGACAAACTGCGCAAGAGTCAACGCCCCGTGCTGCTTGCGGTGAACAAGACCGAAGGCATGCAACGCGCAATCGTGTCTGCAGAGTTCTACGAACTTGGCTTGGGCGATCCCCTGGCCATTTCATCCGCGCACGGCGAGGGCGTCAGGGATCTGGTCGAACTGGCGCTGGAGCCCTTTGCAGAGCCGGACGCAGAGGCTGAAGCACCCGGAGATGACAGCAAGGTGCCAAAAATTGCCATCGTCGGCCGCCCCAACGTCGGAAAATCCACGCTGGTCAATGCCTTGCTGGGCGAAGATCGTGTGATCGCATTCGACCAGCCCGGCACCACACGCGATTCGATCGAGATCGACCTGCAACGCGGCAACAGGCACTACAAACTCATTGATACCGCCGGTGTGCGCAAACGCGGCAAGATATTCGAGGCGATCGAAAAGTTCTCGGTAGTAAAAACCATGCAGGCAATCGAAGAGGCCAACGTGGCGATTCTGGTCGTCGATGCCCGTGACGGCATTACCGAACAGGACGCGCATGTCGCCGCCTACATACTGGATAGCGGCAGGGCTCTGGTGGTTGCCATCAACAAATGGGACGGTCTCGAAGAAGACCAGCGCGAGTGGATCAAGCGCGAGATCGACCGCAAGCTCAAATTCCTCGATTTTGCCAAATTCCACTATATATCCGCTTTGCGCAAGAAGGGGCTGACGGAGCTGTTCGTTTCCGTCGATCAGGCCTACAAGGCGGCCATGGCCAAGTTGGCAACGCCTCAGCTCACACGGGTGCTGATCGATGCGACTACCCAACACCAGCCACCGATCAGCAAGGGTATCCGGCCCAAGCTCAGATATGCGCACCAGGGCGGCAGCAATCCGCCTGTGGTGGTGATACACGGCAATCATGTCGAGGGTATCAAGGACAGTTACAAGCGCTTTCTGGAGGGCACGTTCCGCAAGGTGTTCCAGCTATCCGGCACGCCGCTCAGGGTGCAGTTCAAACAGGGTGACAATCCTTATGCCGAGCCGGAGAAACCCAAAAGCGGCGAGGGCATTGTCAGCATGCGCAGGCGCAAGGTCGCTCAGCGCGCGATGATGAAAGCCAAGCGCGAAGAGGAAGAGAAGAAGCGCAAACAGGGAAGGTAGCGGCGAAGATAGCAGGGCAGACAGGCAACGCAAAGGCGCAGGCTGAGGGGTGGGCTGGCGAGCTGATGCGCTGAAATGCAGTCAGGGTTTAATGCTTATTTGGCGTAGAGACTTTCCCAGAATTTCCACCAGACGCGCTGATCCTTGGGGACGTTCTTGCCTACCAGCATTTCACTTTCGGGGAAGTTGGCTTTCAGCACCCGCAAGGTATCCTGCTTGAGGTCATCCATTTGCAAGGCATCGTAGGCACTGATCATGATGATGAGTGCTTCTTCTTTTGCGATGGCATCCGGGTAGGCTTCAATCACGTACTGGGCGCGGTTGAGCGCGGCAACATGGGCATTGCGCTTCATGTAGTAACGGGCAACATGCAGCTCGTGTTCGGCCAGCTGATTGACCAGGTAGGTCATGCGCAGTGCCGCATCCTTGGCATAGCGGCTTTCCGGATAGCGGGTGATCAGTTCCTTGAGGGCAAAAAACGAAGCGCGCATGGATTTCGGATCACGATCACTGATCTCCTGCCGCGTCAGTTTTTCAACGACGCCACGTTCGCTGAAAGTGGCGATGCCCTTGAGGTAGTATGCATAGTCAATATTCGGGTGGTTGGGGTGCATCTTGATGAAACGGTCAGCGGCTGCAATGCAAAGCACTGGATCATTTTTCTTGAAATAGGCATATGCGATTTCCAGCTGAGCCTGCATGGCATAGCGGCCATGCGGATAACGGGATTCCAATGTCTGGAAGTAGCTGATGGCCTTTTCGTAATCACGTTCGCGCATTTTGGCCTCGGCCTCGGAATACAGACGCTCCACGCCCCAGCCCTTGGTTTCATCGAGCACCGTCGGTGCGCCGAAAATCGCGCAGCCGCTGACCACGATTGTCAGGATGAGCGCTGCAATTACCGCTAAACTATGTTTCATTTAACAACGTCCGTTTGCAAAACCATATAGAGTTGCACCGATTATAACCGATGACACAGACCACACCTATCACTCTTGAGATTCCTCAGAACCTCGGCGGCATGCGCCTCGACCAGGCTTTGCAACGGCTTTTGCCCGAGCAGTCGCGTTCCCGACTGCAGGCCTGGATCAAGGATGGGCTGGTAACCATCGACGCCAAACCGACGACAGCGAAACTCAAGGTCTGGGGTGGTGAATCGGTCCGCATATTTCCGCAGGCGGCACTGCAATCCACCGCATTTCAGGCGCAAGACATCGCGCTTGACATCATTCATGAAGACGAACATCTGCTGGTCATCAACAAGCCGGCCGGCATGGTCGTGCATCCGGCGGCAGGCAATTGGGAAGGCACGCTGCTGAATGCGCTGCTTTACTACTTGCCACAGCAGAAAGAGCTGCCGCGCGCCGGCATCGTTCACCGTTTGGACAAGGACACCAGTGGCTTGCTGGTGGTGGCGAAAACCATTGCAGCGCAGAACAGCCTGGTCAGACAGTTGCAGGAACGCACCGTGAAGCGGGAATATCGCACCATCGTCTGGGGCAATGTCTGGCGCAACGGCAAGGTCGATCAGCCGATCGGCCGGCATCCGCATCACCGTACCAGAATGGCAGTCAATAAAATGGGTAAGCCATCGGTGACCCATTATGAAGTGCTGGAGCGCTTTGCTGTTCATACTTATCTGCGCTGCATGCTGGAAACCGGCCGTACACATCAGATCCGCGTGCACATGCAATACCTGAAGGCGCCGATTGTCGGTGACCCGGTCTACGGTCTGCGCGGGATTGTGCCGCATCGCGCCATGTCACAGCACCTGATTGATGTCCTCGGCGATTTCAAGCGCCAGGCACTGCATGCCATCAAGCTTGGCCTGATACATCCGGAGAGCGGTGAACCGATGCACTGGCAGATCGAGTTGCCGGCAGACATGAAAGCGTTGCTGGAAGCCATGCGCGCTGAGAATGCCATCGAGCCCGATGAGGCGATGGCATTCGATTACGAGGATGAGGAAGACTACGACGACGAGGATTACCAAGACATCGTGGATTATCAAGACCTCGAGGAGGATGAGGATGTTGAGTGATGGTGATCTGATTCTCCCTGATTGGCCTGCTCCGGCCAGCGTCAAATCCTTGCAGACGACACGAACAGGCGGGTTCAGCCCGGCGCCTTACGACAGTCTCAATCTCGGCATGCATGTCGGCGATGACCCCTTGCTGGTGTCACGCAATCGCCAGCAACTCAACCGTTATGTGCCCTCAGAGCCGGTCTGGCTCAATCAGGTGCATGGCATCACCGTGGTCGATGCGGCGCTTGCGGGCTGCGTGCCCGATGCCGATGCGGCATTTGCGCGACGTTCCGGTACGGTGTGCGTCACCATGACGGCCGATTGTCTGCCGGTGCTGCTGTGTGACCGGCAAGGCAGCGTCGTGGCGGCAGCGCATGCCGGCTGGCGTGGGCTGTGCGACGGGGTGATCGAGGCAACGGTTGAGGCCATGCATGCTGCTCCGGATACGCTGATGGCCTGGCTCGGCCCGGCAATCGGCCCGCAGGCTTTTGAAGTCGGTGAAGAAGTGCGGCAGGAATTCATTGCCGCACACAGCGATGCGATCAGTGCATTCACACCGTCGGGTCAGGGTAAATGGCTGGGCAACCTTTACTTGCTCGCGCGGCAAAGATTGAACCGGCTCGGCATGACTGCTGTTTACGGTGGTGGAACAGACCGGGATTTTTGTACCTTTACCGATGAGGCACGTTTTTTTTCCTTTCGCCGCGATGGTGCAAGCGGACGCATGGCGACCATGATTTGGCTGGCTTGAGTTCACAGATGGTGGGTTGCCGGTACAACAAGACGCGATTGTATGCCGCCTCGTTTATAATGCCGATTTTTCTGCGATTGCTTTCATGACGATTTCCGAATTTCCCGTGCTGGTCTGGATCGTGGGTGCTTGCCTGCTTGGTGCCGGATTGAGCGTCATCAGCGCTGCGGTTTTTGCGCTCAATGCCCGCATCGCCTGGATTCCGATGCTGGTCAGCTATGCCATTGGTGCCATGCTGGGCGCGGTTTTCCTGGAGATTCTGCCGCATGCCTTCAGCGAGACTTCCAGCATCGAAATGATGGCGGCAACCGTGCTGCTTGGCATTCTGCTGTTCTTCGTGCTGGAAAAACTGCTGTTATGGCGTCATTGCCACGGCGACGAATGCGAAGTCCATGCGCCGCATGACCATGAGGCACAACACGGGCACCATGGGCATGGGCACAGTCACGGCCATCATCACGATCAGGGCCGTAGCGGCATGATGATCATGGTCGGCGATACCTTTCACAACTTCGTTGACGGTATTCTCATTGCAGCTGCGTTCATGATCGATATCAAACTCGGCGCGGTGACTGCGCTGGCGATCATCGCCCATGAGATTCCGCAGGAAGTCGGTGATTTTCTGATACTGCTGCACTCCGGCTACAGCAAGAAGCAGGCTTTGCTGTTCAATCTGCTGTCGAGTTTTGCCGCAGTTCTGGGCGGGCTGGCCGCCTACTTTGCCTTGCAGGTGGTCTCCAACTGGATTCCGACCATCCTCGGTCTGGCGGCAGCCAGCATGATTTATGTTGCGGTGGCCGACCTGATTCCGAGTCTGCACAAACGCACGGAGCTGAAAGCCACCGTGCAGCAGGTGGTGTTAATCGCGCTTGGTATCAGTTCCATCTGGTTGATCAAGCTCGTGCTCGAGTGAGCCCGTGGCAGACTGCTTTGCCGCTTCCTCCTTGAGCCGGTTGCGGCGGCGCTGGGGTGTGCCGACGATCCAGACGAACAGCGCGCAGGGAAGCAGGCCGTAGAAAAGAAAGGTCAGCACACCGGCTGTGATACTGGGCTCGGTCAGCGCCATCAGCAGGGTAACGTAGAGCCAGGCGATTGCAACGATATACATCAGGCGTTCTTTGCGTGAATCGGGTTGGCCTATGTTACAACGCTAACCTTGCCGTGCAGGACAGTTATTTTTAGAAATTCATTCATTCATTCATTCGGTCGTATCACCATCATGAGTTCATCGACACCAAAAGTGGGGTTTGTTTCACTCGGCTGCCCCAAAGCCTCATCCGATGCCGAGCGCATTCTGACCCAGTTGCGGGCCGAAGGCTATGAGATTTCCGGCAGCTACGAAGGCTCCGATCTGGTCGTGGTCAATACTTGCGGGTTTATCGACAGCGCAGTCGAGGAATCGCTGGATGCCATCGGCGAAGCACTGAACAGAAACGGTAAAGTGATTGTCACCGGTTGTCTCGGTGCCAAGGCCGGCGTGGTGCAGAATGCACACCCGAGCGTGCTGGCCGTTACGGGCCCGCATGCGCTGGAGGAGGTGATGAGTGCCGTGCACGACAACCTGCCCAAGCCGCATGACCCCTATACCGATCTGGTGCCGCCGCAGGGCGTGCGCCTCACGCCCCGGCATTATGCCTATCTGAAAATATCCGAAGGGTGTAATCACCGCTGCAGTTTCTGCATCATACCTTCCATGCGCGGAGATCTCGTCAGCCGGCCGGTCGGCGAAGTGATGAACGAAGCCGAAAATCTGGTCAATGCCGGCGTCAGTGAGCTGTTGGTGATTTCGCAGGACACCAGTGCCTACGGCGTCGATGTCAAATATCGCAGCGGTTTCTGGAACGGCAGGCCGCTGAAGACCAGAATGACCGAGTTGACCAAGGCGCTGGGCGAACTGGGCGTCTGGGTCAGATTGCATTACGTCTATCCCTATCCGCACGTCGATGAAGTGATACCGCTGATGGCCGAAGGTACCATCTTGCCGTACCTCGACGTGCCGTTTCAGCATGCCAGCCCGCGCATTCTGAAATCCATGAAACGTCCTGCCAGCAGCGAGAACAACCTTGCCCGCATCAAGGCCTGGCGTGAGATTTGTCCTGATATCACCATACGCAGTACCTTCATCACCGGTTTTCCGGGTGAAACCGAAGAGGATTTTGCCATGCTGCTTGATTTCCTGCAGGAAGCGGAACTAGACCGTGTAGGCTGCTTCGCTTATTCCGCTGTCGAAGGCGCGGCGGCCAATGCGCTGCCGGACCAGGTGCCGGAAGAGATCAAGCAGGAGCGGCTGGCCAGATTCATGGCCTTACAGGAAGCCATCAGCGCCGAAAAACTGCGCCGCAAGGTCGGCAGTATTCAGACCGTGCTGGTCGATGAGGTGAACGGCGATGAAGCGATCGGCCGGACCAGCGCTGATGCGCCGGAAATCGATGGCGTGGTTTATCTTGCCGATGCTGAAGGTCTGCAGCCGGGAGACCTGGTGGAAGTGCAGATTACCGCTGCCGACGGTCACGACCTCTGGGCCGCGCCGCCGTCAGAATAATGCCGGCTGCTGAATGCGGGCTGGCTGAATGCCAGCTTGCCGCCTAGCTGAACAGGTCAGCGATGATCGGATGGGGCCGCTGGCTGTCTGCGCGGTCCTCAATGAAGTCGACCGTGTGCGGGCAGCGACTTGGTTTTCTGGTAGCGCCACGCCGTCTGGATTTTTCTGCGGTGATATCGATGTAAGGCGTCTGGCTGACGCGTATGTAGCCGGAAGACAGGAGCTTTTCTGCCGTGGTTTCAAACAGGCTGAGCGGGTTGTCGATGTTCTGTAGCGTGATACTTCCCTTGCTGACCTTGAGGACGTTGTACATCACGAACCGGCTCAATGTCTGCTTGCCGTAAATTTCGCCAGTATGAATATCCACGGGCCTCTCCCTGCTTGAAACTGTAGGTATATCATAGCGATATCACGGTTTTTTAACAAGCCGCATAAATTCTTTTCGACAAGCTGGCGGAAAACGGCGAGCAGAAGGCGGTTAAGTTTGAATTCAGTTTGCATCCCTATAGTCAATGGTTTTCAATAGACATGATTTCATCAGGTGTGCGGAAATGACAATTAAATCCATAGTGATGGCGCTACTGGCCCTCGGTGTTTTCACCGGCGGCACTGCTCCGGCACTGGCTGACGATGTCGACCTCGTGCAGGTGCGCAAATTGCAGGCGTCCGGCGCGATACTGTCCTTCGAGAAAATTGCCGAACTGGCGCGCGCGATCAAGCCGGGAGACATTCTTGAAACCGAGCTGGAAAAGCGCCAGGGCCGTTACGTTTACGAGGTCGAGATTCTCGATGCCAAAGGCGTGGTCTGGGAGCTGAAGCTCAATGCCAAAACCGGCGAGTTGATCAAACTCGAAATCGATGACTGAGGCAGGCGCATGCGCATTCTGCTGGTAGAGGATGATCCGCAACTGGGGCCGCAGATCAGGAGCAGCCTGCAGGCTGCGGGTTATGCGGTTGATGTTTCGGTGGATGGTATGGATGCCGAAGGCCTGGGAGACATCGAGCCCTACGACCTCATTCTTCTCGATCTTGGGCTGCCAAAACGGCCGGGCTTGACCGTGCTGACCAACTGGCGCAGCCGCGGCAACAAGGTGCCGGTGATCATTCTGACTGCACGGGGCAGTTGGCAGGAAAAGGTCGAAGGCTTCAAGGCCGGTGCTGACGACTACATCGGCAAGCCGTTCCAGACCGAAGAGTTGGTGGCCCGCATCGGTGCCGTGCTCAAGCGCAGCCAGGGAGCGCCGGTCGGGCCCCTCACGGTCGAAGGGTTGACGCTGGATGAAGAGACGCAGTGTCTGGTCGACCGCAGGGGTGAGCGTCACGTGCTGACCGGCACGGAATACCGTTTGCTGCGCTATTTCATGCTCAATCCGGGGCAGGTGTTGTCCAAGAGCCGTCTGGCCGAGCATGTCTACGATTATGACAGCGACAAGGACAGCAACGTGATGGAGGTCTATGTCAATCGTCTGCGACAGAAAATCGGCAGTGAAATGATTCAGGCGCGGCGCGGCCAGGGTTATATTTTCGGTAGCCGCCAATCGTGAAATCGCCCGAACGTCAATCTCCGCCGAAATCGCTCAGCAGCCGTCTGTCCTGGGGGCTGGCGCTCAGCCTGGTGCTTTTGCTGTTTGTACAGTGGCTGCTCGCCAGTTATGCCATTCGTCATCTCACCGAGAATCAGGTCGCCAACCGTCTGGTGCAGGATAGCGAGAGCCTGCTCGCCGGCCTGCGCTTCGATGAAAACGGGCGGCTGCAGATCGACACGCGCCGTATCAGTACGGTTTATCAGCGGCCGTTTTCCGGTCACTATTTCGTCATTAGCAGCGGCGACGAAAAGTATGTTTCACGCTCACTGTGGGATAAAGACCTGCTTGTGCCGGAAGTGAACGCGGGGGTGGAGATACGCCTGAACATGGCAGGTCCGGAGAAGCAGAATCTGCTTACAGTGACCAGCGGATATCTTAAACAGGACAGATTGATCGGAATCATGGTGGCAGAGGACCTGAAAGTGTTCAACGCCGGTTTGCGCCAGTTCCAGTGGTTGTACGGCGCTGTATCTGTTGTCATTCTGCTGATCCTGTTGCTGATGCAGAACTGGATAGTGCGTAGCGAACTGAGGCCGTTGCAAAGCTTGCGCGCCAGCATGGCCAGGCTCGAACGCGGCGAAACCGACCGCGTGGAAATGACCGGGCCGGCCGAGATTGCGCCGGTGATTGCAGAGTTGAACCGCCTTTTGATTACGATGAGTAACAAGGCGCGTCGTTCGCGCGAGGCGCTCGGCAATCTGGCACATGCCCTGAAAACGCGGCTGGCCGTGTTGCAGCAGCTTTCTGAGCGACCGGAGGTCAAGGCTTTGCCGCAGGTGCGCCAGCCGCTGGAAGAATCAACGGAAGCCATGCGGCGCATCGTCGAGCGTGAACTCAAGCGTGCCCGGCTGATCGGCGACGCGTTGCCCGGGCAGCGCGTCAATTTGCGCGAGGAAATCGCCCTGCTGGTTCAGACCCTGCAATTGATGCATGCCGGGCAGCCGCGTGATTTGATCTGGCATGTTGATGACAACGCACAGTTCAGCGGTGATCAGGAGGACTTGCTGGAGTTGCTCGGCAATCTGCTGGATAACGCATTCAAGTGGAGCCGTAAACGTATCCTGCTGAATGTTGCTGACCGGGACGGTGTGGCTTTCCGCATCGAGGACGATGGGCCCGGATGCAGCCCCGGAGAGCTTGATCAGATTACCCGGCGCGGTTTCCGCGCTGATGAAAGCAAGCCCGGCAGCGGCCTTGGGCTTGCCATCGTGCGTGATATCGTCGAGAGTTATGACGGTGAGCTGATGTTGCAACGCTCATCGATACTGGGCGGTCTGGCGGTTGAAGTCAGATTGCCGAAACGACAGTAGTTTTATTACGCCCCAATTCAGGAGTCCTATGGAATATCGTCAGCTCGGTCACAGCGACCTGAATGTTTCTGCCATCTGCCTCGGTACCATGACCTTCGGTGAGCAGAATACCGAAGCCGAGGCACATCAGCAGCTCGATTTCGCCTGCGCCAATGGCATCAATTTCATCGACACCGCCGAGATGTATCCGGTGCCGCCCAAGGCCGAAACCTATACCCGTACCGAGACCATCGTCGGCAACTGGCTCAAGCGGCAGCCGCGCGAAAAAATCGTGCTGGCAACCAAGATTGCCGGCCCGCGCCGCAAGCTGGAATGGATACGCGGCGGCCCGCTGGCTATAGACCGCAAGAACCTGCAGGAAGCGGTCGAAGGCTCGTTGCGCCGCTTGCAGACGGATTATATCGATCTCTACCAATTGCACTGGCCGGAGCGTAATGTGCCGATGTTCGGCCAGTATCAGTTCGACCCCATGGCCGAGTATGACGATGGCATCAAACGTGAATGGGTCAGCGTGCGCGAGCAGCTGGAAGCGCTGGCCGAACTGGTGCAGGCCGGCAAGATCCGTTACATCGGGGTTTCCAACGAGCACGCCTGGGGCGTGATGGAGTTTCTGCGTGTCGCCGGCGAATACAACCTGCCGCGTATCGTCAGCATCCAGAATTGCTACAACCTGATCAACCGCGGTTACGAATTTGGGCTGGCCGAAATCGGCTATCGCGAGCAGCTTAGTTTGCTGGCTTACTCGCCGCTCGCTTTCGGGCATCTGACCGGTAAATATCTTGAAGGTGGCAGCGGTCGCGCCACCTTGTTCAGGGGCTTTGCCCAGCGTTACGAAAAACCCAACGTCGAACCGGCCTCTGCCGCCTATGCGGCATTGGCGCGCGAATACGGCTACAGTCCTGCCGAACTCGCGCTTTCCTTCGTCTATCACCGCTGGTTTGTGACCAGCACCATCATCGGTGCCACCAGCATGGCGCAGTTGCAGGAGAACTTCCGCGCCTGGAAGAAGCCGCTTTCCACCGAATTGCTGCAAAAAATCGAGCAGTTGCATTTGCGTTACATGAACCCTGCGCCTTGATCCGTGGCTGCGGCATCAATGCGGCCTTCTAGTGGAGACGGCGCCGGATTTCTGCGATAATCACTTGCTTTAAAACTCGTGGATAACCAGCATGGCGCAATTCGATAATGTCAGTGTCAAAAAGAAAGCCAACGTCTATTTCGACGGCAAATGTGTCAGTCATACCGTGTTGTTGCCGAACGGCACGCGCAGCACCATAGGTGTCATTTTTCCCAGCACGCTGACATTCAACACGGCAGCGCCCGAACTGATGGAAATCAATCTCGGTGTTTGCAAGGTCAGGTTGCAAGGCGAAAGTAACTGGAAAACCTATCAGGCCGGCGACAAGTTCACCGTACCGGGTAATTCCAGCTTCGATATTGAAACCATCGAGATGCTGGATTACGTTTGCCATTTTGAATAAACGTTTGAATGTCGCGTCATGCACCGGGGTCCGATGCATGGGAAAAGTGCGAATTCCGGTTCTCGCCGCGCACTTTGCAGTTAATTTTGGAGAGTTGGAAGATGCCGTCTTTTGATATCAGTTCTGAAGTCGATATGGTTGCGTTGAAGAATGCGGTCGATGTTGCCGGCCGGCAAATCGCCAACCGTTATGATTTCAAGGGCACCAGCGCTAAGCTGGAATTGAATGAGAAGGACAAGCTGATCACGCTGCACGGCGATTCCGATTTTCAGCTCGACCAGATCAAGGATATTTTGCTGCCCGGCATGGAGAAAAAAGAACCCGATAGCAGCAAGCGTCTGGATCATCAGGACGTGCAGAAAATTTCCGGCAACAAGGTCAAGCAGGATCTTAAAATCCGTGCCGGTATCGACAGCGAACTGGCGAAGAAGATTGTCAAGCTGATCAAGGACTCCGGTCTCAAGGTGCAGGCCAGCATTCAGGGCGATACGGTGCGCGTGAATGGCGCCAAGCGTGACCTGTTGCAAGAGGCGATTGCTTACGTGAAAAAGAATGTGACCGATTTTCCGTTGCAGTTCGGTAACTTTAGGGATTAAAAACGATACCGCAGACAAACTTCTGCAGTCTTACAGGATGTGACATGGCAAAAACGCTTTACCAAAAACTGTTCGATTCGCATGTGGTGCACGAGGAAAACGGCACCGCGCTGCTCTATATCGATCGCCATCTGGTGCATGAGGTGACCAGCCCGCAGGCATTTGAAGGGCTCAAGATGAGCGCGCGCAAGGTCTGGCGCGTGAGTTCGGTGCTGGCGGTGCCGGATCATAATGTACCGACGACGGATCGTAGTCAGGGAATTGCCGACCCGATCTCGCGATTGCAGGTCGAGACGCTTGACAACAATTGTGCCGAATTCGGCGTGACCGAGTTCAAGATGAACGATGCGCGTCAGGGCATCGTGCATGTGATCGGCCCGGAGCAGGGTGCTACCTTGCCTGGCATGACCGTGGTCTGCGGTGATTCGCACACCAGCACGCACGGCGCTTTCGGTGCGCTGGCACACGGCATCGGCACATCGGAAGTCGAGCATGTGCTGGCGACCCAGTGTCTGGTGCAGAAGCGCTCAAAATCCATGCAGGTACTGGTCGAAGGCAAGCTGGGTTGCGGCGTCACGGCCAAGGACATTGCGCTGGCGGTAATCGGCCGCATCGGTACTGCCGGCGGCACCGGTTATGCGATCGAGTTTGCCGGTTCTGCCATTCGCAGCCTCACTATGGAAGGCCGCATGACGCTTTGCAATATGGCGATCGAGGCCGGCGCGCGCGCCGGTATGGTGGCGGTGGACGATATCACCATCAATTACATCAAGGGTCGCCCATATGCACCGAAGCCGGAGCAATGGGATGCTGCTGTGGCTTACTGGCGCACATTGCACAGCGATGAGGGCGCTATATTCGACGCGGTTGTCGAGGTACGCGCAGAAGATATTCAGCCGCAGGTGACTTGGGGAACCTCCCCGGAAATGGTCACCAGCATCGACGGCCGGGTGCCGGACCCGGAGAATGAGAGCGACCCTGTCAAGCGCGGCGGTATCGAGCGCGCATTGCAATATATGGGGCTTGAAGCTAACACGCCGATCATTCAGATTCGCATTGACAAGGTGTTTATCGGTTCATGTACCAACTCGCGCATCGAGGATTTGCGAGCAGCTGCAGCTGTCGCCAAGGGCAAGCATGTTGCCGCTAACGTCAAGCTGGCGCTGGTAGTGCCGGGCTCCGGTCTGGTCAAGGCACAAGCCGAGCAGGAAGGGCTGGATAGAATATTCAAGGAGGCCGGATTCGAATGGCGTGAGCCCGGCTGCTCGATGTGTCTGGCCATGAATGCAGATAGGCTGGAGCCGGGTGAACGTTGTGCCTCGACTTCCAACCGCAATTTTGAAGGAAGGCAGGGACAGGGCGGGCGTACGCATCTGGTAAGCCCGGAAATGGCCGCTGCCGCTGCCGTGGCTGGCCATTTCGTCGACGTCAGGCAGATTGCCTGAATTTCATAACTGATGGAGAGCAAGATAATGAAAAACCTGATGACTGCAGTTTTGTTGTTCGCTGCGTGTTTGCTCGCCGGATGCAACACGGTCGCCGGCGTTGGCAAGGACCTGGAAAAAGCCGGTGAAGCGGTGCAAAAATCGGCCAAATAATCAAAATCAGACCATTAAGCAAAGAAAATTTATGCAGCCTTTTGTGAAATTAGAGGGTTTGACAGTACCGCTCGACCGCGCCAATGTCGACACTGATGCCATCATCCCGAAGCAGTTCCTGAAATCGATCAAACGCTCGGGCTTCGGCCCCAATGCGTTTGACGAATGGCGCTACCTGGATCACGGCGAGCCAGGCATGGACAACTCCAGGCGCAAGCTCAACCCGGATTTCGTCCTCAATCAGCCACGCTATCAAGGTGCCAGCATATTGCTCGCGCGTGAGAATTTCGGCTGCGGCTCCAGCCGTGAGCACGCGCCGTGGGCTTTGCTTGACTACGGTTTTCGCGCCATTATTGCGCCGAGCTTTGCTGATATCTTTTTCAATAATTGCTTCAAGAACGGTATCCTGCCGATCATGCTCGACACCGCAGAGGTCGACCAGCTGTTCAATGAAGTTCAGGCAACCCCCGGTTATCAATTGCTGGTTGATCTTGAGCAGCAGGTAGTGGTGACTCCGGGCGGCCAGTCCTTCCCGTTTGAAGTCGATGCCTTCCGCAAGCACTGTCTGTTGAACGGTCTGGACGATATCGGCCTGACCTTGCAGAAGGTAGATCTGATCAAGGCGTTCGAGGCAAAACACAAGAGCAGCCAGCCATGGCTGTTCAATTGAAACGAATCATCTCAAACTTTTCCGGAATTTAGCATGATGAAAATAGCAGTATTGCCGGGTGACGGCATCGGCCCCGAAATCGTGGCGCAGGCCGTCAAGGTGCTCAACGCACTTGATCTTGATTTACAGTTGCAGGAAGCACCGATCGGCGGCGCCGGCTACGAAGCGGCTGGTGATCCGCTGCCCGCCGATACGCTGGCACTGGCAAAGTCTTCAGACGCAGTTCTGCTCGGTGCAGTAGGCGACTGGAAATACGACAGTCTGCCGCGTGACATGCGACCTGAACGTGGCTTGCTGCGTATCCGCAAGGAACTCAATCTGTTTGCCAATTTACGTCCGGCATTGCTCTATCCGGAGTTGGCTTCGGCGTCCACACTGAAGCCGGAAGTCGTGTCCGGCCTCGACCTGATGATCGTGCGCGAGCTGACCGGTGACATCTATTTCGGACAACCGCGCGGCATTTCAACGCTCGAAAACGGCGAGCGTGAGGGCATCAACACCATGCGATACAACGAATCGGAAATTCGCCGCATCGGCCATGTCGCTTTTCAGATCGCCATGAAGCGCAACAAGAAAGTCTGTTCCGTCGACAAGGCCAATGTGCTGGAAACCACCGAGTTGTGGCGCCAGGTGATGATTGAGGTGGCAAAGGAATATCCACAAGTCGAGCTTAGCCATATGTACGTCGATAATGCTGCCATGCAGCTGGTGCGTGCGCCCAAGCAGTTCGATGTCATGGTCACCGGCAATATCTTCGGCGACATCCTGTCGGACGAAGCTTCGATGCTGACCGGCTCGATCGGCATGTTGCCGTCCGCGTCGCTCGATGCCAACAACAAGGGCATGTACGAACCGAGCCACGGCTCTGCTCCTGACATCGCCGGCAAGGATGTGGCCAATCCTTTGGCGACCATACTCTCCGCCGCCATGATGCTGCGCTACACCTTCAATGATGAAAACAACGCATTGCGTATCGAGAACGCCGTGAAGAAGACGCTGGCTCAAGGCTTCCGTACAGCCGATATCTGGACGGAAGGTGCCAGTAAAGTCGGTTGCAACGCCATGGGTGATGCTGTCGTTGCGGCGCTGTGATAGAACTCATCACTGAGAACTCGGAGATCACGGAGTATTTTCAAGTTTTTGTAGTTCTCGGTGCTCTCTGTGACCTCAGTGGTTGAATGAATTTAGGGGTTAATAAAATGATGCGAGTAGGTTTTATCGGTTGGCGCGGTATGGTCGGCTCGGTGCTGATGCAGCGCATGCGCGAGGAAAACGACTTCGTTTTGATCGAGCCGGTGTTCTTCACTACTTCCAGTCCCGGTGGCGAGGGCCCTGATGTCGGTTGCGAAATTCCGCCGCTGAAGGATGCAAGAAATATTGCAGAACTGAAAGCGATGGATGTCATTATTTCGTGCCAGGGCGGCGAATACACCACAGAAGTGTTTCCCAGGCTCCGCAGCGAAGGATGGGGTGGGCACTGGATTGATGCGGCATCGACACTGCGCATGGAAGAAGACGCGGTCATCATTCTCGACCCGGTGAATCGCAACGTCATAGATCAGGCGCTCGCCAACGGCGGCAAAAACTGGGTAGGCGGCAACTGTACCGTGTCCCTCATGCTCATGGCGTTAGGCGGTCTGTTCCGTGCCAATCTGGTTGAGTGGGCAACTTCGATGACCTATCAGGCAGCCTCCGGCGCAGGCGCGCAGAACATGCGCGAATTGCTGAAGCAGATGGGCGAAGCGCACCGCGTCGCCAGCGATCTGTTGTCGGATCCGGCTTCAGCCATACTCGATATCGATCGCGAAGTTGCCGGTACGCTGCGCGATGAACGTTTCCCCACAGCGCATTTCGGCGTGCCGCTGGCAGGCAGCCTGATTCCATGGATCGACAAGGATCTCGGTAACGGACAGAGTAAGGAAGAATGGAAAGGCGGGGCGGAAACGAACAAGATACTCGGCCTGCAGAACACTCCGATTCCGATTGACGGCCTTTGTGTGCGCATCGGTGCCATGCGCTGCCACTCGCAGGCGATGACCATCAAGCTGAGAAAGAATGTAGCCCTCGACGATATCAACGCCTTGCTCGCCGCAGCCAACGACTGGGTCAGGGTGATCCCCAACGAGCGTGACGCGACCATGCGACAGCTCACCCCGGCTGCGGTCACCGGCACTTTAAGTGTGCCGGTCGGCCGTTTGCGCAAGATGAGCATGGGAGATGTCTACCTTGCTGCGTTCACGGTCGGAGATCAGTTGTTGTGGGGCGCGGCAGAACCTTTGCGTCGTATGTTAAGGATATTGATCGAACGATAAGAAGACCAGAACCCTTTTCCGATTATTGTATTTTGATAGGGATAACTCGCAAATATAATGTGAGGTGTTAGCTTGCATGTCTAACTATTTGATGTTAGTTTAATAAAGCTACTATAAAAGTTTGATAAGGGTAGGGTGTGCACAAGTCTAAATTCAAGCAAATTGCATTGGCGGTATGCTTTGCATTTTTACCACTGTCCGCCCACTCAGCAGGTTTGGGAAAATTAACGGTCATTTCCGGCCTGGGCGAACCTTTAAGTGCTGAAATAGATCTTGTTTCAACAACGCCCGACGAACTCTCCTCCCTTACTGCCAGCATCGCTCCCTACGAAGCCTATGCCATCCAGGGCATAGAGCGTACATCCGTTCATAATGCCATCAAGATTGAAATCGTCAGCAGGCCTGACGGCGGTGCAAAACTCAAGCTGAGTACGCATCAGCCGGTGGAGGATCCTTTTCTCGACATGCTGATTCAGGTTGATTGGGCAACCGGCCGGTTGCTGCGTGAATACACGGTTTTGCTTGACCCTCCCGGCTATCGCGACCCGCAGCCGTCCGTCGTGGCAGCGCCGGCAACTCGCATTGAACCGGATCCACTGCAGGAATCACGCCCGTCGGCTGGGCAGGCTACGCGCCCGGTTGTAAAGCCGGCTCCGCTTCCTGTGGCAGAGCCGCAGACGGAAAAAACCATTACGACCAAACCTGGTGACACCCTTAATAAGATTGCACGGGAAATGCAGGTAGAGGGCTACAGTCTCGATCAAATGCTGGTCGGCATTTACCGCGCCAACCAACAGGCATTTACTGCAGAAAACATGCACCGCTTGAAGGTTGGCCAGATCATCAAGGCACCTTCTGCCGCTGAGCTTTCCAACATCACGCAACATGAAGCACGCGAAGAAATCCGCGTACAGACGGCAGACTGGAATGCTTATCGTAACAGGCTGGCTGAACTTGTGTCGGAGTCCGTGCCTGCATCGGAGGTTGCCGGTGACGAGGCTGCCTCAGGAAAGCTCAAGGCAGCTGCCGAAGACAAATCTGCGCCCGCCGTCAGCGGTCCCAAGGATGTCGTAAAGCTTTCAAAAAGCGAGGCTGAGGCGGCAGATCAGGCCAGTGAAGTGAAAGCCTTACAGGACAGGCTGAATGCCATGCAGGAAGAAAATACCGCGCGTGAAAAAAGCGTGCGCGAGGCGGACGAGCGTGCCGCCATGCTGGAAAAGCAAGTGGCCGACCTGCAGGCTTTATTGACCATCAAGAATCAGATGATGGCGGATTTGCAGCAGAATGCGACAGCGCCGGGGGCGCCAACTGCTCCGGCAGAAGCGCAAGTTGAACAGCCCGCAGCGCAGGAGGCAAAGCCTGCTGTACCTGCTGCTGAAGAGAAACCCAAACCAGCCGCAAAAAAGAAACCGGTACGTAATATTGAGCCGGTCAAAGAACCCGGCTTGCTGGATAGCCTCACGCACAACATGCCGGTTCTTGCACTGGCAGGCGGTGCCCTTGTGCTGTTGGGAGGCGGCTGGCTCTACCTGCGTAACCGGCGCAAGAAGAATCTCGACAGTTTCGAGCGTGGCATCCTCACTGCCGGAGGCCTGCGAGCCAATACCGTATTCGGCAACACTAAAGGTGGCAGGGTGGAGACGGGAGACACATCCTTTCTGACTGATTTTTCGCAAAGTTCGAGCGGCATGATTGATACCCATGATGTCGATCCGATTGCCGAAGCTGAAGTTTATATGGCTTATGGCCGCGATTCGCAGGCTGAAGAAATACTCAACGACGCGATCAAGAAGGATCCCAAGCGTTACGAGTTGCACCTCAAGCTGCTGGAAATTTTTGCCGGTCGGCGCGATAACTCGGCATTTGAAGCGGTTGCGGGTGAACTCTATTCAACACTTGGCGCAGAAGACCCAGTCTGGCTGAAGGTGGTTGAAATGGGTAGCAGGCTGGAGTCAACCAACCCCTTGTATGATTTGAGTAAATCGCAAAATCCGGCGCAATATGTGCCACCCGCAGCGGTTACGGCTGAGACATCTGAGACGATGCCGGTAACCGGTTCAGAAACGGAAAATCCTGTTGCGGCAACCGAAGCCAGCGCGGCTGAAACCCAACCCGATGAGTCAAGCGCTTCTGACAAGGACCAGCTTGACAGTGCACTTGAGTTTTCGCTTGATGGACTGGAGAAGGAGACCGGACTGGAGCAGGAAGCCGTGCCGGAAACCACGGCGGTCGATTCTGCCACTTCAGTGACTGCTGAACCTCAAGAAGATATCTCGCTTGATTTCGAGCTGGATGCTGAGACAAGCAATGTGTCGCCAGAAAATCATGCGCCGAAAAATGCAGAATCTGCCGATGAAGTATTAATGCTGCCTGAATTGCAGCCAATTGCGCCCATGCCAAGCTCGCCATTGAATGAAACGACAGCAGAATCCGGGCTTGCGCCTGAGAGCAGTCTTCCCGAACTGGAGCTTCCCAGCCTTGATCTCGATGCAGAACAATCTGCTGCAAATGCTGATCGAGACTTCGGTGTTGCTGACCTGTCCGAAGATGGGGATGCCAGCATTGTTGCCGAGTTCGAACCTGACCTGCAGCAGGAAGAGCAGCCGGCTGTAGAGCACGATATTTCGCATATCGACCTGAGTCTTGATTCCTTGGCCAATGAAACAGCAAAGCTGAAAGCATTGCAGGAGAAGACGGCGGAAAATGCACTGGATGCGCATGAGGAAAGCCTGCAGTCGGCCGGGCTGGAGCTTGATTTATCCGGTATCAGTCTGGAGCTCGATAACGAGGAGCCCGAAGCCGAAACCATAGAGATCAAAACGCCCGAAGCCGAGCCCGATGAAGTGGATACCAAACTCGATCTGGTGACAGCTTATCTCGACATGGGTGACCATGAAGGGGCGCGCGAGCTGATAGATGAGGTCATGAAGGAGGGCAGCGAAAAGCAGCGCGAACGCGCGCAGGTTTTATCGAGCCGCCTCGCATGACGCAATTGTGTTTTAATGAAACCGGGCGATATGCCCGGTTTTTTGTTGAATGATCACTTATCCTGTCCTGATGCATCCTTCTGCCCGCATTCTGCTTTTGTTGATTCTTGCGCTTATGGTTTATGGCCTGACGCAGATGGAGCTACAGCTTCTTTTTGTTTGCATGATGTTGATCTTGCTGGTCGTCGATCTGATGTATCTGAAGGGATATGTTGCTTCTTCTGACTTAAGTCGATTCCCGGCAATTCGCGAGTTTTTCGGATTGTTGAAGCGGGTGCGCTATATCCTCCTCGTCATGTTGCTGGTGTATGCCTATAACACTCCAGGTGAGTATGTGGCCGGA
Organism: Methylophilales bacterium LSUCC0135; assembly: GCA_001704575.1. Taxonomy (GTDB): domain Bacteria; phylum Pseudomonadota; class Gammaproteobacteria; order Burkholderiales; family Methylophilaceae; genus UBA6140. The sequence goes on from MCAW01000001.1 coordinate 176,451, forward strand.
TGGATGTTTTCCCTCGCGCCCACCTATGAGGGCGTGCATGCCGGGATTGAGCAAGCATTACGACTGGCACTGATCATGGCGGCGCTTGCCTGGCTGTTGACGGCCACGGACCGGGAGCAGATGATTGCCGGTCTTTACTGGCTGGTCAAGCCATTCAGCTTTTTGGGTGTTCAGCCTGAGCGTTTTGCCGTCAGGCTATGGCTGACACTGCATTATGTGGAGCATCATGAGTCGTCGGCCGATAGCAGCTCGATCCGGCAATTACTGCAGATCGAGCATCTGTTGAAGCCGGATGTCAATGCTCCGGAGAGCATTGTCCTGCAACGGCCCGCAGCGAAAATATCGGACGTTTTCGCAGTTGCTGCAATGGCTGCATTGGGAGGCTATGTCTTATGCGTATAGCGCTCGGACTCGAATATGACGGCCGCGGTTTTTGCGGCTGGCAAAGCCAGCCTTTCGGTTGCGGTGTGCAGGACAAGCTGCAAGCTGCATTGGCTGTTCTGGCCGGGCATGAGGTCAGCGTGATTGCCGCCGGACGCACGGATGCCGGTGTTCATGCGCTGTCACAGGTCGTGCATTTCGATACGGCAACCCTGCGGCCATTGACGGCTTGGGTGAGGGGGGTCAACGCACACCTGCCGCAGGATGTCAGGGTGCTGTGGGCAAACCAAGTGAATGACGATTTTCATGCGCGTTTTTCCGCATTTGAACGCAGCTATCAGTATTTTCTCGTCAATCAGCCTGTCGCACCTGCCATCATGGCCGGCAAGGCCGGCTGGTTTCACGCACCGCTTGATCTCCCAGCCATGCAGCAAGCAGCATCCTATCTGCTTGGCGAACATGATTTCAGCGCATTTCGTGCTGCCGAATGCCAGGCGAAGTCGCCGGTCAAAACCATGCATGACGCAGCTGTTCAAGGTTGTGAAGGCAGGATTCTGTTCAGCTTTCGCGCCAACGCATTTTTGCATCATCAGGTGCGCAACATGGTTGGCGCACTGGTCTATGTGGGCAAGGGCAGTTTTCCGCCGAAGTTCATTCGAGACCTGATCGACAGCAAGGATCGCAAGCGCGCGCCGCCGACATTCGCACCTGACGGACTTTATCTCACCGGCGTAGGCTATGAAGCCAAATGGCAGCTGCCGTCCACCGCACGCGAGTTGTCAGCAATTTTTCTCTGATTCACTACGCATATGTGCAGGCCTGCTTTAAGATAACGACTGTTCATTTCCTGTGAGGGCGTGCATTGCGAACCCGAGTCAAAATCTGTGGTATCACCCGAATCGAAGATGCGAAAGCAGCCATCGAGGGCGGATGCGATGCGATCGGTCTGGTGTTTTATCCGCCCAGTCCGCGGCATGTGAGTCTGCAACGGGCAGCCGAGATTGTTGCGAGCATACCGCCATTTGTCAGCGTGGTCGGCCTGTTCGTCGATGCTGAAGCAGAACAGATCAAAACGGTTCTGCAGTATGTGCGTCTGGACTTGCTGCAGTTTCACGGCAATGAGACGCCGGAGCAATGTAATGCCTATGGCGTGCCCTACATGAAGGCTGTTCGCGTCAAAGCGGGGACAAATTTGCTACAATACGCGGAACAGTTCAAACAGGCCCGCGCCTTGCTGCTGGACGCGTACATCGAAGGTGTTCCCGGCGGCACAGGCCAGATATTCGACTGGAATATCATTCCCCGATCGTTGCCCTTGCCCGTGTTGCTGGCAGGCGGTTTGACGGCGGAAAATGTGACGGCGGCAATAACACAGGTTCAGCCCTACGCGGTGGATGTCAGCGGTGGTGTTGAGATTAACAAAGGTATCAAGGATGCAGCCAAAATTGCTGCATTCATGCGAGGAGTCAGTCATGCAAGTTTATGATATGCCGGATGAGCGTGGACATTTCGGCCCGTACGGCGGTATTTTTGTGGCGGAAACACTGATCGAGGCGCTCGAAGAATTGCGTGTCATGTATGAGCGCTATCGCCATGATCCGGAATTCCTTGCCGAATTCGCCTACGATCTCAAGCATTTCGTCGGCCGTCCAAGCCCGATTTATCATGCCGAGCGCCTGTCCGACAAAATCGGCGGCGCCCGCATTTATTTCAAGCGTGAAGACCTCAATCACACTGGCGCGCACAAGGTCAATAATACGGTCGGTCAGGCGCTACTGGCCAAACGCATGGGCAAACCCCGCGTCATTGCCGAGACCGGTGCCGGTCAGCATGGCGTCGCAACCGCAACCATCGCAGCCCGCCTCGGGCTGGAATGTGTCGTCTATATGGGTTCGGAAGACGTCAAGCGCCAGGCCCCTAACGTTTACCGCATGAAGCTGCTGGGTGCCACCGTGGTGCCGGTCGAGTCCGGTTCCAAAACCCTGAAGGATGCGCTGAACGAAGCCATGCGCGACTGGGTGACCAATGTGGCTGATACTTTCTACATTATCGGCACCGTTGCCGGCCCGCACCCTTACCCGATGATGGTGCGTGATTTTCAGTCTGTGATCGGTGTCGAGGCCAAACAGCAAATGCAGGAAATGATCGGCCGCCAGCCGGATGCCGTGATCGCCTGCGTAGGTGGCGGCTCCAATGCAATGGGCATTTTCTATCCCTATATCGACGAAAAGAATGTGCGTCTGATTGGCGTCGAGGCGGCCGGCTATGGCATTGAAACCGGCAAGCATGCAGCGCCGCTGACCGCCAATAGTCCGGTCGGTGTTTTGCACGGCAACCGCACTTATCTGATGCAGGACAAGGACGGACAGATTATTGAAACACACTCTGTCTCTGCCGGTCTGGATTATCCCGGTGTCGGTCCGGAGCACGCCTGGCTCAAGGATTCTCATCGTGCCGAATATGTTGCCATTACCGATGAAGAGGCGATGCACGCTTTCCACACCATGTGTCGCACCGAGGGCATCATCCCGGCCCTGGAAACCAGCCACGCCATTGCCCACGCGATGAAAATGGCTGCTGAAATGACACCTGACCAAGTGCTGCTGGTCAATCTGTCCGGCCGCGGTGACAAGGACATGAACACGGTGGCCAGACTGTCCGGCATCGAGCTTTAATCCCAACCTACCCACTAAAGATTCAGAAACGATATCCATGTCTCGTATCCAATCGGTTTTTGCCAAGCTGGCGCAACAACACAAAAAAGCATTGATTCCCTACATTACCGCTGGCGACCCGCACCCAAGGCATACCGTCGAATTGATGCACGCGCTGGTAAAAAGCGGAGCCGACATGCTTGAGCTGGGCGTTCCTTTCTCCGACCCCATGGCTGATGGCCCGGTGATTCAGCGAGCCAGCGAGCGGGCCCTGGTGCATCACGTCGGTCTCGCCGCCGTGCTCGATATGGTGACGGAATTCCGTAAGCAGGACACTGTCACGCCTGTCATCCTCATGGGCTATGCCAACCCGGTCGAAGCCATGGGCATCGAGACGTTTGTCGAGCGCGCAAAAGCTGCTGACGTCGATGGCGTGCTGACGGTTGATTACCCGCCCGAGGAATGCACCGATTTTGTCGCGCTGCTCAAGCGCCATGACATAGACCCGATTTTTCTGCTCTCGCCGACGACCGAACAAGCCCGGATTGATACCATCGTCAATCAGGCCAGCGGTTTCGTTTACTACGTATCGCTCAAGGGCGTGACCGGCTCGCAAAACCTCGATATCGTCCAGGTCACCGAACGTCTTGCCGATATCCGAACCAAGACCAGTCTGCCGATTGGCGTCGGTTTTGGCGTCAGGGATGCGGAAACAGCAAAACAGGTGGCCAGCATCGCCGATGCAGTCGTTGTCGGTAGCCGTATGGTGCAGGAAGTGGAAAAGTCCTCCGAGCAGGAACTCCTTGGCAATATTGCCGCATTGACGCACGAATTGCGCGTTGCGATCGACTCCAACTAGACGAGGAAGCAAACATGAGCTGGTTGCAAAAATTACTCCCGCCAAAAATCAACCGGGCCCAGGGCGCCGGTAAAAAGACCGTACCGGAAGGCCTCTGGAGCAAGTGTCCGGCCTGCGATGCGGTACTTTATCGCAGCGATCTGGAAAGCAACGCCGAGGTCTGCCCGAAATGCGGCCATCATCACCGTATCTCGGCCAGAAGAAGACTGGATCTGATTCTGGATGCCGATGACCGTTTTGAAATCGGCGCCGAGGTTCAGCCAGTTGACCCGCTCAAATTCAAGGATACCAAACGCTATGCCGATCGTCTGAAGGCGACACAGGCCGAACTGGGCGAGAAGGATTCCCTGATTGTCATGCAGGGCAGCATCAAAACCATTCCTGCCGTTGTGGCTGCTTTCGAATTCAAATTCATGGGCGGCTCCATGGGCTCGGTCATGGGCGAACGCTTTGTGCGTGGTGTCCATGCTTGTATCGAGCACAAGGTGCCGTTCGTCTGTATTTCTGCCAGTGGTGGCGCGCGCATGCAGGAGGGGTTGTTTTCGCTGATGCAAATGGCCAAGACCAGTGCGGCGTTGACACAGCTGAGCGAGGCCGGACTGCCTTTCATTTCTGTTCTCACTGACCCGACCATGGGCGGTGTCTCTGCAAGTTTTGCCATGCTGGGGGATGTCATCATCGCCGAGCCGAATGCGCTGATCGGTTTTGCCGGCCCGCGTGTGATTGAGCAAACCGTGCGCGAAACGCTGCCTGAAGGCTTCCAGCGCGCAGAATTTCTGCTTGAGCATGGGGCTATCGACATGATTGTTGACCGGCGTCAGATGCGTGACAAACTCGCAACCCTGATCTCCGGCTTGCAACGCAAACCAGCGGTTGCCTGATATCGAGCGTTAATCGAGTGAAGCCGACGACATCCCTGCCAACTGATCTGGCAGGCTGGCTTCAGTATGTTGAGGCCTTGCATCCGAAATCCATCTCCATGGGTCTCGATCGCGTGCTGGAAGTCAAGCAGCGACTCGGGCTATCTCCAGACTTTCCGTTGATCGTCGTTGGTGGTACCAATGGCAAGGGCTCTACCTGTGCCATGCTGGAAAGTATCTATCATCAGACCGGTTACAAGGTTGCCTGCTATACCTCGCCGCATTTGTTGCGTTATAACGAGCGTGTCCGGGTCGGCACCGTTGAAATATCCGATCAGGCCTTGATTGAAGCTTTCAACGCTGTGGAAACAGCACGTGGCGGGACGCAACTGACTTATTTCGAGTTCGGTACGCTCGCGGCTGTATGGTGTTTCATGCAGCAGCGGGTTGACCTTGCGGTTCTGGAAGTTGGTTTGGGCGGCAGGCTCGACGCAGTCAATGCATTTGAGCCGGACTGTACGGTCATCACTGCGGTGGATATCGATCACATCGAATTTCTCGGCGACAGCCGTGAAAGTATCGGCTTTGAAAAAGCCGGTATTTTCCGTTGCGGGGTTGCCGCCGTCTGTGGTGATGTTGAGCCTCCCGCATCACTTGTCCGGCACGCGCAAAAGATAGGGGCCGATCTCAGGTTGATCGGTCGCGATTTCAAACTGCGCAGAAAAGACAACACCTGGGATTATTCGGGTACCGCAAGTCTTGAAGGACTGCCTTTGCCTGCACTTACCGGCGATTTTCAGCTGATCAATGCCGCCAGCGCACTGGCAGCAATCGAAGCCATGCAGCACAAGCTGCCGGTCTCGCGTCAGCATATCGATTCCGGTTTGGGTCACGTGCGGCTTGCAGGTCGTTTTCAGCGTGTGGCCCGCAACCCGGACATCATCCTCGATGTGACGCATAATCCGCACGCCGCCGTTGCACTCGCGCAGAATCTGCGACAGCAGCCAATAAAAGGCAGAACGCTCGCGGTTTTTGCCATGCTTGCCGACAAGGATGTAGCTGGCGTGGCCTCTGCGGTCGCCGGAGAAATAGATCAATGGTATCTCTCGACCGTCGACCATGTGCGTGCTGCCAGTGTGCCGCAGATTCACCAAGCTTTCGAACGGGCTGAGATACAAGCGGAAACGCAATCATTCGATCATCTTGCCGGTGCCCTGAGGCAAGCCTGTCTGGACGCAGGCAGAAATGATAGAATAATCATATTCGGCTCGTTTTTTACGGTAGCTGAAATCATGCGGGTTCTGCCTGCGCTTACACTCAATATTTCATCTTGATTGGCATGTTTAATGCCGCTGGAGCGATCATCAATGCAGTCGGATGAGCAGGAATTACAGTTCAAAAAAAGAGCGCGCAGACGGCTGGTCGGTGCAATTGCGCTGGTTCTTTTGATGGTCACCATACTGCCCATGGTGCTTGACGACCGCTCGGCCACTTTGCCTCAGAACGAAATCGCAATCTCCATTCCGGGTCAGGATGATGAAGACTTCACGTCCAGCGTCACTCCGGTCATTTCCGTGCCTGAAACTTCCGATGAAACTGCCAGCCCCGGCGAATCGCACGAACTGCAAGGACTGACGGAACGCGATGCTGAATTGCGCGCTGAGGCAGATGCGGCCGCGATTGCAGCAGCGAACCAGACACCGCTGGCGCAATCGCCAGCGTCTGAGCCTGTCACAGTACAGTCTCAGGATGCCCCGAAGACCGAGACATATTCCGTTCAGATCGGTGTTTTTTCCGATGCCGGCAACGTCAAGCAACTGGTTGAAAAGTTGAGGGCGATAGGCATCGCCTCCAGTACGGAAAAAATACAGACGGCTCAGGGTGAAAAAATACGCTTGCGGGCCGGGCCTTTTGCCAGCAGGGCGCTTGCGGATGATGCGCTTGCTGATATCAAGGACGCCGGTTTGTCCGGCATGATCATTACCAATAAGTAACGCATGACCGGATTTGATTATGTCGTCCTCGCTATCGTCGGGCTCTCGGTTCTGCTGAGCATCATGCGCGGTTTCGTGCGCGAGATTCTGGCACTGGCCAGCTGGTTCATTGCATTTATCGTCGCCCGTTTGTATGCGACAGACTTGATACCGTTGTTGCCGGAAGCGATTCCGAATGATGCGCTCAAGATGCTTGCTGCATTCCTGATTGTATTTTTGACGACATTGCTGCTTTGCAGTCTGTTGGCAATCGCGCTTTCACAGCTATTCAAGAAAGCCGGCTTGGGTTTTGTCGATCGTGGTCTTGGTGCTGTTTTCGGTGCATTGCGCGGGTTGCTGGTGGTTTGCCTGCTGGTGCTGCTGGCAGGATTTACCGCCTTGCCGAAGGAGCCATTGTGGCGTAATGCCATGTTCGCCGCCCCGCTTGAAGCCTTGGTGATGCTGCTGCTGCCCTGGATGCCGGACGATATTGCAAAGCATGTCAAATACGACTAAATTGAGTTGCTCGGCCGACTCAATCTTGTAAAGAATTTTATTTATTGGATGTTTGATTAATGTGCGGAATCATCGGAGTCGTCAGTAAAAACCCTGTCAACCAATTGCTCTACGATGGGCTGCTGGTGCTTCAGCATCGCGGCCAGGATGCAGCAGGTATCGTGACCTGCGACGGTAATACNTTTTACATGCACAAAAGCAACGGTCTGGTGCAGGACGTTTTTCAGACCCGCCACATGCGCAGTCTGGTCGGCAACGCAGGTATCGCACATGTGCGTTATCCGACAGCAGGTTCTTCATCTGCGGCCGAGGCGCAACCTTTCTATGTCAACTCGCCCTTCGGCATCGTGCTCGGCCACAACGGCAATCTGACCAATTCCGCACAACTCAAGCAGGAAATGTTCAGGCAGGACCTGCGTCATATCAATACCAGTTCCGATTCCGAGGTCTTGCTCAACGTCCTTGCGCACGAAATCGAGCGCAGCGCACATAACGCAGTGCTGAATACGGATATGGTGTTTGAAGCGGTCGCCGGCGTGCACAAGCGCTGCAAGGGCGCTTACGGCGTGGTCGCCATGATTGCCAATTTTGGCCTGCTGGCCTTCCGTGATCCGCACGGCATACGTCCTCTTGTCATCGGCAAGAACGAGACCGAACAGGGCACTGAATATGTCGTTGCCTCAGAGAGCGTCGCGCTCGACGTGCTGGGCTTCACCCTGATGCGCGATGTCGAACCGGGTGAGGCGATTTTCATCGACATGGACGGCAATTTCTTCTCGCGCCAATGTGCGGATAACGCGAAGCTGACGCCCTGTATTTTCGAATACGTTTATCTTGCCCGTCCCGACTCCGTCATTGATGGCGTGTCTGTCTACCAGACCCGCCTGCACATTGGTGAGAGTCTTGCAGAAAAAATTCATCGTGAATGGAAAGATCTGCACATCGACGTCGTCATTCCGATTCCCGATACCAGCCGCCCAAGCGCTTTGCAACTGGCCAACGCACTTAATCTGACTTATCGCGAAGGCTTCATCAAGAACCGCTACATCGGCCGTACCTTCATCATGCCTGGTCAGGCCTTGCGCAAAAAATCCGTGCGTCAGAAACTCAATCCGATCGGTATGGAATTCAAGGGCAAGAATGTGCTGCTGGTGGATGATTCCATCGTGCGCGGCACCACTTCCCAGCAGATCGTGCAGATGGCGAGAGATGCCGGTGCCAACAAGGTATTTTTTGCTTCCGCTGCGCCACCGGTGCGTTTCCCCAATGTCTACGGTATCGACATGCCGACCCGCAACGAACTGCTGGCAACCGGTCGTACCGATGAAAAAATCTGCCGCGAGATCGGCGCGGATGCATTGATCTATCAGGACCTTGATGCGCTGATCAAGTCGGTGCAGTTGAGCAATCCCGACATTGAATCCTTTGACTGTTCCTGTTTCGACGGCAACTACATTACCGGCGATATCGATGAGGCATATCTCAACGAGATCGAATCGGCGCGCGGCGAAAGCCACAAGCAGCGGAAGCCGGCCAACTCCAGTACCCAGCTGGACCTCAATCTGGTCTCGGCAAAAGAGCATGAGGAAGAGCCGGCCTGACTTGACCGCCCGGGGCCGTCAGGACTAAGATCGAAATTGCGCTGATTTGAGCATGCTGTTTTGAACAGCATACACTCAGCTTGCGAGCGCGTTATAAGTACAGCTAAAGCGAGTTGCCGCACACATGCAAACCCGTTTTCGCTGGCGCATTGCTCGCAGAACGGGTTTTTTTGTGTACGGAGCATAAGGCCGGATCATCAGGAACGCGCAGCGAATCAGGAAAGCGCAGCGAATACACCATGAATCAGTTTGGAAAGGCAAGTGAATGAGCAATCAATGGCATCCGGAAACGCTGAGTGTCAGAGCGGGCAGTGAGCATACCGAATTCGGTGAAAACTCGGAGGCGATGTTTCTGACCTCGAGCTTCGTATTCGACAGCGCGGCGCAAGCGGCAGCAAGATTCGGCGGACAGGAACCGGGCAATATCTATTCGCGTTTCACCAACCCGACCGTCACCATGTTCCAGAACAAGCTGGCGGCACTCGAAGGCGCGGAGTTCTGTGTGGCGACCTCGTCGGGCATGTCGGCCATATTGGCCTGCGTCATGGGTTTGTGCTCGGCAGGCGATCACGTCGTGGCGTCGCGCAGTATTTTCGGCACCTCTGTGCAGCTGTTCGGCAACATCCTGCAACGCTGGGGCTTGCAGACAACCTTTGTCTCGTTGACCGATCCGGAAGAATGGAAGGCTGCCGTCAGGCCCAATACCAAGCTGTTTTTTGTAGAAACGCCTTCCAATCCATTGACGGAAGTTTGCGACATTGAGGCACTGGCCGTCATCGCCCATGGCGCTGGTGCGCTGCTGGTGGTGGATAACTGTTTCTGCACGCCCGCCTTGCAGAAACCGTTGAATCTTGGCGCCGACATCATCATCCATTCGGCCACCAAGTATATTGACGGTCAGGGGCGCTGCCTGGGCGGTGCAGTTCTGGGCAGAAAAGACGTGCTGGATCCGGTCTATGGCTTTCTCAGAACCGCCGGGCCGACCATGAGCGCGTTCAATGCCTGGGTGTTTCTCAAGGGGCTGGAGACCCTGCACGTGCGCATGGACACGCATGCGCGCAGCGCGCTGGCGCTGGCTGAGTGGCTGGAACAACAGCCCGGCGTCGACCGTGTCTACTACCCCGGGCTCGCCTCGCACCCCCAGCATACGCTGGCGATGAAACAACAGAAAAGCGGCGGCGCGATTGTCTCCTTTGATGTCAAGGGCGGCAAGGATGCGGCTTGGCGTCTAATAGACGGCACCCGCATGATTTCGATTACTGCCAATCTCGGCGATGCAAAAAGCACCATTACGCACCCGGCGACTACCACTCACAGCCGCGTCACGGCTGAGGCACGGGCTGCTGCCGGCATTGGTGACGGCCTGGTTCGAATTGCTGTCGGTCTCGAACATATCGAGGATCTCAAGGCCGACCTCGCCATGCTGAGCCGCTGATATGGGTTGGCCCGCATTCCGGGCGACTTGCCGGTATGACTATTGAAGACATGATTAACGAAACACAACCAAGGAGCAGAAAATGAGCAAAAAAGACGAATATGTAGAAAAGCTGAAGTTGCAGCTCGACGAGTGGAGTGCCGATATCGACGAACTCGAAGCGCGCGCCCGTAAAGTCGATGCCGAATTGCGCAGCAAGTGCGATGAGCAGCTCGTCATATTGCGTGCCAGACGCGACGAGGCAAAAAGCAAGCTGAAAGAGATACAGGACTCTGCCGGTGAAGCCTGGCAGGAACTGCGCAAGGGCGGCGATATGGCATGGGATGCCATCAAGCATGCGCTGATCGAAGCGCGCAAAAAGTTCGGCGAATAACCTGAAATATTGCAGGAGAGGGCAATGAAACTGACTGTTGTGATTGGCGTGCTGCTCGTTGCGCTTGGTGCTACGGCGCTGATTTACAAAAACTTCAGCTACACCAGAGAAGAGACCGTAGTGCAGATCGGTACGCTGAAGGCAACGGCAGAAGTCGAGAACGAAGTGGCCGTGCCAACTGCTGTCGGTGTAGGTCTGATCGTTGCAGGCGTGCTGCTTGTGGTGGTCGGGGCGGGAAGGAAGTAGGGCGGTCAGCCGGCTGGCGAAATCTGCTGCAGTTTATTTGCTGGACTCAAAGCCCGGACCGGAATTCAGGCCCGGGTTTTTCATTTCGCCCGAAGTTGCATGTGAAAGCGGATCAGGTCGGCGGCCTGCTGCCTGAAGCGTGTGCCGCTGGCGTCCTTGACCCACATGTGCAGTAGTCCGGTGAAGAACAGGTTGGTATCCTGTGCCAGTTGCTCCGGATTCAGGCCTTCCTTCAGTTCGCCCTTTAGGCGTGCGCGCTCATAGGTCAATGCAATTTTTGCGGTGATGCCAGAGCAATTCGAGATAATCTGCTGCAGTACATCCGAGAAATCCTCCACATACTCACACTTGATCATCATGATTTCGTATATCTGTCTTGTCTCGATACTTTCATTCAGTATCTGTATGGTGCCCATCAGAAAGTTCTCGATATTGCGCAGGGGAGAGTCCGAGCCTTCGACCAGCAGGGTGTCGTCCATGCGGTCTATCAGGGGCAGAAATACCTGTTCGCGCATGGCATGAAACAGGTCGATCTTGTTCTTGAAGTGCCAGTAGATGGCACCGCGGGTCACACCTGCTTCAGCGGCGATGTGTTCCATGGTGGTACGGCTGACGCCGCGCACCAGAAAGACCGCGCGTGCAGCGTGTATGATGGCTTGTCTTGTTAATTCGGCATTTTCCTTGGTTTTGCGGACCATTGATGTGATTACTTTCGGGTGAAATTCAAATGGTTTACATACAAACTTGTTTGTATATAATATATACATACATCATTGTATGTAAACAACGGTATATCAAAAATAACGATTTATAACGTGGAGTATCACATGTACAGCGCAATTTCCAGGATTCAGCCATTCAAACAGGGGTTATTCAAGCGGTTGATGTTCGGCGCAATGATGCTCCCGGTCAGCTTGATGCTGTTATCTGCCTGCGGAAAACAGGAATCGCCGAATGGGCCGCCTGCCCAGATGGCAATGCCGGTGACGGTGGTTGAAGCACAACCTTCAACGGTGCCGGTCAGTGCTGAAGCGGTCGCGCAGACCGAAGGCGCCAAGGAAGTCGAAATCAGGGCGCGTGTAGGCGGCATTCTGTTGAAACGTCTGTACGAAGAAGGCTCCATGATCAAAGCCGGCCAGCCGATGTTTTTGATCGATCCGGTGCCTTATGAAATTGCGCTCTCGCAGGCCAGGGCGCAACTCGCACAACAGCAGGCGCGAATAGAACAGGCGAAGCGCGAACAGGAACGTCTGAAAGGCCTGCTGGCCACGCAGTCCGTCAGTCAGCGTGAATATGACAATGCATTTTCCGACGAGGCTGTGGCCAGAGCTGCGCTGCAGCAGGCCCAAGCCAATGTGCGTGAAGCCGAGCTGAATCTCTCCTACACCACAGTCACCGCCCCCGTAAGTGGCTATTCCGGTCGCTTCCAGTTTTCCGAAGGCGCATTAATCACAGCAAACACCAGTCTGCTGACCACCATCGTGCAGCTTTCGCCGATCTGGGTTCGCTTCAGCTTTTCTGATAACGAGCTGGAGCAGCTGGGCGGGCGTCTGACAGAAGATAACGTCAGGGAAGTGACGCTGGTATTGCCTGATGGCAGTGAATATCCACAAAAAGGCAAACTCAATTTTGCCGCCAGCCAGATCGACCCCTTGCTCGGCACGCAGCAGTTGCGGGCCACCTTTGATAACGCTGACCAGAAGCTGTTGCCAGGCCAGTTCGTGCGCGCGCGGGTGACGACCGGTCAGCGCGATGGGGTCTTCCTGTTGCCGCAGGTGGCTGTAAGCACGTCTGACCAAGGCCGTTTTGTCTATGTCGTCAACGAGAAGAATGAAGCTACGGTGCGCCCGGTCGTGGTCGGCGACTGGGTGGGCAAGGACTGGACTATCCTCGAAGGCATCAATGCAGGCGACAAGGTCATTATCGACAACATCATCAAGTTGCGGCCAGGTGTACCGGTTGTGCCTAATATCGCTGGGCAGCGCTCTGCGGAACCGGCTTCTGATGCCAAACAGCAGCCTGCGCAGTCTTCGCGCGCTGAATCCAGCGCGCAAGTCTAAGCGGAGGCCCCCAGATCATGACCAGATTTTTCATCACGCGGCCGATTTTCGCGTCAGTTCTTTCCATCATCATCGTACTTGCCGGTCTGGCCGCGGCTCTCAAGCTGCCAATCGCGCAATATCCGCAGATCGCGCCGCCCACTGTGCTGATTACCGCGACCTATCCCGGCGCCAGCGCAGAGACGCTTTCTAAGACCGTTGCGGCACCGATCGAGGAACAGCTCAGCGGCGTTGAGGGATTGCTTTACTTCAGTTCCAGCGCCGATTCCAGCGGCACCCTGACCATCACGGCCACATTTGAAGTCGGTACCGATGCCGACCAGGCGACTTTCAATCTCAGTAACCGCGTCAATACTGCGCTGCCGCGTTTGCCGGACGACGTTCGCCGCAACGGTCTGGTGATCCAGAAGCGCTCCAACGATTTGCTGCTGGTGGCCATGCTGAACTCTCCGGATGGCACCTTCGACCCGCTGTATCTGAGCAATTACGGCACGCTGAATGTGCTGGATGAATTGAAGCGCATCAAGGGCGTGGGCGATGCGACCATATTCGGCGCGCAGGATTATTCGATGCGTATCTGGTTGCGGCCGGACAAGATGGCTCAGCTGGGTATCACGACGACCGATATTGCCAATGCCATCCAGTCCCAGAACGCGCAATATGCCGCGGGCAAGATCGGTCAGGATCCGTCGCCTAGCGATCAGCAGATTGTCTATACGGTAACGGCAAAAGGCCGGCTGCTCGATCCGGAGCAGTTTGGCAACATCATCCTGCGTGCGGATGGGCCGCGCGGTGTGCTCTATCTCAAGGATGTTGCGCGCATCGAACTCGGTTCGCAGAACTACAATATCCGCACTACGCTCAACGGCAAGCCCGGCGTAGCCATCGGTACTTTCCTGCAGACCGGCGCCAACGCGCTGGATACCGCAGAGGCGATCAAGCTCAAGCTGGAGGAGTTGAAAAAGCGCTTCCCCAAGGGCATGGATTACGCCATACCCTACGATACCAGCGATTTCGTGCAGTCATCCATTCATGAAGTAATCAAGACCCTAGTGGAAGCTCTGATTCTGGTCATTCTGGTTGTGTTCCTCTTCCTGCAGAGCTGGCGCGCGACACTGATCCCGATCATCGCTGTGCCGATTTCGCTGATTGGTACCTTTGCCGGACTCTGGCTTCTTGGCTTCTCCATCAATACGCTGACCTTGTTTGCCATGGTGCTATCGGTCGGTATTGTGGTCGATGACGCGATTGTTGTGCTGGAAAACATCGAACGCCTGATGAAGGAAGAAAAGCTCTCGCCGATCAATGCAGCGATCAAGTCCATGCAGCAGGTATCCAGTGCCGTTGTGGCGATGACACTGGTACTGGTGGCGGTATTTGTACCGGTGGCTTTCCTTGGGGGTATTGCCGGTGAGCTCTATCGCCAGTTTGCCGTGACCGTGGCTGTGGCGGCAGTGCTTTCCGGTGTGGTCGCACTGACGCTGACGCCTGCCCTTTGCTCGCTGTTGCTCAAGCATACACATATCGAGTCGAAGCTTTTTCGATCTTTTAATCGTTTTTTTACGCGATTGACCGCTTTTTACATCAGCATGGTCAGTTTGACCTTGCGTCACAAGATCATCGGCTCCATTGCCTTTGCCGGCGTCATCGGGTTTGTCGTGATACTGCTTAAAACCATCCCCGGTAGCTTTGTTCCGCCAGAAGACCAAGGCTACGTGATTACAGCCTTCGTGCTGCCGGATGGCGCTACCCTCAACCGCACCACCAGGACGACAGAAGCGGTGCGGCAGGGCATTGCACAGGATCCTGCGGTAGCAACCCAGTTCATCATCAACGGTATGGACCTGATCGGCGGAGGCAACAAGACCAGTGCAGCCACCATGTTCGTGCGCATGAAAGATTGGGACGAAAGAACCGAAACCGCAGATGACGTCGTGAAGAAACTGTTCGGTATCGGCATGAGCCAGCCGGACGGCATGGCGTTTGCATTCAACCCGCCGGCCATCCGCGGGCTCGGCACTTCCGGCGGTTTCGAGCTCTATGTGCAGACACGCGGGGATTCCGACCCGATGCGTTTGTCGAGCGTGACCAACCACTTCATTGATGCCCTCCAGCAAGAGCCAAAATTGCAAGGCATCAATACCTTTTTCCGTCCCACGGTGCCGCAGCTTTTTGTCGAGGTGGATGAAGCCAAAGCGCTTTCACAGGGAGTACCGATTGCCGATATCTACGCAACGCTGCAAACCACCATGGGTTCGCTCTATGTCAACGATTTCAACCGTTCCGGCCGCACTTATCGCGTGCAATTGCAGGCTGAGCCGGAGTTTCGCATGAAGCCGGAAGACCTCGGCCGCGTCTATGTGCGTTCCAACAATGGCGTCATGGTGCCGCTTTCGGCCTTGAGTACGGTGAAAAACATCGTCGGTGCCGAGCAGCTGGAGCGCTACAATGGCCTGCTCTCCGCCAAAGTGCTGGGTAGTGGTGCAGCCGGGGTCAGCTCGGGGGAAGCGATTCAGTTGGTCGAGAAGATCGGGGCTGCGAATCTGCCCGATGGCTACCAGATTGCCTGGACCGGTCAGGCCTACCAGGAGAAACGCACCGGTTCTGCCGCGGTTTTCGCATTCACGTTTGCCATCATCATGGTGTTCCTGATTCTGGCCGCGCAGTTCGAGACCTGGACTTTACCACTGGCGGTGATCATGGCCGTGCCTTTCGCCCTTTCAGGCGCGCTGACGGCGATTTTCCTGCGGCATATGCCGAACGACATCTACTTCCAGATCGGTCTGGTCACCCTGATCGCGCTGGCGGCGAAGAATGCGATCCTGATTGTCGAATTCGCTTCACAAAAACTGGAAGAGGGCTTCAGTGTCGCAGATGCTGCGATCGAGGCAGCCAGACTGCGTTTCCGCCCGATTGTGATGACCTCAATGGCGTTCGTGCTCGGTATCGTGCCACTGGTGATCGCCACCGGTGCCGGTTCGGCCGCACGCCGCTCCATGGGGACAGGCGTGTTCGGCGGCATGTTGATGGCGACCTTTATCGCCACCATCTTCATTCCGCTGTTTTTTGTCTGGCTCACGCGCAAACATCGCAGACTCGAAGCTGGACAAGCAGTTGCAGCAAGTAACGAAAAGGAAATGGCATGAAGCCAAGTACCAAGATCAACGGCCTTTTGCTGATGGCAACATTGCTGCCGGGTTGCGCCTTAATGGGGCCGGATTACCAGCGGCCAGTGCTTTCTTTACCGGCTCTGTTCGGCGAAGAGGTGGCGAATGCGGCGCAAATGCAGCTGACCGCAGAAAATCCGTGGTGGACGCATTACCAGGACACCGTGTTGAACGAACTGGTTGCCAAGGCGCTTGAGAACAATACGGACATCAAGCAAGCAGTCGCGCGCATTGAGGAGACGGATGCCTTCATGCGCGAAGTCGGGTCTGCGCTGTTGCCAAGGATCGATCTCGATGCCGCCGGCAGCCGCTCGCGTATTACCGAATTGGGCCCGAATCCGCAGTTCGTCGGCACCAGTCCGATACGTGAAAATTATAATATTCGCCTCGGCACTTCGTTCGAGCTGGATTTCTGGGGCAAGCTGCGCCGTGCCAAGGAATCCGCCCGCGCGCAAGCCTTGGCCAGCCGTTATGCCAGGGACACGGTGGCACTATCCCTGGCCGGATTGGTCGCCAGCAATTATCTGCAGCTGCGCAGCCTCGATTCACAGATAGCCGTTTCTGAAGACAATCTGAGAATCCGTAACGAAAGTCTTGATCTGACCAGACGTCGTCTGGAAGGGGGCGTGTCATCCGCGCTAGATGTACACCAGGCAGAAGTTGCCAGCAGTGCACTGGCTGCACACATTGTCGAATTGAAAAGACAGCGCGCCATCAGTCAGCACCAGTTGGCATTGCTGACCGGTGAGCTCGATCTCAAGCTTGCTACAGGTGACATCAAACAGCTGCCGTTGCCACCATTGCCGCCAGCCGGTCTGCCATCGGCATTGCTAGAATCCCGTCCGGATGTGCGGCAGGCAGAAGAACAGCTGGTCGCGCTGAACGCCAACATCGGTGTTGCCAAAGCGGCCATGTTTCCGACCATATCGCTGACCGCTGCCTATGGCGGCGAAAGCGCCGAGCTCGGCGATGTGCTGAAATCGGCAGCCAGAATATGGAGTGGCGGGCTCAGTCTCAATCTGCCGGTTTTTGACGGTGGCAGGCTTTCATCACGGCTTGATCAGACTACTGCGCAACAGAAACAGGCGCTTGCCGGTTACGAGGGCGCGGTTCGTGCCGCCTTTCAGGAAGTCAACGATGCCTTGGTGAACGTGCGGCAGAACACAGAACGGGAGGCCTTGCTGGACAGCAGTCAGGCTTCAGCAAAAAAAGCGCTGGAAATTTCCAATAACCGTTATCAGTCCGGATATTCGGCTTATATCGACGTGCTAGATTCGCAGCGCGTCTACAACGATGCCGCACTGGCTTATATCCAAAGCCGTCAGGCGCGGCTGCTGGCCAGCGTCGAATTGTTCAAGGCGCTTGGTGGTGGCTGGCAGGACACGGGCAACCAGCAGTAATGTCATGCTGACTGCAACCCGAGCTCAGGGCAATAGCTGGCGCTGGTAGGTTTCCCGCACCACGGCCAGAGGGCGATGATCGGCGCTGTAGACAGTCGCGTGGTGTTCAAACAGAGCTTGCGGGATATTGTCAGTGCCTGACCATAACATGATGGTGTTGGTGGTGTTTCTGTAAGGCTTCAGCGGCGCAATCACCTTGCCGAATGGAGTATCGCTGGTGGTCAGAGAAGTATTCATCGCTGCCGTCAGTCTCGCCGGGACATACCAGTTTTCAGCGACAGACAGCACTCGTTCGCCGCAGCGCAATTCCACTTTTCTGTAAGCCAGCGGTTCAGATGCTTCAACCCCGAGCTGGCTCAGTACGGATGCGTCCGGCGTCTTGAATGCTATTGGCAGCACATGCGCCCTGACTACCGGCGGTTTCGCCAGTTGATGCTCGCGGCACCAGTCTTCAAGTGTCAATGTGGCGCTGGTGCTTTGATGCAGTCTTGCATTCAGTGTCTGCGTCAAACCATAGGTTTTGCTGAGGTCAGGGCGGTTCTCCGCAATCGCGTACTGAGCAACTGGTATTGCAAGCACTGCATAAAATATCATCACCAGCACGCCCATGCTTACATGACGTTGAGCGTTGTGATTGATTAACTGTTTACATTTGGTTTGAGTCATCTTGCCGATACAATCCTGTTATGTTGACGATTTCAAAATCCGGCCATGCCGAGCAGACCATCAATAAATCCAGATTCATCGCACTGGCTTTTCATTGCGAAAGCGAGCGCGAGATTGCGCAGGCCCTGCGCCGGCTGGTTGCAGAGCATCCGCAGGCACACCATCTGGCGTTTGCTTACCAGCTTAAAACCTCCGGCGGCATACTGCAGCGCATGAATGATGCCGGTGAGCCTTCCGGGACGGCGGGCAGGCCGATCCTGCAGCATATCGAAGGCCAGAAGCTGGTCAACGTCTGTGTTGGCGTCATTCGCTACTATGGCGGCATCAATCTCGGCACCGGCGGTCTGGCGCGCGCTTATGGCGGTACCGCCAGGTTGGCGATCGAGGCTGCAATACTGACGCCCTTTGTGGAAATGACAGTGATTGAACTGGCACTGGAATATTCAAGGCTGGATTTGTTCAATCGCGATCTGGTCAAGGCAGGCGGCAGATTGCTGGAAAAATCGTTCGATGCCAATGTCAGTGTGCGTGCATCGGTGCCGCGTGATGCGGCGGATGAGCTGCTCGGCCGTTACCGGTTACGCTAGATGGCCTAGCCCTTATCAGCTGATTTCTTCGGTTTCTTGTCGAACCTGGCGCCGACATGCATCTGCTTGCGCTTCTGAGCAAGCTCTATCTGATGCTGCCGCTCTGCCAGCGCACGTTTTTTCTCTGCACTGATCTTGCCATGACAGTGCGGGCAACTGATGCCTTGTTCGAACAGCGGTGATTGCCGTTCTTCGGGGCTCAAGGGATAGCGGCAGGCGCGGCAGAATTCGTAATCCCCCGGTTTGAGGCCATGCCCGACCGAAACCCGCTCGTCGAAGACAAAACACTGACCTTGCCAGAGTGATTGTTCTTCCGGCACGGTTTCCAGATATTTGAGGATGCCGCCCTGCAGGTGATAGACATCTTCAAAGCCCTGGCTACGCAGATAAGCGGTGGATTTCTCGCAGCGGATACCGCCGGTGCAGAACATGGCTACCTTGGGTTTTTCCCGCAGCGCAGCTTCCTTCTTCACCCATTCCGGCAGTTCCGAGAAACTGCCGGTTTTCGGATTGATGGCGCCCTTGAAGGTGCCGATGCCGACTTCGTAATCGTTGCGGGTATCGACCACGATGACGTCCGGATCGCTGATCAGCGCATTCCAGTCTTCCGGCCTGACATAAGTGCCGGCCATTTCGCTTGGTTTTACCTCAGGCACGCCGAGCGTGACGATTTCCTTTTTCAGTCTGACCTTGAGCCGGTAGAAGGGCTTTTTCTCAGTCCAGGATTCCTTGTGTTCCAGATCGGCCAGACGGCCCTGGAAGATCGCGCCATGACGAAGAAAATCAAGCACGTCACGGATGTTTTCTTCCATGCCTGCAATGGTGCCGTTGATGCCTTCTTCAGCCAGCAACAGCGTGCCGGTGATGTCATTCTTTTCACAGACGGCAAGCAGCGGTTCGCGCAGTGCCTTGTAGTCTGGCAGAGAGACGAACTTGTAAAGCGCTGCGGTCAGATATTGAGGCATACTGGATTTCCGGGTATAGGGTATGGCCGCTGTAGCAGCGGTGCCGGATGTTGACTCCCGCACAAAGTAAGTGCGGGAGTCCGGTCATCAAGCCACGGCAGTGCTGTCGGGTGCCATGCTGTGGAAGCCGAGATCGGTCGGCAGCTTGCCGCCTTTCTTCAGCCGCACTGCGCAGTATTTGACTTCTGCAATCTTGGCAAACGGATCCAGCGCCGGATTGGTCAGCATGTTGGCCGCCGCTTCGTAGTAGCAGAAGGCGATGAAGACCGATCCCTGCGGGATGCCGTCATCAGCCCGTGCGATCAGCGAAATCTCGCCACGGCGCGATTCCACCGTGAGGATTTCGCCGGCTTCGGCGCCGATTGCGGCCAGATCAAGCGGGTGGATGCTGATGGTCGGCGCCGGTTCGATCGCGTCCAGCACGCTGGCGCGTCGCGTCATGCTGCCGGTATGCCAGTGTTCCAGCATGCGGCCGGTAATCAGTACCATCGGATATTCCGTATCCGGACGTTCGTCGGCGTGGATGATGTCGGCAGGGACCAGCTTGGCGCGGCCGTTGGGACGCGGGAAGTCATCTTCGAAAATCACTTCCTGACCGGGGTCACCTTCCTGCTCGCACGGGTAGGTCACTGCGTCTTCGTTTTCGAGGCGCTCCCAGGTGATGCCGGCGATGCTCGGCATGGCGAGCCGCATTTCATTGAACACTTCCTTCGGTCCGGCATAATTCCATGGCAGGCCGAGGCGTTTGCCCAGTTCCTGGATGATCCACAGATCCTGACGTGCTTCACCCGGCGGCGTAATGGCCGGACGGCCGAGCTGAACCAAGCGGTCGGTGTTGGTGAAAGTCCCCAGTTTTTCTGCGTGGGTGCTGGCCGGCAGGATGACGTCGGCGAGGAAAGCCGTTTCGGTCATGAAAATGTCCTGCACCACCAGATGTTCGAGATTGGCCAGGCCTGCTCTCGCATGGTTGGTATCAGGGTCCGACATGGCCGGATTTTCGCCTTCGACATACATGCCGGTAATTCTGCCTTCACAAGCGGCATCGATAATTTCAACCACGGTGAGACCAGGCTTGTTGTCGAGTTCGGTTTTCCACAAGGCTTCGAACTTGGCGTGGGCTTCAGGGTTGTCGACGCGGACATAATCCGGGAAGCTCATCGGGATGAGGCCGACGTCCGAGGCGCCCTGCACGTTGTTCTGGCCGCGCAAGGGGTGTAGTCCGGTGCCGCGGCGGCCGACTTGTCCTGTGACCATGGAGAGGGCGATCAGGCAGCGTGCGTTGTCGGTGCCGTGCACGTGCTGCGAAACGCCCATGCCCCAGAGAATGATGGAAGCTTTCGATGTGGCGTAGAGTCTGGCGACCTGACGCAGTGTTTCTGCATCAATACCGCAGATCGGCGACATCAGTTCGGGGGTGTAGCCAACGATGTTGGCTTTCAGCGCTTCATAATTCTCGGTGCGCTCGCGAATGAAATCCTCATCCGCCAGACCTTCGGTAATGATGACATTGAGCATGGCATTCAGCATGGCGACATCGGTGTCAGGCTTGAATGCCAGGTGGTGCGTGGCAATTCGCGCCAGCTCGGTACGGCGAGGATCCATCAACACCAGCTTCGCGCCTTTTTTCACCGCATTCTTGATGAAGGTCGCGGCGACCGGATGGTTGACGATGGGGTTGGCGCCGATGATGACAATCACCTCGGCATGCTGCACGTCGGCAACCGGATTGGAAACCGCGCCGGAGCCGACGCCTTCCAGCAGAGCCACGACGGAAGAAGCATGGCAGAGACGGGTGCAATGGTCGACATTGTTGGTGCCGAAGCCGGTGCGAATCAGCTTCTGGAACAGATAGGCTTCTTCATTGCTGCCCTTGGCAGAGCCGAAACCGGCCAGTGCATATTTGCCTTTTTCCTGCATGATTTTCTTGAAACCGTTGGCGGCAAAGTCCAGCGCCTCGTCCCAGGTCGCTTCGCGGAAAGCGCCAAAGGGGTTAGCCGGGTCGATGGTGAAATCGGCCGATTTCGGCGCATCTGCTCTGCGGATCAGCGGTTTGGTCAGGCGGTGCTGGTGTTTCGGATAATCGAAACCGTAGCGGCCCTTGACGCACAAGCGTCCGTGGTTGGCCGGGCCGTCCTTGCCGGTGACCTGAATGATGTGATTGTCCTTGACGTGATAGGTCAGCTGGCAGCCAACACCGCAGTATGGGCAGACCGAGTCGACGGTCTTGTCCGGTACGACCAGGGCGGCGTTCTTGGCCGGTGCCAGCGCGCCGGTAGGGCAGGCCTGCACGCATTCGCCGCAGGTGACGCAGGTAGAATCGCCCATCGGGTCGCCCATGTCGAAGACGATTTCCGAGTGTGCACCGCGGAAAGCATAGCCGATGACGTCGTTCACCTGTTCTTCGCGGCAGGCGCGCACGCAGCGGGTGCACTGAATGCAGGCATCCAGATTGACGGCGATGGCGGGGTTGGAGAGGTCGGCATCGGGCGACATGCGCGGCGCGAAGCGCGGGTTCTCGACGCCCATCTTTTTTGCCCAGTAGGTGAGCTCGTTGTCCGGCTTGTAATCGGCCTTGCCTTGCGCGCTCGGCATATCCGACAGCAGCAGCTCCAGCACCATTTTCTGAGATGCTTGCGCACGCGGGCTGTTGCTGGTGACTTCCATCTCGGGCCTGGGTGCGCGGCAGCAGGAGGGCGCCAGCACGCGTTCGCCCTTGATTTCGACCATGCAGGCACGGCAGTTGCCGTCCGGACGCAGACCCTCGGTGTAACAGAGGTGCGGAATTTCAACGCCGTGGCGTTGCGCGGCCTGAATGATGGTTTCGCCTTCGAAGGCTTCAACGGATTCACCGTTGAGGCTGAAATGGATGGTTTTTGGTAGATGAGCGGGTGCGTTCATGGTTTCTGATTCCTGCCTGGCGGCTTATTTGGTCGGGTTGCCGGACAATTCCTGGGGGAAATACTTGATGACACTGCGAATCGGATTTGGTGCCGCCTGGCCGAGGCCGCAGATGGAAGCATCCATCATCGCGCTGGACAGTTCTTCCAGCAGGGGTTGGTCCCAACGGTCGCTCTGCATCAGCATCACGGCTTTTGATGTGCCGGTACGGCATGGCGTGCACTGGCCACAGGATTCATCCTCAAAGAACTTGATGGCGTTCAGCGCGAGCTCGCGCGCCTTGTCATGCTGCGAAAATACCACCACAGCCGCAGAGCCAATGAAGCAGCCGTACTGGTTCAGTGTGTCGAAGTCGAGCGGGATGTCGCCCATGCTGGCCGGCAAAATGCCACCGGAAGCGCCGCCGGGGAAATAGCCGTAGAATTCGTGGCCATCCAGCATGCCGCCGCAGTATTCGTCGATGAGCTCGCGCATGGTGATGCCGGCGGGCGCGAGATGCACACCCGGTTTCTTCACGCGGCCACTGACCGAGAAGGAGCGCAAGCCCTTTCGCTCGTGGCGGCCATAGGCGGTGAACCATTGCGGGCCTTTTTCTACCAGATCGCGTACCCAGTAGACCGATTCCATATTGTGTTCGAGCGTCGGACGGCCGAACAGACCGACTTCTGCCAGGAACGGCGGACGCAGACGCGGCATGCCGCGCTTGCCTTCAATGGATTCGACCATGGCCGATTCTTCACCGCAGATATAGGCGCCGGCACCGCGGCGGAGTTCGATCTCCGGCATGGCGGCGGGCGGGTTGGCCTTCAGTTTGGCCAGCTCAGTTTCGAGGATCTGGCGGCAACCGGCGTATTCGTCGCGCAGGTAAATCCAGATCTTGCTGATACCGACGGCCCAGGCGGCGACCAGCATGCCTTCGAGGAAGCGGTGCGGGTCGAGTTCCAGATAGTGCCTGTCCTTGAAGGTACCAGGTTCGCCTTCGTCGATATTGACAGCCATGTAGCGGGGGGCTTCATAACCGGCGACGATGCGCCATTTGCGCCCGACCGGGAAACCGGCGCCGCCGAGGCCGCGCAGACCGGAGTCTTCCATGATGCCCATGATGTATTCGGGCGTGTGTTTGCCGGCGACGCAATCCTGATAGAGCCGGTAGCCGCCATCGGCCTTGTACTGGTCAAAAGCGATATACGCGGTCACAGGTGCCTTGACGGCTTTTGCCTGCACCTGTTGCTGCACGGATTGCACGTCGGCATGATCGACCGGGTTCTGACCAACGACAGCGACGGGTGCGTGCTGGCAGCGGCCGACGCAGGGCACGGGTTGTACGCGAATGCCGTCGCCAAGCGCGGTTTTCAGGTCGCGGATCAGATCATGCGCGCCGAACATGTCGCAGGTGACCGATTCGCACACCCTTACAGTCAAAGCGGGCGGTGGCGTCTGACCTTCCTTGATGACGTCGAAATGATGATAGAAGGTGGCGACTTCATAGGCCTCGGTTTGCGACAGCTTCATCTCGGCTGCAAGTGCAGCCAGGTGGCGCGATGAGATGTGACCGTAGGTGTCCTGAAGCTTGTGCAGATGTTCGATCAGCATGTCGGGCGCGCGCGATTCGTCGCCGAGCAGCCTGATAATTTCCTCGCGCGCAGCAGGGTCGACCATGCGGCCTTTGGGCTTGCCTTGACGCTTCTTCAACAAGGATTGGTCGATTACTGCGGTAGGTGTTTCAACTTGCGACATGTGAATACTGCCTCTTCAATTTTCAATGCGTTTAAGGTTGATGGGTGGCGTTATTGCAATACCAGGATTTCGCCCTTGCCGTCGTTGGCGATGTCGCCTGCATAGCGCTGTACGCGATTGCTGCCTATTTTAGCGAATTTGCCCGGTAATTGAGCAAAAGACTTGAACATCAGGCTCAGGAACGGCAACGTGTGCGTGCCGCAATCCTGCAGGGTGGCATGCATTTCCGGCGTTTTGGTCAACAGCAGCGTGCCGCGCCGCATGCCGAAGCCGACATGGTCGCCGACCGTTCCCAGCACGCCGATGGTACCTGCCAGCATGCGCGAAGCACAGTAGCTGCCGACGTTGCCTTCGATCAGCAGAATACCCCGACGCATCTGGTCGCCGACGCGATCGCCGGCATTGCCGCTGACGATCACGGTGCCGCCTTTCATGCCTTTTCTGTCGCCGACGATGGCGGCTGCCAGAAAGTCTCCGGCATTGCCGTGAATGTGAATGAATCCGCCCGCCATGCCACTCGCGGCATAGACGCCGGTGTTGCCATGCACAGTGATGTTGCCGCTGCGCATCTGAAAGCCCAGGTAGGCCCCGGCTTCGCCTTCGACGATGATGCTGCCGCTTTTCATCTGGCTGCCGATGTAATCCAGTTTGCCGTCGCTGTTTTTGAACACGATATTGCCGGCGTCGTCGCCTGCGATATCGAACACTTCATCGACGCGCAAGGCATGTTTGCCAGAAGGCAACAGAATCGCCGCTGTCGTCTCTGGTGACTGGCCTTGCAGCTTTTCAGGTGTCAGCGCCGAAACATCAATGCGCTGCGTTGTGCGGATTTTGAGAGTAAAAGTCAAAGCGCTCATGGTTAGATTCCTGCCAGTGCCGGGTCGGACATGATGTCGCGCAGGTGGAACTGGAACTGGCCCAATTTGCCGCCATAATTGCCGGCAGAGATGCGTTTGATGCCGTTTTCGGCGCCCAGTTCGCAGGCCGCTGCAATTCCTGCACGAGTTGCCTTGCGGATATCGAGATCGGTCAGACCGTCGATGACGATTTCCATCACCGATTCGATTTCGGGCGAGAGTTCGCTTCTGGTCAGGCCTTTGAGAGTCGGGCAGAAAGCATCGTTGGTGGAGGCGAACATGGATTTATATTTGGAGCCGACCTTGGAGCCCGAGCGCACGACGCCCCCGGGGAAAGGCATGATGACATTCGGGATTTTTTTCATTGCTTCGATCGCCGCTTCACAGGCCGCCAGTGCCTGCGGCTGCGATTCGGCCAGTACGAGAAAATTGCCGCCGCCCACCGCGCGCACCATACCGGTGGTTTCTTCGGTAATGAACTCGCCGTCCATCACCGGTACGCGCCAGTAACGCTTGCCGCCGAACTGCTTGGAAATCTGGAAGCCGTCGCCGAAGAAGCGCAGGTTCTTGCCCAGGCTGATGCGGTCGTTGCCTTCGAGGCCGGAAAATGCAGCTGCGGTGGGACAGGTGAGAATGCACTGGCCCATGCGGGTTTCAAGCTGTTTCATCAACACCGCGCTGCCCATGGCGAACATGAGGATGGCGACACCGGGCCGTCCGTCCGGTGTTTCTTCCGGCGCCAGTTCTTTTTCGATGCCTGCTTCAACGCCGCAGCCGATCACAGAAGTGGCAAATCCGGTCATCGCATTGGCGGCGTTGTAGGCCCATTTGAGGTTCTGTGCAGTAATGATGACGCGCGTGCCGCGCATGTTGAATGCTTCGGCAAAGGTGTCGTCGATCTGTACGCCGTTGATCAGCATCATTCGCTCCTCTCCCGGCGTCCTTCGCATGCCTGCACTATCACCTTGCCGCGTCCACCTTCGGCGATTTCATCGTCGCGCACCTTGAAGTTTTCCATGTTGATGGTGTGATACCGGTCGAAATATTTTTTCAGGTCTTTTTCAATGCTGCGGTCGAATTCCGGCTTGACCGTATGCGTGCTGCCCCAAGTAACCTTGACCACTTGGCCGTTGCGAACCACCAGCTCACCGTCCTTGAACACGTAATCGGGCTTGGCGAACATCGCTTCGCGGTCCGGCTGATCGGTATACACGGTGATGTCAGCACCGGCGCCAACGCCGAGATGGCCGCGATCATGCAGGCCGACCAGTTTGGCTGCACCGGCGCGGGTCATGATGGCGATTTCATAAAGACTGTATTCACGGTCAATCGAGGTCAGCGTGCTCATGGCCTGCGCGTCGAGGTTGAGTTTGGTGAACATGTCGTTGCGGAAACTCTTGTCCATTAACAGGCGGATCAGATGCGGATAGCTGGTGAACGGCGCGCCGTTTGGGTGATCGGTGGTGAGAAAGATGCGCCAGGGGTCTTCCGTCAGCAGGAATATCTCCAGACCGATGGCCCATTGCAGCGCGTTGACGAAGTTCTGATCCTTGTACTTGAACGGAACCACGCCACAACCGGCATCGCATTCGATATCCATGATGACCGATTTTTTCGGGCTGCCATGACCGGCATTGGCGAACTGGCGCATGTTGTCGCCGGAGGCGGTCACGGTCTGGCCGAACAGAATCTGGCCGACATCGGCGGAAATGTGCTTGTGCCTGTTCAAGGCCTCGGCGATCGCTGCCGCGCCGGAGGAAAACTTGCGGTCGCCCTCGGTGCCGTAGCTGTGGAACTGGATATGGGTGAGGTGCATGGGGAAGCCCTCGGAGGCGCCCATGGTTTTCAGCGTCGTTTCCATGTTACCGGGCACACCGAGATTGTTGGCATGCACGTGCAACGGATGCGGAACGCCCAGTTCATGTACGGCACGGGAAAGCGCTTTCAGTACATCGCGCGGCGACACCTGATAGTGGCTGTTGAGCTCATCCAGGTCCAGCGCGCGCTGGTTGAACTTGAAGGCGCTAATGCCGCCCGGGTTGACGACCTTGATGCCGATTGCCTGACTGGCGTGCATGGTCCAGGCGACATAATCGTTGATGGCGTTCTGGTCCTGTTTCGCCGTCAGCATGCGCAGAAAGAAATCATCGCTGCCGAGCATGGCGTAACCGCCCTTGTCGATGATGGGGGTGTCGCCCATTTCGAGGTGCGTCTGCCGCGCGTTGACCGGCATCATGGCCGGCTCGAACCCTGCGGTGTAGCCCATTTCGGCATAGCGATAGCCGGTGGTCAGTGTTGAAGGCGCGGCGTGGCCGCAACCGGCACGGCAGTGCTCGGTGTGCGCAACAGGATCGGTACGGTGGTCTTCCGGCAGCATCATGCGGGCGATGTTGACCTTGCCGCCGCCGATGTGCGTGTGCATGTCGATGGCGCCGGCCATGACAACCTTGCCGCGCAGGTCGTATTCCTGATTGATCTTTTCGCCCTCGTGCGGACGTTCGACGATACGGCCGTCGCGGATATGAATATCCATGACCTTGCCGTTGATCTGATGCGCAGGATCGTAGACTTTACCGCCAGTGAGTTTGATCAGCATGTTTCAGAATCCAGTCTTGTTGCAGCCTCGATGGCGTCGATGACCTCTGCCAGTGGCGGCAGGCAGCTTGTTCGTAATGCGCGTAACGGCAGCGTGACCGAGCTGTCGATGCGGAACATGGTGCCGGCATGATCGATGCCGGGAATGCCGACCGGGATGAAGACATCAGGTTGCTGCTCGAATTTCATGGCCGGGTGGCCAATCACGATGGTCGGCACTTTGCAATTTGGAGGCGTTTTTTCGGCATTGAAGCTGCTGATCCAGAGCAGGGTATCGGCCTCGCCCTCATTCAGCATGCGAGCTGCGTCGAATTGCCAAGGGTCGTATTCCGGATAACCCGCCATCAGTGAGCTGCGCACGGGGTAGCCGCTGATCCAGGTGCCGGTCTGGTTAACACTGTAGTCGCCCTCGCTGCCGCCGAGCGGCAGGCCGGACGAGCGGGTTTTTTCATTAAGTTTGATCACGGTTTCCGTGATGTTCTGCACGGTGAGCTCGGCATGCGGGAAATCGAAAGCGCTGCTGACCCAGGCGATGACACTGTATTTGGCCGCGTGCAGGCGCGCGGCAAGTGTTTCCAGCTCGCTCAGCGGAATGCCTGCAACATTGGAAACCTGCAGCTTTTTACCGGCAACCAGTGCGCGCAGGGCGGCAGTCACCTCCGGCAGTTGGCCGGGGTCGCATTCCAGCTCGGTCGGCTTGACGCCCGCCGGAGAGATGCCATGCGAGGTGTCGAGGCCGCGACCGCCAAGATAGACGATTTCACGACGGCTGGTGTCCTGCCCGAACATGGTTTCGCTGTTCCAGATCGTGCGCTCGAAAAAGCGCGGGTTGTAACTGACGATATCTGTGCCGATCACGAGCAACAGATCAACACGATTACGCACTTCGGTAAGTGTGGTGACCATCCAGCCCGAGTTCTGTACCACCAGCGTGTTGCGCAGGCTGCTGACACTGTTCATGTGGTCGAGCGTGCCGCCGGTACTGTCTGCCAGTCGCATGACGGCGCGCATTCCTTGCACTTCGGTGCCCAGCCCTGCAATTACTGGCTGGCGTGCGCTGGTCAGTATTTCAGCGGCCCTGGCGATGGCTGCTTGCAGGCTGGCGGGCTTGCCGGAAACGCGCGGCGTGCCTTCCGTGTCGGCGCGGCTGAAAAAAGCAACGCTGCGGCTGCAGCCGTTACGAACAACCTCCGGTCTGTTTTCAACATCGATGCTGACCGCAAGGTCATCGCACAGCAGTCCGCAGGCCGGGCAGGCCACATGCTCATTTAAGCTGCTGTTCGAATCGGATTGGCTTGTGCCCGAACTTTGCATGAATGTCTCTCTTTATAACTAAACGGCTTGCAGTTTTCATTTCATCGTAATGCAATATGGTGCGATGCAGCTGGCGCCAGAATGTGGAGGGCATGGCGATGATATTGAAGCGCGCAATTCTACCATTTGTCGCTTTCCGGCCAAAGTCACATGTAGTGCATGAAGCTGACTGTAATATAATCCTGATAAACATTATATAATGAAAGTAAAATTATTGCGGGTGTGATGTTGTCAAACACAGGCTTGCTACTGATGCCTGCTGGGATACAATTACGCTTTGAGTCAATGCCCGCCGAATTAATGCCCGCCCGAATTTTTTATCCTTATGCTTCAAACTGATCCAGTCCTGCAGGAAGCCGTACATGTTTCGACCACGGCCAGGCTGCATATGGGGTTTTTCGATCTCAACGGCGGTCTGGGGCGGCGTTTCGGCAGTATCGGCGTGTCGCTGGATCAACCGAGTACCGTGCTCAATGCCTGGCGCAGTGACCGGTTCACGGCAGAGGGCCCTGGCGCCGCCCGTGCCATCAGTGTCGCAGAAAAGATCGGCCACGCGCTCAAGCTTAAGGGCGGCATGCACATGCAGCTGACCGAGGTGATTCCCGAGCATTCCGGCCTCGGCTCAGGCACCCAGATGTCGCTTGCTGTCGGGCTGGCCTTGAACAAGCTTTACCAGCTGGGCCTGATTTTGCAGGATGTAGCTTTGTTGACCGAGCGAGGCGCGCGCTCTGGCATAGGCTTGGGCACGTTTGCCGAGGGCGGGGTGGTGATCGACGGTGGTCGTGGCGCAAAGACGCTGGTACCGCCCGTTATTGCCAGGGCCGATTTCCCAGAAGAATGGCGCATCGTGCTGATTTTCGATGCAAGCGATACCGGTGTACATGGCAGCGAGGAGGTCGAGGCGTTCAGGACGTTGCCGGCGTTCCCGGCCGATGTTGCAGCCGAACTCTGCCGCCGCGTGCTGATGCAGGCTTTGCCTGCGCTGGCCGAGCACGATCTGAAAACCTTCGGCGCCGCCATACGTGAGCTGCAGGTCCGCACCGGTGATTATTTCGCGCCGGTTCAGGGCGGGCGTTACGCCAGCGCAACGGTGGCAAGGGTGCTGGATTGGCTGGAAAACAATGGCGTTCTCTGTCTGGGGCAAAGCTCCTGGGGGCCAACAGGTTTCGCCGTGTTTTCCGGAGAGGCCGAAGCCGAAGCGTGCTTAGGCGCGATGCGGGCGGAATTTTCCGCTGTGCCGCAGCTATCGTTTCTGGCCTGCAAGGGCAGAAACCGCGGCGGCGTATTGCGCGACATCAATTCATGATTTTTTATATTTGAACTTCAAGGTTAAACAATGGAAAAAGTATCGATTCTACATTTGATTACAGCGGCGAAGAACGCCAGCCCGTTTGATGTCAACATGGCCTATGACGCCGGTTTCGACAAGATCATGCCTTATACCGCCGTGGAGCTGAAGGAAGTGACCGGGCTGGTACAGGACGCGATATTCTCGCGCAGTCCCAGCGGCGTTAAACGCGAGAGCGTGTTTATCGGCGGCCGTGATATCGATGTGGCAATGGACATGCTGGATGCCGCGCGCAAATCCATGGTGCCGCCTTTTGAGGTTTCCGTCTTTGCTGATCCGTCCGGCGCCTTCACGACGGCGGCCGGCATGATGGCCAAGGTCGAGCATCACCTGCACAAGCAATTCGGCGGCGACCTCAAGGGCCGCAAGGTCAGCGTGTTCGGCGCAACCGGCCCGGTCGGCGGCTGCGTTGCCGTGATTGCTGCCAAATACGGCGCCGAGGTTGAACTGGTGGCGCATCGCACGATGGAAACCATAGAAGCCAAGGCGGCTTCCTATAACCAGCGCTACCAGGTGAATATCGGCTGTGTCGACGGTAGCAGCGAAGCGCTCAAGATCGAGGTGCTGAAGAATACCGACATCGCCCTTTGCTGCGCGGCGGCGGGCGTGCGCGTCATGACGATTGCCCAGATGGCAGCTTCCGCTCGTCTCAAGATCGTTGCCGATGTCAATGCAGTCCCGCCCACAGGCGCCGAAGGCGTGGATGTATTCGCCGATGGGGTTGCCATCGAAGGTACCAACGCTTTCGGTATCGGTGCGTTGGCGATCGGTAACGTCAAGTACAAGACCCAGCATAATCTGCTGAAGCAGATGCTGGAGAGCGATAAGAAACATTATCTCGATTTTCTTTCGGCTTTCGAGATGGCACGTAACAGCCTCTGAGGCGGATTGCGGACGCTGATGCCAGAGCGCATCCGGTGAGTAATTCCGGAACCATTGTTGTTGCTTCGGCCTCAGCCAGACCTTATGCGCGTGCGGCTGCCGCTGCCGGTTACCGCGTCGTCGCGCTTGATGCGTTTGCCGATGCCGATACGCTGGCGCATGCCGCCGAGACGCATGCACTCGATTACCGCGATGGCGGCTTTGATGCCGATGCGCTCGATGCAGTGCTGTCGGGGCTGAAATCCAGCGCACCGCTTGGCTTGGCATACGGCAGCGGTTTCGAGCAGCAGCCGGCATTGTTGTCCCTGGCAGAGCAATATATGCCGCTCTTTGGCAACCCGGTCAGGGTGGTGCGCAACATGAAGCGTGCGCTGACCTTTTTTGCCTTGCTCGACGTTCTCAATATTCCGCACCCGGCGGTAAGGTTGCAGCAGTTGAGCCAGGACGATTTGAACAATGCCGCCTGGCTGCTGAAAAAAAGCGGAGGTTCAGGCGGCACCCATATCCGGCGGGTCACTGAAAATGCAATGCTGGAGCCGGGCAGTTATTACCAGCAGGAAGTGCAGGGCATCCCGGTTTCGCTGTTGTTTGCGGCGGATGGCAGCAGGGCGCAAGCCGTCGGCTTCAACCAGCAATGGCTCGCCCCCGCGCCGGAGATGCCTTTTCGTTATGGCGGCGCGGTCAGTCACGCGGAAATGCCGCAGGGCGTGCGCAAGCAACTGCTGCAGGCGGCGCATAAACTGACCGCTGCCGTCGGATTGCGCGGGCTCAACAGTCTGGATGCGATCATGCAAGGCGACCGGCTCTGGATACTCGAACTGAACCCGCGCCTGACCGCGACTTTTGATTTGTATGAGGCAGCAGACGGCGGGCTCTTTCAGCTTCACCTGGACGCCTGCCGTGGCAATATCGGGCAATGGCCCAGGCTGAACGGGCAAGCGTGTGCCCATTACATTTTTTATGCCCCGGAAGGCATGCCTCTGCCGGCGGATTTCGATTGGCCAGACTGGGTGGCCGATGTTCCCCGGTCCGCAGACGGCATCGCCTGCGGCGAACCGGTATGCACAGTGACGGCGCAGGCTGCTACTGCAGCAGAAGCGGTTGGATTGATGGCGCAGAGAGTGCGCCAATTGGTCGATGCGTTGAAACAGGCGTGTTGAAACTGACACGAAGACGTTTATTAAAAAACAGAAACAAGGGAAATCATGAGCGAGCAAAATATTCAGGCAGCCACTGTCGATAGCACCAACTGGCCGGGCATCAACCGACTGACCAATCCGCTGGTGCAGCACCTGGTTGATAACGCCGATGTGCTGAGACTTGGGGTCGAAAGACTGGAAAACGGCTGCACCATCATCGACGCCGGTATCCGCCACGCGGGAGGGCTGGAGGCCGGCCGTCTGATTGCTGAAATCTGCATGGGCGGCCTGGGGCACGTCAGCCTGCAGACAGCACAAACCTTTCCGCATTGGCCATGGATGCTGTCCGTACACTCGAACAATCCGGTGCTTTCCTGTCTGGGTAGTCAATATGCAGGCTGGAGTCTGGCGCATGAAAAGTTCTTTTCGCTCGGCTCCGGTCCGGCCCGTGCCATCGCCGGCCGCGAAGAGCTGTTCAAGGAGTTGGGCTACAAGGACAAGGCCGAGCGTGCCTGTCTGGTGCTGGAGAGCGACAAGGCGCCGCCGGCTGAAGTCATTGAAAAGGTGGCACGCGATACCGCTATCCAGCCGGAAAATCTCACCTTCATTCTGACACCGACCCGCAGCCTGGCAGGCGCCGTGCAGATTGTTGCGCGCGTGCTGGAAGTGGCGATGCACAAGATTCATACGCTGCATTTCCCGCTTGACCACGTAGTCGATGGCATGGCCAGCGCGCCGCTGCCGCCGCCGGCGTCGGATTTTCTCACCGGCATGGGTCGCACCAACGATGCCATTCTGTTTGGCGGGCATGCGCATATTTTCGTCAAAGGCAGCGATGATGCAGCCAGGAAGCTCGCAAGCGAATTGCCAAGCAGTGCATCGCGCGATTACGGCAAGCCCTTCGCGGAAGTGTTCAAAGCGGTCAACATGGATTTCTACAAGATTGATCCCATGCTGTTCAGCCCCGCTGCAGTGACCGTTACCGCGCTGGAATCCGGCAACAGCTTCAGCGGCGGCAAGCTCGATGCCGCGCTGCTGGATCAGTCCTTCGGTTACGCCGGCTGAGTCGGCTGCAGGCCAGACGCCACATGCAGACCAACAGACGCGTCCCGGTTTTTACTGAGGACCCCGGCTGGCATGGCAAGCGTCTGAGCGAGGCCTTTGCCATGCGGGGGCTGGAGGCAGTGTTCGTCTCGTTGAAGGATTGCGCCCTTAACTTTGTGCCGGGCAAGCCTGCGGTCGTCATTCCGGGATTCGAAGAAACCCTGCCTGCCGGTGTTTTTGTACGCGGTGTGCCGGGCGGCACCTTGCAACAGGTCATTGCCAGGCTTGATATCCTGCATGCGCTGGAAATGCTGGGTGTACATGTCTACAACAACGGCCGCGCGATAGAGCGCACGGTGGACAAGGCGATGACCAGTTTTTTGCTGCATCACCATGGTGTGCCGACGCCGCCGACTTGGGTGTGCGAATCACGACAGCAGGCGCAGAGCATCATCCGGCGCGAAACCATGGCCGGGCGTGCGCTGGTGATCAAGCCGCTGTTCGGTTCGCAGGGCATGGGCGTGCGGCGGCTCGACCATAACAGTGCCTTTCCTGTGCCGATGGAGCAGCATGTCGACGGCCTTTATTATTTGCAAAGCTATATCGATAGCGGCGAAGGCGCCTGGCACGACTATCGCGTGTTTGTCATACAGGGCAGGGCGGTGGCGGCCATGGCACGCCATGGCAGCACTTGGGTCAATAATGTGGCCATGGGGGCCCGCTGTGAGCCGGTTGCAGTCAGTGGCGCCGTCGCTGAGCTGGCGCTGGCGGCAGCGCGTGCTGTCGATATTGCTTATTGCGGCGTTGACGTGATCGCGAATGCGGCAGGCGAGCTGTACGTGCTCGAAGTCAACAGCATACCGGCCTGGAAGGGCTTGCAGGCGGTCAGCGAGCAGAATATCGCACAGATGCTGGTGGATGATTTTTGTGCTGGCCTGCAGCCCGATAAAAAGGAGAGCGTGGCTTCATGAATGCGATGACGTCTGCTGCGGTTGCGCAATGCTTCAAATCCGCTTGTCTGGAAGAGCTGGAAGCCCTGAAGCCCGGGAACGTGCATGTGTTCGCTGACGGCCACGGCATGACCGTCGAGGATTTTCTCCGTAGTGCAGAAGCCGCAGCCGGCCCGATTACCGGGATGCATGACAAT
The DNA here is from genome assembly GCA_001704575.1 of Methylophilales bacterium LSUCC0135. Classification (GTDB taxonomy): domain Bacteria; phylum Pseudomonadota; class Gammaproteobacteria; order Burkholderiales; family Methylophilaceae; genus UBA6140. The sequence goes on from MCAW01000001.1 coordinate 211,155, forward strand.
GTCGGCGAACGCATTCTGTCGGCAATCCGTGCCAGCCATCAGGCGGTGGGTTGCAACACCAATCTTGGCATTGTTCTGCTGTGCGCGCCCATGGTGCATGCGGCACTGCTGGACGGCAGTCTGCCATTCGAGCAAAGGCTGCATCAGGTGCTGAAGGGTTTGACCACGCAAGACGCCGCACTGGCTTTTGAAGCGATCCTGATCGCTGCGCCCGCAGGCTTGGGTGAAAGCGAGCGGCATGATGTCCATGACGCGCCGGATGTGAGTTTGCTGGTTGCCATGCAGGAGGCTGCCGAGCGCGATTATGTGGCGCGGCAGTACGCCAACGGCTACCAGGAAATATTTGCCGCGCTTGATCATTATCATCGGCTTCTGGCGCGATGGGCGCGGCCGGCCTGGGCGACCACGGGGCTTTATCTGCATTTCCTCGCCAGCTATCCGGACAGTCACATCGTGCGGAAATACGGCATGGAGCGGGCGCTGCAGACCTGCGAACAGGCGGCGCGGCATTCAAACGATTTCGATGCCTGCGAAAACCCGAAAAACTATCTGCCGGCCCTGAGAAAATTCGACAGCGAGCTCAAGGAAAATGGCATCAACCCGGGAACCAGTGCCGATATGACCGTCGCGGCGCTGTTTCTTGACAAGTTGTTGAAAATCGACGCAGCGGAACAGGCCTGAGACGGACGCAAGGTCTCTGAATATTAAAAAATGAGTTCAAACTGTCACATTGTCGTAGTAATATCCTAGGTCTTGAGATTTTCATTCCATGAGCTGCTGCATGAGGGGCTCATGGTTCGTAATACGAATTCAATCATTCCTATTCAACTTAAATGCGCACCTGAAGGAGGAGCAATATGGCTAATTTACTCGAACAATTAAAAAGCATGACCACCATCGTGGCCGATACCGGCGACGTTGAGGCAATCAAAAGCGTCAAGCCGGTTGATGCGACGACCAATCCATCCCTGCTGCTCAAGGCTAGTACCTTGCCGCAGTACGCTCATCTGATCGATGAAGCCATTGCCTATGCAAAGGCGCAGGGTGGTGATAAGGCTGCCCAGATCGAAAATGCCGCCGACAAGCTGGCGGTGTTGATCGGTGTTGAAATCTCCAAAGTTGTGCCGGGCCGTATCTCCACTGAAGTAGATGCGCGTCTTTCCTTCAATATCGACAAGATGGTAGCCAAGGGCCGCAAGCTGATTCAGCTGTATCAGGATGCCGGTGTTGGCAAGGATCGTGTACTGATCAAGCTGGCTTCCACCTGGGAAGGCATCAAGGCTGGTGAAATCCTGGAAAAGGAAGGCATCAACTGCAACCTGACGCTGCTGTTCGGTTTTGGTCAGGCCCGTGCCTGTGCCGAGGCAGGCGTGTTCCTGATCTCCCCATTCGTTGGCCGTATCCTTGACTGGTACAAGGCCAAGAATCCCGGCACCGAGTACACACAGGAAACAGACCCGGGTGTGGTTTCCGTGCGTAACATCTACGCATACTACAAGGAACATGGCTACAAGACCGTCGTCATGGGCGCCTCATTCCGTAACACGGGTGAGCTGATCGCACTGGCCGGCTGTGACCGTCTGACCGTTTCGCCCAACCTCCTGCAGGATCTCGCAGCGACTGAGGGTACGCTGGCTCGTGTGCTGACCGATAATGGCGCAAGCAAGACCGCTCCGGCAAAAATGACGGAAGAAGAATTCCGCTTCGCGCTGAACGAAGATGCCATGGCCACTGAAAAGCTGTCCGAAGGCATTCGTGGCTTCGTCGCCGATCAGAACAAGCTTGAAGCTGCCCTGGCTGCCAAGCTGTAAGGCAATTTTTGCTGAAGAAGTCTGACCTGATGTCATCCGTCGTTTTGCGTTGACATCAGGTCATCCGGCACTTTAAGATTCAAGTCCGGCTTTTATCTTAAAAGTAGTCATAATTTGTAACTTAATTGGAGGAAGTATCGTGGCACTAACACAAATGGCTCTGGATTCACTGGATTTTGACGCAACCGTAGCACTGGCTGAGAAGGTTGCTCCTCATGTTGATATTCTTGAAATTGGTACTCCATGCATCAAGCACAACGGTATCAAGCTGCTCGAAACTCTGCGTGCCAAGTTCCCTAACAACAAGATTCTGGTCGACCTGAAGACCATGGATGCAGGTTTCTATGAAGCCGAGCCTTTCTACAAGGCCGGTGCTGACATCTGTACCGTTCTGGGCACTGCTGATCTCGGCACCATCAAGGGTGTGATCGACGCAGCCAATAAGTACGGCAAGGAAGCGCAAGTTGACCTGATCAACGTTTCCGACAAGGCTGCTCGCACTCAAGAATCCGTCAAGCTGGGCGCACACATCATCGGCGTTCACACCGGTCTTGACCAGCAAGCTGCTGGCGGTACTCCTTTCACTGACCTGGCACTGATCGCCAGCCTGAACACCGGCGTGAAGATCTCTGTTGCTGGCGGTGTCAAGGCTGCTACCACCAAGCAAGTCAAGGACGCTGGTGCAAGCATCATCGTCGCTGGCGCTGCGATCTACGGCGCTGCTGACCCTGCTGCTGCTGCTGCAGAAATCACTGCTCTGGCACACTAAGCTGGTATGAATCGAGCCCTCTCTGAGGGCTCGATTTTTTCATCCACGCAACACGATTACCGCACTCGCGGCAATCTCATCACTACAACTCGAGGTTTATATGACGCATCGTCAACTTATCGTAAAAAAGATTTCAAGCGTCCTTGAAGCTACCGATAATGCCTATGATGAAAATCTGACCAAGATGCTGGACAGCGCATCGCGTATTTTCATTACGGGTGCCGGCCGCTCGGGACTGGTAGCGAGATTCTTCGCAATGCGTTTGATGCATGGCGGCTATGAAGTGTATATCGTCGGCGAAATCGTTACGCCAAGTATCCGCGAGGGCGACCTGTTTATCGTCATTACAGGTTCCGGTGAAACTGAAACCATGATTGCTTTCACCAAGCGTGCGAAGCAAGTCGGTGCGAAGATCGTGACGATCTCCACCAAGAGCAAGTCCACTATTGGCGACATGTCTAATCTGGTTATCCAGGTCGGTGCGCCTGACCAATATGAAAAAATCCCGACCATGCCGATGGGTACTACCTTCGAGCTTTCTACATTGCTGTTCCTGGAAGCAATCGTTGCCCACATCATCCATGAAAAGGGTATTCCTGAAGAGGTCATGAGAGCAACTCACGCCAATCTGGAATAATGGTTTATCCCGGAGCGTGCTACTGCACACTCCGGATTTTGTTGTGGTTTGAAGTAGCAAAGTTCGGCATCAAGATTCAACTATTTGATTAGACACAACCAAGGTGCGCCTGAGTTGTATGTTCTGCCTTGATTTACCTAATGCTATAGATGACATCACAAGTGTCAGAAGCGAAAGCTTTCGGAACAACCGAATCGTTGATTCAACTATCGATTTACTAACCAGGATTAGTTGATATGGGGTTTTTTTGAATAGCCCCGATTAAGTAATTGAAAAATTCCGGGTCAGGCCATGCCTTGGTATTGCCGCTATTCCCGTGAGGGCAAGAGCAAGCAGCGCTTGAACCGCTTTATTTGTGTTTAACTTGAATAGGAGAAGAAAATGGCAGTGATTGACCGTGTATTGGTAGGTGAGGCGCTGGTGATTCAAGAGCGTCCCGACCACAGCGGCCTCGATTTGTTTAACGTGGCCCACATTGACCTAGTCATGGGCCCTCGTGGCAGCGCCGCTGAAGACGCATTCTGCCGTACCCTGACCGATCAGAAAGCCGGTGTTAACGGCCTGTTGGCGATTGTAGCGCCCAACATGATGGTCAAGCCGGCAACTGTGATGTTCAACAAGGTCACCATCAAGAACGGCCGTCAGGCAGTTCAGATGTTTGGTCCGGCGCAGCGTGGCGTTGCCATGGCTGTGATGGATTGCGTTGCAGACGGTACCATTCCGAAGGAAGAGGCCGATAACGTGTTCATCTGCGTAGGCGTCTTCATTGACAGCCACGCCGATATCGATGAGCGTATCCAGGACTGGAACTACCGCGCCACCAAGCAGGCCATCAAGAACGCGATTGCCCATGAGCCCAAGGTTGAGGAAGTGCTGAAGAGCTATCAGTCTCTTTCTCATCCATTCCAGGCAAAAGCATAATTGAATTAGCGATAAATCAGCCCTGAACCAAAGCCCGAGCAATCGGGCTTTTTTGTTGCCCTCCGATTTGTTGCCTTCAGATTCTTCCTGAGCTGATTTCGGCCATTTGCGCAGCGCTGATTTTTCCGCTGTGCAGCATGCTTGCCACCAATGCCCCGGCAATCTTGCTGCTTTCCAACAGGGCCAGGTCCTGCGTATTTCTGACCCCGCCGGCTGCGTAGACTTTTGCATGCCTTGCCTGCAAGCCTGAGAGCAGATCGATGTCCGGGCCTTCATTGCTGCCGACCTTGCTCAGGCTCATGCCGATCAAGCGTTCCGGCCATAGTGATTGGTTTTCCAGCAGTGTTTGCGGGCCAAGATGGCCGTGATGACGGAAATCCAGCGAAAGTATCGCATCCTTACCCAGGGCATCATGCAATCCGAGATAGCTATCAATATCCGGGCAACTTTCGCTGCCGATGATGCATTGCATGCCCTCATTTTTCCAGATTCGCGCCTGTGCAACATCATTGATTCCCGCGTCCAGCCATATTTCGATATCCGGATAGCTGTTTCTTATCTGGCGGATGACCGGGCCATGACTTTCCCGGCCCTGAATCGCGTTGATATCGGCGATGTAAAGATGTCTGAATGGGTATAATTCCAGCAGGGCGGCGACCACCGTCAGCGGTTCGCTGCCGTGACACAACATCGACTGCAGCGGTTGATAAAGGCCGCGTTCGCCGCGTTTTGCATGAACGACACAACCGTCCATCAAATCAATAACAGGAATAATGTCCAAAATTATCCATTCCGCCCACCGGCATGGCAGGCAATCAGCAGAAGAAACCAGACCTTGAAAATCTTTATCTGTGAATTTATTACCAGCGGTGGATTATATCGTGCCGGGATTCAGGAAAGTCTGGCAAAAGAAGGCTGTATGATGCGCGATGCCATGCTGGCGGATCTCAAGCAGATTGCCGGGGTGGAAGTCATTTGCTGTCATGATGCCCGCTTTCCTGTGCCTGTTGCCGGACAGGTCGTTGAATTGGAGGGAACGGGGGATGTCTGGCATCTCTGGCAGAGCACGATGAAGCAAGCCGATGCGGTGTGGGCGGTAGCGCCGGAAACCGGCGGCCTGTTGTCGCGCTTGAACAGCCTTGCGCTTGCCGAAGGAAAACTTTTGCTGGGCTGTCCGCCTGCCATCACAGCGATTGCCGCGAGCAAATTCGAGACCAGCCGGCTTCTGCACAGCCTTGGCGTCAGCGTGGTTGCCACCGAGTGGGCGCATGCATGGTTGCAGCGCATGCCTCTGCGTGAGACAGCAGCTACCGGCTGGGTCATCAAACCTGACGATGGTGTCAGTTGCGATGACACTGTCTATTTCGAAAGCGCAGAAGCGGCGGCGACCTGGTTGCGAAATGGCAGGGAATCGAGTCATGTGGTTCAGCCCTGTCATTCCGGTCAAGCCCTCAGCCTGTCGATGCTGTGCCGCGAAGGGCGGGCCTGGTTGCTGAGTTGTAACCGCCAGAACATTACCCTGACAGACGGCCGTTTCGCTTATCACGGCAGCATGGTCAACGGTGCAGCTGAGTACCATGAAATGCTGAACCGGCTGGCGCAGCAGATTGCGGCGGCGATGCCCGCGCTGGCCGGCTACATCGGTGTCGATGTTCTGCTTGAGGAGGGTGACGTACCCCGATTCACGGTGCTGGAAATCAACCCGCGCCTGACCACCTCGTATGCCGGCCTGCATGCCGCGATCGGCGTCAACCCTGCGCAGCTGATGCTGCAGCTCATGCTGGCAGACCGGGAAGCGCTGAGGCATTTCGCATTGCCGCAGCTCGACCGGAATAATATAGAATTAACTTTATGAGTAACTCTTAATTAAATGAATATAAACAAAAAATATAGCTCAGGATGGGATGTTGGTGGCGCCCATCTGAAGGCTGTTCTGCTGGACACGCAAGGCCGTGTGTTGAAAGCCGTGCAGGTACCGTGTGCACTCTGGCAAGGTTTGGACAAGCTCGATCAGGCGGTGGATCAAGTGCTGGCAGATATCGGCAAGGCAGACATGCGGCATGCTGTCACCATGACAGGCGAACTGGCCGATATTTTCTCCGGCCGCAAAGAAGGCGTGCTCAGCATCAGCACGATGATGCGGCAGAAACTCGGCGCAGAAACGCTTTTTTACGCTGCCGAACATGGAATGGTCGGGTGCGAGAATGTGGCAGCACTGAACGAGCGCATTGCTTCCGCCAACTGGCATGCCAGTGCCAGTCTTGTCGCACGCAGAATATTGCAGGGTGTTTTTGTCGATATCGGCAGTACCACGGCAGATATCATTCCCTTCAGTAGCGGCAGGCTCCGTAATCACGGTTTTTCTGATGCGGAGCGCATGCGCGCGGACGAACTGGTTTACACTGGCGTTGTGCGTACACCGCTGATGGCGATTGCGCAAACGATCGCTTTCCGGGGTCACCGCTACCGGATCGCTGCCGAGCATTTTGCGGCCACGGCGGATGTTTACAGAATCACCGGCGAACTGATGGAAACAGAAGACATGGCGCCAACGGCAGACGGCGCTGCAAAAACCTGCGAGGCCAGTATGCGCAGGCTTGCACGTATGATCGGCCATGATTTCGAGGATGCTGAAGCGCATGATTGGCGCGAACTTGCCGATGCATTCAGAGCGGCGCAGCTGGCGATACTTGAACAGGCGTTGAACGGAGTCATGTCACGCGAAGCGCTTCTGCCCTCAGTGCCCTTGATTGGTGCCGGTGCCGGCAGTTTTCTGGTCCAAGCGCTGGCCAAGAAGCTCGAGCGCGAATATGTTCCGGCAGAAAGCCTGATCCAAACCGGCAGTGAAGCACATCGACGTCGGGCGGCACTATGCTTTCCCGCCTATGCCGTTGCCGCACGCTTGCCCTGAAGCCCCCGAACCACACCCAGCATGAAATTACTTCAACATACACTCCCTTATCAGCCGGACAGCAGTGAACTGTTCGACAGAATTGCACACGAGCATTGGGCCGTATTGCTCGATAGCGGCAAACCGGCCGGCCAGTATGGCCGCTACGACATCATCACAGCCAGACCTTTCATGACATTGACCACGGAAGGCGGCAAGACCGTTATCCGGCATGGCAATCAGGAAACCACGCACGGTACCGGACATGACCCCTTCGCATTGCTCAAGTCCGTGTTGGCGGCCTATCCGCAGGAAGCGGATACCTTGCCTTTCAGTGGCGGCGCCATCGGTTACTTTGGCTATGACCTTGGCCGCTATCTGGAAAAGTTGCCCGCTATTTCAGCAGATGCCGAGCATATTCCCGATATGTGCGTGGGTATCTACGATTGGGCGGTCGTTGTCGATCACCGCGAGCAGAAAACCACGCTGATTTCGCATGGCCGCGACGCTTCGACCGAGGCGCAATGGGAGTCCATCATTGCGCTGTTTGAAGGCCCGCACGTTCAGCCTGCAAAGGCCTTCAGGGTATTGTCGGCAATTTCATCCAACCTCGACGAAGTCGCGTACGCAGACCGGTTTGACAGGGTAAAGCGTTACATTACCGAAGGCGATTGCTATCAGGTCAATCTGGCGCAGCGCTTCTCGGCAAAAGCCGGGGGCGACCCTTGGGCCGCATACCGGCACTTGCGCCGCATCAGTCCTGCGCCCTTCATGGCCTACATGAATTTTCCGCAATGTCAGGTGCTTTCCGGCTCCCCGGAACGGTTTCTGCAGGTCAGCGGCCGTCATGTCGAAACCCGCCCGATCAAAGGCACACGGCCTCGGGCACAAGACAGCGCAGAAGATGAGAATAATGCCAACGATTTGAAAACCAGCCTCAAGGACCGCGCCGAAAACCTGATGATCGTCGATTTGCTGCGCAACGACATCAGCAAAAGCTGTGAGTTCGGCAGCGTTCGCGCCGACCCTCTGTTCGCGCTGGAAAGTTTCGCCAACGTGCATCATCTGGTCAGCACGGTCACCGGCACATTGGCCGATGGCAGAACGGCAGTCGATCTGTTGCGCGGCTGTTTCCCCGGTGGCTCGATCACCGGCGCGCCCAAGCTGCGCGCGATGGAGATCATCGAAGAACTGGAGCCGAACCGGCGCGGCATTTATTGCGGGGCTATCGGATACATCGGGTTTGATGGCAATATGGATACCAACATCGCCATTCGCACTGCTGTTTATTCGAATGGTGAAATCCGCTTCTGGGCGGGCGGGGGCATTGTGGCCGATTCCGTGATGCAAAAAGAGTACCGCGAAACCTGGGACAAGGCGTCATCCATGTTGCAACTGATGCAATATTTCTCTGATACAAGCGACAAGACTAAATAATCATTCAAACAGGTGAGCGCGTTATGTGGGTAATCAAGCTGGGCGGCAGCCTTCTGGGTACACCGGAATTGAACGGATGGCTGGACGTGATTTCGCGTCACGGCGACGGCAAGATCATCATTGTGCCCGGCGGTGGTATATTGGCCGATGCCGTTTACGAATCGCAATTACTCAGCGGCGTGGATGATCTGGTGGCGCACAAGATGGCTGTCATGGCGATGGACCAGTATGGCATTCTGCTTGCCGGGCTCAACGACGAACTGGTGACTGCGTCCAGCGATCTGGAAATTGCGGAAAGAGGCTGGCAACACCGTGCCATCGTCTGGTTGCCGAGCAGCATGGTGATTGCCGATGACAGCATCCCTACCACTTGGGAACTGACCTCCGACAGTCTCGCCGCCTGGCTGGCACACAAGCTCAATGCCGATCACCTGATTCTGGTCAAGTCCGAACGTCCCGGCATGGACCAGATTTCGCTGGAAAGACTGACCAAGGAAGGCTTTGTCGACGAACATTTCGGCGATTATATCGTCGGCCAGAATTTCGGCACCTGGGTCATGGGCAAACAGGATTTCACCCTGTTTAACGACGGTCTGTCCGAGGAAAAGCTACTTGCAACCGGCTTGCCGGTGAGATGCTCGTGGAACTAAGGTGAACATGTCTGGTTAAATAAAATCAGTGGATACCGGCTTGCGCCGGTATGACGAATCAATCAGCTTATTTCTGAAAAACGAATGAATATCAGGAGCCAACCATGACAGAAGAAATCAGCAAGGAAGTGCCTTACCCCGAAGCAGAAGTGAAAGCCAGGCTGGCGGCGGAGTTGCCGCACTGGTATCTGGAAGACGGCTGGATACGCCGCAAATACAAGACCGGCAGCTGGAAGGGTACGCTGATGGTGGTCAACACCATCGGGCATCTGGCCGAGGCAGCGTGGCATCATCCGGATTTGACTGTTTCTTACGCGTTCGTCATCGTCAAGCTGTGCACGCATAGCGCAAAAGGCATTACCGACAAGGATTTTGAGCTCGCACACAAGATCGAAGAGGTGATCCAGTGGCAGCCGGGTAAAAGCGGTGGTGCGCTGGAAGGCACGCCCAATGAAGATCAGCGCTTCAAGTATATTAAATACGACGACATCTGAGTAGGGGCTTCAGCCCCATACCGAAGCTGGGTGTGCCCCTTGCGGGTACGACATCTGAGTAGGGGCTTCAGCCCCATACCGAAGCTGGGTGTGCCCCTTGCGGGTACGACATCTGAGTAGGGGCTTCAGCCCCATACCAAAGCTGGGTGTGCCCCTTGGGATGCGGCTGGTGACAACATGAAATAACCGGTTTGTACATACATCACCATATTGGATTAGAATAAAAAACGGATAAGCATGCCAACTATTCTACTAACTCAAGGGTTCAGGTTTTTCTTTTTCAGCGGTGAAGGAAATGAGCCTCCGCATGTACATGTAGAGCACGGCGACAAAATAGCAAAATACTGGTTGCAGCCAGTGAACCTTTCCAGTTCAGAGGGTTTCAGGAGCCATGAATTAAAAAAGGTAAGGTCCCTGATAATCGAACACCATGAGTTATTCTTGGAGAAATGGAATGAATATTTTAGCAATTAAACTAGACCCACATGCCATTGATGTCATTTTTGCAAATGAAGCACTGCATCTAGTTCTGGCAGATGGCCGCGAAATTTCAGCACCATTGGAGTGGTTCCCGAAGCTGAGAGATGCGGATGATAAACAAAGAAAAAACTGGCGGTTAATCGGTAAAGGTGTCGGTGTTCACTGGCCGGAAATCGATGAAGATATCGCTGTTAGTACGTTAATGAAAAACTATTGAGTTGGGCACTGAGGTTTCTCCAAAAAATCACGCTGTATTTGAAAAACTATGGCGTACTGTTTCTCCTAAAACAGCATACGCAAGGCAGTGATAGTGTTCTTTGCTGGTTGTGTTTCAGCAGGATGCAAAAGCGGGTTTGAGACAAAAGCGGCACCGATGTTTTCGGTGCCGCTTTTTTTCGTCCGAGCAAGTTACTCGAATTTGCCCTGTTTCACGAACTTGCCGAAGTGCAGCATGATGGTCGGCAGAATCAGCAGATTGAGTATGGTCGATGTTATCAGGCCGCCGACGATGATGGTGGCCATCGGGCCTTCGATTTCACGCCCCGGCTGTCCACTGCCTGCAGCCAGTGGCAGCAGGCCCAGCGCCGTGACCAGAGCTGTCATCAGAATCGATGGCAGTCGTTCGGAGGCGCCGCGTATCGCGGTTTCCAGCCCCCATTCACAGCCTTCCTCATCGACCAGATGCTGGAAGTGTGAAACCAGCATGATGGAGTTGCGCAGGGTAATGCCGAACAGGGTGACGAAGCCGACTAGCGAGCCGAGCGATATCCAGCCGCCGGTGAACATCACCGCCAGCACGCCGCCAATCAGTGCGAATGGCAGGTTGGCAAAGGTGAGCAGCAGGTTGCGCAAGCGGCCGAAAGCGACGTACAGCATGAGAAAGATGCCGACGCCCGCCAGTACTGAATGTACGATCAGGTCTTCTCTGGCTTGAGCCTGTTCTTCGGCCTGACCCGTGAAGGTGAGGTAGTTGCCTTTGGTCAGCGTGACTTCGTTATTGATGCGCTCCTTGATCTCTTCAACATATCTTTCGACATCGCGGCCACTGACGTTGGCCGTGACGGTCTGGATGCGCTTGGCGCTGGCGTGGAGTATCTTCGAGCGGCCGCTTTCTTGCGAGATGTCGGCAATATCGCTCAAACGCAGTATTCGGCCTGCGCTGTTGATGACCGGCAATTTGCCTACCTGTGTGATGCTGTCTCTGGCATCAGGTGCGAGCACGACGCTGATGCCGACCACGCGGTTACCTTGATACACCTGCGAGACCGGTACGCTTTCGTAGGCGGTGCGGATGGTGTCGAGCACATCCAGCGGTTGCAGCCCCCAAGCCGCCATTTTTTCCGGACGCAGCCGGATCGAGAGTTGCGGCGTTCCTGGTGGCGATTGCACGACCACATCAGTACCGCCTTCGGTACCGGCGAGTATGCCGGCTATGGCCTGCGCATCGCGGTCGAGGCCATCCAGATCCTGACCGTAAATATTGATGACGACAGCAGCGGCATAACCTGAAATAGTCTCTTCAATGCGCTCGGTCAGAAAGGTGTTGATGGCGAAGGTGGTGCCGAGAAAACCGCCGCCGGCCCCTTCCGCCGGGTTGTCGCCATCGTCGTCGTAGCCGCCGCCCAGGCGCTCGCGGATTTCTTCCAGAATGCGCCGCTGATCCTCACCCGAGAGCATGCCGATCTCGATTTCGAACTCGCTGTAATGTGTGCCAAAGGTATCTGCACCGTTCTGTGCGCGGCCCACCCATTGCGCGACCGACTTGACCCCATCGATGTCCTTGATGGCCTCGTAGACCTTTTTGCCCAGCCTGAGCGATTCCTGCTCCGAAGTACCCGGAACGGCGGTCATGTGCATGATGTAATGACCTTCATGCAGGCTGGGGATGAAGTGATTCTTGAACAGCGGCAGAATGCCCAGCCCGAGGCCGATCAGGATAAAGGAAGCGCCGATGACGACCTTGTAGTGCGCTTCGATCTTGCGTAGCAGTTTGACGTAATTGCTCTTGATGACCCTGATGATGGGCGAATCTTCATGGTCCAGGCGCGCCTTACCCAGCATGAGGTAACAGAGTGCGGGGGTCACGGTCAATGCGACCACCAGCGAGGCCAGAATGGCTGCCATGTAGGCAATACCCAGCGGTGCGAACAGCTTGCCGCCGACACCGCTCAGGGTCAGCAGCGGCAGGAACACCAGCGCGATGATGAAAGTGGCATACACCACGGATTTACGCACCTCCATCGAGGCGTCGTAGACCACGCGATAAACGGGCAGCGGGTTCGCCAGCAAGCGGTTTTCACGCAGGCGGCGGAAGATGTTTTCAGCGTCGATAATCGCATCGTCCACCACCTCGCCGAGGGCGATCGCCAAGCCGCCCAGTACCATGATATTGAGCCCCATGTCGAAGTGGTAGAGCACGATGACGGCAGTGAGTAAGGATAGCGGAATCGCTGTCGCTGAGATGAAAGCGGTACGCACATTGAACAGAAAAAGAAACAGCACGGTAATGACCAGTACCGAGCCTATCAGGATATCGGTGCGCACCCCATCAATCGCCGTGTCGATGAAGTTGGCCGGACGGAACAGGCCCTTGTGCATCTCCACACCTTGTGTCTGCAGGGTGGGGCGTATTTCGCGCAGGGCTTTTTCGATTTCCTTGGTGACGGCATGCATGTTGGCGCCGAGCTGACCTTGCACAGAGAGATAAATACCGGTGACGCCGTTGATGGCTGCTGCGCTGATTGAAGGCGCAACCCCCTCGACCACCTGGCCGATGTCCGAGAGCCTGATGGTTTGCCCATTGCGGTAGGCCAGCGTTGCCTGGCCGAGCTGCTGAGGCGTCAGGGCCTGGCCTTCGGTATTGATGACGATGCGCTGGTTGCTGTTCTCGATATAACCTGCACCGCGCACGCCGGAGGCTTTTTCTGCGGCCTCGCGCACTTGCTGGAGCGAAATGCCAAACTGGATCAGCTTGCCGGGATCGACCTGAATCTGGAACTGCCGCACCTGGCCACCGAAGACATTCACATCGGCGACACCGCGCACGGCCATCAAGTGCGGCACCACTGTCCAGTCCGCGATTGTCCGCAACTCCATCAATGAACGCGTTTCGGAGGTCAGGCCAAAGCCGAGCACGGTGCTGGCGGAAGACGTCAGCGGCGTGATGTTCGGCACGATGCCGGTCGGCAGGCGGGTATTGAGCGTACCCAAACGTTCGGCAACGACTTGCCGGTTGCGGTAGATATCGGTGCCTTCATCGAAAATGATGGTCACAATCGACAGTCCGGGGATGGACTGCGAACGCATCGAAGCAATGCCTATGGTGCCCGACAGACTGTTCTCAATCGGCTGCGTGACGATGGATTCCACCAGCTCGGCAGAAAGACCGGGCGACTCGGTCTGAATGACGATCTGGGTCGGCGCGAATTCAGGGAATACGTCGAGATTGCTGCGGGTCAGGCTGTAAACCCCATAGATGATCGCCAGCGAGGCGAGGGCGATGATCACCCCGTTAAAGCGGATGGAAAAACGGACGAGGGCGGACATCATGATAGAAGGTCAACTCTTGATAAAACGTTGATCGGACTGACGCGGACCGGAATCACAGGGGCGCTGCAAGCTGCAGTTATCATTCCAGGGCGGCTGCAGGCCGAACCCGGAATCCAGGAGGGCATTGAAAAAGCTGGATTCCGGATAAGCGCTGCGCGGTTTCCGGAATGACGGGTGGTGGGAAGGTCGGCATGCATTGTTTTGACTACGACATCACGCGCTACGCGCATGAGTCTCCACCGGAATGACGACTGAAATGCATCAATCAATACGTTATTGAAGCTTAACAAAAACGCCGTCATTCCGGGGCGACTGCAAGCCGAACCCGGAATCCAGGAGGTCATTGAAAAAGCTGGATTCCGGATAACCGCTGCGCGGTTTCCGGAATGACGGATGGCGGGATGGTTGGCACGCATTGTTTTGGCTCCGACATCACGCGCTACGCGCATGAGTCTCCACCGAAACGATGACTGAAATTGCATTTCAGTCATCGTTTTCATTAGTAATCTGGAATTTGAATTCTTCGGAGAGCAGCAGTTGTGCGCCTGTGGTGACAATTTCATCACCTGCCTTGAGGCCACTGCTGACAAACCAGCCTGCTTCGGTATCGCTGTCGGTATTGACCGGCAGGCGAATAAAGCGGTCTTCCTTGTCCTTGCGATATACCCAGGCTTGTCCGCCATACCAGACTACTGCGCTGTTGGGTACGATGACGCCTTGCGTGGCGGTATTGTCGTTTTTCAGTTTGATGCTGACGCGCATGCCGACTCTGAGGTTTTCGGCAGACGCACGGTAAAAATAGGTTTTGCCTTGAATAGCGTTGTCGGTTTGCGGCGAGGCCGAGACGAATTCTGCCTGCATAGGCTGCTCGCCGCTAGCGGTGGCGATGCCGATCGGCGCGATCTGGATGCTGCTGCCGGCCTGCGGTTGCGGCGTATCGAACGGGAATGTGACCTGTATCAGCACATCGCGGTACTGCATGATGCGGCTGAATTCTGCGCTTTCCGGCTGACGCGTAGCCAGCCCAGCCAGCGTATCGCCCCATTGCTGGCGGATGCTGTCGCGTATGTTGCGGGCGATGCTGTCTGCCGCGTTAACCTTGGCCTGATCTGCCTTGAGCAGGGCCTGTGCATTGGCGAGCGCACGATCTGATACATTACGGTTGTCCTGGTTGAGCACCTGCATGCGGTTGAATTCCTGCTGGGTATTGGCCAACGAAGCTCTGGCGATATTGGCCTCAGCCTGCGCCGTCATGTAGCGGCTTCTAAGTTCGATCAGGCTGTCGACATTAACCACGGTGCCGTAGGTGCTGAGCGCCGTCATATGCTGACTCTGGCCAAGCGCAATGGTTGCGATGCCGCTTTGCTCCTGTGCTGCCTGCGGCAGAGTGACGATGGCAATGCCATCTTCGGTGCTGGCGCGGTTGGGCGTTTCGATTTCTTCCTCGACTTCGCCTTGTACAAAAGCCTCGTATTCGTCCTTGCCGTAAAACACCAGTATCCAGAACAACACGACAATGAGAAATGCCTGCAAGGCAATGATGATGGTCAGTTTACGATTCATGGTTGTGCTCGCTGATGGCGTTATTCTGCTGCCGCGCGCTCTTCAAGGTCGCTTGGCATCGGTAAGGAATTTTCGAGGGGTTGCTGGATGGTTTCTTCGAGTGCATGCGCTGCACGCTGCACTCGGGTTTCGTTAGCGATCAATGCTTGTTGCAGCAGCAAATTTTCCAGTCTGGCAGTGGTCAGTTCGAGCCGATCGGCCATGCCCTGCTCGAACTGTTTTTCAATCATGCGGGTCCGCTCGCGTTGCGCCTCCAGCAGCTGTCTGCTGTCTTCCAGGGTGCTGAGCGTTTGCAGATAAGCGGCCCGGCGGCCATCCAGCTGGCCGATCACCTCGGCCTGCAAGGCCTTGAATCTGGCCGCTTCCAACTCGCGTTGCGCATCGGCCTCAGCAATATTGCCTTCGTTTCTGTGCAGCAGCGAGAGCAGGGTGGAAAAGCCCAGCGACCAGATTTTGTCGCCCTGATCGTAGCTGTAGCCCGGCGAAAGTACGATATCCGGATACTGGCGCGCAATTTCCAGCCGCAACTTTGCTTCGGCGGCATCGTATCTGGCCAGCGCAGCGCGGATATCCATCCGATTGAGCAGCGCGGCATCCTGCAGTTTGTCCTGTCTGACCGGGTCATCCATGAAGGCTTTTCTTGCGGCCTGCAGCGTCTGCGCTTCGCCGGCGGGGATATTGATGTTACCGAGTTTGCCGGATGGAATCCCCGCATCAGTCGCAAGTCTGGCGCGCATTTCCACTTGCAGTGCCTTTTCCGTATCCAGCGCCTGTCGGGTGCGCTGCATCAGCAGCCTGGCGTTGGTTGAATCAAGGCTGGAAGCCATGCCGGCACGCAGGCGTGCCTCGATCATGGCGACGATCTCGCTGCGTAACGCGAGTTCTTCTTCAAGCAGCCGGCTCTGTGCGACAGAAGCCTGATAAGCGATCCAGCTTGCATGCACGCGGCTGCGAACCTGCCAGGCGGTTTGAGCGATTTCAATCCGTGCCGCCTGTGAAAGACTGGTGGCGCGGTCTATACGCGCCTGACGCTTGCCGCCGGTTTCAAGCGGAATGTCGATCGCCAGACCGAACAGCCAGGGCGATATACCGCCGCTGGTCTCGCTGTGGCGTTCAGTATCGACAGAAATGCCCGGATTCGGGCGCTGCCCCGCAGTTTTCTCGGCGGCGACAGAAGCACGCCAGGTGGCTCTGGCAACGTCGAGATCCGGGTGGAAATACAGCGCGCTGTAGCTGAATTCGGCGAGCCCCCAATTTTTCACCGGCAGCTGATCGGCCGGATAACCCTGGCTTTGCAGATAGGCTTGAAAGCCATCGCTCAAGGGGTCGCGTGCGCGCAGCTCGGATGTGATGGCATTCAGGTCGAGCGGCTTGGCGGTGTAGGTCTGAAAGGTGCAACCCGATAGTAGCGAGGCCAGCATCAAACCGGACAATGCGGCAATCTTCATTTTGCGGGCAGGCTGAATGGCCTGATGCACGGTCTGATTATGATGGTTCTGATCGATATGGCACAACAGTGACGAGCCTCCCCAGACTTGCCGGATCGAACGCAATAAACGTCAATCGGTGGATAAAGTGCGATGAATTTTTTTGTTTTTTGATTTGCTGATGCTATTTTGACCGGCGAAACTTAAATCAAACTTAATCGACAGTCATTCTTAATCTACGATAGCAGCCTGCACGGCGTTCAATGCATCCTGCAACGATTCCTCGCTCAGGCTATTGATGCTGGCAGCCAGCAACTCGGCAGCTTCAGCTGTTTGTGGCGGCAGGTCATGGCTGTCGAGCTCTGCGACCAGGCCGGCAGCTGCGCCGGTGACTTTGAGTAGGGCCTGTCGTTCTTTCATCAGAATTTCAACTTCTGAACGCAGCATATGGATTTCTTCCTGATTGATCGTATTCGGCATGATGCACTTCCTGAAATTTCTCTGTTTGCTTGAATAATTGGCCTCTATCTTCCTATCTCCGCCGTTTAGCGTCAATCAAGGTTTTCATGGAATTGGCTACATACAGGCATCATGATAAACATCAGGCAAACAGCAAGAGGGCAGAAAAGAGATTTCTTCGGAGTGTCTTTGAATGGCTGAGTGCGCTATAATTGCCGCTTTCCCGGCAGTGAGGTGAATAACAGCTGATCTCATGCCAGGTGAAATCCGGCCGGCAAATCCTCAAGCGTTACACTGTCGGTCTCTACCATCAAGGCGAAAGTGGCGGAATTGGTAGACGCACTGGATTTAGGTTCCAGCGCCGCAAGGCGTGAGAGTTCGAGTCTCTCCTTTCGCACCAAATAAGTCTTTATTCATCAGCTGTTAATTCCATCGGTTCCAATCCCACGCTAAACAGGCGACATTTCAATCGCGACCGCTCTCTGGTGTTGTCTCCCATGCGTCAAGCTTAATACTGCTTTGATGCTGCATATCGCAGTCATGTCTCAAAGCTTCATCAACTCATTCATCATACATCCCCGCAAAACTAGGCATTTTTCTTATACGACATATTCTTAAATCTGCCATGGGCTTGGCTTAAGCGTTCATTTGTATCATTTTTACAACATCCGTCGATAAATTGATAACTGTCTGATTTATATAGCTCGGCAGATATGTAAAACCCATTCGCAGTATGGCTTCATTGCAATAGGCAATTGCAAGGGGGGCGTTTCAAAAAAAAGTTCAATTACGCGGTTGTTTAAATTTATCATTTTGTTCATAATGAGCTCGAATGCAAATTGCCTAGTGGCTTACAAGCACTATTGGCATTTAATCTAAAGGCAAAAAAAATGAACGCAAGGTCCTTATCTGCAGCACTTCTGATTTCGTTTGCATATGCTGGCGCTGCTCACGCAGCGGGTGCATCGAACGATTGGTCCGAGTCTTATCAGTTCCCCAGTTCCGGGCGGGTATCCAGGATTGTGCGGGAAACAGATCCTTGATGTAGACGTAGTCGAACCTGGCAGCAGCTGCCGCAACCTCAATCTTCGCGTCTGCCGGCGCAAGGGCAGGTCCGCCTTTGCGGGCAGGGGTAACCAGCTCCGGCGGCACACTGGTCGTTTCCAGATAAATCCAGATTCCGGACAGTAACAGCAGAACTACCATCATCACTTTGGGCGAGCGCAGCGACATGTTACTCGGCTCCCTCGGTGAAAAGCTCAAAGTGCAGGGTGGATTCGACGATCGTTTGTTCGATAGACGGACGGGACATTTTCATGCGCGCGATGGCGAGCGTAGGGTTGGTATTCATCAGCGTTGCCACGAATGCGCGGGTGTCGTAATAAGTGCCGCTGACAGGAAAAGTGAACAGGTAATTCTCGTTGCTTTGACTCTTTTTTTGAACGAGGCTGTAGTTGCCTTGCAACAGTGTGATGTTGTTGGCAGACGCGGATGCAAAGACATCGCGCAGCACTTTCTCGACCCGGTTTTCCGGAAGCTGATCGACAGATTCTATTTTTGGCTGGGTTTGTAACGCCAACGCCAGCCGCTGGTTCGCAGATTCCAGCGTTGCGTTGCGTTGGCTGAGCGGGCGATTGGCAAACAGTTCGATTGCCACAGCCGCGAGCAGCAGCAAGCCGCCAATCAAGCCGACCAGGCCGGGATAACGCAGCTTGCGCTGCAATCTGATGGAAAGCCGGATATTCATGGTGTCGCCCATTTCATCCGGATCAGGTATTTGACGGCATTGCCAGCGGATTCTTCCTGCACCTCGTGGTTCGCCAGCGTGGCATTCGCCAGCAGCGGTTCGTATTTCAGTTGCTCCAGGTAATTCACCATGCTTTCTTCGTCCGGTGATTCCGCCTGAATCGTGATCTGGCCGGTTTTGGCATTCACTTCAAGGCTAAGCAGTGCCACGGCATCGCTGCGCGTTGCTTCCAGTTTTTTCAGCAGCAGATTCCAGTCGGCAGCGAGGAGTGTGTTCTCCTTGTTGCGTAACTGCGTTTGGCGCAGGCTTGAGTTTTTTGCAAGGGTTTGTTGCAGCGCTGCAGCACGCTGTTCATGGGTTTGTTCGGCTTGCATGAGGGCTTGATAGCGCTCCGCCGCGTACACAAAAGTCAGCGCGCCGGCGAACAGCATGATCCAGGCAATGCGCGGCGTTGGTGGGCGTTTTTGCAGAAAGTCGAGTTGCATCTGTTTCAAGGCCTCACGGAATGCTTCTGGTCCGGACTTTGGCCGCTTTGGGGCGGTATCAGGTTGATTTGCCAGGGCTTGAGCAGGTGCCAGTCTGCTTCGATGCCTGGGGCTTGTATGACAAGATTTTTCGGCTGCGGGGCACTATCGGACAGCGCTGCGCGTTGCAGCATTTGGCTGAGTGCGGAAAGCGCGCTGTCGGCAAAGGACTCGACCCTGATGCGCTGTAAATCACCGTTCTTGACGCGCGCGAGGCAAATTCTGCCGGCTTCAACCAGAGCGAGCCAGGTGTCGGTTTTCTTCAGCGATTTTTTCTGGTTTGCGCAGAAGTGTGTGATCCAGGGCTGCACGCGGTTAACCTGCATTTGGTTGCGCTTGAATACGCCCAGCAGGGTATCCAGCCATTCTGCATGGATGGTACTGGCCATCACGCTGCTGCTGTCAGCTGACCACTCGGCACGAACGTTCCACTGATCGGCCATGGGGCCGATTTTTTGTCGCAATGCCTCATGTGCCCAGCCTTGTGTTTCTGCCCAGTTCAAAAACAGCGGCGGGGCTTCCAGTTGCCAGATCGGGGCAATTTGATGCGATAGGGCGATGCTGATGCGGCGGCGTCCCGGAAATTCTTTCTCAATTTCCCGGCAGATTCTTTCAATCGGAACAAGCGATTGCTGCCGGTTGAAATGCGTCGTATCGGTGAGGGTGTTCCATTCCGATGCAGATAATGCGCTGACAAAAACGCGAGCACCGGCAGTGACCGTGACCTGTCTGGCGGTGATGGAGAGTGTCAACTCAGGCAGCAAACGTAACACGATTGATCTCATTCAGTGTGGTTTCGCCGTTGGCTACCAGCGACAGGGCTCTGGCTCTGAGGCTTTGCATGCCGGTTGCATAGGCAACTTCCTTGATTTGCCGGATGGCAGAACGGGCGACGACCAGTTCCCGGATTTCATCGTTGAAAATCAGCACCTCGGCGATGGCTTTGCGCCCGCGGTAGCCGGTGCCGCGACATTGTCCACAACCTGCACCGGCTTGCAGCTTGTAGTGCTTGATATCTTCGCGCGTTAATCCCGAGAGTTCGAGCAGTTCATCATCCGGCTGGGCGGCTTCCAGGCAGTGCGGGCAATTGATCCGGACCAAACGCTGCGCAAGAATGCCGTTCAGCGCCGAGACAAAGCTGTAGGGATCAACCCCCATGTGCATGAAGCGGCCGATGACATCGAAGACGTTGTTGGCGTGCACGGAGGTGAACACAAGGTGGCCGGTGAGGGCCGATTGCACGGCGATTTGTGCGGTTTCCGGATCGCGGATTTCACCGACCAGAATCTTGTCCGGGTCGTGCCGCAATATTGAGCGCAGGCCGCGCGAAAAGGTCAGCCCCTTTTTTTCATTCACCGGGATTTGCAGGACGCCGGCAAGCTGGTATTCGACCGGGTCTTCAATGGTGATGATTTTGTCGAAGCCGGTATTGATCTCGGAGATGGCTGCGTACAGCGTAGTGGTTTTACCACTGCCAGTCGGGCCGGTGGCCAATAACATGCCGTGCGGCTCGGATGCCAGCATGCGGATTTGTTTCATCGTGGCTGCGTCAAATCCGAGCTGGTCGAGCGTGATGCTGACCGCTTCGCCGGTCAGGTTCTGGCGATCGAGGATCCGGATCACCGAATCTTCACCAAACACCCCGGGCATGATGGAAATGCGCAGATCGACTTCGCGATCCTTGATGAATACCTTGCAGCGACCATCCTGCGGGATGCGCCGTTCGGCGATATCCAGTTCAGCCATCACCTTGATGCGGGAAATGGTCTGTTCTGCCACATCGCGTCCGGCTGGTTGCGCAACACGGTTGAGTACGCCATCGATCCGGTATTTGATGCAGAGCCCGTTGGGATCATTCTCGAAGTGGATGTCGGAGGCACCGCTCATCAGAGCGTCATACAGCGTGGAGTTGACCAGCTTGATGATAGGCGAGGCGTCGGCGCCAATGGCCTGCAACGAAATCTGCTCAGCCTGATTCTGCGCTGTACCGCTTTGCAGGTCAGTGCGGACGTTGTCCATGGCCCTGATGTTTTTTTCCAGCAAATGCAGCCAGGCCAGTATGTCCTGGCGCGAAGCCAGGGCGTAGCCGAAGGGTGCATTGATTCTTTGGTTGGCCCAGGCCAGCAGATCTTCGTCAAAGGGGTCCGGGAATACGAACCAGAGCGTATTTTCAGCATCACGGATCAGCATGGATTCATGGGCGTGCGCTTCATTGAAGGGCAGTACATCAAAGGCCGGGCTGGATTGTCTCAGGGCGGACATCTCCAGGTGCGGGTAGCTGAAAGCCTGTGCCAGCTCCGCTAATAGCTCGGGCTCGTCCTTTGCCGTGATCTGCATGAGGCTGGCGAGCATGGTTTTTCCATCCGCGCTGGCCATGCGCCGCGCTTTTTCTAGCGTGGTCTGACCGATGCTCATTGCAGGCTTCCTGCCAGTTCAAAAATGGGGAGGTAGAGCAAGACGACAACCAGTCCGATCAGCAGGCCGATAAAAATCATCAACAATGGCTCGAACAATCGGGTAAACCAGTCGATTGCGCGCGCGGTTTCTCCTTCATGGAAGGTGGCGATGCGTTCCATCATTTCACCCATTTTTCCGCTTTTTTCTGCAACCAGCAGCATGCGGTAAGCGACTGGCGTGGTTAAGCCGGCATGTGCCATGGATTCAGACAGTGCACGCCCCTCCCTGACATTGCGCATGGCGTCATCAAGTTGCTCGCGCAGTTGAAAATGCAGTTGTTCTGACGACATTTCGAGTGCTGTGACCGCCGGAATCCCGCCATTCAGCAGCATGCCGGTGGTGCGATAAAAGCGGGTGAGGTGGAATAGGTTAAGAAATTCGCCGACGGTGGGCAATTGCCAGATCAGTCTGATCAGGTGAGCACGCAAATTGGCTACCAGCAAAAGCGCGGACATGCCGCCTGCCGCAGCGAGCAAAGCCATCATGACGATGAGTGTGTTGTGCTCGATGAATTGCCCGGTGGCAACCAATGCTCTGGATGCCCAGGGCAGATTTTCCAGGTTGTCTGCGTAGATGGCGGCAAACTTGGGCGTGACGTAGCCGAGAAGAAACAAAACGACCAGCGTGCCGATCGAGAGCAGGATCAACGGGTAAATTGAGGCAGTCTGGATTTTTTTTCGCAGCTGATCAACTTGCTCATCATATGCGATGAAGCGGGACAGGGCCTCCATGAGATTGCCGGTCTGTTCCGAAGCTTTGAGCGTGGCTACATAAAACGCCGGAAAATTCTCGGGAAAGTGACTGATGGCCGCAGAGAACGATTCGCCTTGATGAATGTGTTGCAGAACGTCTGTAAGTGTGGCTTTGGCTTTGGGCTTGTTTTCTTTCTCGGCAAGTACCTCAAGGGCCTCAACCAATGAAAGGCCGCCTTCCAGCATGGCGTGCATATCGCGGGAAAAATGATTGAGCGGAAATTTCTCAGTGAACAGATTGCCCGCAGAGAAGCCACGCACCGGGCTCAGATTCAGCACATTGCAACCCTGGCGACGGGCATCGGCAGCAGCCAGGGCTGCGCTTGCTGCCTCGATTTGCAGGACAACCTTTGTGTTGTTTTGAAGTGCCCGAACCTTGAACAGCATGGTTACCAGTTACCGATATCAGAAGCATCGCCAGTGCCGCCGGGTTGGCGATCTGAACCAAACGAGTAGAGGTCGTATTCCCCGCGTTCACCCGGAGACCTGTATTGATAATCCATACCCCAAGGATCAGGAGGCACGGCTTTTTTCAGGTAAGGCCCTTGCCATCTTTGCGCCCCGGCGGGTGCTGCATTCAATGCCTGCAGACCCTCTTCCGTTGCAGGATAGCGGCCGACATCCAGACGGTATTGGTCAAGCGCGTCTTCAAGCGCACGTATCTGTGCTCGCGCCATCTTGCTCTCGGATTTGCCCAATTGGCTGAAATAGCGCGGCCCGACAAAACTGACCAGCAAGCCGATTATGACGAGGACCACCAGAAGTTCCAACAGCGTGAAACCAGCCGGTTTTCTGAATGCGATTTTATTCATCATGGCTTTCTTGCCTGCTAAATTTATCATTAATACAACAAATAGCGATTATAACTTGTTCTCGCGCCGCATGTAGTTCAATACCGCTTATCTTCACATGTGATTTACTCGCATCACGACCATCTTTCAATCTGCAACCATCCGGTGAATGCAAATCAATTGAAAGATTGGCAAATAACTTCAGTAGTACATCAGGAGTTCTTCAGAACGCATTCTGGATTTCATATGTTTCATTTATGCAATCCAGATTCCAGCCTTGATGCTTGTCAGCAGGCTAACAAAGAAATTTGAAACATCAATAACGAAGCGGAATAAGACCAAGTGCACCGTAGATTTTTACTACCGCCAACGGTATTTACGAACTGATAAAAACAAAACAAATGATATAAATAACATTAATAAAACAATATAATTTATTGATTAATAATAAAAAATTAACATTATTTTTGTTGACACGGCCTTGCACTTTGTAACAACATATTTACGAAGGTCAGCTGTTTTGTTGAGCCTTGGATGTTTTATTAGGAGTTGCTGCCATGAACAAGAAAATACTGCATTCCGCCACCGCTATCCTGATTCTCTTTTCTACGCCGGTTGTTTTGGCAGCCGGTGCTTCCAATGAATGGTCCGATGCGTGGACCCCGCCTTCTTCACAAGCCCGAACCGTGCAGCTTTTGCAGGCTGATCTGATCGAGAAAATGGAAGGCGATTACTACGACGGCTTTACGACCAATCTGACGGTAAACAGCTATTCCAGTGTTACAACCGGGGTGCTGATGTCCGGCGATATCACCACCAACATCACCGGCAATTACAACAATGTGGATGCCTACAACAACGGTGACAGCACCGGGGTGCTGACTTCAAATATTGGACTTAACTCTTCCATACAGTCGCCGGACGGCAGTTCGATTACCAATATCGATAGCGAAAACAACTGCGATATCGGATCCACATGCAATAACAACTAACAGAATTGCGAGCCGATAATGAAAACAATACTTAAATTTCCGCTCAAAAAAATCGTCTTCCTTTCATCTGTGCTTGCGCTGGCCGGTTGTGTCAGTGTGCCCGGTATCGCGCCGGCACAGAAAAATGCCGGGCTGGTTAGCGGCCCCCCGGTCAATGACATCATTACCCCTTTCGATAACGCTCTCAGTTGCTTGAGTGGTCGGGTAAACCCCAAGCTGACATTTTCGGTAGGCGCAATTCTGGATCAGACCGGCAAGGAGCAATTCACTGAAGGTGGTTCTGGCAAGTTCGTGACTCAGGGCGCTGGCGATATCGTGCAATCCGCACTGTTTAAGGCCGGCTTGACCGTGGTGAACCGGCGCGACCCTAGGGTGATGGAAACCGAGGTGAAGTGGGGGCTGCAAAGCGCAAAGAAAGTCATCGCCAGCAATTTCTTTATTACCGGCAGTATCAATTCTCTCGATTTCATTCCTGGTGGCGGGTTTGACGCCAAGATCGGCGGTATCGGACCGTCTTACCGGCAGAACCGTATTTTGGTCGGCCTGGATCTCTTCATGACAGACGCCAGAACCGGGCGAATTGTTGCCAACGTGCCAATCCAGAAGCAAATTTATGCCTCTGAATTTGGTTTCGGTATCGGCCGTTTTATCGGCGAAACACTGGTCACTATCGACGCCGGCTGGAAAGAGCGCGAAGCCCTGCATTTTGCGCTGCGCCAAATGCTCAATCTCGGGACTTTCGAGCTGTTGACGCAAGTCATGTCACCCAAAAACTATGTGTCTTGTCGTGAACAGATCGATGCCTTGCACGGGTACACAGAAAACACCCCGGGCGCATTGGCCTTGAAAAAGTATCTGGAGAAGAACGCTGCAGGCACTGATGTGAATCCAGAACCTGAGTCCGACGACGTGCTGAACAAAACGGCACCTGCTGCGCCGGTCAATGGCGCGCATTCCGGCCCGGTAAAAACGGATGACTCGGCTGAAACCTATTCGCTCAAACCTGAAAACGGTGCAGAAGAAGTCAACACAATCAATGAAAAAACCAACGAAGTGATGGAGGGCGATTTCACCTCAACGACAAGCGAAGAGCTCAGCAGAAAAATAATCGTGACTGAATAGCATGCGGTCACAGTAAAGAATTCGGACGGTTGTCCGGATGCTCTCTCGAGAGAGATTTTTGTTCAAAACCTTCAAGGAGATACAAAAATGAAAAGTTCCAAGATGTTTAAACTCAGTGCGGTTGCTGCAGCCTTTGCGCTGTCTTCCGCAGCCACACCTGCACTTGCAGACAGCATCGAAGATCTGCTCGATGAAATGCGTCCTGCGTCTTTCTTTGTTGATGACATTACCATCTATGTGCCGGACATGAATGGCGCCGAGGATGAGGTAATTGAAATCGACGTCGGCTTTGTCAATGCAGCCAACATCATAGACAATGACAGCGATATCGATGCCGAAATTGAGATAGAAGCGGATGGCGGTGATATCAATATTCTCAATGATGCGCCAGATCCTCAGGGTGTTGATACGGTGCTGCATTCCGTCGCTGCAACAGCCATCGGCGCCTACAATGCCTCTGATGCTGCAATTGAAATGAATGTTGCACAGAACGCGGCAGGATATATTGCAGACATCGATGATACTCAGTTGTTTAGCGGCGGTGCTATCGTTGCTTATAATCCCAATACATCTGCCTATAACTTGGTCAGCAATGAAGCTGAAATCAGTGCTGAAGTCGAGTTTGAAGCCGATACCGGCGACTATGAAGATGGGGGCATGTTCTCCAGCTTCTTCGGTGGGGATGACTACAATGTTTCTGGCGATATCAATCTCGCCAATGTTGCGATTGCTGCTACTGCCATCGGCGCTTACAACGCAGCTGGTATCAGCGTGACAACTACATCCGCAGTAGAGGCCGCAGTTGGCGCCGTAAATCCATAAATCCGGGAGCGGTGTTGATAGGATTGCCCCTGCAGGGTTTGCGCCCTCAGGGGTTTTCTGTTTGATGCGGCCGTTGCGACCAAGTGCTCACGGTCCCGTCGGGGCATCAAATCTGCCACAAGCCGTATTTTCTGATAAAATTCACCGCATTTAAGCAGCATGGAGCTTCTGTCGCTATGTGCTGTCAGAGTCAATTCGAAATGGTTTTTGATTGAAATTTGGCGAAAATTTCGGATCATTTCAATTGCGGTCTTCGCAGGCGGAGATCGATTTTTTTCATAACCCAAACATTGGAATTCTGTACCTTCAAGTTGCCGTCCGGCAGCTTTATCGTATGGCTATCGATAGATTTAAGGAATTCGGTACATGTCAGCAACTGTTGAAACCACTAGCAATCTCGGCCGCCGTATTACAGTCTCGGTGCCGATGCAGCCCATCATCGACGAAGTCAATCAGCGCATCAGTCGCATTGCCCGAACGGCCAAGCTTGCCGGTTTCCGTCCCGGCAAGGTGCCGTTGAGGATGGTCGAGCAGCAATATGGCGCGCAAGTGCGCGATGAGGTGCTTTCCAGTACGGTTGAGCGCACATTCACTGATGCGATCGAAGAGAACAAGCTGCGCGTGGCCGGTTTTCCGGATATTCAGCACAAACCGTTTGGCGAGGTGGTGGAAACATTTGAATACACTGCAACATTCGAGATTTTTCCCGAAGTGGTGATTGGTGACCTGAGCAAGGTCAAGATCGAGCGCCCGACACTGGAGTTGAGTGAGGCTGACGTCAAGAAAACCGTGGATGTGCTGGTCAAACAACGTGCGACCTTCGAGCCGGTCAAGCGCGCTGCCAAGAAGGGCGACAAGGTGAGTATTTCCCTGACAGCCTCGATTGATGGCGAGCAGGTTGAGAGTACCGGCGATCAGTCTATCGACCTGATTTTGGGCGAAGGTGGCCGTTATCCCGAGTTCGACGAGAAACTGATCGGCAATAAGGCCGGTAGCGAAAAAACCTTTGAAATCGCATATCCGGCGGATCACAAGCCGGAACAGCTGGCTGGTAAAACCGTGGTTTACCAGGTCAAGTTCAACGGCGTCGAGCAGGCTAAACTGCCTGCAGTTGATGCAGAATTTGCCCGCAGTCTTGGTGTCGAAGATGGTGATGTCGAGAAAATGTATGCGGAAATCAAGGTCAGTCTCGGCCAGGAAGTCGATAAACGCGTCAAGGCCAGGTTGAAGGATCAGGTGTTTAATGCGCTGATCGAGAATGTTGAGGTGGAACTGCCCAACGCGCTGGTGAATGTTGAAATCAACCGCCAGATGGAAATGACCAAACATAACCTGCAGCAGCGTGGTGTTGATGTCAGCAACGTGACTTTGGAGCCGGGGATGTTTGAAGAGCAGGCAAAGCGCGCGACCAAACTGCGGCTGATCCTGCAGGAAATCGTGATTCAGAACCAGTTGCAGGCAACGCCGGAGCAGGTCAGGGCGATGGTCGATCAGTTCGGCCAAAGTTTTGAGCGCCCGGAAGATGTGGTGCGCTGGTACTATGCTGACCCCAAGCGTCTGGACGAGCCTGCAGCCCTGGCGACAGAAGAGAACGTCGTGAACTGGGTGCTGGAGAATACCAAGGTCAGCAACAAGAAATTCAAGTTCGACGAATTGATGGGAAACGCTTAAATGACCATGAATACTGAGTGGGATCCGAAGAATTTGGGCTTGATCCCGATGGTGGTCGAGCAAAGCGGCCGCGGTGAACGCTCTTATGACATTTACTCGCGTTTGCTCAAAGAGCGGGTGGTGTTTCTGGTCGGGCCGGTGAATGATATGACGGCCAATCTGGTTGTGGCACAGTTGCTGTTTCTTGAAGCGGAAAATCCGGACAAGGATATTTCCTTCTACATCAACTCACCGGGCGGTTCAGTGACTGCCGGTATGGCCATCTACGATACCATGCAGTTCATCAAGCCTGATGTCAGCACGCTGTGTACCGGCCAGGCTGCCAGCATGGGTGCGTTGTTGTTGACAGCGGGCGCCAAGGGCAAGCGTTTTATTCTGCCCAACTCGCGCGTCATGATTCACCAGCCGCTCGGCGGCTTTCAGGGCCAGGCATCGGATATTGAGATTCACGCCAAGGAAATTCTTTACCTGCGTGAAAAGCTCAATCAGATCATGGCCCACCACACCGGCCAGCCGCTGGAAACCATCGCCAACGACACCGACCGCGATAACTTCATGAGTGCTGAACAGGCAGTTGCCTATGGGCTTGTGGACAAGGTTATTGCCAGTCGCTCGGATGCCGCATAAGATATAAACGTCAGACATTTTAGGAAGTTTTATGGCCACCAAGGCAGAAGGTGAAAAACTGCTTTATTGCTCATTCTGTGGCAAAAGTCAGCATGAAGTCAGAAAGCTGATTGCAGGACCCTCGGTATTCATATGTGATGAATGCGTTGACTTGTGCAACGACATCATCCGCGAAGAAATTCAGGGCGAAGACGGCGCCAAGCAACGTGATACCAATCTTCCGTCTCCCAAAGAGATTTGCGAAATTCTTGATCAATACGTGATCGGTCAGACCTCGGCCAAGAAAAGCCTCGCGGTCGCCGTTTACAACCACTACAAGCGTCTTGGCCAGACTGCGCAGAAGGACGATGTCGAGATTGCCAAAAGCAACATCCTGCTGATCGGCCCTACAGGGTCAGGCAAGACTTTGCTGGCGCAAACGCTGGCGCGTGTCCTCGATGTGCCTTTTGTTATTGCGGACGCAACCACGCTTACAGAAGCAGGCTACGTCGGTGAAGATGTCGAAAATATCATGCAGAAGCTGTTGCAGAAGTGTGATTACGAAATCGAGAAGGCACAGCGCGGCATCGTTTACATCGATGAAATCGACAAGATCACGCGCAAGTCGGAAAACCCTTCCATTACGCGCGATGTATCGGGCGAGGGCGTTCAGCAGGCCTTGCTCAAGCTGATTGAAGGCACCATTGCATCGGTGCCTCCGCAAGGCGGTCGCAAGCACCCCAACCAGGAGTTCGTGCAACTCGACACTACCAATATCCTGTTCATTTGTGGAGGCGCTTTCGATGGCCTGGATAAGCTCATACGCCAACGCTCGGAAAAGGGCGGGATCGGCTTCGGCGCCGAGGTGAAGAGCAAGGAAGATGCGCGTGCCATTGGCGAAGTGCTGCGCGATGTGGAACCGGAAGACCTGATCAAATTCGGCCTCATCCCTGAATTTGTCGGCCGTCTGCCTGCAGTGGCCACGCTGGAATCACTCGATGAGGCAGCGCTGATGACCATTCTGGTCGAGCCGAAGAACGCCTTGACCAAGCAATACAGTAAGCTGTTCAAGATGGAAGGCGTGGAACTGGAGTTTCGTGAGTCCGCCTTGTTGCTGATTGCGAAAAAGGCGCTCGAACGCAAAACCGGCGCTCGCGGTTTGCGCTCCATCATGGAGCATGCGCTACTCGATATCATGTTCGAACTGCCTTCCATGCCCAATCTTGTCAAGGTTGTGGTGGATGAGGGTGTCGTTCGCGGCGATAGCCCGCCGATCCTGATTTACTCTGATGAGCCAAAGGTGGCGGAATCCGCCAGCTGAGGGTTGATGTTTTCGCGGCAGGCCTGAGCTGTGGCCTGCCCAAGCTTGCAATATCGGCTTGCATTGACTTGAAACGTGAGCATCCGCCCCCAACTGCTTCTCATAATCACATGACGCACCGTTGTGTGTTCTACACTTAAGGTAACTACATGACTGAATCAAGCCTGCCGGTTTTTTCTCCTGAATCAGGGTTGACTCCACTGCTTCCCTTGCGTGATGTAGTGGTCTACCCGCATCTCGTCATTCCGCTTTTTGTGGGACGCACCAAATCGGTAAAAGCGCTTGAAATCGCTTCCGAAGGGAACAAGCAGATTCTGCTGGTTGCGCAGAAATCTCCCAACAATGATGAGCCCGAGGCGGCTGACCTCTATGAGGTTGGTACTCTGGCAACCGTATTGCAGATGCTGAAGCTGCCGGACGGTACGGTCAAGGTGCTGGTAGAAGGCATACGCCGTGCACGCGTGACCGAGTTTGTCGAGACCGAAGAATGCTTTGCTGCGCGCGCCGAAAATATCGAGGACGGCAACGATCCGGATAACGAATCGCAAGCACTGATGCGCACGGTTTTCACCCAGTTCGACCAATACGTAAAACTCAACAAAAAAATTCCGCCGGAGATTTTGACATCGCTGGCAACTATCGACGATGCCGGCAGACTGGCTGACACCATTACCGCGCATCTGACCCTGAAGCTGGAAGAAAAACAGAAGATTCTGGAGATGTTCAGCGTCGTGCAGCGGCTGGAGCATTTGCTCAATTTGCTGGAGGCCGAAATCGATATCCTGCAGGTCGAAAAGCGCATCCGTGGCCGCGTCAAGCGCCAGATGGAGAAGAGTCAGCGCGAGTATTACCTCAACGAGCAGGTCAAGGCGATCCAGAAGGAGCTCGGCGAGCAGGATGAGAATGCCGATATCGAGGAACTGGAAAAACGCATCAAGGACGCACGAATGCCCAAGGAGGCGTTGGCCAAAGCCGGTTCCGAGATGAAGAAGCTCAAACTGATGTCACCGATGTCGGCAGAGGCTGCGGTTGTACGCAATTACATTGAGACACTGGTGAGCCTGCCGTGGAAGAAAAAGACCAAGATCAGCAAGGATCTTGCCGCTGCGGAACAGATTCTCGATGCCGACCATTATGGTCTTGAAAAAGTGAAAGAGCGGATCATTGAGTATCTCGCCGTGCAACAGCGTGTCGATAAGCTCAAGGCGCCAATCCTGTGTCTGGTCGGCCCTCCCGGTGTCGGCAAGACATCGCTCGGCCAAAGCATTGCCAAGGCCGTGAACCGCAAGTTCGTGCGTATGGCGCTGGGCGGTGTGCGCGATGAGTCCGAGATTCGCGGGCATCGTCGTACTTATATCGGCTCCATGCCGGGCAAGGTCTTGCAAAGCATGACCAAGGTCGGCGTCAAGAATCCCCTGTTTCTGCTCGATGAAGTGGACAAGATGGGGCAGGATTTCCGCGGCGATCCGTCTTCGGCATTGCTGGAAGTGCTCGACCCTGAGCAGAACCATACTTTCAACGATCATTATGTCGAGGTCGAATACGATCTCTCGGATGTGATGTTTGTTGCCACTGCCAATTCGCTGAATATCCCGGAACCCTTGCTGGACCGCATGGAGATTATCCGGCTGGCAGGCTACACCGAAGATGAAAAGGTCAATATCGCGGTACGTTATCTGCTGCCCAAGCAGCTCAAGACGCATGGCCTCAAGGATACGGAAATCCACATTTCCGAAGCCGCCATCCGCGATATCGTGCGCTATTACACCCGTGAAGCCGGTGTGCGTAGCCTGGACCGCGAGATTTCCAAGATCTGCCGCAAAGTGGTCAAAGAGATCATTACAGCCAAGGCCAAATCTGCATCCAAGGCTCCGCGCAAGATCAGCGTGACCCCGAAAACGCTGGAAAAATATCTGGGCGTGCAACGCTACGATTTTGGACTGGCAGCTGCCGAGAATCAGGTGGGCCAGGTGACAGGTCTGGCCTGGACTTCCGTCGGCGGCGAACTGCTGACGATTGAGTCCGTTCTTCTGGCCGGCAAAGGCAAGGTGATCACGACCGGCAAGCTTGGTGACGTGATGCAGGAATCCATCCAGGCAGCATTGAGCGTTGTGCGCAGCCGCGCCAAACGTCTTGGCATTCCGGAAGATTTTCACGAAAAGAATGATTTGCATATTCACTTTCCGGAAGGTGCAACACCCAAAGACGGCCCCAGCGCCGGCATCGGCATATGCACGGCGCTGGTTTCGGTGCTGACCGGCATTCCGGTGAGGGCAGATGTGGCGATGACCGGCGAAATCACGCTGCGCGGTGAGGTATTGCCTATCGGCGGACTCAAGGAAAAGCTGCTGGCAGCGCACCGCGGCGGTATCAAAACCGTGTTGATCCCGCAGCAGAACGTCAAGGATCTGGTTGAGATTCCGGAGAATATCAAGAATCATCTCGACATTCACCCGGTCAAGTGGATAGACGAAGTGCTGGAATATGCGCTGGAGAGAATGCCTGTGCCGGGAGAAGCCGATGCAGCGATTGCAGAGGTCAAGCCGGATGAGGGCAATGACGGCCAATCCGTCCCTGTAATCACTCATTAGAGAAGGCTTGACAGGCACGCAAACCGCTTGCTATAAAGCAATGCACAGGCTTGCCTGTTTCCACAACAATGTCGAAGGGGGATTACACGTGAACAAATCTGAATTGATTGATCAAATCGCCAAAGCTGCCGGAATTTCCAAAGCTGCCGCAGGTCGTTCGCTGGATGCTACAACCGCTGCAGTCACTAAAGCATTGAAGAAGGGTGATCTCGTAACCTTGATTGGTTTTGGTACTTTCTATGTTGGCAAGCGCGCTGCCCGTAATGGCCGTAATCCTCGCACAGGCGCAACAATCAAGATCAAGGCAGCCAATTCTCCAAAATTCAGGGCTGGCAAAGCATTAAAAGATGCTGTAAACTAGCGTTCTTTGTTGGTCATGCAGGGTGCTTAGCTCAGTTGGTAGAGCGTCGCCCTTACAAGGCGAATGTCGGCGGTTCGACCCCGTCAGCACCCACCAAAACCAACAGTGCTGCACTGTTTTAGTTATCCAAGAGTTGTTTATTTTAGAGCACGCTCCTGATAATGAAACATTGAAAATTTAGGAGTGGTAGTTCAGTTGGTTAGAATACCGGCCTGTCACGCCGGGGGTCGCGGGTTCGAGCCCCGTCCACTCCGCCATTGATGATAAAAGCGAGCTTCATGCTCGCTTTTTTCTTTTCCGCATGTGCCTCTCCGGCATTGCTGCATACGACCGGTTTTACCACTCATCCTTGTTGAATCAATACGTTCCGCATAGAACTCAAGCCGCTTTATCCTGTCATCGTACAACCGAGTATGCTATATTCTTGCGTTGCTCGCGTTCACTGCGATGCAAGTTTGTTGGTTCATTCAATTGAGTTGATAGAGAGAAAGTTCTTGTCATGTTGGAAGCAATTCGCGAGCGCACAAAAGGTTGGTTGGCAAAAGTCATTCTTGGTCTGATCACGATTCCGTTTGCCTTGTTCGGTATCGATCAATATCTGCAGGGCGCAGGCTCCAATGTGCCGATTGCGAAAATAGATGGTGATGCCATTACCGTGCAGGAATACGGTGTTGCACTGCAGAATCTGCGTAATCGCCTGCAGTCTGAAGGGCAGACGGATCTGACCATTCTTGATCGCCCCGAGCTCAGAAAATCCGTTCTGGACAAGCTGATCAACGATAAGCTGTTGTTCGCTGAAGTCAAGCGCGCCAATTTCAATATCAGCGATGATCAGCTGAGCCGGTATATCACCAGCATGCCTGAATTCAGCCGAGACGGTAAATTCTCCGAGGAAGTCTATTACCAGTTGCTGACGCAGAACCGCATGACCCTGAAGGATTTTGAAGAATCGATCAGGCAGGACCTCAAGGCCCAGCAGGCCAGGGAAGGATTTGCATCGCTCGCTTACATCCCCGACGGTCTGGTCGACCAGACGCTCAAGGTCGAATTGCAGGAGCGCGAAGTCAGTATTGCTGAAATCAAAACAGCGGATTTTCTCTCGCAGGTGACGGTAACGCCTGAACAGGTCAAGGAATACTATGAGAAGAACAAGGACAAATTCAAAACACCGGAACAAGTCGAGCTTGAGTTTGTGCTGATGTCGGCCAATACCTTGATCCCGGCCATGAAGGTCACGGATGAGGAAATCCAGAAGTTCTATAACGATAATGCCGATAAGTTTCAGGGGGATGAAGAGCGCAGAGCCAGCCACATCCTGATCGGCTTCGGCCTGACCCCGACACCGGCTGCCAAGGAAGAGGCGCGTCAGAAAGCCCAGCAGGTGCTTGATGAGGTGAGAAAGAACAGCGATCAGTTTGCCGAGCTGGCAAAGAAGTACTCGCAGGACCCCGGCTCAGCGCAAAATGGCGGTGATCTCGGCATGTTCGGCCGTGGCGTCATGGTCAAGGCTTTCGATGATGCGGTATTTTCCATGAAGCCTGGCGCGATCAGCGATCTGGTCGAGTCGGAGTTTGGCTATCACATCATCAAGCTGACTGAAATTTCCGGTGAAGCACAAAGTCTGGCCAGTGTTGCTCCACAGATTCGTGGTGAGTTGCTTTATCAAAAGGCTCTGGCCAAATATACGGAAAATGCAGAGGATTTCAGCAATCTGGTTTACGAACAATCGACCAGTCTGGAGCCGGCGGCCAAGGCTTTTGACCTGCAGATTCAGAAAACACCGCTGATGAGCAGGGAAGATGTCGCGCGCGTTTTCAAGAGCGAAAAGATGCGTGATCTGGTGTTTTCCGATGATGTGTTGAAGGATGGTCGCAATACGGAAGCGCTGGAGGTTTCGCCGAATTCGCTGATGGCCGCTCGTGTGGTCAATCACAAGCCGTCAGCGCCGAGAGCCTTTGAAGAAGTGCAAGCAGGTGTCGAAGAATTCCTGCGATTGGAAGCCGCTGCAAAAATCGCGATTGAAAAGGGACAAGCCGCACTTGTCGACCTGCGTCAGGGCAAGGCAGTCGACTCTCTCGACTGGATTCCGCCTGTGGTGGTTGACCGCAAGAACGCACAAGGTTTGACTGAATTGACCATGAACAATGCTTTTAAGGTCAATGTCGACAAATTGCCTGCCTACACGGGCGTGGCAGATGCCAACAAGGGATTTCTGCTGATCAAGGTCAGTGCTGTGGGTGCCAGCAGGCTGGACGAAGAAGCTGAACGCCAGGCCGGAAAAATCGAACTGCAGGCGGCATTGGCTGCGGAATATGTAGACGCTTACCTGAAAGCGCTGCGTGACAGGAATAAAGTCACGATCAATCAGACCTTGCTGCAATCAGACGCCGCTAACTGATTCAGGGGTCAGTAAACACAAAAGGCAGCCATTGGCTGCCTTTTGTGTTTTTGATGACCCTTGTGAATGGCTGTAGATGTGAATGGCTTTAGATCAATCCACTACAGCGGCAACGGTGGTATTCATGCCGCCATCGACATAGGTGATTTCGGCGGTGATGCCGGAAGCCAGATCACTGGAGAGAAATGCAGCGGTATTGCCGACTTCTTCTATGGTGACGTTACGGCGCAGCGGCGCATGTTTCTCATTGAAGCCGAGAATTTTGTCGAACCCCGAAATGCCGGAAGCTGCCAGTGTCTTAATCGGGCCGGCAGAAACCGCGTTGACGCGAATGCCCTTGGGTCCGAGGCTTTGCGCCATGTAGCGGACGTTGGCTTCCAGACTGGCTTTTGCCAGCCCCATGACGTTGTAGTTTGGCAGGCTGCGCTCTGCACCGAGATAACTGATGGTCAACATGCTGGCGTTGCGGCCTTCCATCATGGGCAGGGCGGCTTTTGCCAGTGCGGAGAAGCTGTAGGAACTGACATCGTGTGCGATTCTGAAATATTCGCGGGTAACGCTTTCCAGATAGTCACCGTCGAGTGCCACCTTGGGTACGAAGGCAACCGAGTGAATGAGGATGTCGAAACCGTCCCAGTGCTTGGCCAGCGCAGGGAAAAGCGCGTCGATTTGCGCGTCGTCGGAAACGTCGCAGGGCAGCACGATGCTGGAGCCGAATTCGGCGGCAAGTTTGGTGACGCGGTCCTCAAATTTTTCGGTTTGATAGGTGAAAGCAAGCTCTGCGCCTTCACGCTTCATTGCTTCGGCGATGCCGTAGGCAATGGAGCGGTTGCTGAGCAGGCCAACAATGAGTGCACGTTTCCCGGCTAGAAATCCCATGAGACGATCCTTCTCTTGATTTGCTGATGATTGTTCTGAGTATCCGGCAGTGCCCAAGGGCAGTGCGCGTTATTTTGTGCTGCGGGGGTCGAGAGCGTCTCTCAGACCTTCGCCGAGGAGATTATACCCCAACACCGTGATCAGAATGGCGAGGCCGGGGAACAGTGACAGCCACCAGGCAAATTCGATGTATTCCTTGCCATCCGTAAGAATGTTGCCCCAGGAGGCCTGTGGCGCCTGCACGCCGAGCCCGAGGAAGCTGAGTCCGGATTCCACCAGAACGGCGCTGGCAACGCCGAGTACGGAGCTGACGATGATGGGTGTGAGGCTGTTAGGTAACAGATGCTTGAAGATCAGACGGCCGTCACGCGCGCCCAGGGTTTCCGATGCCATGACGAACTCACGTCCGCGCAGGCTGAGAAATTCTGCACGTACCAGCCTGGTCACGCCCATCCATGATGTCAGACCGATGACGATCATGATGTTCCAGATCGAGGGTGTCAGAAAGGCAATCACCGCCAGAATCAGGAAAAAAGTCGGGATGGACAGCATCACATCAACCAGACGCATGATGATGACGTCGACCCAACCACGGTAGTAGCCTGAAATAGCGCCGAGCACAATGCCGATGGCTGTTGCGATGCCGACGGCGACAATCCCGACCATCAGCGAAATGCGGGCGCCGAACAGCATGCGCGAGAAAACATCGCGACCCAGACCGTCAGTACCCATCCAATGGTTGGAGGAGGGCGGTAGCAGTATGGCCTGCACGTCGATCGCATTCGGGTCATATGGCGCAATCAGCGGCGCAAAAATGGCCAGTAGCATGATGCCGGCGATGATGACGAAACCGGCGAAAGCGAGCGGATTGGAGAGGGCGCGTTTCATCGCATCACTCCTCTGCGTACGCGCGGGTCTGCCCAGGCATAAGCGAGATCGGCCAGCAGGTTGCCGAGCAGGGTGAGTGCCGAGCCGATGGTCAGTATGCCCATGATGACGGGAAAGTCACGCATCAGCACGGCATCGTAGAACAACTTGCCCATGCCGGGGATGGCGAAAATTGACTCGGCGATGACCGAGCCGCCGATCAATCCGGGAATCGACAAGCCGAAAATGGTAATCAGCGGAAGCAAGGCGTTGCGC
This sequence comes from Methylophilales bacterium LSUCC0135, assembly GCA_001704575.1. GTDB lineage: Bacteria > Pseudomonadota > Gammaproteobacteria > Burkholderiales > Methylophilaceae > UBA6140. The sequence goes on from MCAW01000001.1 coordinate 248,419, forward strand.
AGTGCGTGACCATAAACCACTGAGTGTTCGCTGAGTCCTTTGGCGCGAGCTGTGGTGATGTAGTCCTGGTGCAGTACGTCGAGCATGCCGTTACGCACGAACAGCGAGATGCCGGCGAGTCCGCTGAGGGCGGAAATAAACACCGGCAGGATAAGATGTTTCAGCGTATCGAGAATTTGCGCGACAGGCCCCATATGTTCATGGCCAAGGCTGTGCAGGCCGGAGATCGGTAACCAGTCGTTGGCGACGCCGGTCCAGTACATCAGCATCAATGCCAGCCAGAATCCGGGGATTGCGAAACCGATGAATACGAATAGTGTAATGGCGCGATCAGGCAGCTGGTTGCGGGTGAGTGCGGAAATGACGCCTAGCGGCAAGGCAATGGCAATAATCATCACCAGACTCAGCACATTGATCAGCAGCGTGATTGGCAGCGCTTCCTGGATCAGTCCCTTGCTGACGTTGCCCTGATCGTCGGTTTTTTGCCAGAACACCGGGCGTTGATGACTGGCAAAAGAGGTGCCGAAATCCAGTGTGCCCATGCGTTTCAGCCATAGTCCGTATTGCACGATGACCGGTTTGTCGAGATTGTACAGCTCGCGCAGTTTCTGCCTGGATTCTTCGCTCGCCTTGGGGTTGAAACTGGCCTCAGATGCAGTGATGTCGCCCGGTGCCAGGTGCATGATGAAGAACGAGATCAGGCTGATGCCTATCATCAGCGGGATCATCCAGAACAATCGCTTGAGCAGATATTTGATCATGATTTACCTTGCGCTGATTTCATTGCGGCGCAATGGTTCCGGAATGAACCACTCGTGCGAGTTGTGGCCGATACCGGCTGGCGGCGCCGGGTCATCGATGCCCTTGATGCGTTTGTGGATGGCTGGCAAGCCATAGCCGGCATAAAGATAGACGATCGGACTGTCTTCCAGCAGGATGCGGGAAAACTCGTGGTAGATTTTGGCCCGTTTGTCGCTATTCAGTTCCAGCCGGCCTTGTTCAAGCAGTTTATCAACCTGGGGATTGTTATAGCCGATAAAGTTGAACTGACCGGGCGCCTGTTGCGAGGAATGCCAGATGCCGTACTGATCCGGATCCAGAGACAGGCTCCAGCCCAGCAGCACCGAGTCGAACTCGCCGGTCTTGATAAAGCGTCCGATAAAGCTCGCCCACTCCAGAACGCGGATTTTCACGTCTATGCCAATTTCCTTCAGGCGTCTCTGGACCAGCACTGCCGTCATTTCGCGCTGTTTGTTCTGATTGGTGAGAATCTCGAAAGCGAGCGGTTTGCCATTGCGGTCAAGAATGCCGTCACCGTCATGGTCGGCAAAGCCGGCTTCCTTCAGCAAGGCCAACGCTTTCTGCGGATCGTAAGGGTAGGGCGAGAGTTCCGGGTTGGTCCAGCGCGTACCGGGTTTGTAAGGTGAGGAGACAGGTTCGCCAAGGCCAAGCAGTACGCCATCGATCAGCTCCTGCTTGTTGACGGCATAGTTGATGGCCTGTCTTACGCGGATATCATCGAATGGCTTGTGCCTGAGATTGAAGCCGAGGTAAGTATAGTTGTTGCCCAGTTCCTTGTAGAGACCGATTCTTTCGGCGAGGTCCGGTCTTGATGGAAAAATGCGGGCAAACTGGATCGGATTCAGGTTCATCGAATCGATGTTGTCCGCCATCAATTCTAGAAACTGGGATGCTGCATCAGGGATGAAACGTGAAACCAGCCGCTCGATCCTGGCTTCGCCCTGCGTCGACAGCGGGTTTTTCACCAGCGAGATACGCTCACCGTTGCGCCATTGTTCCAGTTGGTAATAGCTGCTGCCGACAGGATTGCGGGCGAATGGCGTGGTATTGATATCCTGACCTTCGAGCAAGTGTTTGGGAAGAATCTGCAAGCCTGCCCAGGTGTCCAGTGCAGGCGCGTAAGGTTCCTGATAAGTGACCCGGAATGTCAGCGCGTCAGGAGTCTCTGCACGGATCACCAGCTTGTAATCGGCACCGTAAGGCGTGCGGGTGTTTTCATCCGTAACCAGCTTCCAGGTAAATAGCACATCGGCACTGGTCAGCGGTTCGCCGTCTGCCCACTTCATCTTCGGCTTCAAATAAAAGGTTATGGTCCGGTGATCCGGTGATATCTGCCAGGACTTGGCAAGTTCACCTTCCAGTTCCAGGTTGCGGTCGTATTTGAGCAGGCTGTTGAAAATACTGGATGCAATGGCTGAGGCCGCCGATTCTCCAGCGATCATCGGAATCAACCCGCTCGGTTCGCCTATCATGGCGTTGATCGTGCTGCCGCCGTTTACCGGTTCATATGCAATTTTGTAATCGACTGCCGAGGGTGATGGCGCTTTGCCGCAGGAAGTCAGCAAAAAGGCCGCTACAAGGCAGGCTGTAAGGCAGGCTGTAAGGCAGGGGTGCAGGTTCCGTCGAAGCATCTTGAAAGCAGAATTCAATAAACCGGACGGCAATAAAGCCATGACCAGGCTTTAACGGTGATTGCGGGTAGCGCATCAATGGGCTGCAAATATCGGCTGTGATCGTTGTTGTTATTCAAAATAGCCCCGCTTTGGTTCAAACCGGTATGGTTTCTATATCTTTACCCGCTTGTTTTTGTATGGCTTTCTTGCCGCTGCGCTTGATCAGCAATACCTGACCGATTTTTAGCGCACTATTCCTGAGCTTGTTGACTGCCATGATTTCCTTGATCGTCACGCCATAACGTAATGCAATCGCATAAAGTGTTTCACTGGCAGCCACCGTGTGTCTGATAACTTGTTTTGTATTGAGTTCCTTGTCCTGGTGGGCAACTGCAATAATTTCAAACTTGTTCTTATCGGCAATAGGCGCAGCATTTCCGGAAGGGGCAGGAACCAGCACAGTGCGACTGTCTTTCAATGACTTGACTGCTGGCAAGCTGTTGACCTGACGTAGTTCAGCGGTAGTGATGCCGAATTTGCGTGCAATCGCATCGAGCTTTTCCCCGCGTTTGGCCTGGTAGGTTTTCCAGCTTACAAGTGGTTGGTCATATTCAGCCAGGTTTGTCTGAAAAACTTCAGCAGCTTCTACCGGCAACAGAATTTCATGGACGCTATCACCCTTGGCAGTGAGTACCGGGCGGTTATATTCGGGGTTGAGGGCTGCGAATTCGTCGAAAGGGATACCCGCCAGTTCGGCGGCCAGTTCGGCATCGATCTGTTCTGGTGCGGTGACCTTGGCAAAGTAGGGCTGGTTGGGAATGCTTTCAAGATCGATGCCGTAACGCTCCGGATAAGTGACGATATTTTTTATTGCCTGCAGCTTGGGCACGTAGTTACGCGTTTCGTCAGGCAACGGCAGGCTCTGGTAATCGACTGGAAGGCCCTGTTTACGGTTTTTTTCCATGGCGCGGCTGACAGTGCCTTCACCGGCGTTGTACGCGGCCAGAGCCAGATCCCAGCTGCCGAACATGCCATGCAGCTTTTCAAGATAGTCCAATGCAGCATCGGTGGCAGCGGTGACATTCTTGCGATGATCCGTCCACCAGTCTTGCTGCAAGCCGAAATGCTTGCCTGTTGCCGGCATGAACTGCCAGATTCCGGCTGCGCGACTGCTAGATACCGCCTGGGGATTGAAAGCACTTTCTATCATCGGCAACAGCGCGATTTCACTCGGCATGTTGCGTCTCTCGACTTCTTCCACAATGTAATGCAGATAACGTTCGCTTCGGGCTACCATGCGTTGCACGTAATCGGGACGCGATGCATACCAGTTCTCGTGTTTGGCGGTCAGCGGCGATTGCACATCCTCGATTTCGTAGCCGGCCCGGATGCGCTGCCAAAGGTCTTCTTCCTCGCTGTAGGTGAGTACGATACCTGCAGCGTTGCGGCTGATGTCTTCTGCCGAGGCTGGGATACTGCTTTCTGTGCCATTGCTTGCATCTGCGATATCGGTCCGGTGTATGCTCTCCGCAGAAATAGGAGCGGAAAAGAAAATGCAAAGTACTATCGCTGATTCAAGCAGCAGCTTTATCGGCATGAGGGTTCTCGGTAAATTGAGGTGATGAAAGATGTTAGCGAATTCGTTGCATCCATGCAACTGAATGTTTTTGTTTTAAAACAATCAATATGATATTGATATATAATTATTTCTCATATTTCTTATCCTTGCAAAAACCTGCTCAGGCCCGGCGTTCTGCGGGGCTTGCGACGCTTTTATGATGGCCTCTGCATGGCAGCGCAAAAAAGGGTTGGTCTCCAGTTCCTGGGCGATGGTGCTGGGCAGGCTGGGGTGGTGGTCCGACCTCAGTTTTGTCACTTGTTCCTGGAGGATTTTCAGGGCGATGTTGTGCGGATCAAGTTCGCGCGCAAAGCCAATGTTGTGTGCCGTATATTCGTGGGTACAGTACACCAGTGTTTCTGGTGGCAGGCTGGCGAGGCGCTGCAGCGACCGATAGAGCTGGCTTGCAGTACCTTCGAACAATCGTCCGCAACCGCAGGAGAACAGTGTATCGCCGCAGAACAATGCCGGCGCGCAATAGTAAGCCACATGATCGAGCGTGTGCCCGGGCACTTCCATGACACTGAACTCCAGATCAAGTTGTGTGAGCGTCACCCGGTCGCCTTCCGCGACTGGAATATGGACGAAATCGTAGCTGCCACTTGCCGGCGCATAAACAGTCGCGTCATGGTGCGACTGCAATTCCTTCACACCTCCAATATGGTCGCTGTGGTGGTGTGTGATCATGATCGCGCAGAGCGTGAGGTGATGGCGCGAGAGGTATTCTGTCACCGGCGCAGCATCGCCGGGGTCGACCACAACCGCATGCTCGCCATTGGATATCAGCCAAATATAATTATCCAGAAAAGCTGGTATTGGTAGAATCTCGATCATGTCCCAATATAACAGTCTTTGCCCCGGCATGAATACGGAGCCGCCCATTGTTCCATAACCAACAGAGCTGGCTGGCGACTTCGCTCGGCACATATCTGCGCGGGCAGCAACAGCAGCTTTACGATACTGCGGTCAGCGATATTTTCGGATTCAATGCCGTGCAGCTGGGTATGCCGGACGAAGATTTGCTGCGCAATTGCCGCATGCCGTTCATGATCAAATCCGACGTCAACGCGGGTGCGGTTCATTGCCTGCCCACGCAATTACCGTTCCAGACCAGCAGCATCGATCTGCTGCTGTTGCCGCATGTGCTCGAATTCAGTGAGGATCCGCATCAGACGCTGAGAGATGCCGGGCGTGTGCTGGTGCCTGAAGGCCATATCGTCATCAGCGGATTCAACCCCTTGAGTGCCTGGGGGCTCAAGCGACTGACGGCAAGATCGAAGGGCTACCCCTGGCAAGGCGATTTTTTCTCGTCGCTTCGTATCCGCGATTGGCTCGCACTGCTGGATTTTGAAATTGTCACGCTGAAAATGGGATGTTATGCACTGCCTTTTCAGAATCCGTCGTGGCTCAATCGCTGTATTTGTCTCGACGGCATCGGTAACCGCTGTTGGCCGATGATGGGCGGAATTTATTTTATCGTCGCGAAGAAAAGAGTGCTGGGCATGCGCGTGATCCGGCCTGACTGGAAGAAGAACAGGTTCAAGAGTCTGGTGTCGGTGCGCACGCAAAGACAGCCGACGCAACAAAACAAGAACAGGGAACAGGATGTCAGAAGAAAGCAAGCAAAGTCAGAAGAGTCAAGTGATAGAAATACATACCGACGGCGCCTGTAAAGGCAACCCCGGTCCGGGCGGCTGGGGCGCGTGGCTCAGTTATGGCGATCGCGAGCTCGAGCTCTCCGGCGGCGAGCCCTTGACCACCAATAACCGCATGGAGATGATGGCGGTCATCAAGGCGCTGGAGGCTTTGAAACGCAGCTGCAAGTTGAGGATTTTTACCGATTCGGTCTACGTGCAGAAAGGCATGACCGAATGGATCGTCAACTGGAAGGCGCGCGGCTGGAAGACCAGTGACAAGAAGCCGGTAAAGAACGATGATTTGTGGAAGCAGCTCGATGCCCTCGTGCAGCAGCATCAGATCGAGTGGGTTTGGGTCAAGGGCCACGCCGGGCACGCCGGTAACGAGCGCGCCGATGGCCTTGCCAATCAGGGGGCCGCGCCTTTCCTCAATGGCGGCCGCTGAATCAGGGAGTGTTATGAGACAAATTTTTCTCGATACCGAAACCACCGGGCTGTCGCCGGCGCAGGGTCATCGCATCATTGAAATTGCGGCTGTTGAGGCGATCAACCGCCGCCTAACCAAGAACCACTTCCATGTCTACCTCAACCCCGATCGGGAAATCGACCAGGGTGCGCAAGAAGTGCATGGTATTACGCTGGAATTTCTGCAGGACAAGCCGAGGTTCGCCGATGTGGCCGACGATTTTCTTCAGTTCATTGCCGATGCGGAGCTGATCATTCATAACGCGCCCTTCGATGTCGGCTTTTTGAACGCAGAGCTGGGCAAGATTGAGAAGCCGGTGGTGGAAGCTGTTTGCAGCTGTGTCATCGATACACTGAAAATGGCCAAGGACTCGCGGCCCGGTCAGCGTAATAACCTGGATGCGCTCTGCCGTCATTTCGGCGTGGATAACTCCCGCCGCACCCTGCACGGTGCCTTGCTTGATGCGGAGTTGCTGGCTGACGTCTACATGGCGATGACGCGCGGTCAGGACAGCCTGATGATGGATATGCTGGAAGAGGTGAAGGAGCAGGCGGAGATCGATACATCGGCCATGGATAAGCCCTTACCGGTCATCGCGGCCGCACAGGAGGAACTGGCAGCACATGAGGAATATCTGGCAGCACTGCAGAAATCAGGCCATTGCCTCTGGCTGCAGGAGGAACCGGAGCAAAGCTGAACTGACTGAACTGCCAAGCCATGGGCGGGCGTTGGCTTCATCCGGTACGTCAGCGCAGTGGGTCAGGCCAGTGCGTCAGCCCAGCTGTTGGGCGTCTCGTAGAGGCGTACACGTTCCAGCCGCAGATGGTTGCCGTAAGTATCCTGATACTCTGCCTGTAGAATCCTGAAGGCTTCCGCTGCCATGTTCTCGGCAGTCGGCACGCTGCTCATGACAACGGTTTTGTGGTCAGGCAGGCCGGCAAGAAAATCGCGTACCGGTTTGTCGCCCTGATAGACCAGAAATGCATGATCCCAGACATCCACCACGGCTCGCCGGGCAATTGCCTTGACGTCGGAAAAATCCATCACCATGCCGTTTTCGGAAGCGTTTTCCTGTTGGATGATATCGCCGGAGAGTGTGATTTCGATGGCATAACGATGGCCGTGCAGGTTTCTGCACTGGCTTTTGTGGCAGGGAATCCGGTGGCCGGCATCGAATTCAAGTCGGGTAGTGATTTGCATGGCGCGATTATATCAGCAGCCTGCGCAAGCGGCGAAAAACAGGCGGATGCCGTCAGGGCTGAATGCCTGCCAGCGTTTTGATGTGGGCGACCGCGCTTTTACCCAGCGCGGGGAGGTGGTAGCCGCCTTCCAGCGATGAAACGATGCGCGCCTCCGCATGGCGGGCGGCAATCTTCATGATGTATTCGGTGACCCAGATGTAATCTTCCTCAAGCAGTCCCAGCTGCGCCAGAGGGTCATCCGCATGGGCGTCAAAGCCTGCGGAAATAAAAATCATCTGCGGCTTGAAGCGCTCCAGCGCGGGGCCGAACTCTTTTTCAACCGATTGCCTGAAGCCTTTGCCATCCGTCCCGGCAGCAAGCGGCACATTGATCATTCTTTCCGTGCGGCTGTCAGCGCCTGTGCCGGGGTAGAACGGATGCTGAAATGTCGAGCACAACATGACGCGCGGGTCGTCCTTGAAAATGTCCTCGGTACCATCGCCATGATGTACGTCGAAGTCGATGATCGCGACGCGTTCAAGTTTGTATTGCTGTAATGCATGCGCCGCGCCGACAGCAACATGGTTGAAGATGCAAAAACCGGCTGCGCGGTTTTTATGCGCGTGGTGGCCCGGCGGGCGGACGCAGCAGAAGGCGTTTCTGACCTTGCCGCTGATGACGAGGTCGGTTGCCAGAATATTGGCGCCGCTGGCGTGCAGGACGGCAGACAGGGACATCGGCCCCATGGCGGTATCCGGATCCAGCCTGACCAGGCCGGCTTTCGGCGATAGCCTGCGGATTTCCTTGATATAGGCTGTGTCATGTACTCGGGCAAGCTGCGCGTCGCTTGCCTGTGGTGCTTCAAAATGGCTGAAATGCCGTTCGATTCCGGCCGCCTTGATCTGGTTCTTGATGGCACTGATGCGCGCCGGCGACTCCGGATGGGAGCCGTCCATGATGTGCAGGAGTGTGTCGGGATGTGAGATCAGTGCGGTGTTCATGCGGTAATTTCTGCCAGTAGTTCCTGATAGTAGCGCAGCCTCTGCGGTTGGATATGGCCCGCTTCCATTGCCTGAATGACAGCGCAATCCGGCTCTTTCAGATGGCGGCAATTGTTGAAGCGGCATTTGCCCAGATAAGGTCTGAATTCGATAAAAGCCTTTTCCAATTGATCCATGTCCAGATGATGCAGGCCGAATTCCTGCAATCCGGGTGAATCTATGAGATCACTGTCGGCATCGAGATGATAGAGGTGTGCGGCGGTGGTCGTATGCTTGCCGCTATCCAGTACCGTTGACACTTCCTGCGTGCGCACCTTGAGTTCAGGCAACAGCGCATTGACGATCGTCGACTTGCCCATGCCCGATTGCCCGACCAGTATGCTGGTGTGGCCTTGCAGCCACTGACTGAGCGGGGAGATATCCTGTTTGGCGGAAAGCGGTTGAACCCGACAGCCAAGCGCCTGGTAACGTTCAAGCGAGCGTTTTGCCTCCTCGTTTTCTGCCAGATCGCACTTGTTGAGGACGATCAGCGCCTGAATGCCTGCGGCCTCTGCGGCAATCAGGCAGCGGTTGAGCAGGGCTTCATAAAAACTGGGTTGCGTGGCGAGTACAATCACGACCTGGCTGACATTTGCGGCCAGCAGTTTGGTTTTATAGGCGTTGCTGCGATACAGCAGGCTGCTTCGCGGTTTGAAGCTTTCAACAACGCCTTCATGCGTGTCGGTCAGCTTGACTTCGACGATGTCACCACAGGCCAGATCGTTTTTCTTGCCGCGCGTCACGCAACTGATCTGGCGGCCATCCTCCAGCTCGACGCCATAGCGTTTGCCGTAAGCTGCGGTAACAGTACCTTGCTGCGTGTGGCTCAATTACTGGTCAAACTTGTAGTAGGTCTTGTTGAGATAATTCGCCACATGCAGCTCTTCGTCCTCGAACCATTTCAGATCAAGCATGGTATTGCAGTTGCGAATCTGAGCCAGCAGGCCCTTCGAGCTTTTGACCATGCGGTTTTCGCGGGTGTAAATCGCGGAACCGTCACCGCCGAAACGCTCTGCATGGCAGGCAATACATTGCTTTTCAACCATGCTTTTGCCGATGGGCGCATCGCCCTTTGCGAACGGTTCTGCACTTGCCGGGAGGGAAAAGGCAATCAAACCGGCAGCAATGACAAGTGCTCTGGTGGCATGTGTGCACATAGGTTTACCCCGTAAATTTTGCCAGCCTCGATATCCGGATACTGGCCGGCGGATGCGAATCATAGAATGCCGAGTGCAAAGGATCCGGTGTCAATGTGGAGGCATTATCACGGTAAAGCTTGACCAATGCGTCGACCAGATACTTCGCTTCGGCGTGGTTGGCGGCATATTCGTCCGCCTCGAATTCGTTCTTGCGCGAATAGCTTGCCATAAGCGGGCGCAACAGGAACAGAAAAACAGGACTCACAATCAGGAATAGCAGCAGCGCCATGTAGTCACTGGGCTGTGTCACGCCCAACCCAGCATAGAACCATTCCTGATGTTTCAGCCAGCCGAGCAGGGCGAGGCCGGCGAAGCTGACGATAAACATCAGTGCGATGCGCTTGATGACATGATGGTGCTTGAAATGACCCAGTTCGTGGGCAAGCACTGCCTCTATCTCGTTCGCATCGAGACGATCGAGCAGGGTATCGAAAAACACCACGCGCTTGCTGGAACCAAAGCCCGTGAAGTACGCATTGCCATGACTGCTGCGCGCCGAGCCATCCATGACGAACAGGCCTTGCGATTTAAAACCGCATTTGGTCAGCAGAGTTTCGATACGTTGCTTCAGTGATGCATCGGCCAATGGCGTGAACTTGTTGAACAACGGGGCGATGAAGGTCGGGTAGATGGCGAGCATCAGAAGATTGAACACGCTCCATACCACCCACAAATAAAGCCACCAGTAATCGCCGGCACCTTGCATCAGCCAAAGTGCCGCGAAAAGAATGGGGGCGCCCAGAACGAGTCCGACCAGGCTGTGTTTGAGCAGATCGCTGAAAAACATGGCGGGTGTCATCTTGTTGAAGCCGAATTTCTGATCCACCACGAAGGATTTGTAATAATCAAACGGCAGTTCAACCACCGAGCTGACCAGAAAAGCGCTGAGTATGACCAGTGCGCCGCGGATGATGTCATGCTCGGGCATGACGCCGCGCCAGGCTTCGTCTATCCACAACAGGCCGCCGCCTATGGTCAGCACTGCCAACAAGACCGCCTGTGCCGTACTTTCTGCAATCATCAGACGGGTCTTGGCCGAGGAATAGTCAGCGGCCTTCTGGTGAGCATCCAGGCTGATACTGTCGGCAAATGCGGAAGGTACCTGAGTGCGATTGGCCTGAATGTGGCCAACATGACGGCGGCCCAGCCAGATGCGGGTAATCGTGGTAATTATCAGTAATGCAACAAAAGCGATAGTGAGTGTAGAGGCCATGGATAAAGGGATTTCAGTTAAACTAATGCCATTATAGAAGCTTGGCCGGGTGGAAGGTTCACCAATCAAGGCTGATCGAACAATTTTAATGGAAATCATGATGGCACTGAACAACGACAACCTGATCTGGCTGGATATGGAAATGAGCGGGTTATCGCCTGAAAACGACCGTATTCTTGAACTGGCTGCAGTCGTCACCGATGCTGAACTGAATGTGCTGGCTGAATCGCCGGTGCTGGTCGTGCACCAATCCGATGCGGTGCTGGATGGCATGGATGCATGGAACAAGGGAACCCATGGCCGTTCGGGATTGATCGACAAGGTCAAGGCATCGACGCTGGATGAAGCGAATGCAAGTGTGCAGATGATTGCTTTTCTGAAGGATTACGTGCCGGCAGGAAAATCGCCCATGTGCGGCAACTCCATCTGTCAGGACAGGCGTTTCATGGCGCGTTACATGCCCGATCTTGAAGCATATTTCCACTACAGGAATCTCGATGTGAGCGTGTTCAAGGAATTGGCCAGGCGTTGGAAACCAGCGATTTATGCCGGCTTTAAAAAAGCCAGCAAGCATGAGGCGCTGGCAGATATTTATGAATCAATTGAAGAGCTTAAGTACTACCGCGAACATTTCATCAAGCTTGACTAGCTGTCTTTTTCACGGATAGTGGACAAAAAAATGGGTGCGGCTAGCGCACCCCCAGGGAGGAGAAGTAAAGCTTTGGAGAAAGCTCGCTGATACTTAAGCATTAAGCGTGCCAAAACTTTATCCGTGATTTACCTTACGCATGCTGTGTGACAGGAAAAAGAAAAAGCCTGAAGATTCTTCAGGCTTTTTTCATGCTTGGCGCTTGCCGTTTGCTTTACTGAACTCAAATCATCGATGGGGCCGGTTAAGCAGTGATTCATATAACTGCATGTAGGCTTTTGCGCTATGACTCCAGCCCAAGTCCTGCCGCATGCCGTTACGCTGAATTTGCGGCCATAACGTCGAGTTGCGGTAATAGCCGATGGCGCGTTCAATGCAGAGCAGCAGTTGAACAGCGTCGACATAAGGCATGACGAAGCCGGTGGCTTCATTGATTTCAAGATTTTCATGATTGGTATCACGCACCGAATCGGCCAGCCCGCCAGTGTGCGTGACAACCGGCGGCGTGCCGTAGCGCAGGCCATACATCTGGTTCAGCCCGCAAGGCTCGAAGCGTGAAGGCATGATGAAAATATCTGCACCCGCCATGATCTGGTGCGAAAGCGGCTCGTTGTAGCCGATGGTGACGCTCACCTGTTGCGGGTAGCGATGTGCCAAACTCTGGAATCCGTGCTCAAGATGGGCTTCGCCGCCGCCGAGCACTGCAATCTGGCAACCGTCCTTGAGCACGCTCTCGGCTACCGACAGAAACATGTCCAGACCCTTCTGATGCGTCAGGCGGCTGACCACCCCCAGCAGTGGCGCATGTTCGTTTACTGCAAGTCCAAGCTGAAGCTGCAGGGCGGACTTTACACGTTGCTTGCCGGAAAGGTTGTCGACGTCGTAATGGGCTACCAGATGTGGATCGGTGGCCGGGTTCCATTCATTGGTTTCAATACCGTTCAGGATGCCCTGGATTTCATGGCCCCGAGCCGCCAGCAGGCCTTCCATGCCAAAGCCGAATTCGCTGGTCTGTATTTCCCTGGCATAGGTCGGACTGACGGTCGTGATGGCATCGGCATAATAAATGCCGGCTTTCAGAAAAGAGAGTTGGTGATGGTATTCAACGCCATGCATCTGATAGCTTTCGGCCGGTAGCCACAGGCGCTCGACCCAATTGGCCGGAAAGCAGCCCTGAAAGGCGAGGTTGTGCAGGCTGATGACCGATCTGGCATGGCTCTCCGGCATGTAATGCATGTAGGCTGGTGCCAATCCACTTTGCCAGTCATTGCAATGCACGATGTCCGGGCGCCAGTCAGCGACAGGGCTGTCGTTGCAGCTCAATAGCGCCGCAACGCGTGAAAGGATGCCGAATCTCAATGCGTTGTCTTCCCACTCGCGGCCGCCGGCGTCGGCATAGGGACCGCCCGCCCGTTGATACAGACTGGGGCAGTCAATGACCATGACCGGAACATGCGTGTCAGGCATGATGCCCATCAGCAGGTTGGCCGAGCCAATCAGCGGCAGATGCTGGATATGGGCGAGGTGTTCGATGTGCTTGAGTTTTTCCAGGACCGCCGCATAGCCGGGGATCAGGATGCGTATGTCCGCTCCCAGTGTCCTGAGTGCTGCCGGAAGTGAGCCGCTGACATCTGCGAGACCGCCGGTTTTGATAAGTGGGTATGCTTCGGAAGTTACGAATATGATGCGCACTGATAAAATACCTGGGTTGAAAATTATTCTTATTGTTTTAAAGCTGTGATGATTCGGGCGGATGAGCGGCAAGCTTTGTTTGCCTTGCGCATCATCATACTGAGGTGTTATCGGCGAATCAAGCCAGGTCAGATTTATTCAGGAGAGATCAGATGGGGATGGGAAGCTTTCTGGCTGTAGGAGTGGGCGCAGCACTAGGAGCCTGGTCGAGATGGGGGCTGGGGCTTCTGTTGAATTCGCTTCATCCGGCCATTCCTCTGGGAACGCTGGCAGTCAACCTGATCGGCGGATACTTGATCGGTATTGCCATGGCGGTGTTTTCTTCGGGGTACGGCATTTCGCCGGAGATGCGATTGCTGATCACTACCGGCTTCCTGGGCGGTTTGACGACCTTCTCAACCTTTTCTGCCGAGTCGGTCGATTTGCTGGCGCGTGCCGAGTACGGGTGGGCCTCTGCGCATATCATCGGCCATCTGTTCGGATCACTGCTGATGACTGCACTGGGTTTTTTAACCGTGCAGCTGTTGCGCCAATAGCCGTTTTTTGACCCCGGCTTAACACAATTCAAGGGTCTTGATTTAACTAGCCTTTCCTGCGGGAATCGCTTATAATCGCGGACTTTTCAACCTTGGCTCATCATTTACGCATCAATGAGAGCCTGCTAATCCAAAAGGAGAATGTATGCGACATTATGAAGTGGTCTTTATCGTCCACCCTGACCAGAGTGAGCAAGTGCCTGCGATGATCGAACGTTATCGTACACTGGTGACTTCCAACGGTGGCACCATGCATCGCCTCGAAGACTGGGGTCGTCGCCAACTGGCTTACCCGATCCAGAAAATCCACAAGGCACATTACGTGTTGATGAACATCGAATGTAATCAGGCTGTGCTGGATGAGCTTGAACTGGCATTCAAGTTCAACGACGCTGTTCTTCGTCACCTGACGATCGCGACCAAGGCTGCAGTGACCGAGCCTTCTCCGATGATGAAGGAAGAGAAGTCGAAATCAGTGCTGAGCAAGGATGCAGCGAAAGAAGCTGCGCCGGCAGAGGAAGCTTCAGCCTAATTGAACAAGCTGGTACTGAGTGGTGAAGTCGTTCAGCTTGAGCCGCTTCGCTTCACACCAGCAGGATTGCCGTTGTTGAGTTTTGTTGTGCGCCATGTTTCAGAACAGATCGAAGCTGAAATGGCGCGCCGGGTCGAATGTGAAATGACTGTGGTTGCGATCGGCGCAATAGCCGATAAAGCCAAAGCGGTTCGGACCGGGAATCAGGTCAAGCTGGCCGGATTCATTGCAAAACGAAGCTTGAAAAGCACACAACTGGTATTACATTTAAATGCAATAGAGATTATTTGAAGGATTACTGACATGGCACGTGATATGTTCAAACGCCGCCGCTACTGCCGCTTCTCGGCAGAGGGCATCAAGGAAGTCGATTACAAGGATGTGGATCTGTTGAAGGATTTCATCACTGAAAACGGCAAAATCATCCCCGCACGCATTACCGGTACCAAGGCACGCTACCAGCGCCAGCTGACCACTGCGGTCAAGCGCGCACGCTTCCTCGCCTTGCTTCCATACACCGACAAACACTAAGAGGAGACGATAATGCAAGTCATTTTATTGGAAAAAGTCGTCAACCTCGGTAACCTGGGCGACATCGTTAAAGTCAAGGACGGCTATGGCCGTAACTTCCTGATCCCGCAAGGCAAGGCCAAGCGCGCAACCGAAGCCAACAAGGCTGAGTTCGAAGCACGCCGTGTCGAACTGGAAAAGCAGCAAGCTGCTCTGCTGGATGCAGCAAAAGCCCGTGGCGAAAAGCTGGCCGGCTACATGCTGCAGGTTTCACAGAAGGCTGGCGTCGATGGCCGTCTGTTCGGTTCTGTCACCAACAGCGACATCGCCGAAGCGCTGACCGCACAAGGCTTTGAAGTTGCGAAGTCGGAAGTGCGCATGCCGGAAGGCCCGCTCAAGGTTATCGGTGACCACACCGTGACCATTGCGCTGCACCATGACGTGGTGGTTGAAATCACTGTGTCGGTTCTGGGTGAATCCGCTTAAACGCCAGCTCTGAACTAACCCGTGCGCCTCATGGCAATACGGTAAAAAGGCTGCTTCGGCAGCCTTTTTTATTTGGCCGCATCGACGCTGCTCCGGGTGCTATATAATCCGTGCTTATGGCTGATGATGCACTTGAATCAATAAAACTTCCCCCGCACTCCGTAGAGGCCGAGCAATCGGTTCTGGGCGGTTTGCTGCTTGAAAACGACGCGCTCGACAAAATTGCCGACCTGCTTGCCGCGAGCGACTTCTACCGGCACGATCACCGGCTGATCTACGAGCATATTGCCCGCCTGATCGAGCATAACCGGCCGGCTGATATCGTCACCGTGGCGGAATCTTTGGATAACGCTGCTGAATTGTCAGCCGTCGGCGGGCTGGCCTATCTCGGCGCGCTTGCGCAAAATACGCCCACTGCGGCCAATATCCGGCGCTACGCTGAAATCGTGCGCGAACGCGCGATCATGCGCAAGCTGGTGGAGGTCGGCTCCGGCATCGCAGAGAGCGCTTACAGTCCGCAGGGGCGCGATGCGCAACAATTGCTGGATGAAGCCGAGGCAAGGATTTTTCAGATTGCCGAAGGTGGCAAGCGCAGCACCGAGGGCTTCCTGGATATCAAGGTGCTGTTGCCGCAGGTGGCTGACCGTATCGACCAGCTTTTTCAGCGCGACAACCAGAGTGACGTCACCGGTATTCCGACCGGTTTCAGCGACCTGGATTCGATGACCTCCGGTTTTCAACCCGGCGATCTCATTATCGTGGCAGGTCGCCCTTCAATGGGAAAAACTGCGTTTTCACTCAATATTGCCGAGAACGTCGCACTCGATACCGGCTTGCCGGTTGCAGTGTTCTCCATGGAAATGGCGGCTACGCAGCTTGCAATGCGCATGATCGGTTCGGTCGGGCGTCTCGATCAGCACCGCATGCGCACTGGTCGCCTGGAAGATGAAGACTGGGTACGCCTCACAACGGCACTCGGACGCTTGAACGAAGCGCCGGTTTTTATCGATGAAGGTGCCGGATTGAACTCGTTCGACGTGCGCGCGCGCGCCAGACGATTGCACCGGCAGACCGGCAAGCTGGGACTGATTGTCGTCGACTACCTGCAGTTGATGGCTGGTGCAGCAGGGCGTCAGAGCGAGAACCGGGCGACCGAAATCTCCGAAATATCGCGCTCGCTGAAATCGCTGGCAAAGGAATTGAATGTTCCGGTAGTGGCGCTCTCGCAGCTCAATCGCAGTGTCGAGCAGCGCCCGGACAAACGCCCGGTGATGTCCGACCTGCGTGAGTCCGGCGCCATCGAGCAGGATGCCGACTTGATTCTTTTCATCTATCGCGATGAAGTCTATAACCCGGATACTCCAGACAAGGGTACGGCAGAAATCATTATTGCCAAGCAGCGTAATGGCCCGATCGGGCGCGTCAGGCTGACTTTCCTCGGCGAACATACACGTTTCGAGAACTTCATCTCGTCTGGTGCCTATTAGCTCCATGCGCCCGATTCTCGCCACGATAGACACCGGCGCTTTTCGTCACAACCTCAGCATTGTCAGATCACAAGCGCCGCAATCCAGAGTCATGGCTGTGGTCAAGGCCAACGGCTATGGTCACGGCTTGCTGAATGCTGCACGTGGCTTGTCCGGCGCCGAGGGGTTTGCCGTGCTCGGCGTGGAAGAAGGCCTGCAGTTGCGCAAATCCGGGTTCCGTCAGACCATACTGATGCTGGAAGGGGTGTTTGCGGCAGATGAACTGCCGCAGGCTTCGCGTTCAGATATCAGCATCGTCGTGCATCACAGCACGCAGATCGACATGCTGGAGCGCGTTGCACTCTCGAAACCTTTGGATGTGTTCGTCAAAATGAATAACGGCATGAATCGTCTCGGTTTCAAACCCGAACTTTACGCGCAGGCGGTCAGACGGCTGGCCGCTTGTGCCAACGTATCACGCATCACCTTGATGACGCATTTTGCTACAGCGGATGAAGCACCCGGCGTCAATGCGCCATTGGCGCAATTCAGGCGGGCCACGGAAGGCTTGCATTACCCGGTGTCGCTGGCCAACTCGGCAGCAATTTTCCGTCACCCGGAGACGCATGCAGACTGGATCCGGGCCGGCATCATGCTGTACGGTGCCAGCGCAGTCGCCGGAACGCCGGCCAGCGCCTACAAATTGCGTCCGGCAATGACGCTCACCAGCGCGATTATTGCCGTGCAGGACATCAAACCGGGCGAGAGCGTCGGTTACGGCAATCGCTTCACGGCCGCGAAAAATACCCGTGTGGGTATCGTCGCCTGCGGTTATGCCGACGGTTATCCGCGCCACGCACCCAATGGCACACCCGTGCTTGTCTGCGGCAAGCCCAGCGCGACTATCGGTCGCGTTTCGATGGATATGCTGTTTGTCGACCTGACGGATATCCCCGAGGCGGGTATTGGCAGCCCGGTGGAGCTGTGGGGCAGGCATTTGCCGGTCGATACGGTGGCCGAAAAGGCCGGTACTATCGGATATGAGCTGCTATGCGCAGTTGCGCCGCGTGTGCCGGTAAGGGTGCTTGAAAATGGCTAAGGCAAAAACGGTTTATATCTGCACCGAGTGCGGTGGACAGTCACCCAAATGGCAAGGCCAATGCCCCGGTTGCAACGCCTGGAATACATTGGTCGAAGGGTTGGCCGAAGCGCCGACC
This sequence comes from Methylophilales bacterium LSUCC0135, assembly GCA_001704575.1. GTDB lineage: Bacteria > Pseudomonadota > Gammaproteobacteria > Burkholderiales > Methylophilaceae > UBA6140. The sequence goes on from MCAW01000001.1 coordinate 266,275, forward strand.
AGCAACCGCTACGCTGCACTGGCGGAAACGACCGGATTGCAAAAGCTGGCGGATGTGGAAGCAGCAGAAATTCCGCGTCAACCTTCAGGCATCAGCGAATTTGACCGCGTGCTTGGCGGAGGACTGGTGCCCGGCGGCGTGGTGCTGATCGGCGGCGACCCCGGCATCGGTAAATCCACCTTGCTGCTACAGGCCTTGTGTCATGTGGGCAGGCAAAGAAAAGCGCTTTATGTGAGCGGCGAGGAGTCTGCCCAGCAGATTGCCATGCGGGCGAAGCGCTTGGGGCTGGATGCCGGTTCGATCGATCTGCTGGCTGAGATCCAGCTGGAAAAAATACTTGCCACGCTGCAAAACCACAAGCCTGAAGTTGCTGTCATCGATTCGATTCAAACGGTGTATTCGGAAGCATTGCAGTCGGCGCCGGGTTCTGTTGCCCAGGTGCGCGAGTGTTCGGCGCAGCTCACTCGTGCTGCCAAACAACTCGGCATCACTGTGATTCTTGTCGGTCACGTGACCAAAGAGGGCTCTCTGGCCGGTCCGCGCGTGCTGGAACATATCGTTGACACGGTACTGTATTTTGAGGGCGATGCGAATTCCAGCTTTCGGTTGATTCGAGCATTCAAGAACCGTTTCGGCGCTGTCAATGAACTGGGCGTGTTTGCCATGACCGAGAAAGGCCTCCGCGAAGTCAGCAATCCGTCTGCGCTGTTTCTCTCGCATCATTCCGAGCAGGTGGCTGGTTCGTGCATCACCGTCACGCAGGAGGGCACGCGGCCCTTGCTGGTAGAGATTCAGGCGCTGGTGGATGAGGCGCACGCGCCCAATCCGAAAAGACTCTGTGTCGGGCTGGAGCAAAACCGCCTGGCCATGTTGCTGGCCGTATTGCATCGTCATGCTGGCGTTGCCTGTTTTGATCAGGATGTATTCGTGAATGCCGTTGGCGGTGTCAGGATCAGCGAACCTGCAGTGGATCTTGCAGTACTGTGCTCAATTGTTTCTTCTCTGAAAAACAAACCATTAAGCGATAAAGTTATTGTTTTTGGTGAGGTTGGTCTGGCAGGAGAGGTGCGTCCCGTACAGCGCGGTCAGGAACGTTTGAAGGAGGCTGCAAAACTCGGTTTCACCAAAGCGATTGTTCCCAGAGCCAATGCGCCGAAACAGCCGATCAAGGATATCGAAGTCTATGGGGTTGAACGTCTGGAACAGGCGCTTAATCACCTTCGCAATATTTGATCGGCCATCTGTAACGCAGGCATCAGGACTCGGGCCGCAATATCTCTCCGTACACATTCCGGCTTTCCGGGCTCATAAGGTACACATACAACGCCATCAGGCGGTCGGCTTGCGGTAAATCGGCATGCACTTCACCAGGATGGCTTTTTTTGCGTTGCGGCGATTGAATGGGTCCGGGAATGACAGTGTTGAGGCGGATTTGCGGAAATTGTTCGAGCTCCAGTGACCAGGTCTGCATCAAGTGTTCAAGCGCCTTCTTGCTGATGCCGTGCGCCCCCCAGTAGGCGGCAGGCTGGTGCCCCGCCGTGCTGGAAACGAATACCACAGAGGCAGACGGTGCCATTTTAAGGAGCGGCAGGCAGGCTTTGGTCAATGCGAAAGGCGCAATGACGTTGACCTTGAACATCTGCTCGAATTCCTTTGCCGTGTGGATTTCCAGAGGACCGAGCCGGTCGAAGGCAGCTGCATTGTGCAAAATGCCATCCAGTCTTCCAAGCTGTTGATAGATGCCTTCAGCGAGTGCCTTGAACTCCTCCTCGTCAGCCTTTTGCAGATCAATAGGGAAGATCAACGGCTCCGGCAGGCCTGAAGCCACAATTTCGTCATAGACGGCTTCCAGTTTTTTCTGTTTGCGGCCAGCCAGAATCACGGTGGCGCCATGCCCTGCAAATTCGATGGCAGCCTGGCGGCCCAGCCCCTGTCCGGCGCCGGTGATGAAAATTACGTGCTGGTCCAGCATGTTGGACGATGTAGGGTAGTTTTGAGTGGGTGTCATGAGGTTTTTCCTTGCTGGAGGCTTTGAATCAGGTGCCTGGCTGCATGGGCACCGCTTCTGGCAGCGCCTTCAATGGTGGCTGGATAGTCGCCGTCGACATAATCGCCGGCAAGATAAAGGCCGTCTATTCCGCTCAGCATCTGCGGACGATGCAGGCCGGGCGTGCAGGCGAAAGTTGCGCGCTTTTCGGTGATGACTTTGTGCCAGAGCGGGCTGGCGAGCTTTTTGGCCAATGACGGAAATGCAAGCCCCAGTTCTGTGACGATGGCGTTTGCCAGCTGTTCATGCGACAGATTCTGATAACGACCTTCTGCGCTGATGACCACCGCCAGCAGGCCATGCTGTTGATCGAGCTGGCCACGGTCGAACACCCATTGCCCCATCCCTTGTGTCAAGCCGGTCATGGGCTGATCAAGCCTGAGCCCCGCTTCATATTGCAGGTAGACCGTGCAGATAGGCTGGTAGCTCATGGTGGCAGAGATTGCGGCAGCCTTGAATTCAGGCAGTGCTCCGGTGATCTGCGCAAGGCGGAAAGGTGGAACGGCCAGAATGATGTGACTGCAGGCAATCATCCGGCCTTTGCTGTCCTCAAGTTCAAATGCTTCACCAGATCGTGTGATACGCTCGATGCCAACGCCGGTTTCGACCCGGCCTTGTCTTTTTGTGATGAATTCAACCAGAGGCAAGGCCAGCAGACGGAACAGGTCCTGTTTGGGTAGAAGCAGGTCGCTGTCGGTTTTTGTCTGCGAAAAGCTGTCGCGCAGCACGTTCAGAAAGATCTGCGCGCTGGCCATGGCAACCGGAGTATTCAATGCGGCGAGGCAGATCGGCTCCCATAACAGGCGGACCAATTTTTCCGGCTGACCTTGAACTTCAAGGAGCTCGGCCAGTGTCTGATCACGGGTGAGCCGGAAGCTTGCCAGCCGCATCCGGCTCATGAAACGGATTGCGCGCCAGCGTTCGTGCCAGGAAAGGCCGCTGGCCAGCGCGAGCCCGCAAAGCACATGCAGCGGTGCCGGCAGTCTGTGGCAGGTGCGCAGCTGGAAACCGGGCTGCATGGTCAACTGCAAAGGCAAGCGCAACAAGACATCGGATTGGGTGATGCCGGCGAGCTCCAGCAGACTCAGGGTTTCGCTGTAGGCGCCAAGCAGAATATGCTGGCCGTTATCCAGCGTTTGGCCGTTCCAGTAAACGCTGCGGGCACGTCCACCCGGTTGTGGGGCGACTTCGAACAATGTAACCGGAATGTTTGCTTCGGCCAGTCTGGCTGCGGCTGCCAATCCCGCACAACCGCCACCGATGACAGCTACGTGCAGCACAGGCTTATATCCTGATCCAGGTGGTCCATGCCAGCCAAAGCTTGCGCAATGGCGTCAGCGAGGTTTTGCTGTTCAGCACCTTCTGTGGTTGGTCCGCCAGAATCTCCCGCAAAAGTGTGCGGTAAATCGCTGCCATGATAAGGCCGGTGCGCTGAGCCTTACGGTCTTCCTGTGGCAGCGCATTGAGAGCGCGATCGTAGAAACTCTCGGCACGCTCGATCTGAAATTCGAGCAGCTTTCTGACCTGCTCGGTTTCGTTGCCATGCAGAATGTCGTGTTCAGAGACGCCGAACATCTGCAGTTCTTCGAGCGGCAGGTAGATCCGGTTGCGGCGCGCGTCCTCGCCGACGTCCCGTATGATGTTGGTCAGCTGGAATGCCATACCAAGGTCGTGCGCATATTTCAGCGTATTGCGGTTGCTGTAGCCGAAAATCGCCGCAGACAGCAGGCCGACCACGCTGGCGACGCGATAACAATAGAGTTGCAGCTGTTTGAAATCGTGGTAGCGGTTCTGTTCCAGATCCATCTGCATACCGTCGATGATTTCCTGAAAATGTTCCTTGCTGAGGCCGAAAGCTTCGACAGCAGGTGCCAATGCCTTGCTGACCGGGTGCTGCGGCTGACCGGTATAAAGATTGCCGATCTCGGAGCGCCACCAGTCTAGCTTGATTTGCGCCGTGTGTAGCTCGGAGCATTCATCGGCAATGTCGTCCACTTCGCGGCAGAAGGCATATAGCGCGGTAATCGCCTCACGTTTTGGCTGCGGCAGGAACATGAAGCTGTAATAAAAGCTGGAGCCGCTGGCTGCGGCTTTCTGCTGGCAATATTCCTGCGGGCTCATCGCTTGCTCGCTGCCCTGTAGAGCATATAAGCCCAATCCCAGGACCTCAGTACCGGGCGCTGGTTAAACATGTCGCCGCGAGATTTGTGCAGCTTGTGCAGGATACGTTCGCCGCCCGCGATGATGGTACGCATTTCAAGGCCGATACGGCCCGGCAGCACCAGGCCCAGCGGCGCACCGGATTGCAGCAGCCTGCGCGCGCGCTCGATCTCGAACTCCATGAACAACGCCCAAGTACCGGCAGCATTGCCTGCAGCGATCTGGCTTTCGGTAATGTTGTATTTTTGCATTTCGTCCTGCGGGAAATAGATACGGTCTTTCTTGTAATCGATGGCTACGTCCTGCAGGAAGTTGATGATCTGCAGGGCGGAGCAGATCGCATCCGACATGCCGATATTGCGTGGCGTGGCCATACCGTAGAGATGAAGCAGCAGACGGCCGATCGGATTGGCCGAGCGGCGGCAGTAATCCATGACTTCACCAAAATCCGCATAACGGCTTTTGCTGACATCCTGGCTGAATGCATCGAGCAAGTCGTAGAAGGGCTGCAAGGGCAGGCCATGGGTTGCTATCGTATCTTGCAAACTGATGAAAAAGGCTGTTTCCGGCTGCAAGCTCTTTGCAATACGGTCGAGTTCGAGGCGGAAACCATCCAGTAGTGCAAGTCTTTGATCCGGCTTTAGATTGCCCTCGTCGGCAAAGTCGTCAGCCTGCCTGGCAAAGGCATAGATCATGCCAATCGGTTTGCGCAGGCGCATCGGCATCAAAACCGATGCAACCGGGAAATTTTCATAATGCCGGTGTGCGAGTGCGAGGCTTTGCTCTGCGACTGACTGTGAATTCTGCATGCCCATATCGGCGCTCAGTATGCCACAAATAAGGCGCTTCGGCCTGATCGCATCAGAGGCGTCATGCGTTTGTTTGCGCTACAATTCATGCATCAATCAGAACAAGGATGGCACATGCTCGGCATCATCGGTGGCACAGGCTTGACCCAACTGGCCGATCTTACAGTGACCAAACGCCAGATCGTCCGGACACCTTACGGCGAACCATCGGCACCTCTCGTCTTCGGCGAAGTGGGTGGCCGCGAAATCATATTTCTTGCACGTCATGGCGGCGGACATACCATTCCCCCGCACGCGGTCAATTACAGAGCCAATCTCTGGGCACTGCATGCCGAAGGCGTGACGCACATCTTTGCAGTCGCCACCGTGGGCGGCATCCACCCCGATCTTGGCCCCGGCCGGATTGCTTTGCCGGACCAGATCATTGATTACACTAATGGCCGCAAAACCACTTTTCATGATGGGCGGGAGCTCCCGGTCCGGCATATCGATTTCACCGAACCCTACAGCGGCGAGATGCGTAACTTGATCAGAAAAGCTGCGACACAAGCAGAGGAAGCACTGTTTGACGGCGGTGTTTACGCAACAGCACAAGGTCCCCGTCTGGAGACCGCCGCCGAAATCAACCGGATGGAACGTGATGGCGCTGCGATGGTCGGCATGACCGGCATGCCCGAAGCTGCGCTGGCCAGAGAGCTGGATATCGAATATGCGGCCATTTGCCCGGTTGCCAATCATGCAGCAGGTCGGGGCAGCAGCCTGCACGGCATCAATTATGACGACATCGGTACTGTACTGACCGGCACCATGGTGCGTGTCAGACGAATCCTCGAAAAAGCGGTGATGCTGCATGGCCATTAGAACGGTATTGCGCATGGGGGATCCGCTGCTGCTGCAACAGGCAGCGCCAGTTCAAGCCTTTGATACCCCAGAACTGCATGTGCTGATCAAGGACATGGAAGATACCATGGCGCATATGAATGGCGCGGGTATTGCAGCGCCACAGATCGGTGTTGGATTGCGCGTCGTGATTTTCGGCGTAGGCGCCAATTCGCGCTATCCTGACGCCGGGCATGTGCCTTATACCGTACTGATTAACCCGGTGCTGCATCCTGTCGGCAGTGAAGTTGAAGATGGCTGGGAGGGGTGTCTTTCGGTACCTGGCATGCGCGGTATTGTGCCCAGATACCAGCGTTTGCACTACACAGGCTTCGACCAGTACGGCAACGCCATTGACCGCCTGGTCAGCGGTTTTCATGCCCGTGTCGTGCAGCACGAATGCGACCATCTCGATGGCGTACTTTACCCCATGCGTATCCGAGATCTCGCCAATTTCGGCTTTACTGACGTACTCTTTCCCGGCCAGGAAATACAAGACGACTGAAATTCGTTCTGGTAGAATGCGCGCAGTTTTTCCGCAACCAATCCGGTTCAAAGTAATGCAAGCATGGCGAACGTTAGCCGAAACCAAAACTGGCTATAGCAATGTAGTCAATGGATGGAAGCGTGGCCGAGTGGTTGTGACCGTCAAGGTCATCGCCGCTGAAGTAAGCAAATAAATCTGCGACATCAGCGCGAAAGGCAACAGTCTTGACAACAGCGCTGCGTCAGCAGTGTTGTTGCGGTGTAGGGTAATGTGCGCATGGCGAACGTTAGCCGAAACCGAAACTGGCTATAGCAATGTAGTCAATAGATGGAAGCGTGGCCGAGTGGTTGTGACCGTCAAGGTCATCGCCGCTGATGTAAGCAGATAAATCTGCGGCATCAGCGCGAAAGGCAACAGTCTTGACAACAGCGCTGCGTCAGCAGTGTTGTTGCGGTGTAGGGTAATGTGCGCATGGCGAACGTTAGCCGAAACCAAAACTGGCTATAGCAATGTAGTCAATAGATGGAAGCGTGGCCGAGTGGTTGAAGGCAACAGTCTTGAAAACTGTCAAGGGTTTACGCCCTTCGTGAGTTCGAATCTCACCGCTTCCGCCACACCTTCGTTTTCTGCCTATCCCTCACTTATCAATTCGCAGCATTTCCCCTTCACCAGCACATACCCGACTAAAAAAGTGGGATAATCTGTCTCGTTATTGCATGGCAACAAGGAGATGATGATGGTACCCAAACAATCACTGGATTTAACAGGCAAGGTGGCGCTGGTCACGGGTGGTGCTGTTGGTATTGGCAAGGCTTCTGTATTGGCACTTGGCAGGGCCGGCGCATTCATTGGCGTGCACTATTACAGCAGCAAGTCGGCGGCTGAAGCTTTGCTGGCGGAACTGAAAGCGGAGAATATCAATGCCATGCTGCTCCATGGTGACTTGACGGAGGAAACTGACGCCAATCGCGTGGTTGATTCATTGGTGGCAGAGGCTGGGCGACTGGACATTCTTGTGAACAATAGCGGCGGGCTGGTCAAGCGCGCCAAGATTGAAGATTGTCCGCTGGATGTATGGAGAAAATCTCTGGATATCAATTCGACCAGCGCTTTTCTGGTGACTCGGCGCGCGATACCGCATTTGCGTGCGACCGGTAGCGGACGTATCGTCAACTTGCTCTCGTTGTCGGTGCAAACCGGCGGTGCCAATGGTGCGGGTGCATATGCGGCCGGCAAGGGCGCGCTGATGGTTTTCACCCATACGCTGGCAAAAGAGCTGGCGCCGCATGTACGTACCAATTCGATCATGCCCGGTACCGTGGAGACCCAGCATCACGAGATTCATTCGACCGAAGAAATGCTGGAAGCCTATCGCAAACAGACGCCGCTTGGCCGCAATACCATGGCAGAAGAGGTGGCAAGTTCGGTATTGTTTCTTGCCAGTGATATGTCCTCGCACATCAACGGCGCTCTGATTGATATCAGCGGTGGCAGATTCCTCAGATAGTTAAACCAAAATTTTTCGTGGAATCCGCATAAATAATGGTGAAAAGCCCGAATGGCTGGGTTAAGATAGCCACTCCGAACAATAACTCAAGGGAAGTTTCGATGAATAAAGCAGAATTGATTGAACAAGTCGCCAAAGAAGCAGGTATCAGCAAGGCAGCTGCCGGTAAGGCGATCGATGCATTCACTGACAGCGTTACTGCGGCTCTCAAGGGCGGCGATACGGTAACACTGATTGGTTTCGGTACATTTACCGTGTCGGCTCGTGCAGCACGTACTGGCCGCAACCCGCAAACCGGCAAGGAACTGAAGATCGCAGCCCGCAAGGCTCCTGGTTTCCGCGCCGGCAAGGCACTGAAGGACGCGCTCAACTAAGCTTGCAGAAGCGAATTGAACGCCAAAACGCCAGCTCTTGAGCTGGCGTTTTTTGTCTCCCACTTTATCGATTGGTTTTACGCATAAGGATTGCCGCATCGGGACCTTTGATTCAGGCGACTTTCAGCAAATCCTGTTCCAGTTTTTTCAGTACTTTTTCATCAAGCCTGGCATCAGACGGCCCGGAGATCATGAACGTGTCTTCTGCGCGGTTCCCCAGTGTGTTGATCTTGGCATTGTGCAAATGCACCTGATGCTTCAGAAAGACACTGGCAAAGCGCGACAACAGGCCGGGGCGGTCGCTCGCAATGATTTCAAGACGGTGATTGTTGCTGTTTTCTTCGTTGAATATGGAGACGCTGGCAGCAATCGGCATGTGCTTGACTTGCCTGCTGATTCTGCCTTGGACAGGAGAGGCGGGAAGAGTGTTTTCCCTGAGGATGCGCGTGAGTTCGTACTCGATAAAGTTTAATAAATTACGATAACTAATTGATCTATCATTCTGATCCAGAAAGATAAAACTATTAAGCGCATAACCGTGTGCTGTCGTATAAACCCTGGCCTCTACAATCGTATAACCTGTTCGCTCGAAGAAGCTGCAAATGTGCGCGAAGAGATCGTCACGATCCGGCGTGTAGATCATGATCTGAATGCCGTCGCCGGCAGGACCGAGTCTTGCGCGCACGATCACGTCTCTGGTGGCAGCATGGGGCATGATCAGCCTGGTGTGCCATGCGATCTCCTGGGCTTCGTAGCGTAGAAAATATTGCTGGCCAAGGTTTTGCCACAAAGTCTGATAGCTTTCCTGCTTGATACCGTAATAACCCAATTTTTCCATGGCCTGCTGCTGCCGCAGCTTGATTTCCATTTCCGTATCGGCAGCATCGCCGCGCAGAACCCGTTGAGTGGCAAAAAACAGATTCTCCAGCAGCTTGGCTTTCCAGGCATTCCATACCTTGGGACTGGTGCCGCGAATGTCGGCAACCGTCAGCAGATAAAGCGCGGTCAAATGTCGCTCATCCTTCATTCGTGCGGCAAATTGTCTGATGACGGCAGGATCGGATAAGTCCGCTTTCTGCGCGACACTGGACAAGATGAGATGAGATTCGACCAGCCAGGCGACAAGCTCGCTGTCCTGCCTTGGCAGGCCGTGCTGCAGGCAGAATTTTCTTGCATCGACCGCACCAAGCGTCGAGTGGTCGCCGCCGCGGCCCTTTGCAATGTCGTGAAACAATGCGCCGAGATAGAGCAGGTGTGGGGTATCGAATTCGGCAAACAGCCGGCTGCAGAGCGGAAACTCATGATTGAACCTCGGCAGGGCAAAGCGCCGCAGGTTGCGCAACACGTTGAGGATATGCTCATCGACGGTATATACGTGAAACAGGTCGTGCTGCATCTGGCCGACGATACGGCCAAAAGCGGGAATGTATCTGCCCAGTATGCCGTACCGGTTCATCAACCTGAGCGTGCGGGTAACACCTATCGGCTGCTGCAGGATGCCGAGGAATAGCGCCTTGTTTCTGGCCGATTGACGAAACTCCCTGTTGACCAGGCTTTTTACGCGGTAAAGGGCTCTCAGCAGATTCGGGCTCATACCCTTGAGTTCCTGGTGTTGCTCGAGCAGCAGGAAGCTTTCCATGATGGTCGAAGGGTAACGCTGCAGGATGCTGGCTGACTTGATGTCGAGCAAGCCATGCCTGGCCTCGAAGCGTGCATTGACAGGGGTTGCGGGTGACTCTGCGATATGCAGGTGTGTCTCAAGCAGTTGCAGCAAAATATCGTTCATCTGGCCGATAAATTTTGCGCTTTGATAAAATCCCTGCATCAATTGTTCGCTGGCGCGGCGCTTCGGTGTGTTGGCTAGGCCCAAGCTTCTCGCCAGTTCGTTCTGAAAGTCGAACACCAGTCTGTCCTCACGGCGTTTGGCCAGATAGTGCAGGCGCACGCGCAACATCTGCAGGTGACGTTCATGGCGGCGAATTTGACGCGCTTCCTTTTCGGTAATCAGGCCGTGCTTGACCAGTCCCTTCCAGTCATGGCCCAGCCCCTGGCTGCGGCTGATCCAGAGAATATTCTGTAGATCGCGCAAACCGCCCGGGCTTTCCTTGATATTGGGTTCGAGGTTGTAGGCGGTATCGTTGAAGCGGGCATGGCGCTGGCGCTGTTCCTGCATTTTGGCCATGTAGAATTCGGCAGGCTTGACCAGTTTTTCGATCTGATTGCCGAATTGGCGGTAGAGGAGTTTGTCGCCCACCAGATATCGCGCTTCCAGCAGATTGGTTTGCACTGTGACGTCACGCGTGGCTTCCTCCACGCACTCCTGCAGATTTCTGACACTATGTCCGACAGCGAGCCCGATATCCCAGAACAGGCTGATCAGCAGCTCGATCGATTGCTGGGTTTTGCCGTCCGTCTTAGCCGGCAACAGGATAAGCAAATCGACATCGGAATAAGGGAACAATTCGCTCCGGCCGTAACCGCCGACCGCAATCAGGCAAACTCCAGGATCAATTTCGGCGCTTTGCCAGACATCCTGCAGCAGCCGGTCTACCAGCTTGCTATGTTGCTTGAGCAGGCGGGCCGTGTTGGCGTCTTTGAAGAAGCGCTCTTTGAGTATTGCCTGATCGGCCTGCAGACGCTGGCGCCAGACTCTGGCAAAACCTTCCGGTGACTGCGTTTGCAGACTGATACTCATGCTAGATGATGCCTGGAGCTGCTGGGGTTCCTGCAGATACGGTCAGAACCTCATAGCCGCTCTCAGTGACAAGTACGGTATGTTCCCATTGCGCGGAAAGGCTATGATCCTTGGTAACGATGGTCCAGCCGTCGTTGAGTTGCTTGATGTCGCGTTTGCCGGCGTTGATCATGGGTTCAATCGTGAATATCATACCTGCCTGCAATTTCAGGCCGGCGCCGGGACGGCCGTAATGTAACACCTGCGGGTCTTCATGGAATTTTTTGCCGATACCGTGACCGCAGAATTCGCGTACTACGCTGTAGCCGTTTTTCTCGGCGTAGCTTTGTATGGTATGGCCGATATCGCCCAAAGTGGCACCAGGTTTGACCTTGGCGATGCCCAGCCACATGCATTCGTAAGTGATTTCGCACAAACGCCTGGCTTGAATCGAAGGCTCGCCCACACAAAACATGCGGCTGGTATCGCCGTGGTAACCATCCTTGATGACGGTAATGTCGATATTGACGATATCGCCGCTCTTCAAGACCTTGGGGCCGGGAACGCCGTGGCATATCTGGTGATTCACCGAGGTGCAGATCGACTTGGGATAAGGCGCATGTCCGGGCGGTGCATAATTGAGCGGTGCGGGAACGGTTTTCTGAACATCGACCATGTAATCGTGGCACAGTTTATCCAGCGCTTCTGTAGTAATGCCGGGCTTGACGTGAGGCGTGATGAAGTCCAGTACCTCCGCAGCCAGGCGACCTGCGATGCGCATTTTTTCAATGTCTTGTTCGTTTTTAATGGTAATTGCCATAATGCTTTACAGCGCTTTCGCGCCTAATAATCCTTGAATCCAAACAGACGCTTATGGTAGCATACTGCACCCATTTATCAGGAATCGTCCTGACAGGTGGAAATCTGCACACGCTCCCCGTACAGGGTGCCAGGCTGGTCTGCATTGATGCAGTGCGCCGGGTGTTGTTGGGACGTGGAAGCAATAACCCTTACTGGAGACTAATATGTCCGTCACTATGCGTCAAATGCTGGAAGCCGGGGTTCACTTCGGCCATCAAACCCGTTACTGGAATCCGAAAATGGCACCTTACATTTTCGGCGACCGTAACAAGATTCATATCGTCAATCTGGAAAAATCCCTGCCGATGTTCGAGGACGCCCTGAAATATGTGCGTCAGCTGGCAGCAAACAAAGGCCGTATCCTGTTCGTCGGTACCAAGCGCCAGGCCCGTGAAATCGTTAAAGAAGAAGCGCAGCGCGCCGGTTGCGCCTATGTCAACCATCGCTGGCTCGGCGGCATGCTGACCAACTTCAAGACAGTCAAGCAATCCATCAAGCGCCTGAACGAATACAATGCCATGCTGGAAGACGGCCGTATCGACCAGTTCGGCAAGAAAGAAGCCCTGGGCTACAAGCGTGAAGTCGAGAAGCTTGAGCGCTCTATCGGCGGTATCAAGGAAATGGGCGGACTGCCGGATGCCATTTTCATTATTGATGTCGGCCATGAGAGCGGCGCTGTGACTGAAGCAGCCAAGCTGGGCATTCCTGTTATCGGTGTTGTCGATACCAACAATTCTCCGGACGGCATCGCTTACGTTATTCCCGGTAACGATGACTCCAGTCGCGCAATTCGCCTCTACGCCCGCGGTATCGCTGACGCGGTGCTTGAAGGCCGCAGCAATGCGATCGCCGATATCGTCAAATCCGCAACAGAAGAAGAATTCGTTGAAGTGGAAGAAGCTGCAGCGGAATAACCCTTAAAAAAGGGGCTCTTGAGCCCCTTTTTTTATAGTTCGAATTTACTGAATCAATAGCATATCTAGGAGTTTAAGCATGGCTGAAATTACCGCCAGCATGGTCAAGGAATTACGTGAGCGCACAGATGCGCCGATGATGGATTGCAAAAAAGTACTGACAGAAGCCAATGGCGACATGGCCAAGGCTGAAGAGCTGTTGCGTGCACGGCTTGGCAGCAAGCTGAGCAAGGCTGCAGGCCGTGTTGCAGCTGAAGGCTCGGTCGGCATTTATGTCGGTGCCGATGGCAAGCAGGGTGCGATTGTCGAAGTCAATTGCGAAACCGACTTCGTTGCCAAGAATGATGATTTCCTCGCCTTGACCCGCAATCTGGCTGAGGTTGTCGCGAACAACAACCCAGCAGACGTTGCAGCTCTTTCGGCAATGAAGATCGGCAACGAAGTGATTGAAGATGCGCGCGCCCAGCTGATCGGCAAGATCGGTGAGAACGTCACCATTCGTCGCTTTGCCGGCATTGCCGCAAAAGGCAAGCTGGTCAGCTATATCCACGGCGGCAAGATTGGCGTAGTGGTTGACCTGGTCGGTGGCGACGATACTCTGGCAAAAGATATTGCGATGCACATTGCGGCCTCCAAGCCGGTCGCATTGTCCAGAGATGATGTGCCTGCCGAGCTGATTGAAAAAGAACGCGCAATCGCCACGCAGAAGGCGGCAGAATCCGGCAAGCCCGAGTTTGCAGCTAAGATGATCGAGGGTTCGGTACAGAAGTACCTGAAGGATGTTGCGCTGCTCGACCAGATTTTCGTCAAGGACCCAACCGGCAAGCAGACTGTTGAGCAGTTGCTCAAGGCCAACAATGCCAGCGTTGCTTCTTTCACCATGTACGTGGTGGGTGAGGGCATTGAGAAGAAAGTCACTGACTTCGCTGCCGAAGTCGCTGCTGCAGCAAAGATATAAGACATAATGCACAGCGCGTGCTGTGCAAAAATGTCATAATGCAAAACGTTAGCGGTGCATCGAATGATGTCGCCGTTAACGTTTTTGTTTGATGGTTTCAGGAAAACCTGATCAATAACAATATGAGTTTTTTCTACGGAAGCGATATGTCCGACGCACCTCAAAGTTCATCGCAAACGACCTCCGGCAATCCGGCCTACAAACGCATCTTGCTGAAGTTGTCAGGCGAAGCCCTGATGGGTGACGACAGTTATGGCATCAACCGCAATACCATTTCCCGTATCGTCAGCGAGATCAACGAAGTCGTCGGACTGGGCGTGCAAGTAGCGGTCGTAATCGGTGGCGGCAACATCTTCCGCGGCGTTGCGCCGGCGGCTGAGGGTATGGACCGGGCCACTGCCGATTATATGGGCATGCTGGCTACCGTGATGAATGCGCTTGCACTGCAGGATGCGATGAAACACATTGGACTGAAAGCACGGGTGCAGTCCGCACTCAATATCGAACAGGTAGCAGAACCTTATATCCGCGGCAAGGCGATTCGTTATCTGGAAGAGGGCCGTGTGGTGATTTTCGGTGCCGGTACAGGCAACCCGTTCTTTACTACCGACACCGCCGCCGCACTGCGTGGCATGGAAATGAATGTCGACATCGTACTCAAGGCGACCAAAGTGGACGGTGTTTACACGGACGATCCAAAAACGCACCCTGATGCCATGCGTTATAAAACCATCAGTTTCGATGAAGCGATCATCAAGAATCTCAAGGTCATGGATGCAACTGCACTGACCCTGTGCCGCGACCAGAACCTGCCTATCTCCGTATTCAGCATATTCAAGCAGGGCGCTCTCAAGCGCGTTGTGATGGGTGAAGACGAAGGTACCAAAGTATTGCCTTGAAGGCAGACACACGACAGCAAAAGTAAGGAGAAAATCGTGCTGGAAGAATTACGAAAGAATGCAGACCAGAAGATGCAAAAGTCCCTGGAGGCATTGAAAACAGACCTTGCCAAGATTCGCACCGGCCGTGCGCATACCGGCCTGCTTGATCATGTCATGGTGGAATATTACGGTTCCATGGTGGCCGTCAATCAGGTCGCCAATGTCAATCTTGGCGATGCGCGCACCCTGAATGTGCAGCCATACGAGAAAAACATGGTGGCCAAGGTTGAAAAAGCCATCCGCGATTCCGACCTGGGCCTCAACCCGGCCACTAACGGTGACATTATCCGCGTGCCGATGCCGATGTTGACGGAAGAACGTCGCAAGGAAATGACAAAAATCGTCCGCACTGAAGGCGAAAATGCAAAAGTGGCTTTGCGCAACATCCGCCGCGACGGTAACGATGCGCTGAAAAAGCTGACCAAGGACAAGGAAATCAGCGAGGATGACGAGCGTCGCATGCAGGACGAAATTCAAAAGCTGACCGATAAGTACGTTGCAGAAGTCGACAAACTCCTGCAAGTCAAAGAAGCCGAACTGATGGCTGTTTGATCGGGCCGGTCAGAACCGCACGTGCGCTACTCAATATTGGAGCATTGATGGCTTTTTTTGGCAGCTCCACCAAATCGATACCGGACTCGCATCATATCCCGCGTCATATTGCCGTCATCATGGATGGCAATGGCCGTTGGGCAAAAAAACGATTTCTGCCCAGACTTGCAGGCCACAAGCGCGGGGTCGAGACCGTGCGCGAGCTGGTCAAGTCATCTGCCGCGCTCGGCGTAGAGTTTTTGACACTGTTTGCGTTCAGTAGCGAGAACTGGCGCCGTCCGCCGGAGGAAGTCAGTTTCCTGATGGGGCTGTTTCTGGAGGCGCTCAATCAGGAAGTCAGCAAACTCCATCAGAATAATATCCGCATGGTTGTCATCGGCGATCGCAGCCAGTTTGATGAGACTTTGCGCGCCCACATCGAGGCCTCCGAAAATCTGACCAGGGACAACACCGGGCTGACTTTGACGATCGCCGCCAATTACGGCGGGCGCTGGGATTTGATGCAGGCAGTCAACAGACTGGTGCTGGACTCGCCGGAGAAAGCCGGAAATTATGCCGAGGAGGATCTTTCTCAGCACCTTTCGATGCATTACGCGCCCGAGCCGGATCTTTTCATCCGAACCGGTGGCGAGAAGCGCATCAGTAATTTCCTGCTTTGGCAGCTGGCATATACCGAGCTTTACTTTACCGACACCCTGTGGCCGGATTTCGACAAATCCGCATTTGATCAGGCAATCAGGTCCTTTCAGACCCGCGAGCGTCGTTTTGGCCGTACCAGTGAGCAATTGCAACCGAATTTAAAAGCCGAGTCTGCCAAACATGCTTAAGACAAGAGTATTAACCTCTTTGGTATTGGTAATGGTTTTTCTATCTGCAGTTTTTTTGCTGCCGGATATTTATTGGGCCTTCCTGATGCTCGCAGTGATTTCACTGGCCTTTCTTGAATGGGGTGCAATGGCCGGCCTCAACACTGCCGCACGCTATGTTTACACTGCACTTCCTTTGCTTTCGGGCACTCTGGTGATTCTGGCGGATGACATCGGCATGCCGGCATTACAGCCACAGGTGGTGTTCTATGCAATCCTGATGGCAACGGTCTTCTGGCTGGTTGTTTCACCCATATGGCTGAGTATCCGTGCGCGGGTACGGCAGCCGGTAATTCTTGCACTGGTCGGCATGGTGATTCTCTTTCCTACCTGGATTGCGTTGGTCAGCATGCGCGGTATCAGCCCATGGTTATTGCTCCTGGCCATGGCAGCCGTATGGATTGCTGACATTGCCGCTTACTTTGCAGGCAAACGGTTCGGCAAACACAAGCTGGCACCGCAGATCAGCCCGGGGAAAACCTGGGAGGGCGTATTTGGCGCCTGGCTTGCAGTCAGCATTTATGGCCTGATACTCTGTTCAAGCCTGTCACTGAGTTATTGGCTGATTGTCGGACTGCTTGGCGTTACCGTGCTGAGCATCATCGGTGATTTGTTTGAATCCATGATCAAAAGACAGGCAGGCGTGAAAGACAGTGGCCACCTGCTTCCCGGTCACGGTGGTGTGCTGGACAGAATCGACGGCCTGACTTCCAGCATGCCGATCGTGATGTTCTTCATATACTTTCCAACCTATTTCATGGTGATCGAGTCTTTCCATGCATGAAGTGAAACGGGTCACCATACTCGGTGCGACCGGCACCATAGGCAAACAGACACTGGATGTCATCGCGCGTCATCCTGACAAATTCAGCGTATTCGCCCTGACAGCCAATGCCAGCGCCGACGTACTTTTCGAGCAATGCCGACAATATCTTCCCCGTTATGCCGTCCTGCTTGATGAATCTGCAGCGGAAAGTCTGAGGCAGCAACTGCTTGCCGCTGGCAGCCAAACCCAAGTTCTGTGGGGAATTTCAGCGCTGGAATTCGTCAGTGCACACCCCGAAGTCGATGTGGTGATGGCCGCCATAGTGGGCGCCGCCGGTCTCAAGCCGGCGATGGCGGCAGCGCATGCCGGCAAGCGTATCCTGCTCGCCAATAAAGAAACTCTGGTCATGTCCGGCGGTCTTTTCATGAACGCAGTAGAGCAGGGTGGCGCCAGTTTGTTGCCGATAGATAGCGAGCACAATGCAATATTCCAGGTCATGCCGGAAGCGCGTACCAGGCATCTGGGCGAATCCGGCATCCGCCGCATCCTGCTGACGGCTTCAGGCGGACCTTTCCGCAATACCAGTGCCATGGATCTTGAAAAAGTCACGCCCAGGCAGGCACTCAATCATCCTAACTGGGTGATGGGGCCGAAAATCACGATAGACTCCGCGACCCTGATGAACAAGGGCCTTGAGGTGATTGAGGCGCACTGGTTGTTCAATGCGGGGCCGGAACAGATCGAGGTTGTGGTGCATCCGCAGAGTGTGATTCATTCCATGGTGGAGTATGTCGATGGTTCAGTGCTGGCCCAGTTGGGTAATCCGGACATGAGGACGCCGATCGCATTCGCACTGGGGTATCCGGAGCGTCTGGAGAGCGGTGTGCCCAGTCTCGATTTCTTCACCATTGGCAAATTTGATTTTGAAGCGCCGGACATGGTCAAGTTCCCCTGTTTGCGCCTTGCATTCGATTCATTGCGCACCGGCGGTACCGCACCGGCAATTCTCAATGCTGCCAATGAGGTCGCAGTTGCAGCATTCTTGAACGAGCGCATAGGTTTCACCGATATTCCGCGCATGATCGAGTCTGCACTTGAACAATCCGACATTCAGCCAGCCAGCTCGCTGGATAGCGTGATTGAAGCCGACCGTCAGGCGAGATTGCTTGCGAATGCCTGGATGGATAAACACTGATGCTGACGATAGTTGCATTTCTGGTGACCTTAAGCGTGTTGATCGCCATACACGAATACGGCCATTTTCAGGTGGCCCGATGGTGTGGCGTCAAGGTGTTGCGTTTCTCGATTGGGTTCGGCAAGCCTTTGTTTCAGAAATCATTCGGCAAGGACAACACCGAGTTCGTGATCGCAGCCTTGCCTTTCGGCGGCTATGTCAAGATGCTGGATGAGCGCGAAGGTGAAATCGATGCAAGCGAAGACCGTGCGCGTGCGTTCAACCGTCAATCGGTCTGGAGACGTATTGCCATCGTTTCGGCCGGGCCGGCGGCCAATCTGCTGCTGGCAATTTTTCTATATTGGATATTGTTCATGCACGGCGTCATGGGTATCAAGCCAATACTTGGCGAGATACAGCCAAACACGCCTGCAGCCCAAGCCAATCTTAAAGAGGGTGATTTCATACAGGCAATTGCCGGTGAATCAACAAGGACTTGGCAGGATGTCAGATGGCTGTTGCTGCAGGAATCGCTCAATGCCGAATCTGTGGAACTTGAAGTCATGGATCAGTCAGGCAGACTGCATTCATCGGCGCTCAGTCTGCAGAGCATAGGTCGTGATGATTACGAAAGCGATTTTCTGGACAAGCTTGGATTGAAACCCTACCAGCCGGAAGCGCCTGCCATCATAGGCGATCTGGTAGGCGGAGGGGCTGCTGAACTTTCCGGACTAAAGCCCGGAGACAAAGTCCTTTCAGCGGACGGCGAAACTGTTAACAATTGGGAACAGTTCGTAACTAGCATCCGCAAGAATCCGCAGAACAGAATTCATCTCATGATTCAGCGTGGTGAAGAATTGCTGGCACTGGCCATCACACCTGAGGGCGTCAATGAAGGGGGTATTCAGGTTGGGAAAATCGGTGCCATTAACCGTGTCGATGACGCCATGCTGGAAACTTTCATGACCACCATCAGCTATGGTCCGCTGGAAGCCTTGGTGAAGGCTAGCGGCAAGACTTGGGAAACCTCGGTATTCAGCCTGAAAATGCTGGGCAGCATGATTACCGGTGATGTTTCCTGGAAAGGTGTCAGTGGCCCAGTCACGATAGCCAGCTATGCAGGACAAAGCGCACATATCGGCTGGAAAGCTTTTCTTGGATTTCTTGCCCTCATCAGCATCAGCCTCGGCGTCCTGAATCTGCTGCCTGTGCCTGTGTTGGATGGCGGTCATTTGATGTATTATATGGTGGAAATTTTCAAGGGCAGCCCTGTTTCCGAAGCAGCGATGGAATTGGGCCAGCGTATAGGTCTGTTCTTGTTGGGGCTGCTGATGATTGTGGCATTCTATAACGATATAAACCGGATTCTCACAGGCTGAACTTAATGAAATTTGGCATCAAGCTCAACCACATACTGCCGTTCGTCATCAGTGCTTATGTTTCAAATGCCTGGGCCATAGAACCTTTCGTCGTCCAGGATATCCGCGTTGAAGGTATCCAGCGTACGGAGCCCGGCACGATATTCAATTACCTGCCGGTCAGAGTCGGTGAAACAATGGACGATGAAAAAGCCACCCAGGCCATCAAGTCGCTCTATGCCACCGGATTCTTCAAGGACGTGCGCATCGAGGTTGACAATAATGTGCTGGTGGTTTTGGTGCAGGAGCGTGCCGCCATTGCTGCCATCAGTTTCAATGGCAACAAATCATTCCCAAGCGACAAAATGCTGGAAGGCTTGAGCCAGATCGGCTTGTCGAATGGTCTGATTTTTGACCGTTCAATGCTGGATCGCGCCGAGCAGGAAATCAAACGCCAATATCTGGCCCAAGGCAAATACGCGGCTACCGTCAAAACCATCGTCAGTCCGCTGGAGCGTAATCGCGTCGCGATCCGCTTTGATATAGAAGAAGGTGCAGTCTCCAAGATACGCAGCATCAATATCGTCGGCAACAAGGATTTTACTGACGAGGTGCTGCTTGAACAGTTCAAGCTGACAACACCGAACTGGCTGAGCTGGTGGAACAAGGATGACCAGTATTCGAAGCAAAAGCTGACGGCCGACCTCGAAGCCTTGCGTTCTTTTTACATGAATCAGGGCTATCTTGAATTCAATGTCGACTCCACCCAGGTCTCCATCACCCCGGACAAGCGCGATATTTACATCACGGTGAATATTACCGAGGGCATGAAATATACCGTCAGCGAAATCAAGATGGCGGGGGAAATGTTGCTGGCGGAAGATGAGGCGATGAGCTTGGTCAGTATCCAGGCTGGCGAGTTCTTCAACCGTGAAAAGGTAACGCAGTCAAGCAAGGCGATCAGTGACCGTCTCGGCAATGATGGCTATGCCTTTGCCAACGTCAACGCTGTTCCTGCGCTGGACAAGGAAAATCACACCGTAGCATTTACCTTTTTTGTCGACCCCGGCCGCAGGGTCTATGTCCGCCGCATCAATCTGACCGGCAACACACGCACCCGCGATGAAGTGCTGCGGCGCGAAATGCGTCAACTTGAATCGTCATGGTACGCAGCTGACAAGATCGATCGCTCGAAGCAGCGCTTGCAGCGCCTGCAATTCTTTGATGATGTCAACGTTGAAACACCAGCCGTCCCAGGTACAACCGATCAGGTTGATCTCAACATCAACGTGACGGAAAGATCCACCGGCAGTGTCCAGTTCGGTGCCGGTTTGTCCAGCTCCGAAGGCGTGGTTTTCGGCATTACTGTCAACCAGAACAACTTCCTCGGTACCGGAAACCGCGTCAGTGCGCAAATTAATACCGGCGAAGTCAACAAGACCTATTCGCTGTCGTTTACTGACCCATACTTTACCCCTGATGGCATCAGCCGCGGCTTCGATGTCTATCGCCGTGATGTCAATACACGCTCGCTCTCGACCGCGGCCTACGAGAGTTCATCCTATGGTGCCGGCATACGTTTCGGCATGCCGCTGAGTGAGGGGGCTTTTGTCAGTGCCGGCTTGACCTTTGACAACACGGCTATTGATTTAAGTGAAAACAGCTCGTTGCGATATCGGAATTACTGTGGCGGACTTTCTTGTAGCAACAACAACCTGATGCTGAATCTGAGCTGGGCAAATGATACCCGAGACAATGTACTTTATCCGAAGAAGGGTAGCTACCAGCGGGCAAGCTCCGAGATCGGCTTGCCAGGACTGGATCTTGAATATTACAAGCTGGAATACAAGCATTCCTGGTTCAAGCCGTTAAGCAAAAATATTACGCTGATGCTGAACGGTGAAATTGGCTATGCTGACAGTTACGGCGACAAGGATTATCCGTTCTTCAAAAATTTCTATGCGGGTGGCGTGAATTCCGTGCGCGGCTATCAAACCAGCTCGATTGGACCGCGCTATGACGAGAACGGACGAGACTTCTCGGAAGGCGGTACAAAAAGATTTGTCGGTAGTGCAGAACTCTTTTTCCCGGTACCGGGCATGAAGGATTCAAGCCAGTTCAGACTGAGTGCATTTCTCGATGCGGGCACGGTGTGGGGGGAGGGAAGCACCGCGCTTTCAGATAAAGGATGCAATAACACGGCATCCGACTGCTTGCGATTTTCAACAGGACTCGGTGTGAGCTGGTATTCGCCGTTTGGACCGATCAAACTGGTATTCGCGAAAGCCCTCAATGAACAGGATGGCGATAAAACAGAGGCGCTACAATTCCAGTTGGGCACACAGTTCTAACTGCTCTGCTCAAAACTTTAGCATTAAATTGACTTAAATCAGGAGAACCCAATTGAACAAGTTTCTTAAATCCATGTTGGTCGCAGGTGTTTTTGCCTTTGCTGCACAGGCACAAGCAGCAGAGCTGAAGATTGGCTATGTCCAGGTAGACAAGATTTTGCAGGAGGCTCCGCAGACTGCAGAAACCGGTAAAAAACTTGAAAAAGAGTTCAGCCCACGTACTGCCGAGCTTGAGCGTCTGCAAAAACAGATCCGCGATATCGAGGCACAGCTTGACAAGGACAGCCTGACCATCTCGGAAACCGACCGCAAGAACAAGGAACGCGATGTGTCCAATCTCAAGATCGACTTCCAGCGCAAGCAACGCGAACTGCGCGAAGATATCAACATGCGCAAGAATGAAGAACTTGGCACGCTGCAAGATCGTATCAACAAGGCAGTGACCACAGTTGCCGAGACTGAGGGTTACGATCTGGTGGTTTACGGCGGTGTTGCTTTCGCCAGCAAGAAAATCGACATTACCGACAAGGTGCTGAAAGCGCTTGGCAAGAAATAAGCACAGCTGAATCCTATTCTGTGACTCAAACTGGTTATTCGCTCGAAGATATTGTTGCTGAACTGGGTGGGGAGCTGGTGGGCGATGCCGACGTCAGGGTCTATCGCATGTCTTCACTTGCCCAGGCAGAGGCCGGGCATATTACTTTTGTCAGCAACCCGAAATATCTTTCACAGCTTGCCGCCACTCGCGCCAGCGCAGTGATCGTCGCGCCAGCAAGCAGGGATGCCACTGCAATCCCGAGGATTGTTACCGAAAATCCATACGCATACTTTGCCAGACTGTCCGGCCTGATGAACCCGGTTCCTGATGCGGTTGCCGGAATCCATGCAACTGCCGTGATTGACGATACAGCCAAGCTTGCGCCTGGTTGTTCGGTCGGTCCGCATGTTGTGATCGGCAAAAACGCAAAACTGGCAGAAAATGTCGTTATCGAAGCAGGTTCGGTCATTGGTGAAAACGTCAGCATCGGTACCGGCAGCAGAATCGCGGCAAACGTCGTTATTTACCATGACTGCATGATCGGCAACCATTGTGTGATATCTTCGGGAACAGTCATCGGTGCTGATGGTTTCGGCTATGCCGAAGAGAATCGTCAGTGGGTGAAGATTCCTCAAATCGGCCGGGTCGTCATCGAAGACCATGTCGAAATAGGCGCGAACACGACCATAGATCGCGGGGCACTCGATGATACTGTGATCGGGCAAGGAGCGAAGCTCGACAACCTGATCCAGATCGGACACAACTGCAGGATAGGGGCGCATACCGTGATAGCCGGCTGTGTCGGTATCGCAGGCAGCGCACGGATAGGAAAGCATTGTAAAATCGGTGGTGCAGCGATGATTCTGGGCCATCTGGAAATCGCCGATGATGTCACGGTTTCACCGGGATCGATGATCACTCGGTCATTGAGTAAAGCCGATACCTATACGGCTTTGATGCCGTTCCAGCCGCATGATGAATGGCTCAGGACTGCTGCCAATGTCAGACGACTGGGCGAGATGGCTGATCGCATCAAACATCTCGAACGTTCGTTCGCAGAGATGCAGGATACACAGAAAAACAGTAAGAATTGAGGAAACAAGATGTCAGAGCCATTAGAAACCAGCATGGATATCCATGAAATATTGAATCACCTTCCTCACCGCTATCCTTTTGTGTTGGTGGATCGTGTGGTCTCCTACGAAATTGGCAAGGAAATCACTGCCATCAAGAATGTGACCATCAACGAACCGTTTTTCCCGGGACATTTCCCCTATCATCCGGTCATGCCCGGTGTACTGATCATCGAGGCCATGGCGCAAGCTGCTGCCATTGTTTCCTTCAAGACCATGGACAGCAAGCCCAGCGACGACTCTGTCTACTATTTTGCCGGCATTGACAAGGCACGTTTCAAGAAACCGGTTTCACCTGGAGATCAATTGGTGCTGAACGTGAAAATAGACCGGATTTTGCGCGGTATCTGGAAGTACTCCGGCCAGGCCACGGTAGACGGCAATGTGGTGGCTGAAGCGGAATTCATGTGCATACTGAAGGCGATCGAGAAATAAGTCATTACAACCCTCTGCAGAAGCCAGTATGTCGCAACCACGTATTCACCCAACCGCCATTATTGATCCCCTAGCCGAACTGGACAGCAGCGTCGAGGTCGGCGCCTACACGACCATAGGGCCGCATGTACGGATAGCCGCTGGTACAACAATTGGCAATCATGTTGTTATCAATGGCCCCACCTCGATAGGGAAAAACAATCACATCTTCCACTTTTCCTCTCTTGGCGAGGCTCCGCAGGACAAGAAATACCGGGATGAACCGACAATACTGGAAATCGGCGACGGCAACACCATTCGCGAATTCTGTACGTTCAATCGCGGCACCATACAGGACAAGGGTGTCACCCGTATAGGCAACGACAACTGGGTGATGGCTTATGTCCACATCGCCCATGATTGCGACGTCGGCAACCATACCATCCTTGCCAACAACTCTTCCCTGGCAGGCCATGTGGAGATGAGTGATTACGCCATATTGGGCGGCTTCACGTTGGTCCACCAGTTCTGCAAAATCGGTGCGCATGTCATCACTGCCGTCGGATCGGTGGTATTCAAGGATATCCCGCCATACGTCACGGCAGCCGGATATGATGCGAAGCCGCACGGCATCAATGCCGAGGGCCTGAAGCGGCGCGGGTTCAGCCCGGATACCATTACGCAGATCAAACGTGCCTACAAGACGCTCTACCGTAACGGGCTCAGCCTGGAAGAAGCCAAGACAGAACTGGCCAAACAGATTGGAATCTGCCCTGAAATTCAGCCCTTGGTGGATTTTTTGAGCGTCTCCACCCGCGGTATCGTTCGCTAGAAAGTTCTACCAATGCCAACCATAGCGATTGTAGCTGGAGAAGCTTCAGGCGACCTGTTGGGTAGCCATCTGATACGGGCATTGAAAAAACGCAGGCCGGATATTGAGTTCGTCGGGATTGCCGGCCCGAAAATGCAGGCGGAAGGGGCAAAATCGCTGTTCCCGATGGAGCAGCTGTCAGTACGCGGCTATGTCGAAGTGCTGCGCCATTTACCCGGTTTGCTCAGCTTGCGTAAACAACTCAGACGTTATTTTCTGCAAACCCGTCCGGATTTGTTCATCGGCATCGATGCACCGGATTTCAACTTTGCGCTCGAACGTAGCCTCAAGAAAAAAGGCATTCCCACCATTCATTACGTCAGCCCGTCGATCTGGGCATGGCGCAAGGGACGCATCAAGAAAATCAAATCGGCTGTTTCGCACATGCTGGCACTTTTCCCGTTCGAGCCGGCAATTTATCAGGATGCGGGCATTCAGGTTAGCTATGTCGGTCATCCGCTGGCGGATATTCTGCCCATCACGCCTGACATGCAGGCTGCCCGTGAAAGCCTAAAGCTGAGCCAAGATGCGCGTGTGATTGCGATGTTGCCGGGTAGCCGTCAAAGCGAAGTCAAGCAACTGGCCGACCTGTATGTCAAAACAGCCAGATTGATCGCAGAGCAACAGGCGGACACGGTATTCCTGGTACCGCTGGTGACGCGCGAAACGCGGGCGATTTTTCAGGAAGCGATTTATGAAAACAATGCAGAAGACTTGCCCCTGCAGATATTGTTCGGTCATGCGCACATGGCAATGGAGGCCGCAGATGCCGTAATCGTGGCTTCCGGCACGGCCACACTGGAAGCGGCGCTGATCAAGCGACCGATGGTGATCACTTATCGCATGCCTGCCTTGAGCTGGTTTTTGCTCAAACGCATGAATTATTTGCCTTATGTCGGATTGCCCAACATTCTGGCCGGACGTTTCGTCGTGCCCGAGCTTCTGCAGCATGACGCAACACCGGAAAAGCTCGCCGACGCTACCTTGCGCATGATCAATGACGAAGCCTTGATGAAGGACATTCGTGAAGAATTCACGCGCATGCACCAACTTTTGCGTCAGAACACAGAAGAGAAGGCTGCTGATGCGATTCTGGCCATTCTGTAAAGGCGTCGCGAATTGTTGATCTGCGGTGTTGACGAAGCAGGCAGGGGGCCGTTGGCCGGGGCGGTATTTGCGGCAGCAGTGATATTGGACCCTGATCGCCCCATCGCGGGTTTGGCAGACTCCAAGAAACTCAGTGAAAAAAGACTCGATGCATTAGCGATCCAGATCAAGGCGCATGCGCTGGCCTGGGCTGTTTGCAGCAGCAGTGTTGAAGAGATTGATCAGATCAACATTCTTCAGGCCAGTTTGCTCGCAATGCGGCGTGCCATTGACAAGATGCGGCAACAATTTGGTATTGCACCAGATCTGGTTCAAATAGATGGCAACAAAACACCAGACATTGATTTGCCGTGCGAGGCCATTATCCAAGGCGATAGCAAAGTAGAGGCCATTTCCGCTGCTTCAATTCTCGCTAAAACAGCAAGAGATGCCGAACTATATGACCTTGATGCAAAATATCCCCAGTATGGATTTGCCAGACACAAAGGCTATCCGACCCCTTATCATCTGGAGATGCTAAGCCTGTATGGCGTGTCATGCATACACCGGCGCAGCTATGCCCCGGTCAGAAAAATTCTCGAATCTGGCGGCGCTATCTGATTGCACGGCGGATTGAAACGGCACCGCGTATTTCACCGGTGCTGTAGCCGGTGGCGCGGTCTGCCGGATATTCTTTTGCCAGCAGCGCCCGCACGTTATCGGCAATATTGTCCGGTTTACCATGACATTGCAGACAAACTTGCTGGGTTGGAATCGCCTTCATGTAATGCAGCCAGGCACCCTCGGCGTCCTTGTAGGCTTTGGTAATTTCCAGGCTTTTTGTATCGGCGTCGTTGCGCTGCTTTTCATCAAACTCAACCAGCATGGCGGTTTCTTCCGGGCCAGGCGTTCCCTGCAACTGATTGCGCGGCTTCAATGAAACCCGTTTTACTGTCTTGCCATCAACCGAGTACTTAAGCGCCAGTGCAGGGGCGATTTCCTTGCACACCTTGATTGCGCTCTCGGTACCGTTTGAATCCAGTTGTTGCTTCAAGGTACCGGCGAGTTGCTGCATGAACTCCTGTGCAGTCTTGCGGCTTTCTTCCGTAAATTTGGTGTGCAGGTCATCAGATGCCTGTACAACGGATATCGGTGTAATAGCAATGAGGCTGGAAATGCCGGCGACAGCCAGCATGATTTTAATTGTGGTATTTCTCATGGCGTTCTCCTTCAATGGATACGCCAAATTTACCGCAGTTTGTATTCAGGAGGCCAGTAGTAAAAATACGGTAGGCTGTTTGTGCAGGTCCGGCATGGCTGAAGCTCTCCATTCGCCGACAGACCTGGTCTGAATCCGCTCGCCATCAAGCGTGAGATTGGTCGCAACACACAGTCTGGTATCCGCACGGCAGTGGGCAATCATGTCCTCGAACAAATGCTGGTTACGATATGGCGTTTCGATGAAAATCTGCGTTTCATCCAGTTTTGCCGATCGCTGTTCGATTTCTTTCAGCTTCTCGATTCGTGCAGTTTTTTCTGCCGGTAAATAGCCAAGAAAGCTGAAACGCTGCCCATCGAGGCCCGAGGCAATCAGCGCCAGCAGTATGGAAGATGGTCCTACCAGAGGCTTTACAACGATGCCGCGACGATGTGCCAAGGCAACAAGTCTGGCGCCCGGGTCGGCAATGCCGGGGCATCCGGCCTCAGACATCACTGCTACGTCACGGCCGACCAGCAAAGGTGCCAGCAATGCAGGAATATCCTGATCTGCGGTATGTTCGTTCAGTGTCAGCAGCTCAAGTTCCCGCACCGGTTTCAGGGGTTTGATACTGCTGAGAAACTGACGGGCGGACTTTTCGTTTTCGACAACAAAGGTGTCAAGTCTGCGCGCGAGATCAATAACAGTCTGCGGCAATACCAGCGATGCCTCGCCCGAACCCAGGGTGACCGGTAACAGATAAAGCGTTCCCTTCATCAATATTTGACCTGCACCCGATAGCGCAAAGTCACATTTGCCTCTGCCGGAATTTCAATTTTCCAGACAGCGGTATTGCTGCTGGCTTTTGTGCCAGGATGGCTGCTGTCCAGCAGTTTCCAGTCGCCAGGAACAGGCTCCTGCAAAGTCACGGTGACACGTTCTTTTTTGGCGTTCTTCAGCACGATTTCATAAGCGCTCTCAAAGGAATTGCTGCCTTTTGCCGGGGCAGGCAGTTTCTTGAAGTCGGTCTGTTTCTTGTCAGCGGTCACGTCGAATGCGTCACCAAGCTTGAGTCGCACGGTCTCGTTTTTCGGGGTGTGATCAATGGCGTCTTCACCCACAAACTGGGCATTGCCGCTGCTGTCATTCTTGTAAACACGCATGATACCTTTGGGTAAAGGCATACCGAGCCTTGCACTTTCCTTGTTATCGAATTCGACATAGACGCCGACTTTCATTTTATGGCCGAGATCGCCATAGCTCGCCCGATAGTAATAGTCGGAACCTTTCAACAGCATTTCCTTGCGTACGGGAATGGCGGTTGCCGAGAGTAGCGCGACTTGTTTGGTCTGACTCTCTGCGATCGTGGTAGGGCGCTCTAGTGTGTAAAGATGGTATTCAAGCAATGTTTCCTGCTCCATCGGTGCTGATGCATTCTTCGCCATCATTTCCTGGCGCAGAACACCACCAACGGCCGGCTGTGGCTCACGAATGCGGTTAATGTCTCCGGCAACCAGCTGCAATCTGGCATTGCGATAGCTTGTGCCGCTGGTGTTGGTCAGCGTGACCCAACCGGAGAGGTCGAGTTTGTCATCGGCTGCGTTGAGCTCGGCGACATAGTCCGCTCTCCAGCCCAGCCCGCCGGTCAGGTAACTGAGTTCGACGTTTTGTTCCTTGCTTGTTTTGTTGTCAAGCTTGACCACCAGCGTCGGACGGTCGCGCAGGTCGGCCGGTACATTGCCGTAAATGATGCGTCCAGGCATGCCGGTTTCGATGCGATCGCCGATCTTCAACACGACACCGTCATTCGCTGCCAGCACATCGGCTTGCTCACGTTTTTCGACACCGTTCGCCGGATTGGTTTGAATGACTTCGACCGACTTGCCGACAAACTTTTCCAGCAGTTTCTGCGGCGTCAGCAAATCGAAATCAAAGTTTTGTTCAAGTACCGAGAATCGGCCATCGAGGCTTTTGAGCAAAGCCGTTTCAGGCCGGATCTGCGCACTGACATCGCGCAGAGCCAGGCTATTGAGACCGCTTTCGAGTTTGATTTTGCGCTGGTCTTTTACCAGAGCCAGATCATTGTTGTAGATCGTCACCGCCAGTTCGCGCTGGTCGGAAAGCGTACTGCGAATTTCCGCAGCTGATAGGCTCGATACCAATATGACTGATGCTGCCAAGCAACAGAAAATGGGCGAGGTTTTCAACATCTGGTTTCTCCTGCAAAGAGGTTATGAAGTGCTTGTTAACTGGGCGCCATGACGCTAAATGACGTAGACATTCTCGCGCTGCAACATGTTGACCAGTTTGATCAAGGGCAGACCGATCAAGGCATTGGGGTCTTCTCCGGTCATCGATTCAATCAATGCAATGCCGAGACCCTCGGATTTGGCGCTGCCAGCACAGTGATAAGGCTGTTCCTTGCGGAGATAGCGTTCGATCTGGTCATCGCTCAGGTTCCTGAATTTCACCACATATGGTACTACTTCAGCCTGGATGTTCCCTGTGGCTGAATTGTAAAGACAGAGCGCACTGTGAAAGATGACTTCACGGCCGCGCATCATGCTGAGCTGTTTAACGGCTTTGTCGTGATGTAATGGTTTTCCAAGTTGCTGGTTTCCCAGAGTGGCTACCTGGTCACAGCCAATGATCAAGGCATCCGGATGTGCTTCAGCCACCTTGCGGGCCTTCATTTCTGCCAGCCGCAGCGCGGTTTCCTGCGGCAGTTCGCCGACAAGTGCTGTCTCGTCAACCTCAGGCGAAATGCAGGAAAATGGTAATTGCAATCGCTCCAGCAGTTCGCGGCGATAAATGGAAGAGGAGGCGAGAATCAGGTTCTGGGCTTGCATGTGTGGACCATCAATGAAATAAATAAAAAAGCCGGTAGCAAACGCTACCGGCCATAGTTTGCGGCTTTAAACAGACCGAATCAAGCCGGCTGAATCTCCAGCAGGGATTCGTCCGGCGTCACGCTGTCGCCTTTTTTGACGTGCACAGCAACGACCACGCCGGATTTCGAGGCCTGAATTTCGTTTTCCATCTTCATGGCTTCAATCACCAGCACGGCATCGCCGGCATTCACCTTGTCGCCCGCAGCAACCTTGACGTCGACAATGGTGCCGGGCATTGCGGTCGTCACGCAACCTTCGTGCGATGGGCGAGGGCGACCGCTTCTGCCTGTCGGCGCCGCAGTTTTTTTCTTGGCCGTATTTATAGCAGACCCGCCTTCGGAAACCTCGATTTCGCTCAAGGTTTCCACCACCACTTCTTCTGCGATGCCATCAACGGACACATAGAATGGCCGTTGGTCTTCACCCGAGTGACCGCTACCGGTCAGCTTGATATGGAATGTTTCGCCGTGCAAAGTGATGTTGAATTCATTCGGAGCGAAACGTGCAGCGTTGGAGGCCATATCCTGCTTGGTGTGCAGAGGCTCCGGCTTCAGCGAACCGGCATTGCGCTCCTGCAGATAGGTCTTTGCCATGTCAGGGAACATGGCATAGGTCAGCACGTCTTCTTCGCTCTTGGCAAGGCCGCTGCACTCCAGACGCAAGCGCTCCATTTCGTCATCCAGCAGATCGGCCGGTCGGCAGGTAATCACCTCTGCATCGCCAACAGCCAGATGCTTGACATCCTGGTTGACGGCGGCGGGCGATTTTCCGTATTGGCCGAGGAAGTAGTTTTTCACTTCGGTGGTCACGGATTTATAGCGTGAACCTGTCATCACGTTGAGCACAGCCTGTGTGCCGACGATTTGGGAGGTCGGCGTAACCAGGGGTGGGTAGCCCAAGTCTTCACGCACGCGCGGGATCTCGGCCAGCACTTCATCCATGCGATCAAGTGCGCCTTGCTCCTTGAGCTGATTCGACAGGTTCGAGATCATGCCGCCGGGGACCTGATTGACCAGCACACGGGTATCGACCCCGGTGAACTCGCTCTCGAATTGCCAGTATTTCTTGCGTACTTCACGGAAATACGCAGTAATTTCCTGCAGCGCCGCGAGATTCAGGCCCGTGTCATATTCGGTGCCTTGCAGGGCAGCAACAAAACTTTCTGTGGAAGTATGGCTGGCGCCTTCACCGAAAGAAGAGTTGCAGGTGTCGATAATGCTCGCACCGGCATCAATGCCGCGCAGGAGACACATGGCAGACAAGCCCGATGTGGCATGGCTGTGCAGGTGAATCGGCAGGCTGACGGCAGCGTGCAACGCCTTGACCAGATCAAAGGTCATCTGTGGTGTCAGCAGGCCGGCCATGTCCTTGATCGCGAGCGTGTCGCAGCCGGTGGCTTCGAGCTCCTTGGCCAGTGCCACGAAGTGAGGAATGTCATGCACAGGACTGGTGGTGTAGCTGATCGTGCCTTCCGCATGCTTGCCGGCTTTCTTTACCGCTTCGATGGATACACGCAGGTTGCGCAAATCGTTCATTGCATCAAATATGCGGAACACATCAACGCCGTTGTCGGCAGACTTCTGGACAAAAGCCTGCACAACGTCATCGGAATAATGGCGGTAGCCAAGCAGATTCTGGCCGCGCAGCAACATCTGGATTCGACTGTTCGGCAAAGCCTTGCGCAGCTTCTTCAGACGCTCCCAGGGGTCTTCCTTCAGATAACGCACGCAGGCATCGAATGTCGCGCCACCCCATGCTTCAAGCGACCAGAAGCCTATCGAGTCCAGCTTGGAGCAGATCGGCAACATATCCTCTGTACGCAAGCGCGTCGCGATGATGGATTGATGCCCATCTCTTAAAACCAGTTCTGTAACGTTAATTTTAGCCATATTCTTTAACTTGTCGCGTTTGGTTAATGGATTAAATGCCTTCATGTGCGGCGATCGCGGCCGAGATTGCCGCTGCGATCATTGCAGGCGGTATGTCAGTCGCATAATTGACCAGTTCCGGGTGCGATTCGACAAAACTGGTATTGAATTCCGCATTTCTGAAATCCGGGTGCTTGAGGATTTCCTGGTAATAAGGAATCGTGGTTTTGACACCGTAAACCACCATATCATCCAGCGCACGACGACCGCGTTCGATCACGCTTTCCCAGTTAAGCGCCCAAACCGTCAGCTTGGCGCACATGGAATCATAGTAGGGCGGGATGACATAACCGCTGTACATCGCGGCATCCATACGCACGCCGGGACCGCCGGGGGCGTAGTAGCGCGTAATTTTACCGAAGCTCGGCAGAAAGTCGTTTTTCGGATCTTCCGCGTTGATACGGAATTCCATGGCAAAACCACGATACTGGACTTCCTCCTGCCTGTATTGCAACTTCATGCCATCGGCAACACGGATCTGCTCCTGCACGATATCGATGCCGGTGATGGTTTCCGTCACGGTATGCTCAACTTGCAGGCGCGTGTTCATTTCCATGAAATAGAAACTGTTGTCGGAATCCAGCAGAAACTCGACAGTACCGGCATTTTCATAGCCTACAGCCTTGGCAGCCTTGACCGCCAGCTTGCCTATATATTCTCTCTGCGCTTTGCTCAGCTGGGGCGAGGGTGCAATTTCGATCAGCTTCTGGTTGCGGCGTTGAATCGAGCAATCCCGTTCGAACAGGTGAATCACATTGCCGTGGCTGTCTGCCAGAATCTGCACTTCAATATGGCGCGGATTGACGACGCATTTTTCCAGAAATACTTCCGGTTTGCCAAATGCCTTGCTCGCTTCAGAGATTACGCGATCGTAATTGCTCAACAGCTCTTTCTCATCGTTGCAGCGCCTGATACCGCGACCACCGCCACCATTGGTCGCCTTGAGCATGACCGGGTAACCGATTTTCTTCGCCAGCGCGCGTGCTTCCTCAACACTTGCCAGATTGCCGTCACTACCGGGTACACAGGGGATGCCTGCAGCAATCATGGCATTGCGTGCTTGAATCTTGTCGCCCATCTGGCGGATGACTTTGCCTTTGGGACCGATAAAGCGGATGCCGCGTCTCGCACAAATCTCGGCCAGTTCCGGATTTTCAGAAAGAAAGCCGTATCCGGGATGCAATGCATCACAGCCGGAAGCTACCGCCAGATTAACGATGTTATGCGCATTCAAATAGCCAACAACCGGATCGGATCCAATGTTATAAGCCTCATCCGCCTTTTTCACATGCAGCGCATGGCGGTCAGCGTCAGTGTAGATGGCGACCGATTTGATCCCCATTTCCGAGCAGGCGCGTACGATACGGACGGCGATTTCACCGCGGTTAGCAATAAGAATTTTTTTGATCACAAACGAACCCGAATTCAAAAAGAAACCAAACGTCTGTTTGGCCTGATAAATCTTAATTTTTGACACAAAATCAGCGAGATTATATCATGCGCCCCCTATGGCTGCATCAATCAATCAGGGCACGGTGATTAACAACATTGAGTTTGCGCAGAAAGCGCTTGAAATTCATGATATAATCCCGCTTTTGCAGTTTACGCGTCTTCAGGATTTGCTGGTCAGCCAGCAAGGTAAGCTTGACTGCCGCTTGTCCGGGGGCAGGGATGCGAACAATTCGGCATACCTGCAACTGCAGGTAAAGGGTGCTTTGCCTTTGCTATGCCAGCGCTGTTTGCAGCCTTTTGATTTTGGTGTTGATATTGATCTGCGTTACAAGATCGTACGCGATGAAGCTCAATTGCCGGCACCGGAGGATGAAGGCGATGACGAAGATTTTTTGTTGAGTCAGGCCGATATGCCGGTGCTTGAGCTCATCGAAGATGAGCTGCTGCTGGCATTGCCGATGGCGCCAAGACATGCTGACGATGCTTGCGCAATTGCTGGTGGCGAAGCGGCTGCAAACGCATTAAAAAATCCCAATCCATTTGCCAGGTTGGAAGCGCTGAAAAGCAAATGAAAAACTGGCAAAGCTAACAAGCAGTATTTACAGGAGTATTTATCATGGCCGTACAACAGAACAAAAAGTCACCATCCAAGCGTGGTATGCACCGTTCGCACGATTTTTTGACCAATCCGGCGCTGGCTGTAGAGCCAACCACCGGTGAAACCCACTTGCGTCACCACGTCAGCCCTAACGGCTATTACCGCGGCCGCAAGGTCATGCCTGCGAAGGGCGAGTAATTCAATCGCAATTCAGTCTGACGGGTGAAATTCACCCGTCAGCTGTTTTCATCTTTTCAGATTCCCGATCCCAATAGCGAACATGGACATTACTGTCGCTATCGATGTCATGGGGGGCGACCACGGCCCGCATGTCACAATACCTGCTGCGCTTCAGGCGTTGAAGCAGGATGAAGAGCTCAATGTTGTTCTGGTAGGTCTTGCCGAAGCTATTGAGGCTGAACTGTCAGCCAGGAAAGTCAGCGTGAATCCACGCCTGCGCATCCATCATGCCAGTGAGGTGGTGAGCATGGACGAATCGCCACAAAGTGCATTGAAGAACAAGAAGGATTCTTCCATGCGGGTTGCGATTAATCTCGTCAAGAGTGGCGAAGCGAACGCCTGTGTAAGTGCGGGAAACACCGGGGCATTGATGGCCACGGCCCGCTTTGTGCTGAAGACCCTCCCCGGTATTGATCGGCCTGCTATTGCTGCCATTCTGCCCAACCAGAAGGGTAAAACATATATGCTGGATCTGGGCGCGAATGCGGACTGTACAGCAGAGCACTTGCTGCAATTTGCTGTCATGGGTGCCATGCTGGTGTCCTGCGTCGAGCACAAGGAGCGTCCGACGGTGGGGCTGCTGAATATCGGCTCTGAAGATATCAAGGGCAATGAAGTAGTCAAGCAGGCGGGTGAGCTGTTGCGGGCGAGCCATCTCAATTTTCATGGCAACGTCGAAGGCACCGACATATACAAAGGTACAACGGATGTTGTGGTTTGCGATGGTTTCGTCGGCAACGTTGCCCTAAAAACCTCTGAGGGCGTTGCGCAGATGATGAGCAAGTTTCTGATCGCAGAATTCAAGCGCAACTGGCTGACCAAGCTGATGGCAGCTTCTGCGTTGCCTGTGCTGAAATCCTTCAAGCGCCGCCTTGATCCGCGTCGATATAATGGCGCAAGCTTCCTGGGTCTGCGCGGCATCGTTGTCAAGAGTCATGGCGGAGCAGATGACTTTTCCTTCCTGCATGCCATCCAAACAGCAGCCGAAGAGGCGAGGAGCGGCGTACTGAGAAGAATTACCGAACAGCTGGAAATTGAGCATATCAAGCCACACAACCACGTTTCAGAGCCCACTGCTGAAGCTCCACCGAAAGACATTGCATGAAGTATTCACGTATTGCGGGAACGGGCAGCTTCCTGCCAGAGAAGGTTTTGACCAACGCAGATCTCGAATCCATGGTGGATACGACGGATGAATGGATTGTCACCCGCACTGGCATACGTCAGCGTCATATTGCCGCAGACGGCGAATTCACCAGTGATCTTTCGGTTGAAGCCGCAAGGAAGGCAATGATTGCAGCCGGGGTTGAGCATGGAGAAATCGATCTGATCATCGTGGCTACCACCACGCCGGATCGTATTTTCCCCAGCACGGCATGTCTGGTCCAGGACAAACTAGGTATCTCGAACTGCCCGGCATTTGATATTCAGGCAGTCTGTAGCGGTTTTGTTTACGCA
Source organism: Methylophilales bacterium LSUCC0135 (assembly GCA_001704575.1). GTDB lineage: Bacteria > Pseudomonadota > Gammaproteobacteria > Burkholderiales > Methylophilaceae > UBA6140. The sequence goes on from MCAW01000001.1 coordinate 301,760, forward strand.
TTGGCGACGGCTGATAATTTCATCAAAAGCGGCAGTGCGAAGTGCGCGCTGGTTATTGGCGCTGACACCATGTCTCGCATTACCGACTGGAGCGACCGTAGCAATTGCATCCTTTGGGGAGATGGTGCCGGTGCCGTGGTGCTAAAATCAAGCCAAGAGCCAGGGATTCTTTCTACCCACCTGCACGCAGACGGCAGCTATGCCAATCTTTTGAGTGTTGCTTCGGGGGTGTCCAAAAAAGATGGTGACAACACCATCTACATGGAAGGCAATTCGGTATTCAAGGTGGCCGTCAATACACTGGATGCCATCGTCGATGAAACGCTAGAAGCCAACGGTCTGGAAAAATCGGACATCGACTGGCTGGTACCGCACCAGGCAAACATCCGCATCCTGCAATCCACCGCTAGAAAACTCGGGATGAGCATGGATCGCGTGGTTGTGACCGTGGACCGTCATGGCAACACCTCAGCGGCGTCCATCCCTTTGGCGCTGGATGTTGCAGTGCGTGATGGCCGTATCAAGCGCGGTGAAACCATTCTCATGGAAGCGTTTGGCGGTGGATTCACTTGGGGTTCGGTTCTGATGAAGTACTAGAATTGCCTGCGGCAATACGTTCTAATTCAACTATCCATTTCGCACGCAAGAGGTTCTGATGAAATTCGCTTTTTTCTTTCCAGGTCAGGGCTCGCAATCCGTAGGCATGATGCAGGGATTCGGCGATCATGCCATCGTCAGACAGACATTCACAGAAGCTTCGGATATCTTGGGGCAGGATTTCTGGCACATGGCGACTGAACCCAATGAGCTACTCAACCTGACCGCCAACACACAACCCTTGATGCTGGCTGCCGGCGTCGCTACCTGGCGCCTGTGGCAGGCTGCCGGTGGCGGTTTGCCCAGCGTGATGGCCGGTCATAGCCTGGGCGAATATACCGCTCTGGTTGCATCGGGCGTGCTGGCTTACCAAGATGCTCTGCCGCTGGTGAGACACCGCGCTGAAGTCATGCAGAACGCTGTTGCTGAAGGGGTTGGTGCTATGGCGGCCATTCTTGGTCTTGATGATGAGGCGGTGCGTAGCGTTTGTGCTGAAGCGGCACAAGGAGAAGTACTCGAAGCGGTCAATCTGAATTCGCCGGGGCAAGTCGTCATTGCCGGGCATAAAAATGCTGTCGAGCGCGGTATGGAGCTGGCGAAGTCCAAAGGTGCAAAACGCGCCTTGCCGTTACCGGTCAGCGTACCGTCCCATTGCGCGCTCATGAAGCCGGCGGCAGATGCGCTCGCGCGTTACCTTGAAACGGTCAACATGAGTGTGGGACACACCCCTGTTCTGCACAATGCCGATGTTGCCAGCTACAGCGGGCCGGGAAAAATCAAGGACGCCCTAGTCAGGCAGTTGTATAGCCCGGTGCGTTGGGTGGAGACTGTACAGCGTGTGTATGCGGATTGCGTCACAAACAGTGCCGAATGTGGTCCTGGCAAAGTGCTTGCGGGTCTGGCAAAACGAATCGAGCCGGGACTTTCGTGCATGGCGCTGACCAGTCTTGAAGCAGTCGACGAAACCCGGTTGCAATTCGGGCAATTACAATAAAAAATTTTCAAGGAGGCAACATGCTGAATGGTCAAATTGCGCTGATTACCGGCGCAAGCCGCGGAATAGGCGCGGCAATTGCTCTTGAACTGGGCAGACAGGGTGCAACAGTCATTGGAACGGCCACCTCAGCCAGCGGTGCAGAGCAAATATCAAAGGCATTGCAGGATGCGCAGATCAAGGGTGCCGGTATGGCGCTGGACGTCAACACTGCGGAGCAGGTCGAGCAGCTCATGAAAACGATTTCTGCGCAGTTTGGCGATGTCACCATTCTGGTCAACAATGCTGGAATCATTCGCGACACTTTGCTCATGCGCATGAAGGATGAGGATTGGGATGCCGTCATGAGCACCAATCTGAAGTCTGTGTTTCGCATGTCTCAAGCCGTTATTCGTCCCATGATGAAAGCCCGTAGCGGGCGTATCATCAACATTTCTTCCGTTGTCGGCCACATGGGCAATGCAGGCCAGACCAACTATGCTGCAGCCAAAGCCGGCATGACCGGCTTCACAAAGTCGCTGGCCGCAGAACTTGGCAGCCGGGGGATCACGGTAAACTGTGTCGCTCCGGGTTTTATCGATACGGACATGACGCGTGAATTGCCGGAAGAACAGCGCCAGGCATTGTTGCAACACATTCCGCTTGGCCGGTTGGGTCAATCAGCCGAGATAGCAGCAGCGGTGGCGTTTCTGGCTTCGCCCAATGCAGCCTACATTACAGGCGAAACTTTGCACGTAAATGGCGGTATGCTGATGGTTTGAGATGCCTCAAAAAGAGTGCATTTAAGGTTTTTGAATTCCTCAGGACTTTTGTTAGAATAGCCTGAGTTTTATAAGCTTGTATTTTTAAAAGGGGTATTTAGATGTCTGACATCGAACAACGCGTTAAAAAAATCGTTGCTGAGCAACTGGGTGCTAATGAGGCTGATGTGAAGAACACCTCCTCCTTCGTGGACGATCTGGGCGCTGACTCACTCGACACTGTTGAGCTTGTAATGGCTCTGGAAGAGGAGTTTGACTGCGAAATCCCGGATGAAGAAGCCGAAAAGATCACTAACGTACAGCAAGCGATTGACTACGTTTCAGCCAATCTCAAGTAATCCCCACAGTTTAATCAATCTGAATAAAGAGCGCTTTATGGCGCTCTTTACATATAAAGCATGCAAAAACGAAGAGTGGTAGTCACAGGTCTCGGTATTGTTTCACCGGTAGGTATTGGTGTTGAGACAGCCTGGAGCAATCTCGTCGCCGGAAAGTCCGGTATCACCCGAATCAGCAAGTTCGATCCGAGCAATTTCGCCTCCCAGGTAGCCGGGGAGGTGAAGGATTTTGATGTATTGCAGTATCTGTCGGCCAAGGATGCTCGCCGCATGGACCTGTTCATCCAGTATGGCCTTGCTGCAGGTATTGAAGCAGTAAAGGATTCCGGCCTTGTAGTCACTGAGGAAAATGCAGAACGCATCGGCGTTTCCATCGGCTCTGGAATAGGTGGCTTACGTCTCATTGAAGAAACCAATGACACCTATGATGACGGTGGCCCACGCAAGATATCGCCGTTTTTCATCCCCGGTACCATCATTAACATGATTTCCGGCAACCTGTCGATCATGTACGGTTTCAAGGGCCCGAATGTTTCTATCGTCACTGCATGCACTACTGGAACGCATTCGATTGGAGACGCCGCCCGCATGATTGAATACGGCGATGCAGATGTCATGGTGGCAGGTGGATCTGAAGCTGCGATCACGGAACTGGCAGTAGGTGGGTTTGCTGCAGCCAAGGCGCTGTCGGGCCGCAATGATGACCCGACAACCGCCAGCCGCCCCTGGGATCGCGATCGTGATGGCTTTGTCATCGGCGAAGGCGCTGGCGTGATGGTGCTCGAAGAATACGAGTCGGCTAAGAAACGTGGCGCAAAAATATACGCAGAGTTGGCTGGCTACGGCATGAGTGCCGATGCCTACCATATGACAGCGCCCAACATGGACGGGCCGCGCCGTTCCATGCGTAACGCCATGCAGAACGCCGGCATCGACCCTTCGCAAGTCCAGTTCATCAATGCGCACGGAACATCAACACCGCTTGGCGATACCAACGAGTCGAATGCCATTAAAGCCGCATTTGGCGATCATGCGAAGCAACTGGTCATCAATTCGACCAAATCCATGACCGGACATCTGCTTGGTGGCGCCGGAGGTCTCGAATCGGTATTTACCGTTCTGTCAATCCATCATCAGATTTCACCGCCAACCATCAACATATTCGATCAGGATCCGGAATGTGACCTCGATTACTGCGCCAACACGGCACGTGAACTGAAAATCGAGTTTGCGTTGAAGAATAATTTCGGTTTTGGCGGCACCAACGGTAGCTTGGTATTCAAAAAAATCTAAAGCTTTTATAGTTAACCACTTAGCGCAAAATTCATGAAACTGAATTAAAAAAATGCGCTTATGCACAGTATTGCGGTTTATTGCAGTTTCATGCAGGTATCATCGGTTGATTGATTAGAAAAATTTATAACCAATTGATTTTATTGACTTTGTAAATTGTTCAAAATCTAATCACTGCAAAAAAAAGCTAATAATTAGCGTAGCTTAGCAGTGCTATTCAAAGGTCATCCACAAAATTATCCACAGCTTTTGTGGATGACTTTTTTTGAACGGCATCCCCTGAATAACGCAAGCCTTTCTCCGCCAGCCCGCATGCATTAGGATGGCGTCTTGTTACCTCGATTACTGAGCCTGCTGCATGACAATCACGGCAATACATGAATACCTGATTAACGGAAGCAAATCTGCCTCGCTCTCGCCGTTTGACCGTGGCTTTGCCTATGGAGACGGGGTATTCAGAACCTTGGCCGTGCAGAATGCCTGCGCACATGACTGGCAGCTTCATTTCGCCAAACTGGTTCATGATTGCAATGTACTGGGCATTGTTTGTCCGTCGAGCCAGATTTTGCTCAATGATATAGATCGCCTGTTTGCGGGCAATCAGACCAAGGCCGTGGCTAAAATCATCGTGACTCGCGGTGAAGGAGATCGCGGCTATTCGATGCCTTCGCTGGCGCAGCCTACGCGAGTGGTCATCAAATCAGCCTTTCCGTCTTATCCGGCCGAGGCGTTCGAATATGGTGTGCGCCTGTTTATATGTCAGACCAGACTGGGTTTTCAACCAAGACTGGCTGGAATCAAACACCTTAACCGGCTCGAAAATGTGCTGGCGCGTGCGGAGTGGAACGATCCGGCAATTGCCGATGGGCTCATGCTGGATATGGAAGGAAATGTCATTGAGTGCGTCATGAGCAATATTTTTGCCCGTTACGGCCAAACATTGGTAACGCCAGAACTCAATCGTTGCGGCGTTGCCGGCATGACACGTCAACGCATACTCGAACTGGCACCTGCCATGGCATATCGCACGGAAATTCGCCAAATTGCGCTTGAAGAACTGATGGATGCGGATGAAATCATGATATGCAACAGCTTGTTTGGCGCCTGGCAGGTGAGAGCGATCGCAGGAAAATCGTGGAAAGCGCAATCGCTCGCCAGTCAATTCAGAACACTTTTACGGGAATAGCATGCGTTTAATCAATCGACTTATCATTGTTTGCCTGCTGCTGACAGCAGTATTCACAGGCTGGATGCTATATTTTGCAAACTCACCGGTGGTACTCAAGGAAGATGTTGTCGAGATCGATCTCAGATCGGGCAGTAGCCTGCGCAGCATTTCCAGCCAATTGGTTGAACAGGGTGTGCTCTCCAACGCCTGGAGCTTTGAACTGCTGGTCAGGGCGATGGGGATGGCAGGAGAGATCAAAGCGGGCAATTACCTGATCGAACGCGGCATCACGCCATACGACCTGTTCGAAATCATTACCATCGGCAAGACTACACAGGCTGGCATCACCTTTATCGAAGGCTGGACTTTCCAGCAGATGCGCGCCGCAATGATGGCCAACGATGCCATTAAACATACGACGATCGCCTATACCGATCAGCAGATACTGGAAAATATCGGAGCGGCCGAATCGCATGCCGAAGGCTTGTTTTTCCCTGACACCTATTTTTTCAGCCGTGGCATGTCAGATCAGGAAATCCTCAAACGTGCTTACTACGCCATGCAAGGCCGGTTGAAAGAAGCCTGGGAAACAAGAGAACCAGGATTACCTTACAACACCCCATATGAAGCGTTGATCATGGCATCCATTATCGAAAAGGAAACCGGACGTGCCGATGAGCGCAAGATGATCGCAGGCGTTTTCGTCAATCGTTTGCGTATCGGCATGCGTCTGCAAACCGATCCTACTGTGATTTATGGTATGGGTGAGCGCTTTGACGGCAATATCCGCAAGAAGGATCTGCAGATTGATACCGCCTACAACACTTATACCAGAAGCGGCCTGCCGCCAACGCCGATTGCAATGCCCGGGCTCGCCTCGATCGACGCTGCCTTGCACCCGGCCAAAACCAAAGCGCTGTATTTTGTTGGCAAAGGCGATGGCAGCCACGCGTTTTCATCGACATTGGCCGAACACAATCGCGCAGTAGTCAAATACCAGCTCAGGAGAAATCAGGGTGCGCGGTAAATTCATTACACTGGAGGGTATGGACGGCGCCGGAAAAAGCACTCATATCCCAACCATTATTGGTGCGCTGAAATCTGCCGGTCATCGGGTAATCAGCACGCGCGAACCGGGCGGCACCAGTCTTGGCGAACACCTGCGCGAAATACTTCTGCATGAAGCGATGCATCCGGAAACCGAAGCATTGTTAATGTTTGCCGCACGCCGCCAGCATATTGCCGAAGTGATAGAGCCGGCGCTGTCGGAGGGTGCTTTCGTGGTTTCCGACCGATTCTCGGATGCCAGCTTTGCCTATCAACATGGTGCGCGCGGCGTGACTGCCAACAAGATTCTTCAACTCGAGGCCTGGGTGCATCCGCATTTGCAGCCTGACCTCACCATTCTGTTTGATGTGCCAGTCGAGGTGAGCATGGCCCGGCTGGCTGGCGCCCGCAGTCCGGACAAGTTCGAGCAGCAAAACGCTGAGTTTTTTAACCGTATCAGGAACGCCTATCTGCAACGCGCCGCAGAATCGCCGGGGCGCTTTCGCGTCATTGACGGCAATCAACCGATTGCTTCAGTAGAACAATCCCTGCTGGACATCATTGCGAAGTTGTAATCTCATCATGTCTGTCTATCCCTGGCAATCGGAGCTTTTACAAAAACTCTCGGATGATCGCGCTCGTATGCCGCATGCGATCCTGCTGTATGGAAGCAGCGGCATAGGCAAATATGATTTTGCCCGGCAACTGGCAAAATCGCTGCTATGCCTTACACCCGTCGCCAGCGGTGAGCCATGCGAAACCTGTGCCAGTTGTGGCTGGTATCTGCAAGACAACCACCCGGATTTTCGCCTGCTGACACCAGAGCAGGATGCAGAGAATGAGCAGAATTCCGCGGCAGCCAAAAAAAATGCTCGAAAAACTCAGATCAGCGTTGCCCAGGTGCGTGAGCTTGGCAGTTTTCTGGAATTATCAAGCCACCAGAGCAATGGCTTGAGGGTTGTCCTGATCGAGCCTGCCGAATCGCTCAATGCTGCGTCAGCAAACAGCCTGCTGAAAATGCTCGAAGAGCCGCCAGCCGGCGTGATTTTCATTCTGGTCAGCCACCAGATCAACCGTTTGCTGCCTACCATCATCAGTCGCTGCCGCAAGATCGATATGCCTTTCCCGGACCGTGCAACTGCACTTGCCTGGCTGAATCAGCAAGGAATGAAAAATGCAGAGCAGCTGCTGGATTATTATGGTGGTGCACCGCTGAATGTTGTCAGGAACAACGGGCAGGATGCCGGTACGGAAAGTGCAAACCTCTTTTTGCAAGGCAACAACCTGGATCCTTTTCTTGCAGCATCAAAAAGTGTTCTGCTCGGAATGGAAGTCGCGCTCGATGCACTGCAGAAATGGGTTTACGACCTGTTATCCGCCCGTCTGACAGGTCAGGTGCGTTACTACAACCGGCATGCAACGGCTTTGCAAGCCCTGAGCAAGGAGGTAGACTTGAGCATGTTGCTGGATTTCCAGCGTCAGCTTGATGAAGCCAGAAAGTCCGCCAACCACCCATTGAACAATGAGTTGCAGCTTGAAACAATTTTTCTTACTTATACCCAATTGTTTATGAAAAAGACCGGATAAAACGATGTCTGCACCGAGCCCGGAAGAGAAAGCTGCCCCTAGTGCAAAACCCGGTGTTTTGTCTCTGGCGATCAAGGAAAAGGCCGCGCTTTACGCCTCTTACATGCCTTTTATCAAGAATGGCGGTCTTTTCATCCCCACCAATAAAAGCTTCAAAATAGGCGACGAAGTCTTTATGTTGTTAAGCCTGCTTGACGACCCGATCAAGCTGAAGGTGGTCGGCCATGTCATCTGGATTACTCCCATGACCCAAGGCAACAGACCGCAAGGGATCGGGGTTCAGTTCAGTGAAAAGGACGGCGGGCAGGAAGCCAGAAACAAAATCGAAGGCCTGCTTGGCGGGGTGCTGAAGTCCGGCAAACCCACCTATACCATGTAACGATCATCCGCACCGTTAAAGAAGTAGCCCATGCTTGTAGATTCGCACTGCCATCTGAATTTCCCCGAATTTGTCCACAATATGCCTGATGTCAGAAAAGCCATGGCTGAGCATCAGGTCGGTCACGCGTTATGCATATCCGTCAATTTGCGCGAATATCCGCAAGTATTGGCCGTGGCTGAGGCCTACGACAATTTTTATGCCACCGTCGGTGTGCACCCTGATTACGAAAACGAACCGGAGCTCACGGTAGAGCAATTGGTTGCATTGGCAGCCAACCCAAAAGTTGTCGGAATAGGAGAGACCGGCCTCGATTATTTTCGTCTGACCGGAGATCTTGAGTGGCAACGGGAGCGCTTTCGCATACACATCCGGGCTGCAATCGCAGCCGGAAAACCGCTGATTATCCATACACGATCAGCAGCGGAAGACACGCTGCGTATCATGCAAGAAGAGGGCGCCGAAAAAACAGGCGGAGTCATGCACTGTTTTACCGAAAGCCTGCAAGTGGCTGAAGAGGCCATCAAAATGGGCTTTTATATTTCCTTTTCCGGCATTGTTACTTTCAAAAATGCAACAGCTCTGAAAGAGGTCGCAAAACACATACCGCTCGAACGCATACTGGTTGAAACCGATTCGCCTTATCTCGCCCCAGTTCCTTATCGCGGAAAAACCAACCAGCCTGCATATGTGAAATATGTCGCACAGGAGATCGCCAACCTGCGCGGTATCACTGAACAGGAAGTTGCCAGCGCCACTACCGAAAACTTCTTCCGTCTGTTCAAGCACGCACAAAAATGCAGCTGATCATGCTAGGCGCCGGCTCCAGTGCCGGCACGCCGGTCATCGGCTGTGATTGCACTACTTGCCGTTCGACAGACGCGCGTAATCACAGAACCCGCTGCTCATCCGCCATCGAACTCCCTGACGGAAAAATCATTCTCATAGACACCGGCCCGGACTTGCGCCAGCAAGCATTGCGGGAGCGCCTGAGCAGGGTAGATGCAGTGCTGTATACGCACACGCATGCAGACCACCTGCATGGCATTGACGATTTGCGCGCATTCTGTCAGCTACAGCGTCAACAGATACCGCTATACGGCAGCCCGGATACGGTACGACACATTATCAACAAATTTCCCTACGTCTTGAGAGAACCCGGGGATTTTTGGGATCTGCCCGTACTTGGCGTGCATGTAGTCGAGCAGCCGTTCAACCTTTTTGGCATGCAGATCGTCCCGATACCCGTCAAACACGGCAACAGCGACATACTGGGTTATCGCATCGGCAATCTGGCATACATCACGGATGTTTCATCCATTCCTGACAATTCCATGACACTGTTACAGGGACTGGATGTGCTGCTGCTCGATTGCCTGCGATTCAAGCCGCATCCCACACATGTCAATCTGGAACAAAGTCTGGCCTACGCTGGTCACATCAAAGCACGTCAGACCTACCTGATACACATGACACACGAAATTGAATATATGGCGGTGAGTCAACGACTGCCAGATTCCGTACGTTTGGGTTATGACGGCCTCAGGATTAAGCTGTAACCCGAATCTGGCGAGCGAAATGCACGCTATGGGCAAAAGTGCGATAATCCGGAAATCAAGTTCTCGAATGATAATCGAAGTTAGGAAAAGACATGCATCTCAGTAAAAAACTCTGTATTTCCCTCGCAGTCATCGGTACTGTATTCATGGCAAATCCGGTACTTGCAGACACCAGCAAGACAGCCACTCAGCAAACCAAGGCAAAAAAGACTTACACGGAAGACGAGTTTCTTAACACCTTTAGTGGCAAGTCCCGCAAGGACATCACCGCGCAACTGGGACAGCCATTGAAGAAAGAACAGGGCGTCAAACCTTCTGGTGCAAATGCGGCAATTGCACAGCTCGGGCAGAAGCCTGGGGATACTTCAAAACCGGTCAATGTGGAAATGTGGTACTACTCGAACATTGTCAGATATGACGCCAAGCGTACATACAAGCAAACGGAACTCACATTTGTTAACGACCGTGTCATGAATATCACGTTCTTCAACAACAGATAATTCATCTTGAAAGCAAAAAAGCCGGGGTATTCCGGCTTTTTCGTTAATACGTTACTTCGCATAATGTATATTATGTAAAATAAACCTTATGTAAGGATATCTCCATCAGGGTTTGTTTGATTTATCGAATTTGCTGATGATTTTTGCTGCCCAGTCCCTTCCACCCAAGCCAAAAGCGATGGCAAGCGCAAGAAACACCGCGCCAAATACAATCACGAACAATGCAGTGAGTAACTGTGTGCCAATATCCAGTTGCTCAAGAGCTACGAACAAGGCAAATACCTGTATCGCATATTCTGCTGTCGTACTGATGGCGAGCGCACCTTCAAACTTGATACCGTTGAGCCAGGCAAAGATCAGGCGATTAACGAACCTCGCCAGCAAAGTGCCAAAAATCAGAATAAGAATTGCGACAATGATCTTGGGCAGATAGTTGGCAAGAGAATTGAGCATGCCGGCGACTTCAGTCAAACCAAGCGAGTTTGCGCCGGTGATGACAAACAGCAGAATGACCAGCCAGTACACTACCATGCTGATAACGCCGCTAAGGCTTAAATCCACGCCGCTATGACTGAGGAAGTGCTCAAGACCGGATCTGTCTGCGAACTGGTCGAATCGCAATAAGCCAAGCAGACGCTTGACGAGAAAGCAGGAAACCTTCGCGCACACCCAGCCAAAGAAGAGTATGACGATGACTGCCAGCAGTTTAGGGAAAAATGTGGCTACCTGCCCCCAGAATTCATTCAAAGACATCAGAAAAATATCGATCTGGTTTTGCATTGTGCCCTCCTTTTGATTTTTAATGCTGAGATATACAGGAATGCCGATGGATACTGGCATTTGATAGGAGTTTCGATTTTCCCTTATATCTTCATTGCAGGCAATCAAGATGGCGATTTTATTTAATGTAATTTGTATAAAAAAAAATTATTTGTTTATTATGTATAAACAATTTTTAATTAACCAAATTTTCTACGAATGAACGCATCCATACTCATTTTTCCAGCGCCCGAAAACAGTAACGGTAAAAACATCACAAGAAAGATCAGCGGCAGCTTGTAGTTACCGAAACCGTCGTTATTCTCATCCACTATTCGGTAGCCGCTGAGCAGCTCCCCAAGAGTGCTCCATTCGGTCGGCCAATGCACCGCAGCAATCGCGACCACTGTGAGTATCATCAAGGACATGCTGAAGAACCTCGTTGCAAGACCGATCAACAGCGCGCCTGCGCCAATCAACTCAAACCAGGTGGCGACCTGCCAGCTGATTTCCGGCGGCAATAAATTGAATGGAAATGGAAATGCGATCTGATCGAACCAGTTGGACCCCGTGAGTTTTGTGTACCCTGCCTCACCGAACTCCCAGGCCAGCACCAGCCGTAGCAACAGAGGGGGTATCACGGTTGCGTATCTGTCCAGAATGCCCGTCAATTGAAAATAGATTTGTATAACGTTGCCCATGCGGCCTCCCGTGTGTAATTGCGTGATTGGTATGCATTTGTCGGATCGGGAGGGAAATCATTACAGGTTCTGATCAGGCGCCGTAATCATGAGCCCGCATTGCCGGTATGTTTTGCGCGCTGTAAATTTTTCTGCCAGTGTATGAGCCTGATCCCCAGCAGCAATAGCAGTACAACCGCATAGGCCAGCGGTTCGCGTATATCCTTCTTGACCAGCCACCAGAAGTGCAGCACCGCCAGTATCGCAATTGGATACACCATGGCGTGCAGATGTTTCCAGCGCCTGCCCAGCTTTCGCATCATGGCATTACTGGATGTCAGCGCCAGCGGTATGGACAGCATGAAAGCGAGAAAACCGACCAGAACATACGGATGTTTGATGATGTGCTTACTGATTTCACGCCAGTCAAACCAATGATCAAGCCAGATGTAACTTGTGAAATGCAGGCAGGCATAAAAGAACATGAACAGACCGGCCATTCTCCTGAGCTGAATCGGCCAGGCCACGCCGGTCAACAGACGGAGGGGCGTCAGCGACAGCACAATCAGCAACATCACCAGGGCCCAGGTGCCGGTTGAGCGTTCAATGAATTCGATCGGGTTGGCGCTAAGAGATTCTGTCGCAGCCAGCCATACAAGCCTTGCCAGCGGGATCAGTGCCAGAATGAACAGGACAAGCCTTATCCATCTGAGCCGGGATTTGTCTGGCTGAGAGAAGCGCATCTAGAAGTTTTTACGCAAATCCATGCCGGCATAAAGCTGCCCTACTTCGTCAGCGTAACCGTTAAACATGCGCGTTTTGATACGCGGTGAGAAAAGGCCGCCGCCAATTCTTCGCTCTGTCGATTGGCTCCAGCGCGGGTGCTCGACTTCCGGGTTCACATTGGCATAAAAACCGTATTCTGATGGCCCCGCCTTCATCCAGGCGGTAACCGGCATTTTTTCCGTAAAGCGCAGCGCAACAATCGTCTTTGCGCCTTTGAAACCGTATTTCCATGGCACTACCAGCCGCATCGGCGCGCCGTTCTGGTTGGGCAACACTTCACCGTAGAGACCGACTGCCATGATGGTCAAGGGATGCATCGCCTCATCCATGCGCAAGCCTTCGCGGTAGGGCCAGTCGAGTATGGGCACGCGCACGCCCGGCATGCTTTTGGGGTCTGCCAGAGAAATGAACTCGACAAATCTGGCGTTTCCCGTCGGTTCGGCATACTGAATCAGTTTTGCCAGGGGCAAGCCCACCCATGGAATCACCATCGACCAACCCTCGACGCATCGCATTCTGTAGATGCGCTCTTCCAGCGGGGCGAGCTTGAAGATGTCCTCGATCGATATCTTTTTCGGCTTTTTCACCTCGCCTTCGATCGACAGTGTCCATGGTGTCGGCTTGAACAGTTTTGAATGTACTGCGGGATCGCTCTTGCTGGTGCCGAACTCATAAAAATTATTGTAAGTGGTGATGTCCTCGTAACCAGTAAGCTGCTCATCCTTGCCGTATGCAGTCTTGTTGAACGAGGCGATTTTTTGGCGCTGGCTGGTCGCGCTGGCCAGTGAAGGCAGAAACCCTGCAGATGCGACCAGCCCGGCTGCGGCGCCGAAACCTGCGGCCTTGATGAACCGACGGCGGTTGTCGAAAACCTCGCGCGGCGTAATTTCCGATGAAAGAATATCCGGTTTTTTAACGATCAGCATGATAGCCACCTTGTCTGCTTGTTGAATTCCTGTTTGACTCGCTTTAGTCGCAGATCGGGCCGCTACCTTACATCATGATTGATCAGGCCATGTATTGCCGCCAATCGTGGGCAGCATCACCGCAGGCAAAGAATTCCGGATTCAGCAGGGAATCCTTGCTGTTATAACGCAACCTGTTACCTTCCATATCGAGCAAAACGCCGCCCGCACGCTCAAGCACGCATTGGGCAGCCGCCGTGTCCCATTCCGAGGTCAATCCCAGTCTGGGATAAAGGTCTGCTGCACCTTCGGCGACCATGCAAATCTTCAGGGAACTGCCCATAGAGATTAGATTGACTGCCGAAAGTTTCTTCTCGACGTTATCAATGAAGCGAGCCAATCTGGCATCGGCTTGAGAACGGCTGCCGGCAATGGTGATTTTCCCGGGATCCAGCTGCCGCACCTTGATGCTGCAAGCGGCTTCAGCCCCCTGCTGTTTCCATGCCCCGCTTTCATCCGCGAAGTAAAGCAAATCCCGCGCGGGCGCATACACCACGCCCAGAACAGACCGGTCACCCTCAATCAGCGCAATATTGACGGTGAATTCACCGTTGCGCTTGATGAATTCACGTGTACCGTCGAGCGGATCAACCAGCCAGTACTGCCGCCATTGCGAGCGGACAGTATAGGAAATATCGGCCGACTCCTCCGAAAGCACCGGGATTTCCGGTGTCAACGTTTGCAGGCCTTGCACAATGACGCGATGCGCAGCGAGATCTGCTTCAGTCAAAGGTGAGTTGTCATCCTTGCTTTCCACCGCGATACGGCCTGCATAGACCCGCATGATGGCGCTTCCCGCTTCACGCGCAATGGCAATCAGTGCTCTGGTATCAACATTTGTTTTCAATTATTCAAAAGCTCCATCAAACCTGCTTCATCAATCACGGCAACGCCCAGAGATCGTGCTTTTTCCAGCTTGCTGCCCGCCTCGCTGCCCGCCACCACATAATCAGTTTTACTGGAAACGCTGCCTGCTACCTTGCCGCCGGCTGCTTCGATCAGCGCCTTTGCTTCGTCGCGCGACATGTTCGGCAGCGTACCGGTCAACACCAGCGTTTTGCCGGCAAGCACACCGCCACCGCTGTTGCCCTGCCCTTCCTCCCAGCAGATACCGGTCTCGATCAGGGCAGCGATCACCTCGCGGTTGTGCGCCTCGGAGAAAAACTGCACGATGGAATCGGCCACGATCGGGCCGACATCCGGAACCTGTTGCAATTTTTCCGCATCAGCATCGAGCAGGTGCTGCAGTCTGCCGAAATATTTCGCCAGATCCTTGGCTGTTGCTTCGCCGACATTGCGGATGCCCAGCGCAAAGATAAAACGCGCCAATGTGGTCTTTTTGCTGCGCTCAAGCGCATCGACGATATTGTTCGCGGATTTTTCCGCCATGCGGTCGAGGTTCGCGAGCCTCGTAACATTAAGCCGGTAAATGTCAGCCAGCGTGTGCACAAGCCCGGCATCCACGAGTTGATCTACCAGCTTTTCGCCCAGTCCCTCAATATCCATCGCCCGGCGAGAGGCAAAATGCAGAATCGCCTGCTTGCGTTGCGCCGCACAGAAGAGGCCGCCGGTACAGCGGGCGATCGCCTCGTCCTGCTGCCTTACGACATGCGAGCCGCAAACAGGACAACGATGTTCGATGGCTGCAAGCAGATTGTAGGGTTGCGTGCCCTGCTGCCGGCGGTCGAGAACCACGCCGACCACTTCGGGAATCACATCACCGGCACGACGCACGCTGACGGTGTCACCGATACGCACGTCCTTGCGGTCAATTTCATCCTGGTTGTGCAATGTGGCATTGGTCACCGTCACGCCGCCGACAAACACCGGCTTCAAGCGGGCGACCGGCGTTATTGCACCGGTTCGTCCGACCTGCACGTCAATCGCCAGCACCTCGGTCAAGGCTTCCTGCGCGGGAAATTTATGGGCAACGGCCCAGTGCGGTTCGCGCGAACGGAAACCCAATTCGCGCTGCAGTGCCAGAGAATTGACCTTGTAAACCACGCCGTCGATGTCGTAAGGCAGGCTGTCGCGCCGGGCGGCAACGCCCCGGTGAAAAGCTACCAAGGGCTCTGCGCCCAGCCCGGTGATGCGTTCTTCACAAACCGGAAAGCCGAAACGCTGCAGCGCGTCAAGCAATTCACTGTGTGTGGCAGGTACGTTCCAGCCCGCAGTTTCGCCGATACCATAAACAAAACAGGAAAGCATGCGCTGTGCAGTCACTCTTGAATCCAGCTGGCGTACTGCCCCGGCCGCACCGTTGCGTGGATTGACCAGGGTGGGTTTACCCTGTTTGCGCTGGCGCTCGTTGTAGCGTTCGAAATCCGCACGGCGCATGTAGACCTCGCCCCGCACTTCCAGCACTTCAGGCGCATCGCCTTGCAAGCGCAGCGGTATCTGGCGGATGGTGCGAATGTTCTGCGTGACATCCTCCCCGACTTCTCCGTCACCGCGAGTAGCCGCCTGCACCAGCAAGCCCTGCTCGTAACGCAGGCTGATGGCGAGTCCGTCGAATTTCAGTTCGGCCGCATATTCAACCGGCGGGTCGCTTTCTGCCAAGCCCAGCTTCTTCCGCGTCCTGGCGTCAAAGGCGCGCGCGCCTTCGGGGCTGATGTCGGTCTCGGTTTCGATCGAAAGCATGGGCACACGGTGACGCACCGGCCGCAGTTCCGGCAGGGGCGCGCCACCCACCCGCTGGGTGGGAGAGTCCACCACCATGAGTTCGGGATGAGCCTGCTCCAGTGCCTGCAACTCGCGAAACAGGCGATCATATTCGCTGTCAGGCACGGTAGGCGCATCAAGTACGTAATACTGATGATCGTAAACACGGATTTGTTCGCGTAATGACGCGATCTGCCTTGCGGCTGCTTCGGAGTTCTGCATCAATCAGGAAAATAAACGTAAAGCGGTGGGGCTGCCCGGCACAATGCCACGAGTCAGCATTTTTGCCTGGATCACTTTCAATTGCTGACGGATCTTCTCGATCTGCGCTTCATCAAGCACCCGCTGATGATCATCGACCAGACTGGCGCCGAGGCTTTTTTCCATTTGCCGTGCCATCAGCACCATCTGGTTGAATGTTTCCAGACAGTTTTTCACGCGCGGGATATCGAGCTGAAATGTAATGCCGTATATCACCGAAGTACGCAGCATCTCCGGGCTGAATGGATTGTTGTCGCGATTAATGACCGAAAACAGACGCAAGCCTTCCTCATTCGAACTGTGAAAACCGCCATCAGCGGAGAGTTCAAGCCCGTTGACTTCGGCAAGCCCTCTGAATTTGGTGCCGGTGAACGGCCCATTGGCGCCCTGCATAAGATGAAAGCCCACCATCTGGTCGACATCGATACAGAACTGATCCAGCTCGTTGGCAATCTGCCATGCATCGCCTTCCGGCTGCCAGGTCAGCTCTGCTTGCAGTCTGGCAGCAAGCCGCTCCACTTCATGCCGGAAGCGATCAAGCATGTTCTGCGAGACAAAACCGGCACGATCAGCCAGCTGCAAACGGCAGCTTGCCATGGTAAAAACCGTGGCATCCTCTTGCGGCCCGATCAAATGCCATAGACCGCTGGAATCCAGCCCGTGCATCGCCTTGGGTTTGTCGATGTCCGCAACTGCTGCCAGGAATTCGCGCAGCCTGTTGCCTGTAACCGCTTCAGGCAATGACAGCAAAGCGACCAGATCAACCAGGAGATCGTTTTCCGGGCTCAGCGCCACAGCAGCCTGCTCGACAAGTTCCGGCACCTGTCCTGCCCCTTCCGCTGGTAACGCTTGTTCTGCCTGCGGCCGCACTTCTGGCTCAAGGGACGATTCGGAATACACACTATTCACGACATGGTCAGGCTCGCCGGCGTCAACTTCTGCATGATTCTGTGCAACTTCCGCTGCGGTTTTTTCATCCACCTCTTCAATACTTTGCGGCTCCTGCATTACCGGTTGCATGGGCGCTGAGTGCGGCGTTACCAGTTCAGCAGGTTTTACACGGGTAATCACGACAGCGGTCTCTTCGAGTTCGTCCTCAGACGCTATCGAGCTCAGCGGCTGTGACTTTTCCTTCAGGATGGCGGCGGCATCGAAATCGAATTCATCGTTCAGCAAAGCGTCGCCCTTGGGTGACCCGAAGCGGCGATTGGTTTCATTTCTGAACTTGCGCTCCTGCCACCAGTTGAAGGCGATGACGCCGAAGATAATGACGATGCCGAGCGCGAGCAAGGCCAGTTGCAAATCATTCATGTCTGTTCCATCTCCCAGCGTTATACCAGCGCTTGATCATGCATCTGCATGGCGGCCTCAATGTCGACCTCGACGATTCGTGAAACCCCGGATTCCTGCATGGTGACGCCGATCAGCTGCTGTGCCATTTCCATGGTTATTTTATTATGGCTCACAAATAAAAACTGTGTGCGCTCGGACATTTTTTTGACCAGATTGCAAAAACGTTCGGTATTGCTGTCATCCAGCGGCGCATCGACTTCATCCATCAGGCAGAACGGCGCAGGGTTGAGCCGGAACAACGCGAACACCAGTGCTAGAGCAGTCAGCGCTTTTTCGCCGCCGGAAAGCAGATGGATGGTACTGTTCTTTTTGCCGGGCGGCTGCGCAAAAACCTGCATGCCGGTATCCAGTATTTCTTCGCCCAGCAATTCCAGACGCGCCTGGCCGCCGCCGAACAACAGGCTGAACAGTTCGCCGAAGTTACGATTGGCTTCATCGAAAGTCTGCTGCAAACGGCTTCGTGTTTCCCTGTCGATGCGGCGAATGGCATCCTCCAGCGTTGCAACCGCCTCGGTCAGGTCTGCCGACTGGCTGTCGAGGTAAGTCTTGCGCTCTCGTTCGCTGGCAAGTTCCTGAATCGCAGCAAGATTGACCGGCCCCAGTGTTTCGATTTGCTGCGATATTGCCCCGACTTTTTCTTCCAACCCGGAAAGTTTGATGTTGGCCGGCAAATCCTGCGCCAGAACAGCCTCGTCCAGCCGGCCGGCAATCAGGGCTTCCTGACATTGCTCGAAATGCAATCTGGCCTCTTGCTCGACAAGCCGGGATTGCTCCAGCTTGTCACGCAAGGGATGCAGCATCTGTTCATTCTGCATGCGGTTGCGCTCCTGATCCTGCAATTCACTTTCGGCCTGCGCAAGCTGATTGCGCACTTCTACCAGCCCTGCCTCAGCAAGTTGTTTGCGCGTCAGAGCCTGGGCGAGCTGGGCTTTCAAGCCTTCTATGCGTGCCGCTTCGAGCAGCGCCAAGGTATCCTGCCGCCGCATGGTCAATGATTTCAATTCCTCAAGCGAAGACTTAAGTCTTTCATTTAATTCATTGATATTATTTGATATAAGTTTTTTGTTAAATATCTTTTCCTGTGCTGCACGTTCGGCACTCTGCAGACTCTGACGCGCTTTATTCAGGACGTTCTGTGCGTCTTCACGCTGCTGTAGCAACGCATCGCACTTCTGCTTGAGCTGAGGTAGCTGCTGCTCCGCCTGCGCGATACGCGCCTGCAATTCGGCGCTTTGTCTGGTCGAGATTTCCAGTTTGCCTGCCAGCGTCAACTGTTCCTGCTCGATTACCCGCTTTCTTTCGCTTGTGTGCTGCAGCTGCTGGTCCAGACGCTGGATTTCTAGTGTGTGCTGGTGCACGCGCTGATGATGCTCGCGCAGTTCGCGCTGAAGCTCGTGCAAGGTCTGCTGCATACGCTGCATGTCTTCCTCTGCCTGCTTGACATCGGCGGCGGCCTCAGCCAGGGATCTCTGTGCCGGCGGCAATGAGGCTTTGAGCGTTTCCAGCTCACGCTGCCTTTCCAGCACGCCATGCAAGGCGCTTTGCGGGCTGAACAAAGTCAGGCTGTGGCGTGTGTGGATATCGCCTGTTTGGCTTACCAGCATTTCGCCTGCCTTGAGTTCTTGGCGTGCGGCATTGGCTGCCACGCCGTCTTCAAGCAGATAGACACCCGTTAGCCAATCGTGCACGGCCGCAGCGACATCAGGGTTCATCTTCTCAATCACGTCGACCAGCGGTTTTAACGAGGCCTCACTTTTACCAGCAGTACATTCGCCGGGCTCTGACAGCACGATGGTGGAAGGCGGCCGCGATGCAGCATCATATTCAAGCCCGGGCTTGATCAAGCTATTGAGTCGGGCACCCAGAACGGCTTCGATCGCAGTTTCCCAGCCGCTGACGATCGACAGTTTCTGCCAGAGACGTGCGCTATCCTGCAGCCCCTGTTGCTGCAGCCACTGGTCCAGCCTGGCTTCATGACCGATGGACTGCTGTATTTTGGAAAGTGAGCTGACCTGCGCCTCCAGATGCGCCAATTCGTGCTGTGCTTCCTGGTGTTGCAAGCGCAATGCCTTGATTTTTTCGGCTTGTTGCTGTTCGCGGGCCCGTAAAACAGCTATTTCCTCTTCCTGCCGGGCTGACTGCTTCTGCAGCTCAGTGAGATCATCTCGCTTGTGCTGCAGAATCTGCGCATCCGGCAATTGCAGGCTTTGCAGGTCGAGCGCGAGACCTTGCAAGCGCTGCTGAAGCTCATCGATGCTTTTTTGCGCAAAGCCGAGCTGACTGGTTTCCAGCCTTAGCGCCTGCCCGGTTTCGGTCAGCGCCTTTTGCGCTTCGTTCATTGCCAGCTGACTGGCAGAATAAGCCGCTTCATGCCGGGGCAGCGCTTCCCGCAAGGCAGAAAGTTCGGCGACACTGCTTTCTTCGTCGCTCTCTGCTTCTTGCTTGCGGGCCATCAATTCAGCCAGGTTCTGGTCGAGTGTGCGCTGCTGTGCCTCCAGTTTTTCAGATTGGGCAATCATTTGCTGCAGTTGCGAGTCGAGACGCTCGCGTGCTTCCTGCGTGTGCTTGACTTGTTGTTCAAGGCCGGATACTTCGGCATTGCTTTCGTAGTAGCGCGTCTGCGCCTGTTGTACTGCCTCGGTCGTGGAAAAATGCTGCTGACGCAGGGTTTCCAGCAGGTTTTCGGTTTTACGCAGGTTCGACATCTGCGCCTCCAGCTCATTGACCAGTTTTTCCACCTGCCTGCGGGTTTTTTCCCAGGCAATCCCGGCATCGCGTTTTTTCAAAAGCCAGAGCTGCCCCTGAGCGTGTTTGAGCGCGTCCTGCAATTGGTGATACTGCTGCGTGACGACGGCCTGCGACTCAAGCCGGGTGATCTGTTTATCCATTTCCTGACGGATATCTTCGACGCGCGTCAGATTTTCGCGCGTATCGCGCAGCCGCAACTCGGTTTCACGACGGCGCTCTTTGTATTTGGAAATCCCTGCCGCCTCTTCCAGAAACACCCGCAGCTCTTCCGGCCTGGCTTCGACGATACGTGAAATGGTGTTCTGCCCTATGATCGCATAGGCGCGTCCGCCGAGACCGGTGCCGAGAAACAGATCAGCCACATCCCGGCGCCTTACCGGCGTGTTGTTGATGTAGTAACTGGAGCCCTTGTCGCGCTCGATCACGCGCTTCACTGAAATCTCTGCATACTGGGACCATTCGCCGCTGGCGCCGCCGAGACTGTTGTCAAAAACCAGTTCGACGCTGGCACGGGAAATCGCCTTGCGGTTGGCCGAGCCGTTGAAGATGACATCCTGCATGGAGTCGCCGCGCATTTCGCGCGCCGAGGATTCGCCCAGCACCCAGCGTATGGATTCCATGACGTTGGATTTGCCGCAACCATTGGGTCCGACGACCCCGACACGCTGACCGCTGAGATGCAAGGTGGTGGGGTCAACAAAGGACTTGAAGCCGGCAAGTTTGAGATGGATCAGGCGCAATTGTCGGAGCTACTTTCGGCAGGCGTCATGGTTGCTGGAACGTCAGGTTTCTTGTCGGTGTCTGTATAATGTCAATTTCGACCATGTGTAGATTTATACGGTAGCCAATATGTCCAGTCAACCCAGCAAGACCCTTGAAACCTTTGATAACCCCAAACCAGAACGCGATTTCCACATCCACATGGAAATCCCCGAGTTTACCTGCCTCTGTCCGAAAACCGGACAACCCGATTTCGCCGTACTGTATCTCGATTACATTCCCGATCAGAAGTGCGTCGAACTCAAGAGCCTGAAGCTCTACATGTGGTCATTCCGCGACGAAGGCTGTTTCCACGAAGCGGTCACCAACCGCATTCTGGATGATCTGGTAGCGGCCACAGCGCCGAAGTTCATGCGTCTGACAGCAAAATTCTATGTGCGCGGCGGCGTTTTCACCAATGTCGTGGCCGAGCATCGCAAACCAGGCTGGCAACCTTTACCCAGAGTCGATCTGACCCAGTTCGAGGCGCAATCCAACACCCGCGGCTGAGCGCGGGCCTCGATGACAAAACCAGCTGACTGACTTGAAACCTTCATCGCACGCCAACCCGATGTGGCCATTCATTCGGGCGAATTTCGCTTACATGCTGAGCGGCAAATTGCGCTCGAAAAGAGGCTATCAGCCGGTTGCCGGCCACCGGGTGCCTGCTGATTTTTCCGGCATCGGTGTTGCCACAGCCGCGAATCCTGCAATCGACACTTATGTGATTCAGCAACTCAAGGCCTTGGGTGTTCGCCAGGTCAGGCTGGATTTCACCTATGGCGATGCAAGTAACCATGTCGGCCGTTTTTTGCAGACGCTTTGCGATGATGGGTTTAGCGTGATGCTGCATCTGGTACAGCCGTTCGAGGCTGCCCGCAACATGCAAGCGGCTGATGCGCAACAACAATGGCAGGAATTTGTCGCCGATACACTGGCGCGTTACGGCGATCGTATCGAGTTGCTGGAGATAGGCTCCACCATCAACCGCAAGCGCTGGGCCGGTTACACGCTGCAAACATTCCTGACCGCCTGGGGTCTGGCGCATGGCGAGGCGCGCACCAGAAAGATCAGGCTGGCCGGGCCCAATATCACGGATTTCGAACCACCCTACAACATCGGCATATTGTCGATTCTGAAAAGCTGCGGGCAATTGCCCGACATTCACACCGACAACCTTTTTTCCGAACGCTGCACCGAGCCGGAGCGCGACGACCACAAGATTCTCGGCCACCGTCTCGCGCCGCTCGGCGGCTTCAGGCTGGTGAAAAAAGCCTTTGTGCTGCAGGAAATCGGCCAGCACTTCGGGGTGCCGCAACTGCATTCACCGGCCGCTTTCTGGACTTTGCCGCGCATTCACAGGTTGTTACCGGACGGCGAACAGAAACAGGCGGATTACCTGGCGCGCTACATGCTGTTGTGCGCTGCCTCAGGCGCATTGCAACGTGCTGGCTGGGGGCCGCTGATCTGCCATCGCGAGGGTTTGATTGACGACGGCGTCGAGGACTACCCGCAGCTGGAGCGTATTACCCATTACGTATCCGTGCTGGGCAGCAACTTCAGGATCAGGCCTGCATTCAAGGCTTACCAGACTTTTGTCGCGATGATTCCCGGCAGCTATTACGAAGCTTGTCTCGATGATGCCGACGGCCTGGAGATTCACGCCTTCAGTCATCAGGACCGTCTGATACACGTCGCATGGACAATCAATGGGCGCGTCGCCGCCTTGCGCGACATCTACAGCGCCGCCGATCTGCAGGCGGCTGCATGTGTCTCGCGCGATGGCGAGCACCTGAAACAAGCGCCCGATTTCGTGACCGAATCGCCAGTTTATCTTTGCTGGCCGAAAGGCACGCATTTCGAAGTCAACAAGCACGCTGCTTTGATCAGCGATCTCGCCATTCATGCGCACATCGCCAAGTGTCATTTTCTCTACCGCGAAGGTGAATGGCGGGGCGCCATACTGGCTTCAGATACGGATGAATTCGAATTGTTGAAAACCGCATTGAATCCGGACAATATCGAAGCCCCTCGCCGCGACGCCATCTTGCGCAAGGCGCGCAACGCCATCTGGACGATTCCCGACCCGCGCGACCCGGCAAAAAAACTTGTCATCAAACAACCGGTGCACATGCACCTGCACAAAAAACTGCTCGACCGTTTCAAGCCATCGAAGGGTCTGCGTAGCTGGAACGGCGCCTGCGAATTACTCCGGCGCGGTGTTGAAACGGCACGCCCGGTGGCTTATCTGGAAAAAAGCGGAGACCGGTCGCTGACGCAGAATTACTATATCTGCGAATACGTGGATGCGGATTTTTCCGCGCGCGAGATATTTTCAGCATTCTCCAAAGGAGAAAGTCAGTATCAAGGCGTCAGCGAGGAAGAGATGTACACCCAACTGGCCGAATACCTGCTGACCATGCACGGGCGCGGCGTATTTTTCAGGGACCTCTCCGGCGGCAATATCCTGGTCAGCAAAGGCAGCGACGGCCGCCTCGAATTCTCATTGATCGACACCGCGCGCGCTCATTTCTACCAACGCGGCACCATCTTGCCGAAACGCATCGCCGACCTCACCCGCATATGCAACAAGCTACATGCCGAAGGCCGTAACCACTTCATGAATATCTACATGGACAAACTGGGCAAACCCTTCAGCCTGCGCTGGCAGCTGCCATTCAACATTTACAACGCCAAGGTCGTCATCAAACGTGCGCTCAAGGGCAAAGCGCTCAAACGTCTGTTCAAGCGCTGATTTTGCTGTCGGCTAGTGGCTGGCGCCCTCCGCGCCTATGCCAGTCTGAGAACGAATGAATTGCGCAGCATAGGCACTGCGCTCTGCTTGCGCCCTCTCTGATCTGTCTGTCACCGAAAACAGCCAGATACTGCCAAAAGCGGTTGTTACACTGAACAGCGCCGGGTTCGAATACGGCACCACAGCCTGCTCAAACCCCATCACCTGCACCCATACCGCAGGCCCCAGTACCACCATCACCACAGCCACCACTAAGCCAAGACTACCGCCCCACACCGCACCTCGAGTTGTCATGCCACTCCACGACATGGAAAGCAGCAACACGGGAAATGTAGCTGAAGCCGCTATCGTGAACGCCAACCCGACCATGAAAGCGATATTCTGATGCTGGAAAACGATGCCCAACAATATCGCCAGCATGCCGAGAACAATGGTCGCATAACGCGACACCCGCACCTCCTGCTGGTCAGTGGCATGACGGTTGATGACATTGGCATAAAGATCGTGCGAAATCGAAGCTGCGCCTGCCAGCGTCAAGCCCGCCACCACGGCGAGGATGGTAGCGAAAGCCACTGCGGAAATGAAGCCGAGAAAAAGATCACCACCCAATGCATGCGCCAGATGCACGGCCGGCATGTTGTCGCCGCCACGCATGCTGCCATCGGCGTTGAAATACTCCGGGTTGCCGAGAATGAAAGCCACGGCACCCATACCGATAATAAAGGTCAGAATATAGAAGTAGCCGATAAAGCCGGTGGCATAAAACACCGATTTGCGCGCTTCCTTCGCATCCGGCACGGTAAAGAATCGCATGAGGATATGGGGAAGACCGGCGGTGCCGAACATCAGCGCAATGCCCAGCGAAATCGCGCTGACAGGGTCGGAAACGAGGCCGCCCACGGTCATGATGTCCGCTCCCTTGGGATGTTTGTCAATCGCACTTTGAAACAGGGTTTCGAAGCTGAAACCGGAGAGCCACATCACGCCCGCCGCCATGAAACTGGCGCCACTCAACAGCATGACAGCCTTGATGATTTGCACCCAGGTAGTCGCCAGCATGCCGCCGAAAGTGACATAGGCGATGATCAGGACGCCGACGATCAACAGCGCCACCTCGAAACTGATGCCGAACAGCGTCTGGATGAGTGCACCCGCCCCTACCATCTGCGCAATCAGATAAAGCAGCACAATCGCGATGCCTGCCACTGCGGAGAACACGCGGATTGGCGTCTGCTGAAAACGGTAGGCTGCCACATCCGCAAAAGTAAAACGTCCGAGGTTGCGCAGACGCTCCGACATCAGAAACAGGATGACCGGCCAACCGACCAGAAAGCCGATGGCGTAGATCAAACCATCATAACCGCGCGTGTAGACCAGCGCCGTGATACCCAGAAACGAGGCTGCGGACATATAATCCCCGGCAATTGCCAACCCGTTCTGGAATCCGGTGATACCGCCATTAGCGGTATAAAAACTTCTGGTGGAATTGGTCCGCCTGGCTGCCCAATATGTAATCCACAGCGTAGCCGCCACAAACAGCAGGAACATCAGGATGGATGAGGGACTGACAGGATTACCGGCATCGCCGGCATGCGCCATGCCAGGCAACAGCCCCACCCCGATCATGCAACGTTTCATGTTACCGCCTTTTTGATGATATCGGTCAGCACATCGAAATGCTGATTGGCCTTGCGTACGTAAACCCCGGTCAACACAAACGCCAGCAGAATGAGGCCGATGCCAAGCGGAAAACCGACCGTGACGACATTACCCCAAATGACGATACGGAAAAATTCCGGCGCAAACGCGACCAGCAGAATAAACCCAAAGTATGCCAACATCATGATGCCGGTGAGCACGCTTGCCAGCAGCCGGCGCTCTCTCACCAGCGCGTGATATTCGGGCAAGACTTTGATTTTTTCGACATATTCGGGTGACATGAGCGCTCCTTCTGAATCAGCCCGATTATACGCAGACTGGCGCTGATGTTGGATGTGAAAGAATTTCGTTGACAATTCATCCGTGGCTCTTTAAGATTGCGCCTCTTTTCGGGGGTATAGCTCAGCTGGGAGAGCGCTTGCATGGCATGCAAGAGGTCAGCGGTTCGATCCCGCTTACCTCCACCAGTAAAAATCATGCAAGTTTGTTATGATTTTCGCTTAAGAAAAGCCAGGTTTTGTAGTAAAATGTTGTTCGTTAAAAGTTCATAGGTCCCCATCGTCTAGAGGCCTAGGACACCTCCCTTTCACGGAGGCGACCGGGGTTCGAATCCCCGTGGGGACGCCATTGCCTTGTAACTTGTTGATCTTAAAGGCAAATTCAAAATACGTCGAAACACTGGTGTCACTGCTGGTGTCACTTCCCAACCGACGTGAAACTCAATTCTTATCTCGTGAAAAGCCGTCATGGCATTTTCTATTTGCGCTTGCAGCGTGATGGAAAAGACTGGCGAAAAAGCTTGCACACCAAAGACTTCAGGCAGGCTGCTTTAGCCGCTTATTGGTTTGGTATTACAATCCACAACATGGCTACTAAAAAGCAGTGCTATATTCTAAGAAGCAAGCCTGACGGCACGATAGAGGTCGAAACCGACGGATCGGACCTTGACCATCAGCGCGCACTTGAAATGCTTCGAGAGACGCAGGAACAGCAGCGTATGCGCCTTGAGCAGTTAAGTAAGGAAGAGATGCGTGACTTGGTTCTCCAGAATTGGGGGATAGAGCCGCTCAAAGGTGAATCGCCGTCATTAAAGTCCATTGCCTTGCGCGATGCCATTCGAGAATACAAGCCCACCGTAAAAGGTGCGACCAAGTCCATCAAAATGGCGCACAAGGTGCTGGATGAGTTGGTTGCCGCGATGGGCGCTGACTTTTTGATGGATCAGTTTAATGACGAGACCGTCAATAAAATGTGGATGGAACCCCGTTCACAGGCTGTTGCTGGCTCAACCGTCAAAAAGGAACTGAGCAGCGTCAACGCATTCGCAAAATGGTGTGCTAACAACGCCCGTCAATACTGCCCTGCCCCGTTGACTCTGACGATATCTGCAAAAGCCTCCGCCAATCAGCATTGGAAATACCTCACCAACACCGATCTCGAACAGATATTTGCGCACTTGCCTGGCGCTGCTACTAAACCATTGCATTTCTGGGTCCCGGTCATTGCGGTATATACCGGCGCCCGAATTGGCGAGCTTGCCTCGCTCAAAGTGGAGCACTTCTACCAAAAGGCTGGCATCGATGTCATGTTGATCCCTGGCACCAAAACAGAAAATGCCGAGCGTGAAATACCCATCCACCCTGCCCTCATACAAATTGGCTTATTGGATTACGTTAATTACCGGCAATCACGCAAGAAAGCCCAGCTATTTGATATTCGGATTGATGCCAATAATGGCCCTGGTGCAACCATCACTAAATGGTTTGGGCCGTTTCTCAGAAAAACAGTCGGGATTACAGACGAGCAGAAGGTTTTCCATAGCTTCCGTCATACGCTGATTGATCATATGCGTCAGCTGGGTATCGATGAAGAGGCGAGAAAGCAGTACGTAGGCCATGCTGCAGGAACTGGAACGCATGCCATGTACGGGAGAAATCCACTGGGCCTTCCCATGCTAAAAACACGCGTGGTAGACAAAATAGACTGGCACGCTTACATGGGCTGGGCGCCCGATTTGCAAAAACTAAAAGCGCGTGCAGATGAGTTTATATCTTAAGTAAATTCGAGAATAGTATTTTAACTTTATGTTTTTAATTAAAATAATTCTATTGTACGTACATTAGCAGCTGGCTGTCGCTCATCTGCTCAAACCGTCGAATAACTCGCTCGGTATCAAGAGTAACGTCCATCACCTGGCGTTCAGGGGTGTAATACCCGAGCATCTTGGCGATCTCTCGCCACCCAGCGATCAGTGCGTGTGGGTTGGCTTCAACTTCTGCAATGGCGATCGCATCCAGAAGCCCTTGAACGACCTTATCCCGGCTCATACCTATCTTCGCTTCTACAGCCCGTTCATTGTCGCGTACGGCAGCCTTAACCTCTGGTTCACGCATTAATCGGCTGGCTGACACCTTCGCAGTGTTCGGTGCGTACCCAGCCCTTACCGCGGCTGCGGCACCGTTGTGATCCAGCACATATTCCTTGGCGAAGCGGAGTTTACGGGATGTAAGCATCGTAACCTATTGTTAAATAATAGTTATTTTATCATCTATTTAGTAGCGGGTATCTCCCCCCACCTTGTCGTATAAGCCGGCGTCTTGTTTTCCTGCCGCATTTTCCATGGGCGTCTTGTGCCCTCACCTGCCAGCTTCATCGTATCCCGGCCCATCTTGTTGTTGATGCTGTCGAGGGCATGCATGAGTTTGGTCGATTTTTCACGACTTGCGGGGTTGCTGGCGGCCATGCTGAACAAGTCGGTCTGGCAGCCTTGTTGAGGCACCAACTCGCTCAGCATGACGCCTGCCTTGGCGTAATTGAAGCCGGGCTTGTAGAGTTGCTTCAACCCCCATAACGTGACATTGACCAGTGTCCTGCTGTCATCGGTCGGTGCGGGCAGCGGGATGGTCATACTGTTGCCGTAGTAGGGTTCATCCTGCTTGAACGGACTGGTGCGGATATAGACATGGACTGAACCGGCGTAGTGCTGTTGTCTGCGCAGTTTCTCCGCGGCACGGCTCATGTAAAGCGTCAGTGATTCGGCCAGACTCTGGTAATCCCTGACCGGCTGCCCAAAGCTTCTGGAGCTTAAGATTTGCTTTTTAGGCGGAGTAACTTCTT
>MCAW01000002.1 GCA_001704575.1 Methylophilales bacterium LSUCC0135
ACGTGTGCGTAGTGACGGGTGGCTGTTTCGTATTCCACGTGGGCGGTGTTGATGGTGATGACGTGTGCGTAGTGACGGGTGGCTGTTTCGTATTCCACGTGGGCGGTGTTGATGGTGATGCCGCGAGCCTTTTCTTCTGGCGCTGCGTCAATGTCCGCATAGCCCTTGGCTTCGCCACCGAATTTCTTCGACAGAATGGTGGTGATCGCCGCAGTCAATGTGGTCTTGCCGTGGTCAACGTGACCAATCGTGCCTACGTTTACGTGCGGTTTCGTCCGCTCGAATTTACCTTTTGCCATAATCGTTTCCTTTAACTGACTTCTTTATCAAGTTAATCACATTAAGTGCAAGCCCGTTGAGCTGCGAACCACTTAACACCACACCAATCAATGGTGCCCATGGCGGGAATCGGACCCGCGACCTCTCCCTTACCAAGGGAGTGCTCTACCACTGAGCCACATGGGCGCTAAATATCTATGCCGGTTTTAATTGGAGCGGGCGACGAGGTTCGAACTCGCGACATCTTGCTTGGAAGGCAAGTGCTCTACCAGCTGAGCTACACCCGCTTCGATGAGCAAACTACCCGATCATCCAGTAAAAAAAACCAGCGCCTATCGGCTCTTAATCTGATAATGCTAGTTGCTATATTTGGTGGAGGGGGAAGGATTCGAACCTTCGTACTCTGAGAGAACGGATTTACAGTCCGTCGCCTTTAACCACTCGGCCACCCCTCCCAACCGAACCCATGATTATGCTGATAATCTGACAGCGTGTCAAACGCTATGGAAAGGAATTCTGGTGCCGGATGTCGGAATCGAACTGACGACCTTCGCATTACAAGTGCGCTGCTCTACCAACTGAGCTAATCCGGCAAAAACGTAATTTTATCGTATTACGCTTATTTAACCAACTTCAAAAATGGTTTCTTTTTGACTGGTTTTTCTTTTTCTTCTTGCCCCACGCCTTCGGGGGGCAACCCTTCCTCGCCTGACTGTACATTTCCCTGCCGGTCATCCATGGCCTCTTCTGACTGAAAAAACATGCCTTGACCATTTTCCCGGGCAAAAATACCGCGAACTGCATGCATGGGAACATACAGGTCACTGGCAACCCCGCCAAAACGCGCAGAAAACGTAACTGCCTCGTTGCCGATCAACAAGTTGCGCGTGGCTGAATAATTGATATTGAGCACAATCTCGCCATCCTTGACGTAAGCCGCAGGCGCCCTCACCGAGTCATCGACCGCCACCAGAAGATGTGGCGTCAAGCCGTTATCCGTGCACCATTCGTGCATGGCACGAATCATGTAGGGCTTGGTTGAAGTGAGCTCACTCATCAGCTTACTTACGCATTGCCTTTTCGGAAGGCGTCATCGCTTCAATATACGCCGGGCGAGAGAATATACGTTCTGCGTATTTTAGTAAAGGTGCTGCCTGCTTGGGCAACTCTATGCCGTAATGCCCGAGACGCCAGAGTAGCGGCGCAATTGCAACATCCAGCATGGAAAACTCATCGCCGAGCATGTACTGCTGTTTGGTAAACAAAGGCACAATCTGCGTCAAATTATCACGTATGGCTGCACGCGCCTTGTCGGCAAGCTTCTGGTCACCAGATTCAATATCTGCAATATGACTGAAAAGCTGCTCTTCAAAATTATGCAGAAACAGGCGAGCGCGGGCGCGCATGACTGGGTCAGCCGGCATCAATTGCGGGTGAGGAAAACGCTCGTCAATATATTCGTTGATGATATTCGCCTGCTGCAAAACCAGATCGCGCTCGACCAGCACCGGCACCTCATTATGAGGATTGATGACCGCCAGATCTTCGGGCTTGTTGGCAAGATCGACATCAATGACTTGAAAATCCATGCCTTTTTCAAAAAGCACGATACGACAACGGTGACTGTACGGGTCCGTAGTGCCTGAATATAAAGTCATCATAATTGCGGGTTCCTTAAACTAAAATGCAAAACGGGAGCGGCTTCCATCGATTGGAAGCCGCTCCCGCCGGTTAGATTTAATGTATATCTTTCCAGAATTCTTTCTTGAGGTAATACGAAACGACAAACAGCAACCCCAGGAACAGCAAAACAAAAACACCCAACTTCTTGCGATCCATCTGCGCAGGCTCAGCCATGTATACCATGTAATTCACGAGATCAGCGATCGCGAGGTCGTACTCCGCAGGCGTCATACTACCCGGCTTGTCCAGCACGAGGCGATGCGCCTCCGCTTTCACTCCATTTGCATCAACATGCTCTTCGACCTTCATTACTTGCTGACCCTGCAACTCCCACAGAATGTGCGGCATGCCCACATTAGGGAAAACCGTATTATTCCAGCCGGTAGGCCTCGTGGGGTCGCGATAGAAACCACGCAGATAGGTATAAAGCCAATCCGCCGTTCTTGCACGCGCCTCAACCGTCAGATCAGGTGGAACAACGCCGAACCATGCCTTGGCATCAGGCTTGGCCATTGCCACCTGCATGGTGTCACCAACCTTCTCGGCAGTAAAAAGCAGATTTTCTCTGATTTGCTCTTCACTGAGCCCGATGTCCGTCAGCCGGTTATAACGCATGTAATTGGCGCTATGGCAATTCAGGCAGTAATTGACAAAGAGCTTCGCACCCCGTTGTAAAGACTCCTGGTTGTTGAGATTCACAGGGGCCTTGTCCAGATGGACATCTGCACCAGCAGCACTCACATAAGCCGGCATCGCCAGTAGAGCTGCCGCCAGAATTCCATGCCTGACTACGTCAACAATTTTTTGATACATCATCATACGGTGACCCTTTCAGGCACTGGTTTTGTTTTGTCTTTCTTCGTATACCAAGGCATCAGAATAAAGAAGAGGAAATATGTCAGCGTGAAAATACGCGCTACCACAGTGGCACGGTCGACACCACCAACAATCCAGGTGCTTGCATCAAACACGCCCCAAACGTTAGACGGTTTGGTACCAAGATAACCGAGCACGATGAAACTGATGACAAACAATGCCAGCCACTTTTTGTAAAGAGCCCCGCGATAACGGATGGATTTCACCGGACTACGATCAAGCCAGGGCAACAGCGCAAATATCACGACTGACAGACCCATGGCTGCGACGCCAGGAAACTGGGAATTGAAGATCGGCGGCACGGCACGCAGTATCGAGTAGTAGGGTGTGAAATACCATACTGGCGCAATATGCGCAGGTGTCTGCAGAGGGTCGGCGGGAATGAAATTATTGGCCTCAAGGAAGTAGCCCCCCATCTCAGGCGCAAAAAACAGAATGGCCGAGAATACAATCAGAAACACCGAAACGCCAACAATATCCTTGACCGTGTAATAAGGGTGGAATGGAATGCCATCCAGCGGAATATGTGTCTTTGGATCTTTCTTTTCCTTGATTTCGATACCATCCGGGTTGTTCGAACCCACTTCATGCAAAGCAATCAAGTGCGCCACCACCAAAGCCAGTAACACCAGGGGCAAGGCGATCACGTGAAAGGCAAAGAAGCGATTCAAGGTTGCATCAGAAACCACGTAGTCACCCCGCAACCATTCGGAAACATCAGGACCGATAAAAGGAATGGAAGTGAACAGATTGATAATCACCTGGGCACCCCAATAGGACATTTGCCCCCACGGCAAGAGATAGCCGAAGAAAGCCTCGCCCATCAACACCAGGAAAATACCGACACCAAAGAGCCAGATCAATTCACGTGGCGCACGATATGAACCATAGATCAGGCCACGGAACATGTGCAGATAAACCACCACGAAGAACATGGAAGCCCCGGTGGAATGCATGTAGCGAATCAACCAGCCCCAGGAAACATCACGCATGATGTATTCAACCGAACCAAAGGCCAGGTTTGCATCCGGCTTGTAATGCATGGTCAGAAAGATGCCGGTAACAATCTGCAGCACCAATACCAGCAAGGCCAGAGAACCGAAAAAATACCAGAAGTTAAAGTTCTTTGGCGCGTAGTATTCAGTCAGATGCGCCTTGATATTAGCGGTCAGCGGGAAGCGCTTGTCAACCCAGGCCAGAGTTCCCGCCATGCATTTTTCTACGTTTTTCATCATGGCTATGCTGCCCCCTCGCTGTGTTCACCAATCAACAATATCGCATCACTTAAATACTTGTGGGGCGGAACCACCAGGTTGGTGGGAGCCGGCGAACCCTTGAATACGCGGCCCGCCAGGTCAAACTTGGAACCGTGACAGGGGCAGAAAAAGCCACCCTGCCAATCACCGCCCATATCACCGCCCGGCTGCAATTTGGGTGATGGCGAGCAACCAAGGTGAGTACATACTCCCTCCATCACCATCAAATTCGGCCTGATCGAACGGGTTGGATTCTTGCAGTATTCCGGCTGTTGACTAGTCACTTCGAGCTTGGGGTCGGTCAGATTCTCATCGTGTCCGGACAGCGTTTTAGCCATATCATCGGTCAGGTTCACCACCCAAACAGGCTTTCCTCGCCACTCGACCGTTACCATGGCACCCGGCTCGATCTTGCTGACATCGACCTCAACTGGAGCCCCCGCAGCTCTGGCACGCGCACTGGGCAACATGCTGCTTATAAAAGGTACCGCGACTGCGGCAGCCGCAACCCCGCCAACGGCGGTGGTGGCAGCGATCAAGAATCTCCGCTTACCCTGATCAACTGGTTGATTTGCCATTACTTGCCCTTAATAATTGTTCGCCGGGTCCGCCCCCATTAACCTGCATTTCGCACATTTACGGTGGCTGAACTTGTCAGCCTTCTATTTTACAGTCTCGGCATTAAAATTTAAACCATTATCCACTTGTCAAACCGGGCTATCGATATCGATAAATTCATGATGAAGGCCGAATCTGGCAGAAAGATGACGACCAAGCGCCTGTACTCCATATCTTTCGGTCGCATGATGACCTGCAGCGATGTAGGCGACGCCAGACTCCCGCGCCAGATGCACTGTCTGCTCTGAAATCTCGCCACTGATAAAAAGATCGACCCCCAACTCAATCGCCTGCTGCATGAAATCCTGCGCCGCACCGGTACACCACGCAACACGCCGCAGAAGACGCTTTTCATCGCCTATCATCAGGCAATGGCGCCCAAGCACCAACTCAAGCCTCCCAAGAAACTGTTGCAGCGGCACTTCATGCGGCAAGCGGCCGTATACCAGCAAAGACTGCTCGCCGGCACGACCTTCGATATCGATCCCCATCAACTGCCCAAGCTGAGCATTGTTGCCAAGCTCAGGGTGCGCGTCGAGAGGCAGATGATATGCCACCAGATTGATTTCATGATCGAGCAAAAAGCGAATGCGTTTTTGTTTGATACCGATAATGCGCGGGTCTTCGTTTCGCCAGAAAAAGCCGTGATGCACAAGCACCATGTCAGCATCCGTAGCGCGAGCCGCTTCGAACAAGGCCATATTGGCCGTAACACCGCTGACGATGCGCTTGATCTGCTGCCGGCCCTCGACTTGAAGGCCGTTAGGGCAGTAATCACGAAAGCGCTCAGGCTCCAGGATTTGTCCGGTATAATCCAATAATTCTTTAATATTCATTATGTTTCACCTTCTTCACAACAGTCCATATGAAAAAACTCTGGCTTATTTTTGCACAGGCCGTGACCGTCAGTCTCGGCGCATTGTTTGTGCTGCAAACCTTTTATCCCGAACTGGTCGGCAAATCGCTCAAACCCGTCAACGAACAACCGGTCACGGTGAATCAGTTTTCTGCCGAGAAGATCATTCATGCCGAAGGCTCTTACAGCGAAGCCGCGAAGAAGGCCATGCCTGCTGTGGTCAACATATTCACCAGCAAGAAGTCAGCCCCCAGAGCACGCCATCCATTCATGGACGATCCTTTGTTCCGGCATTTCTTTGGCGATCAATTCGATGAAGAACAGCGATCGGACAATAGTTTGGGCTCCGGTGTCATCGTCAGCCCGCAGGGTTACATCATTACCAATCACCACGTTATTGAATCGGCCGATGAAATCGAAGTTGCTTTCGCAGATGGCCGCACGATGCCTGCCACCATCGTTGGCACCGACCCGGAAACCGACCTTGCCGTACTCAAAGTGGATGCCAAAGACCTGCCGGCAATCACACTGGCGGACCCCGACCAGTCGCATGTTGGTGACGTCGTGCTGGCCATCGGTAATCCATTTGGCGTCGGCCAGACCGTGACCCAAGGCATTATCAGTGCTCTGGGACGCAGCCATCTCGGCATCAACACATTCGAGAATTTCATCCAGACCGACGCTTCGATCAATCCCGGCAACTCGGGCGGCGCACTGGTAGATACCAGCGGTCATCTGGTTGGCGTCAATAGTGCCATTTATTCACGTAGCGGTGGCTCCATGGGCATCGGCTTTGCCATTCCAGTCAGCCTGGCCAAACAAGTCATGGAGCAAATCATCCGCCAAGGCAGCGTAGTCAGGGGCTGGGTAGGCATAGAGGCGCAGGACATCACACCACAACTGGCAGAATCCTTCCGCTTGTCGCACACACGAGGCTCATTGATAGCCGGCGTCCTGCGCAACAGCCCGGCAGAAAAAGCCGGACTGAAACCGGGTGACATCCTGCTTGAAATCAACGGCAACAAGGTGACCGACAGTTCAACCATGCTGAATCTGATTGCCAACCTGCAGCCTGATGAAAAAGCGACACTGAAAATTGCCAGAGACCAGCGCGAGATCAACGTCACAGTGATCATCGGCAAACGTCCGACGCCGAAACTTGCCCAGCAACGTTAACTTTTGATCTTTCTTCGCTCCATGAAGCCGGCAACAAAAATCCCGGCTTCATAGAGCACCCATAGCGGTATCGCCAGCATGAACTGGGAAATGATATCCGGTGGGGTAAAAATGGCTCCTAGTACAAATGCGCCGACAATCACGTAGGAACGGATGTTCTTGAGCGTGGCGATCCGGACGAGGCCGAATCCAACCAGCGCAATCACGGCAATCGGCACTTCAAATGCCAGCCCGAATGCCATGAACAGTGTAATGACAAAATCCAGATAGCTGCCAATATCTGTCATCACTGCCACACCCTGTGGCGCATAACCTGTAATGAAACCGAAAACCACGGGGAATACGAGAAAATAGGCGAAAGCCATGCCTGCGAGAAACAACAAGGTGCTGGCAATCACCAGAGGCAGCATGAACCGCCTTTCGTGCGCATAAAGACCCGGTGCAACAAAGGCCCATGCCTGATAGAGCGTGTGCGGCAACGACACAACGAAAGCGGCAAGCATCGCCATCTTCAACGGTACAAAAAATGGCGTGGTCACTTCAGTCGCAATCATCTGGCCGCCAGCCGGCAGCTTGGCAAGCAATGGCTGCGCCAATAGCGTGTAAATCTGATCAGCAAACGGAAACAGCACGAGAAACGTCAGTACGATACCGAGCACGGTACGCAACAGGCGATCACGCAACTCAATCAGGTGCGACAAAAAAGTCTCAGTGCCACTGACCTCTTGCTCATTTCCGTCAATCGCCATGACGTTTCTGGTCCGATTCAGGAAGATTTGTCTGCGCAGCGGACGGCGCTTTCCCAGACCTTACATCCTGCTCGATGCCGGTGAGGCTGGAATGAATAGTATTTTCGATTTCGTTTTTGAATTCTTGCGATTCCTGCCTAATACCGCGCTGCAGTTTCTGCAAATCGTCCAGCTCCAGCTCGCGCTCGATATCATGCTTGACGTTGGCCACATAGCGTTGCATGCGTCCGACCAATGAACCCAAGGTACGCGCCACTCGGGGCAGCTTTTCCGGGCCGATGACGATGAGCGCGACGATCGCGATAATGACCAGCTCGGAAAATGCAATGTCAAACAAGGTGGAATCTACTGCCTGGTTTTGTTGGTCACTTCGCCTTCGACCGTCTCGGTCCTGTTCTGGCCATCAAGCTTTGCCGATACCTGTTCGTCCTTGACTGCATCCTTGAAATTCTTGACGGCACCACCGACATCACTGCCAATGTTGCGCAATTTTTTGGTACCAAAAATCAACACCACCACCAGAAGCACGATCAGCCAGTGCCAGATACTAAATGCGCCCATCATTGCTCTCCTGAATATTAGGTTTTGGGTAAAGTCTGCCCGCCGCCGAATACATGGACGTGCAGATGAAAAACTTCCTGACCGCCTTCGCGGCCGGTATTGATCATGGTACGAAATCCGTTCAAACCCTGCTGCCTGGCAAGCTCCGGTGCCAGCAACAGCATTTTACCCAGCAGCGCCTGCTGCCCCGCATCGCAATCGACAAGGCTCTCGATATGCTGCTTGGGTACGATGAGAAAATGCACCGGTGCAATCGGGCGAATATCATTAAAGGCGATGAGTTCATCATCCTCGTATATCTTGCTGGATGGAATGTCACCGGCGATGATTTTGCAGAAAATGCAGTTCATGGTGTTCGACCTTGTCAATCCTGACGCCGGCTCAACTTCTCTTCAATGCCGGACAAGCCCTCGCGGCGCGCCAGCTCGTTCAGCACATCCTGCGGCTTGAGTCCGGCATGGGCCAGCATGACCATACAATGGAACCACAAATCAGCGGTCTCGTAGATGATTTTTTCCGCATCGCCATCCTTGGCCGCAATAATCGTTTCCGCCGCCTCTTCACCGACTTTTTTCAGAATGCCGTCCAGTCCTTTGCTGTAGAGCTTCGCCACATAAGAGCTCTGAGGATCAGCCGCTTTACGCTGTTCGAGAAGTTCAGCCAATCGGTCGAGGACATCATTCATGACGATATATCTCCTGCGGATCTTTCAGTACCGGCTGGTCGGTCATCCATTCGCCATCGACCAGCCTCCTGAAAAAGCAATGATGTCTGCCCGTATGACAAGCAATCCCACCCAATTGCTCCACCGTAATGAGAATAACATCCTCATCACAATCAAGCCGGATTTCGCGCAATTTCTGAACATGACCGGATTCTTCGCCCTTGTGCCAAAGCTTGTTGCGCGAACGTGACCAATACACAGCCTGTCCGGTTTCAACCGTCAAGCGCAACGCCTCGCGGTTCATGAAAGCAAACATCAGAATCTGACCAGTACCGGCTTCCTGAGCAATCACCGGCACCAGGCCATCTGCATTCCAGGCCACTTCATCAAGCCAGTGTTCGCTCACAACCTCACCTCGATGCCATGATCGCGCATGAACTCCTTGGCCTGACGCACGGTAAACTCGCCATAATGAAAAATGCTCGCAGCCAGCACCGCATCGGCGCCGCCTTCCTGCACACCCTCGACCAGATGGGTGAGGTTGCCGACACCGCCGGAGGCAATGATCGGTACGTCGACGGCATCACTGATGGCACGATTGAGCGGCAGGTTGAATCCACTCTTGGTGCCATCGCGGTCCATGCTGGTCACCAGCAACTCGCCGGCGCCCAACGCTTCCATCTTGCGCGCCCATTCGACGGCATCGATACCGGTCGCCTTGCGGCCACCGTGGGTAAAGACTTCCCAATGATCGCCGACCTGCTTGGCGTCTATCGCCACCACGATGCATTGCGAGCCGAAGCGGGCGGCCGCATCAGCCACCAGCTGCGGATTGAGCACGGCTGAGGTATTGATGCTGACCTTGTCTGCACCGGCATTAAGCAAACGCCGCACATCTTCAACTTCGCGCACTCCGCCGCCTACGGTCAGCGGGATGAAAACCTGGGAGGCCACCTCTTCAATGATATGCAGAATAAGGCCGCGGTTATCAGAGCTGGCGGTAATATCCAGAAAAGTAAGCTCGTCTGCGCCCTGATCGTCATAGCGCTTGGCAATTTCGACAGGGTCGCCGGCATCGCGCAACTCAAGAAAATTGACACCTTTGACCACCCGGCCATCGGTGACGTCAAGACAGGGAATGATTCTTTTTGCGAGGCTCATTTAGCGCGCACTGAGCTCATCCGCCAGCTTCTGTGCAGCGGCGAAATCCAGCGAGCCCTCATAAATGGCACGTCCGGTAATGGCACCCATGATGCCCTCCGGTTCTACCGCACAAAGACGTTTTACGTCCTCAAGATTGGTAATGCCGCCGCTGGCAATGACCGGGATATGCAACGCCTGCGCCAATGCGACCGTCGCCTCGATATTGACGCCGGTGAGCATACCATCCCGGCCGATGTCGGTATAAATCACGGCTTCTACACCGTAATCCTCGAATTTTTTCGCCAGATCGACCACGTCATGGCCGGTCAGCTTGGACCAACCGTCGACTGCCACCTTGCCATCCTTGGCATCAAGACCGACCATGATGTGGCCGGGGAAAGCATCGCAGGCTTCATGCAAAAAGCCCGGACTCTTGACCGCAGCCGTACCGATGATGACATAACTCACACCATCATCCAGATAGCGCTCTATGGTCTCCAGATCGCGAATGCCGCCGCCAAGCTGGATGGGAATGTCGCCACCGACGGCTTCGACAATTGCCTTGATCGCGCCCTCGTTGACAGGTTTGCCGGCAAAGGCACCGTTGAGGTCGACCAGATGCAAACGCTTGCCGCCCTGATCGACCCAATGACGCGCCATCGCGCCGGGGTCTTCGGAAAATACGGTGGCATCTTCCATCATGCCTTGCTTGAGTCTAACGCAGTGGCCGTCCTTGAGGTCAATGGCAGGTATGATCAACATGGTAAATTCAACACATTCAATAAACGTAATTTAGGCTCGTCCATTCCAGTGGACGAAATTGGACAAAAGTTGCAAACCGGCATGCTGGCTTTTTTCTGGATGGAACTGCACAGCAAAAATATTATCCTTTGCCACTGCCGAGGTAAAGCGCTCGGGATATTCGCTGTATGCTGCGACAATATCCGGATGCTGTGGCACCACGTAATAACTGTGCACATAGTAAAAGCGCTCGCCGTCCGCAATGTTCTGCCACATGGGGTGCGCACGGGTCTGATACACCTGGTTCCAGCCCATATGCGGCACTTTGAGTTTGTGGCCGGTTGCATCGCGCATGGCTGACTTTTCGAATCTGACCACCTTGCCTGGCAAAATACCGAGACCTGCAGCATCGCCTTCTTCACTGTGCTCGAACAACAGCTGCAAGCCTATGCATATGCCAAGGAAAGGCTTGCCTGCAGCAGCCTTGATTACCGGCTGACGCAAACCGCGGGAATCCAGTTCGCGCATGCAGTCCGGCATCGCCCCTTGACCAGGGAAGACTACGCGTTCTGCAGCGTCGATCTCATGAGGATCGCTGGTGACCACAATGCGCCGCCCCGGCGCCACGTGCTCCAGTGCTTTCGAGACGGAACGCAAATTGCCCATGCCGTAATCGACTACTGCAATATCAATCATATGTAGGTGAACAGCCTTTGTGTTGCAGCCGCCAAGCGCTATAGGGAACCCTTGGTAGACGGCATTATTCCCGCCATGCGGGAATCCATTTGCACTGCCATGCGCAGTGCGCGGCCAAATGCCTTGAAAATGGTCTCTGCCTGATGATGGGCATTGTCACCGCGCAAATTATCAATGTGCAGCGTGACTTGCGCGTGATTGACAAAGCCCTGGAAAAACTCATGAATCAGATCAACATCGAATTCACCGATACGCGCACGCGTAAACTCGACCCCGAACTCCAGACCCGGTCGTCCGGACAAATCCAGCACCACCCGCGAAAGCGCCTCATCAAGCGGAACATAGGAGTGACCGTAACGGCAGATGCCCTTCTTGTCGCCTATCGCCCTGGCAAAAGCCTGTCCAAGGGTGATGCCGATATCTTCAACGGTGTGGTGCGCATCAATGTGCAAATCGCCTTCCGCTTCGATGCTGATATCCATCATGCCGTGCCGGGCGATCTGATCAAGCATGTGATCCAGAAATGGCAAGCCTGTAGAGAACTTGGATGCACCGGTACCGTCCAGATTGATCGATACGGCAATCCGGGTTTCGAGGGTGTTACGACTGACTTCTGCAATACGCATGATTGGATTTTACTACGTTAGTGGTGATTACAAAGGAAAACCGCCACAAAACATGTCATTTGTTTTGCAGCGGTTTGGTGTTGTTGCTTGACGTTGCTTAGCTTTTCATTACTTAGCTGAACAGCTTCTTCAACCAGCCGAACAAGCCACCGGTTGAACCGCCGTCGCGTGCCAGCGAAGTGATTTCTGCAGCAGCAGCTGCAGGGTCAGCAGCGCCGTAGATCGCAGCGCCAGCGACGATGATGTCAGCACCAGCATCCTTCACCTGCTTGACAGTAGCAGGCTTTACACCGCCAGCCACGGAAATCTTCAGGCCGGTGTTCAGGCTTGCAACCAGAGCCAGATCGGTGAACGGTGTCTGGCCGGCAGCTTGCTGATCAAGGCCGGTGTGAACGCCGATGATATGCGCGCCCAGCTTGGCAGCTTCCTTGGTACGGGTCGCCTTGTCTTCAACGTTGATCAGGTCAACTTGTGCTTCCTTGCCGTACTTGTTGGCCACATCGACCACACCCTTGATGGTGCCGAGGTCAGCAGTGCCCAGAACGGTACAGATGTCGGCACCGGCCTTGTAGAAAGGCTCCGCTTCGTAATAACCGGCATCCATGGTCTTCAGGTCAACCAGGATCTTGTTGTTAGGGAACTTGGCACGCAGCGTCTCAAGCAGCTTGATACCGTTGTGCTTGATGCATGGGGTACCAATTTCGAGAATGTCTACATGCGGTGCAACTTTACTGGCCAGAGCAACGGTTGCGTCGAAATCCAGCGAATCTAATGCCATTTGAGTTAGTGCCACGATATTTCCTCCACTCTAAAGAAACAGGGTTGTGCGATTTGTTTTTAGTAACCGCGTAATAATACATTTTTTCTGGATTTTGGGGGAATTTTCATAAATTCTAAGACATTAAAACCATAATCAGCCAATTTTGCAGAAATTGCGCCCGAACTGCGGGAGTTCAATCCGTCATATGTGCAGAATGGCCTGCAAGCCTTCAAGCAATTGCCGGTTCTGCTGTTCGGTGCCCACCGTGATGCGTAAATAGGGGCTGATGCGCGACGGCTTTTTGAAATGGCGAACGATGATATTACGTTCACGCAAGCTGGCAGTGAGTTCCGCCCCGTCGCGGCCGGAAAACCTTGCGAAAATGAAATTGGCGCCCGAAGGCAGCACTTCAAAACCCAGATTGCGCATGGAAGCAATGAGCCGCTCACGTGAGTCGATGACATGACGGCAGGTCGCATCAAAATACTCGCGATCCTCCATTGCAGCAATGGCGCCGGCCATTGCGAGGCTGTCTATCGGATAGGAATTGAAACTGTCCTTTACCCGGGTCAGCGCTTCGATCAAATCCCGATGACCCAGTGCATAGCCGACGCGCAACCCGGCCAGCGAACGCGCCTTTGATAGCGTGTGGGTCACCAGCAAATTGGGGTAGCGGTTGATCAGACTTACCGCCGATTCCGTGCCGAAATCAACATAGGCTTCGTCAACCACGACCACTGAATCCTTATTGGCCTGAAGCAGGCGCTCCACCTCGGTCAGCGCAAGCGGAATGCCGGTTGGTGCATTCGGATTGGGGAAAATGATGCCGCCATTCGGCTTGAAATAGTCGTCTATACGAATATCGAAATTGTCGCCGAGCGGCACGGTTTCGAAATCAATATCGTAGAGACCGCAATAAACCGGATAGAAGCTGTAGGTGATATCCGGAAACAACAAGGGCAGATCATGTTTCAACAAGGCCTGAAAGACATGTGCCAGCACTTCATCGGAGCCGTTGCCGACAAAAACCTGATCAGCCTGCAAGCCGTAAGTTGTTGCTATCGCCGCCTTTAGGCGGTCTGAATTGGGGTCCGGATAAAGTCTGAGGCTGTCCGAAATCGCCCCATGCAAGGCCTCCAGCACCTTGGGGCTGGGGCCATAGGGATTCTCGTTGGTATTGAGCTTGACCAGATTGGCAAGCTTTGGCTGCTCACCCGGCACATAAGGCGTCAAGCCGTGAACCACTTTGCTCCAGAATTTGCTCATGACCGGCCGCTCAGGACTTGAGGCGATATTCTGCAGATCGGGCATGCGCCTGCAGACCTTCACCGTAAGCCAGCGTAGCAGCAATTCTGCCCAGCTTGCGGGAGCCTTCAGGTGACACCATGATCAGGCTCGAACGCTTCTGGAAATCATAGACGCCAAGAGGTGACGAGAATCTGGCCGTGCGCGAAGTCGGCAACACATGGTTGGGACCGGCACAATAATCACCAAGTGCCTCGCAGGTGCTTCGGCCCATGAAGATAGCGCCGGCATGCTTGATTTTCTTGCTGTAAGCAACGGGGTCTTGCACCGACAACTCCAGGTGCTCGGCCGCAATGTAATTGGCAATCTGCGCAGCTTCATCGAGGTCTGTCACACGTATCAGCGCACCGCGGCCTTCGAGTGAAGTGCGAATGATCTCCTTGCGCGGCATTTCTTCAATCAATCGCGCAATGCTCGCTTCAACCTTGTCGAGAAAAGCGGCATCGGGTGAAAGCAGTATGGATTGTGCCAGCTCGTCGTGCTCGGCCTGAGAGAACAGATCCATCGCAATCCAGTCAGGGTCGGTCTTGCCGTCGCAGATCACCAGAATCTCGGAAGGCCCTGCCACCATGTCGATACCGACCACGCCGAACACGCGGCGTTTGGCAGCTGCAACATAGGCGTTACCGGGGCCGACGATCTTGTCCACCTGCGGCACTGTCTGCGTGCCATAAGCCAGCGCAGCCACAGCCTGCGCACCGCCGATACAGAATACGCGGTCCACACCGCAGATTGCGGCAGCTGCCAGCACCAGCTGGTTCTTCTCGCCACCGGGCGTCGGCACCACCATGATCAACTCTTGCACGCCGGCAACCTTGGCCGGGATCGCATTCATCAGCACGGACGAGGGATAGGCAGCTTTGCCACCGGGAACATAAAGACCGACACGATCAAGCGATGTGACCTGCTGCCCGAGCAACGTGCCGTCATCCTCGGTGTAAGTCCATGACGACATCAGCTGTTTTTCATGGTAGCTGCGCACACGGTCCGCGGCCTCCTGCAATGCTTCGCGTTGATCTGCCGGCAGGCTTGCCAGCGCCTGATCCAGTTCCGACCTTGCCAATTCAAGCGCAGCCATACTCGATACGTCAAGCCGGTCAAAACGACGGGTATATTCGAGCACCGCCTCATCGCCGCGTCGCTTGACGTCTCGGAGTATATCGGCGACCACGTTATCGACGCTATCGTCCTGCGCGGTGTCGAAAGCCAGCAAGGCTTGCAACGATTGTTCAAAATCCGGGGCTGTTGTTGAATAACGTCTGATCTTCATTTTCTGCTTCTGCTTTTCAATAATGTTTGGTTCTATGCACGCTTCCTGCGCTCAACGGCGCCGGCAAAATCGTCCATGATCGGCTGCAACAGGGTGCGCTTAAGTTTCAGGGAGGCCTGATTGACAATGAGCCGCGAGCTGATTTCCCCTACCTCTTCGACTGCTTTCAGGTTATTCGCCCGCAGCGTTCCACCGGTACTGACCAGATCGACAATCGCATCGGCTAGACCGACCAGCGGCCCCAGTTCCATCGATCCGTAAAGTTTGATAAGGTCGACATGCATGCCCTTGTCGGCAAAGTGCTCGCGCGCCGTTTTGATATACTTGGTGACCACCTTAAGCCTCGCACCCTGACGTATGGAACCGAAATAATCAAAATCCTCGCGTACCGCGACCATCATGCGGCAGCGTGCGATTTCGAGGTCCAGCGGCTGATAGAGCCCCTCCCCGCCATGTTCGTTCAATACATCCTTGCCGGCCACGCCCAGATCGGCCGCGCCATATTGGACATAAGTCGGCACATCGGAAGCGCGAACGATGATCAGGCGCACGTCATCGCGGTTGGTCGGCAAAATCAGCTTGCGAGAGGACTCGGGGTCCTCCAGCGCAGTAATGCCGGCCGCCGCCAGCAATGGCGTGGTTTCTTCGAAAATGCGGCCTTTGGACAAGGCGATTGTAATCATGTGTTTTCCACTCAATGCACGCGGCGCACATGCGCGCCCAATGCGGTCAGTTTCTCTTCCAGCCGTTCATAACCACGATCCAGATGATAAATTCGTTCGATCGTCGTTTCGCCACGCGCGACCAATCCGGCCAATACCAGACTTGCAGAGGCTCGCAGATCGGTTGCCATCACGGTTGCACCGTCCAGGAATTCCACACCTCGTACGACTGCCGTATTCCCTTCCACCTCGATGTTGGCGCCGAGCCGCTGCATCTCCTGCACATGCATGAAACGATTTTCGAATATGGTCTCGATC
Source organism: Methylophilales bacterium LSUCC0135 (assembly GCA_001704575.1). GTDB lineage: Bacteria > Pseudomonadota > Gammaproteobacteria > Burkholderiales > Methylophilaceae > UBA6140. The sequence goes on from MCAW01000002.1 coordinate 16,240, forward strand.
ACACGGCCGGTGCCTTGCGCGATGGTATTCAAGGCCATGAACTGCGCCTGCATGTCGGTTGGAAACGCCGGGTGCGGCGCTGTACGGATATTGACCGACCTTAACTCTTTGCTTCCGGTCACCGTGATGCTGTTTGCATCATGCTCGACCACGGCACCTGCCTCGCGCAGCTTTTCGATCACGGCATCGAGCAAATCGGCACGGGCATTGTGCAATTTTACCCGACCTGCCGTCATTGCGGCGGCTACCATATAAGTGCCGGCCTCGATACGGTCGCAGACAATCTGATGGGAGGCGCCTTGCAGCCGCTCTACGCCGTGTACCGTAATGACATCGGTACCGGCACCCTCGATTCTGGCGCCCATCTTGATCAGGCACTCGGCCATATCTAAGACTTCAGGCTCACGTGCGGCATTTTCCAATACGGTAGTACCGTCAGCAAGCGTGGCTGCCATCATCAGGTTTTCCGTGCCGGTCACCGTTACCAGGTCCATGAAGATGCGGGCACCCTGCAACCGTTTGTTGGGCAGGTGCGCGGCACTGGCTTCAATGTAGCCGTGCTCGATATGAATTTCCGCACCCATCGCCTTTAATCCCTTGATATGCAGATCGACCGGACGGGAGCCGATGGCACAACCACCGGGCAGGGAAACGCGGGCATGACCGAAGCGGGCCAACAACGGGCCAAGTACGAGAATCGAGGCGCGCATGGTTTTCACCATTTCGTAAGGCGCCTCATGCGAGGTAATTTCGCTGGCATCCAGCGCGACGTTACCGCTGGCATCAGCGCTGACTTCTACCCCCATGTGCTTCAGCAGCTGATAAGTCGTGCTGACATCGCGCAATGCCGGCACGCTGGATAGCTTCAGCGGCGTTTCCGCCAGCAGTGCGGCACAGATGATAGGCAGCGCTGCATTCTTGGCACCGGATACGGTAATCTCGCCATGCAGCGGATAGCCACCTGCTATGACCAGCTTGTCCAATTAATTCGCCGCTTCCTGCAGCATTTTCTGCAACTCGCCCTGCTCGTAAAGACTGCGCATGATGTCCGCTCCGCCAACGAATTCACCCTTGATGTAGAGCTGGGGGATCGTCGGCCAGTTTGCATATTGCTTGATACCATCGCGGATAGCCGGGTCGGCGAGCACATCTATCGCGACCAGTTCCTTGACGCCACAAGCTTGCAGAATCTGCACGGCAAGGCCGGAAAAGCCGCACTGCGGAAACTTGGGACTACCCTTCATGTAAAGTACGACCGGATTGGCCGTCACCTGATTCCTGATGACCTCTTGTATATCCATTTGATTCTCCATGTAAATCTTCAAACCGCCTGAAACCGCGCCCAGGCTTCGGGGGTAAAGGTGCGCATCGACAGCGCATGAATCTCTTGCCGCATCCTGTCTCCAAGCGCCTGATAGACCAGCTGATGCTGCTGCACCATATTCTTGCCGGCGAACTGCGGGCTTACAATCAACGCTTCGAAATGCTGACCATCGTTACCCATCACCTGCACATAATCGCAAGCAAGTCCTTGCCTGATATAAGCTTCCACTTCTTTTGCACTCAGCATATTGCCATCCTGTCACTGAACGGGGCTCAACCCCGTAATTTATATCCGGATTTCAGCATGGTCAGAGCCAGCCATGATATGGCAAAGAAACTCCCCAGGACAATGCTCAAACTGATCAGCGGCGAAATATCGCTGACTCCGAAAAACCCGTACCTGAATCCATCTATCATGTAGAAGAACGGATTCAAATGCGATACCGCCTGCCAGAACGGTGGCAGCGAATGTATTGAATAAAACACGCCGGAAAGAAACGACAGCGGCATGATGATGAAATTCTGGAATGCCGCCATCTGGTCAAACTTGTCGGCCCAGATACCGGCGATAATACCGAACGCGCCAAGCAACGCGCTGCCGATGACGGCAAACAGCAGCACCATCAACGGATGCGCCATCGGCAAGTCGATAAACAGAATGGCGACAAGGTAGATGCCGAGCCCTACAACTACGCCACGCACGACCGAAGCCAGCAGAAAAGCCAGAAAGAATTCCAGATAAGAAAGCGGCGTCAACAGCACGAATACCAGATTTCCCATCACCTTGGACTGGATGAGACTGGATGAGCTGTTGGCAAAAGCATTCTGCAACACCGACATCATGATGAGTCCAGGTATCAGAAACGAGGTGTAGTTCATGCCGTGCACCTGCACGCGGCCTTCCAGGACATGGGAAAACACCAGCAAATACAGCAAAGCCGTCATCACCGGTGCCGCCACGGTCTGGAAGCTGACGCGCCAGAACCGTAACAGCTCTTTTTTGAACAGTGTCCATGGTCCGCGCATGCGGGCAGAAATCAACCTCATGGCTTGCTCACCAGATCAACAAATACATCTTCCAGATCAGCCTCTATCAACTGCATGTCTTCCACCGCAATCGAGGCTTGCCGTATCTGTGACAGCACCGGCTCTACCTGCGTGACGTCGGTCAACGCCAGCATGTACTCAAAAGCCTCTTCATGACGCAATAGTGGCCGCAGGCTTTCAGGCAACGCAGCCGACAATTTTAGCCGCAAATTCTTGCCGGGAATTTTCTTCAGCAGATTCGCTGTGGTATCCAGCGCGATGATCTGTCCCTGCTTCATCATTGCCACGCGCGAACAGAGCGTCTCCGCTTCTTCAAGATAGTGCGTAGTCAGAATCACGGTATGGCCTTCGCGATTCAAGCGCTTGATGAATTCCCAGAGCATCTGACGCAATTCCACATCGACGCCGGCAGTCGGCTCATCGAGCACGATCACCGGCGGCCTGTGGGCCAGCGCCTGCGCGATCAGCGCGCGCCGCTTCATGCCTCCGGAAAGCCTGCGCATATTGGTATGTGCCTTGTCGGCCAGCCCCAGACACTCGATGATTTCGTCCACCCAGTCATCGTTTTCCGGCCCGCGACCGAAATAGCCTGCCTGAAAACGCAGCATTTCGCGCACATTGAAAAACGGATCAAACACCAGCTCCTGCGGCACAACGCCAAGCGCATGCCGCGCCTGACGATAATCGGCCTGCACATCGAAGCCCATGACGGCAAGTCTGCCACTGGTCGGCTTGATCAAACCGGCAAGCAGATTGATCAGCGTCGATTTCCCTGCGCCGTTGGGTCCGAGCAGGGCAAAGAACTCACCTTGTTCTATGGTGAGATCGATGCCCCTCAGAGCTTGCAAAGCACCGTAATGCTTTTGCACCTGTTCGATTTTAATTGCAGGAATCATGTACGTTGAGGAGGCAAACGCCTCGCGAATCAATGTGAAGCTGCCGCGTCTGCAGCCAGTGGAATCAGATCAAGAACACCGTAAAGCGTGGCAAGACTGCTGAGATTGGCGGGAAGGTTGGTATAAGACAGGTCGCAACCACCAGCTTTTGCCTGGCGCAACCACTCGAACAACAGACTGATCGCAGCCGAATCGACTTCGGCTACACCGGCCATATCGACCTTGAGCGCAGCAGTGCCATCGACGATCACACCCTCGGCGAGCAGCTTTTCAATATCAGCCAGCACCAGATCGCCGCTGATACGCCAACATCCCTCATTTTTGATAATTTCCACCACGCCAAAAACTCGTCAGGGGCTTAAACACCCAGCTCCCGGTTCTTCTCGGCCAGTCTCTGAATCAGCCCGTCCATACCGCCAACCTGACGGATTTCGTTGCTGAACTGGCTGCGGTAATTCGTCACCAAACTCACACCCTCAATCACGATATCGAAGACTTTCCAGCCGTTGGTGCCCTTCTCCAGCGTATAGTCGATCGCAATCGGCTGGCCGCCCGGCTGCAGAATCTGGGTTTTTACCGTAACTCGCGTGGCATCGGGCTGGGCACGGAAAGGCAGGTACTGAATGGTCTGATTGCGGTACTTGGACAGGGCGCTGGCATAAGTGCGCAACAAGAGGCTGCGGAACTCCTTCTGAAACTCCGCTTGCTGTTCTTTGGTAGCCGTTGCCCAATTGCGCCCCAGCACCAGGCGGCAGACACGGTCGAAATCAAAATTGGGTAAAATCTTCGCTTCTGCCAGCGCGAATATCTTCTGCTGGTTGCCGTTCTGGATATCCTTGTCGTTTTTGACGATCTCGATTACTTCATCGGCAGTTTTTCTGACCAGCTCGTCCGGCCCCATTTCTGCCACGGCCGAACCGGCAAAACCTAGTAACGCCAGGAAATATAAACCGCTAAGCAACTGTTTCATCATGTTCACCCGATCGTTGGTGGTGTTGAATTATTCGTTTGATTCCGAAGACTCTGAAGCCTTGCTGTAAAGAAACTGACTGATCATTTTTTCCAGGACTATGGCATCCTGCGTCTGCAGGATTTTATCATTTTCCTTCAGGAATTCCTCATCGCCGCCGGCTTCAAGACCGATGTACTGCTCGCCGAGCAAACCGGCAGTGTAAATATTGGCAAAGGTATCCTTGGGGAAGGGATATCGTTTGTCCAGCTTAAGATTGACGCGAGCTTCATAAGTAACACTGTCGAACTGGATGGAGTCTACGCGGCCGACCACCACACCGGCACTCTTGACCGGGGCACGCGGCTTCAGTCCGCCGACATTCTGGAAATAAGCACTGACGGTATAGGTCTCGCCAAGATTGCTGCTGGTCAGATTACCAACCTTCATCGCCAGGCCAAGGAGGGCAGCGATACCCAATGCGGCAAAAATCCCCACCCACAAATCAATTTTGGTTCTATCCATGTTATCCCCTCAAAATTTCACTTGCCGCAAATTCAGCTGATCATGAACGAGGTCATGACGAAGTCCAGACCCAATACAGCCAATGACGAATTAACAACGGTACGGGTCGTGGCACGGCTGACACCGTCGGCAGTCGGCGGCGCGTCATAGCCCTCGAACAGGGCGATCATGGCGCAGGCAACACCGAACACACAGCTCTTGATAAAGCCGTTCATGACATCTTCCCTGAAATCAACACTGGCTTGCATCTGCGACCAGAAAGCGCCGCCATCGACACCGATAATCGGCACCGCGACCAGATAGCCGCCAAGTATGCCGATCATGGAAAACAGCGAGGCCAGCAAAGGCATGCTGATCACACCTGCCCAGAAGCGTGGCGCTACCACGCGGGCAATCGGGCTCACCGCCATCATTTCCATGGCAGACAACTGCTCCGTAGCCTTCATCAGGCCGATCTGTGCCGTGATTGCCGTGCCGGCTCGCCCGGCAAACAGTAGTGCCGTGACCACGGGACCCAGCTCGCGCACCAGCGACAGCGCCACAAGCACACCGATCGCCTCTGACGAACCGTATTTTTGCAGGGTATTGTAGCCCTGCAACCCCAGCACCATACCGACGAAAAACGCTGAAACAATGATAATGATCAAGGACAGCACACCGGTGAAATAGATCTCACGTATGACCAGATTAGGCCTGCGCAGGCTCTCGCCGGAATAAATCAGCGTATAGGCAAAAAATCTTGCGGCAGAACCAAGCCGCCAGAACTGATCGACCAGACGGTGGCCGATCCCGCGCAACAGGCTGTCGAACCCGGATAAAAGCCTAGACATCGTGACCTCTCAGCATGTCGCCTCTGTAATCCGGCGCCGGATAATGGAAAGGCACCGGACCATCGACTTCGCCATGCACGAACTGATGTACAAAAGGTAGCGTCGATTTGCTCAACTCATCCGGCGTACCTTCTGCCGCCACCATGCCATCGGCAACAAAATAAACATAGTCGACAAAAGAAAACGCCTCGCGCACATCGTGCGTCACGACGATGGAAGTAGCGCCGAGCGCATCGTTAAGACGCCTGATCAGATTGCAGATTACACCCATGGAAATCGGGTCGAGACCGGCAAACGGCTCGTCGTACATGATGATGGCAGGATCGAGCGCCACGGCGCGGGCCAGAGCAACACGCCGCGCCATACCGCCGGAAAGCTCGGTCGGCATCAGGTCACGGGCACCCCGCAGACCGACTGCATTTAATTTCATCATCACCAGATCACGAATCATGGATTCCGGCAGACTGGTATGTTCACGCATCGGGAATGCGACGTTTTCGTAAACCGACAGATCTGTGAACAACGCCCCCATCTGAAACAGCATGCCCATCTTGCGTCGCAACTTCTGCAACTCCCTGCGGCCCTGCTCGTGCACAACGGTACCATCCACCCTGACTTCGCCGTCGACCGGCTTTAGCTGGCCGCCTATCAATCGCAGCAATGTGGTTTTACCGCTACCGCTACCGCCCATGATGGCCACCACCTTGCCGCGCGGAAAAGACATGTTGATGCCTTTATGCAACATACGGCCGCCATAGCCAAAGGATAGGTTGTCGATTTCGACGATGTTGTCGGTCATAGCTTATTGTTAGGTTTATCTGGCTGCCATTTTAATGCAAATGCTCCAGATGGCATAACTGCAAATACAGGAATTAGAATATGGCTGAAATTCTTTCAAAATGCCATGCAGACGTTGTACAGCATGGCGTCCTCGACTGCCCTCTCTCCACTTGACGGCAGCCAGTCGGCACCACCATCTGCATATACCCTGAAAGCGCCCCTGTCAGTGGCACCGTCATCCAGTGTGATATCCAGCTGTCGGGCCAGACGGCCGGAGACCGCGGCGGAACAGACGGCAAAAGCACCGGGGAGTCCTGCCGGTCCACTGAAACCGGTGACGCTCTCAATGCCGATAATACCCCCATCAGCATTGGCTGGGTAATACTGCGCATCATTCAAATTGGTAGAGCCAGTTGCGATGCCCGCCAGGCGCACATGCTGCCAGAACACTTCGGACTCCGATGCCGCCGGGTTGCCGGCCGCGTTCCAGACGCCTTCGATTTTGCCGTTGCCCAAGGTGCCGCCAGCGCCATTCTGCGCACCGGGAATCAGGTCTGCGGCAGACCTGTGATCGCCGGGCAATGCCCGGAATCTGTCCTGATAAGCATAAATGTAGACTTGGACATTCTTGAAATCCGCCGCCATGTTTTTCACTTTGGCACTATTGATCAACTCCTGGCCCTTCAACACCATGCCGAGTAGCAGTCCGATAATGACCAGCACCATCGCCAGCTCTATCAACGTAAAGCCTTTTTTCGCCTTCATGTCAGCCTCCCTTTTTAAGGGAAAGTATCCCACATGAAGACAGAAACAAAAAGTCACATCAATGGCTGTCCGTCAGTCGAGCGGCGAAACCAAACCCCATCCGGCTGTGCCGGATGGGTTTCAATCAAAGCTCACCGTAGGAATGCAAACCCGAGAGGAACATGTTGACGCCAATGAAAGCGAAGGTGGTGACGAACAATCCGATGACCGCCCACCACGCCAACACCGGGCCGCGCATGCCTTTGACGAGACGCAGGTGCAGCCATGCTGCATAGTTGAGCCAGACGATCAGCGCCCAGGTTTCCTTCGGATCCCATGACCAATAGCCGCCCCAAGCTTCAGCCGCCCACATGGCACCAAGTATGGTGGCAATGGTGAAGAAGGCAAAGCCGATGGCGATCGATTTGTACATGACATCGTCCATCGTATCGAGTGAAGGCAGACGAGAGGCCAATATGCCACGTGACGAAAGCAGATAGGCCACGCCTACCATCGCTGCCAGTGCGAATGCGCCATAACCGATGAAGTTGGTCGGCACGTGTATCTTCATCCAGTAGGATTGCAATGCAGGCACCAGCGGCTGAATGGTATGTGCCTGGCGATCAAAGATATACCAGAGTATGAAACCGACAGCAGCACTGACGATCAGCATCACGAAACCGCCGAGCTGACGGGTTGCATAACGCTGCTCGTAATAAAGATAGATCAAAGCGGTAATCAGGCAGAACAGCACAAACACTTCATACAGATTACTCACCGGAATGTGGCCGACATCCGGGGCTATCAGATAGGACTCGTACCAGCGCACCATCAATCCGACGAAACCCATCAAAACCGCGGCCCAGGCTAATGAAGATGCAAACTTGCCGGTGAACTCCGAACGATTGAACAAGGCTACCCAGTAAATCACGGTGGCGAGAATGAACAACACGTTCATCCACATGATGCCGGACTGGCTAGAAATCAGATATTTAAGAAAGAAAACCTGTTCGGCGCGCTCGAGGTTCGCATCGTAAAGATAGATGGCGAACAGACTCAATGCACCTACTCCCACCACCAGCGCTCGCACGGGCCTCCAGACCCAGCCCAGCCAGATGAAAATCAGGGCAGCACCAAACAGAAAGCCCTGTTCATAAACATCCATGTGATGATTGTAGTAATTGAAGGCATAAATCGACCCCGCCATCAGCAGGAACGCGTACAACCAGTCCTGCCAGTTCAAACGCTTTAACAGTGGAATCGGCTCATCAGCCGCGTAGACGTTATTCATGGTGATTCCCCAAAGGTATTACGATTTTCATCAAGCCAGAAGCCTCTGCAACTGCTCCTGATATTTCGAAAATTCGACATCAAGATCCCGGTTCTTGCGATTGGACGAGATGGCGAATAAAACGCGATTGTCGGGTTTGACCAGCATCCAGATTCTGCGTTCACGGATATAAATCATTGCAAAAATACCCAGCACCAGAAGAACGGAACCGGAATAAACCAGATTCTTGCCCGGCGAACGTGTCAACTGCAGCCCGCTGGCTTCGCGGTGCTCGTACTCCTTGAGTTGCATGTAAAAAGGTGTGCCATAGAAAAACAGATCACTAAGACTGTTGAGACTGTCCTGCAGAAACAGAACCGTCTCTTCATTAGGGTTGGCGGCTGGCTTGCCGGCCAGTTCGCGCGCAAGATTATTGGCCTCATAAGCCGCGCCGTTAATGATCTTGATGTAGGTTTGCGCTGCCTTTTCGCGCTCTGCTTCAGGTACCGATTCTTCGATCAAAGCTGCAACACGTGTATATCCACCCAACGCAAAAGCTTTCAATAGTTGCCTGACGCTGGATTCGAATTTCTCTTGCACCTCGGAATTAGGACCTCCTGCAGGCAACGCACTAGCAGAAAGTCTGCTAGCAATCAGTTCATGTGCCTTAGCATCCATCATGACCGCTCGAAACCGCATGAATCCATCGACCTGAAATTCATCATCGACAGGTATACGCAGGTATTTGTAATCTTCCTGCAAGGTCGCTCGCATACCTGACACAAAATAATAACGGCCGTCTAATTGTAAAGGCTGCATGTAAGTGACGTATTCGCGCGCCTGACCTTGTGAATCACGGACTTTATAGGTAACGTTCGGGCCAACATTCTGCAGCTTACCCTTACCGTCTTCGGAAAGATTGAGAATGTTGAATTTGCGGAAATCATCGAATTCAAGCGTTACCGCTTCATCAGCCTCGCCAAGAACCAACTGCTCATGCACGACACCCTTCACCGGCAAACTCACAACCTGATCGCCGAAAAGTGCCCACATTTTAAAGTCCAAATTCGAGCCACCATCCTGAAAGTCTGACTGATAAATAGTAATGCCTTTATAGGTCAGCGGCTTGTTGACACTAATAGTAGCCTCCAGTGGTTCAGCGAGTTCGGCATCGGTAATCACCAGATCACTCTCGAAAGATTTTGGCTGCCCGGTAGCGTAATGTTCAATGCGAAAATCTTTCAAAGCCACTGTGAATGGCAACTCCTGCACGAGATAGCCGTCACGCATACGCATAAATGAAACATCAGCACTGGTACCTTCGGGCAGGGTCATGTTGGCGCGGAAAGACAGATTGGCAATTGAAAGCCGGCTTTCAGCGGGAACCTCGGATGCAGGGATATCCAGAGTCTCGACTTTCTTGTAGCCCATCAACTCCTGTATCTTGAACGGCACATTACCGTCTATCAGACCGCCGATACAGATGACGACAATCGCGAGATGGGTAAAAATATAACCCAATCGCTGGTAAGTGCCTGCCTTAGCCACAATCAGCTCGCTACCGCCCTCATGAGCAACCGTTTTATATCGGAAACCGCGCGTGGCCAGAAACCTTGTCAGCTTGGCCTTGATTTCCTCGGTGCTGCCCCCAGCCTGATACTCATGGCGGTGGCTGAATGCACGCAGGGATTTCTCCGTTGCATGCTCACGCCACAAGCGCATCTCGCGCAGCATGGTCGGCGAATTACGATAAATGCAAAGACTGGTAGACAGCACCAGAAAAACCAGAATGAGCAAAAACCAGACGCTATGGTAGACATCATAAAGTCCGAGCACCTCAAACACCTCGAACCAGAATTGGCCGAACTGCACGATGTAATTGGTATAAGGCTCATTCTGCTTGAGCACGGTACCGATAATCGAGGCGATGCCGAGAACCGTCAGCAGGCTGACGGCAAATCGCATGGAACTGAGCAGGTCGTAAATGCGTTTGGAAGTGGTTTGCATGGACTTCAAGGCTTTATCGTTTCAATAAGTAATCGGCATTAGGACAAGCCTGACTGGCGGGAGTTGCCAAGCCAGCAGGTCGCCAGCAAAAAAACAGCTGCGGCTGAAAAAGTTAAGGGCGGCAAACGCCACCCTTTAAACCAGATAACCGCCTTAATTTAAGCCTTAACGCAGACCCTGAATATAGTCAGCCACAGCCGCCATATCCTGATCGGAAAGCTTGGATGCGATCATGCGCATCATCTTGGCCGCATCGTTGGCACGCTCACCGGAACGGAAAGTCTGCAACTGTGCAACCGTGTAGTCAGCATGCTGGCCTGCCAGACGCGGGAACTGAACCGGCACGCCGGCACCTGTCGGGCCATGACATGATGCACAGGCGGGTACGCCCAGACCTGCAATGCCGGCTTTGTAGATTTTTTCGCCGACCGAACCCTTGCCGTTGGACTTGGCAGTACCAGGCTTGGCCGTTTGCGATGCATAGTAAGCGCCGAGGTTGGCCATATCTTCATCACTCAGAGCAGCAACCATACCGGCCATGATCGCGTTCTTGCGCTCGCCGGATTTGAAGTTATGCAATTGCTTGGCGATGTATTCGGGATGCTGACCTGCCAGCGTCGGGTACATGGAAATGGGACTGTTGCCGTCGGCACCGTGACAAGCCAGACAGACCTGATTGGCAATAGTAGCGCCTTTGGCAGCATCGCCGGCAGCGTTGGCGGAAACGGCACTGAACAAACCTAACGCAAAGGCCGCAAATATACGAAAACTCATACCCAACTCCTCAGTACTCAACGGTTGATACAGAAATGGTTGCAGGACAATAATCGGCGTATTTTATCGAAAAGCGCTATAACGTGATAGCATTTTCCACTCTTTCCGTGCGCGACAAACCAATTTCCCATGCCCCTGTTCCAGAACGCCAGTTTTTTCATCTCCGCTCACAACCTGCGCGATCTGCCTCCGCCCACCGGCGTAGAAGTGGCCTTCGCCGGCCGCTCCAACGCAGGCAAATCGAGCGCACTGAATACGCTGGCCAACCACAACCGACTGGCTTATGTGAGCAAACAGCCAGGGCGCACCCAACTGATCAACTTCTTCACGCTCGGCAATGACCGTTTTCTGGTCGATCTTCCGGGTTATGGCTACGCCAAGGTGCCGCAAGCCATGCGCGAACACTGGCAGCTGACACTATCGGCTTATCTTAGTCACCGGACATCGCTTTTCGGCCTGGTGTTGGTGATGGATTGCCGCCATCCGCTCACACCACTGGACCGGCAGATGCTCGACTGGTTCTGCCCCAGCGGCAAGCCTGTGCATGTGCTGCTGACCAAGTCGGACAAACTCTCGCGCAACGCTGCCAGTCAGACTTTGCAAAACGTCAGGAAAGAACTTGATGCGACCTGGGGAAACTGCACAGTGCAGCTGTTCTCCAGCCTGAAAAAGCAGGGCGTGGAAGAAGCAGAAAAAGTGATCGGCCAGTGGCTACTTGCGCAGAAAGATCAGATCCCAGACACCATGGCCTAGATTGATGCCACGCTTCTCGAATTTGGTCAGCGGCCGATAGTCCGGCCTAGGCGCATAATCCGCCGCCGTATTCTGCAGCAGCGGCTCAGCATTCAGCACTTCCAGCACCCATTCCGCGTATTCCTGCCAGTCGGTTGCCACATGCAGGTAAGCGCCTGCTTTCAGTTTGCTGCACAGCATGTTGACGAAGGGCCCCTGAATCAGACGGCGCTTGTGGTGGCGCTTTTTATGCCAAGGGTCGGGAAAGAAGATATGCACGCCCTCCAGCGAACCGTCGGCAATCATGTTATTCAACACTTCGACCGCATCATGTTGAATCAGCCTGACATTCTTCAAATCAGAGGCTCCAATCAGCCGCAGCAGGTTGCCGACACCCGGACCATGCACTTCGATGCCCAGGTAATCAATATCCGGATTGGCAGCCGCAATCGCCGCCGTACTATCCCCCATACCGAAGCCGATCTCCAGCACCTTGGGGCTTTCCTTGCGGCCGAACAATGCATCGAGCGCCAGCATCTGCGGCGCATAGGGCACGCCATAACGTGGCATGGCGGTTTCGATTGCCCGCTGCTGCGCAGCAGTCAGACGACCCTGACGCAAAACGAAACTGCGTATCGGTCTGCGTCTGAGATCGGCGCTATTGGAATCGGGGTTTTCTGGCAGATTTTTTTCAGTCATTGAAGAATTCGGCAAACTGGTTGATCGAGGCGGCGATTATAGCGTATGCGACCTGTCGCCACTGGAAAAGCCCATGAGCGGGTACTCACATCGCTTGCCAAATGCGACCACCTTGAACAGCTCCCCCATCTCGGCCGGAGACAGCAGCTTCTGCGCGGCAGCAGCAACCGGGGCATAGGCAGCAAGATCATGCGGCGATGTTTCCGTCAGCAACTCGGTAATACCGCAATTGATGAGAAACTGCGCCTGCCCGCAATAGCCCTTGAGGGCGAGCCCATGTGCCATGGCAGTTTCCGCTGCCAGGGTGAAATCGACATGTGCCGTCATATCCTGCAAACCGGGGTAGAGAAAAGGATCGTCATGCGCATGATGACGATAATGGCAGATCAGCGTGCCCTGATGACGCTGCGCATGGTAATACTCGCGGCGCGGAAAACCGTAATCGATCAGCAGGATGGCGCCCTCATCCAGCATGTCGGCGAGGCTGGCAATCAGCCCGGCGGCGGCAGGGCACAGCTCAGTGGTGTATTCGTCGGGCAACTGCAATGACTGCAACATGTCGAGCACAGCCGGATTGGTCAAGATCCTCGGCGCCCAGACAAAGCGCCCTTCCTCCTCAGTCACGCCCAGCTCTTGCGTTCCTCCTGCCGAAGTCCTGACTACATGCACCGGCAGTGCATCCAGCAGCTCGTTGCCGAGTAGGAGGCCGCGAAAGCTTGTGGGCAAGGTGTCGAGCCAACCCACCCTGGCAAAGATATCCGCAGGCAACATCGCCTGCAGGGTCCGGCGCTGCTCATCGCGTAAATATGCACTCACTTCCAGAATCAGATATCGCCCCGGCAGCGCTTGCAACTGAGCGAGTTCCAGCAACAGCCCGGCTGCAAGGCGGCCGGTACCCGCACCCAGCTCCAGAATATCGCCCCGGGTCATCGTCACGATCTCCGCCGCCTGACGCGCCAGCGTTCTTGCAAACAGCGGGGAAATTTCAGGCGCCGTGACAAAATCGCCGCCACTGCCGAACTTTTTCAAACCGCCGCTGTAATAACCCATGCCCGGCGCATACAATGCAAGATGCATGTAGCGGGCAAAATCCAGCCAGCCACCATTTGCAGTCATCTCGGTTCGTATCAGATGCGCAAGCGATTCACTCTGCGCAAGAGCCTCATTGCTGGGAATTGGTAAGGAAGCGTTCATATGCCGCAATTATAATCGGTCGGCACTGAAGCAAGTTTTTTTGATGTGTAACGAACCTATCGGAAATCAGCGTGAGTAACGACAAAGATAAAAATTCAGAAAATAAAGTGATCCTGATCACCGGCGGCGCCAAACGCGTCGGTGCCGCCATCAGCCGCATGCTGCACGCCAGTGGCGCCAACCTCATGATTCACTACCGCCAGTCCTCACCCGAAGCACGCGCACTGCAAGCCGAGCTCAACCTCAAACGTCCCAACTCCGCCGCCATCATCCAGGGCGATCTACTCAATATTGACGTATTGCCCAAACTGGTAGAAGAAACCGTCAGACACTACGGCCGCCTCGACGTGCTGATCAACAACGCCTCCAGCTACTACGCCACCGAACTCGGCGAAATCGGCAACAATGAATGGGACGACCTAATCGGCTCCAACCTCAAGGCCCCGCTATTTCTCTCGCAAGCTGCCGCCGCTGAGCTGACCAAAACCAAAGGCTGTATTGTCAACATCACCGACATGCACGTAGAACGCCCGAAAAAAGGCTACATCGTCTACAGCATCGCCAAAGCCGCCCTGGTCACCCTGACCAAATCACTCGCCCAGGAATTGGGCCCCGATGTACGTGTCAACGCCGTCGCCCCCGGCCCGGTGCTCTGGCCTGAAGACAACCCGCAATTCGATGAGGTCTACCGCAAACGCGTCATCTCGCAAACCCTGCTGAAAAGACTCGGCGAAGCCGATGACGTCGCAAAAGCCGTCAGATTCCTGATACTCGACGCCCCATTCATCACCGGTCAAGTCATCCCGGTCGATGGCGGCAGATCGCTTAGCTTATAGCTGATTGATTTAGATAATATTTATTGTCGGCGGAGTAAAGCCTGCCCGGCTAATTTATAATGCACGGCATGAATACATCCACACGCATCCGCCATTACCCCGACGACGTTTCCGCCAATTTCCTCAAACTGCGTAATAGCCTGATCAGCGCCACTGGCAAGGCGATCGGCGATTACAACATGATTGAGGATGGCGATACAGTGCTGGTATGCATGAGCGGGGGCAAGGATTCGCACGCGCTGTTGATGATTCTGCTGGCCTTGCAGGAGCGTGCGCCAGTCGATTTCAAGTTGATTGCGATGAATCTGGACCAGAAGCAGCCGGGCTTTCCAGAACATATTCTGCCCGAGTATCTGGACAAGTTGGGGGTGGAGTACCGGATTGTTGAGGCCGACACCTATTCAATTGTGAAAGAGAAGATCCCCGAGGGTAAAACCACGTGTTCGCTCTGTTCGCGCCTGCGTCGCGGCATTATTTACCGTACAGCACAGGAGCTGGGTGCCAACAAGATTGCGCTGGGGCATCACCGCGACGATATCGTGCAGACCTTGTTCCTCAACATGTTTTTCGGTGCCAAGATGAAGGCGATGCCGCCCAAGCTGGCGACCAATCGCGGCGAGTTCATGGTGATCCGCCCGCTGGCTTATTGCGCGGAAAAGGATATTGCCAGTTATGCGCGCGGCATGCAGTTTCCGATCATTCCTTGCGATCTGTGCGGTTCACAGGAGAATCTGCAGCGTCAGAAGGTGAAGAATATGTTGAACGCATGGGAGCAGGAGCAGCCCGGGCGTATCAACAACATTTTCCGCGCCATGGGCAACGTAGAGCCGTCGCACCTGTGCGATACCGATTTGTACGATTTCAGAAATTTGAGCAGCGCGCAGCCGGAAGATGAAGACCCGCTGTTCGGCGATATCGCTCAGGAGCAGGACCAGCCGGCGCTATCAATTGCCAGCAGTTCGGCTACCCGCATCGAGTTCAAACGAAAAACCGCCTGACGATAGCATGCTGGCTAATAGTGCGGATTAATCTGGTGATGTTTGGCGAATTCGCTTCCATCCGTCAGGTTTTACTTTTATTATCTGCCGCATACTTTATATAAATAGTCATTCCGGCTACGTTCATGTCCAAACTGCTAATCGTCGAATCTCCCTCCAAAGCCAAAACGCTGAAGAAATATCTGGGCAAGGATTTTGAAGTACTGGCGTCCTACGGCCACGTGCGCGATCTGGTGCCGAAATCCGGCGCTGTCGATACCGAACATGATTTCACCATGAAATATGAGGTGATCGACCGCAACGCACGCCATGTGGATGCAATTGCCAAGGCAGTCAAGGCAGCGGATGCCGTCTATCTGGCCACCGACCCGGACCGCGAGGGCGAGGCGATTTCCTGGCATATCGCCGAAATTCTGAAGAATAAAAAGCTGACCAAGGACAAACTGATCAAGCGCGTGGTGTTCAACGAAATCACCAAAACGGCGGTGAATGAGGCAATTGCTTCTCCACGCGATATTTCGATGCCGCTGGTCAACGCACAGCAGGCCAGACGCGCACTGGATTATCTGGTGGGTTTCAACCTCTCGCCGCTGTTGTGGAAGAAAATCCGCCGCGGACTCTCCGCGGGCCGCGTGCAGAGCCCGGCCCTGCGCCTGATCGTCGAGCGCGAGCTTGAGATCGAGGCGTTCAAAAGCCAGGAATACTGGACCATCCATCTGGAATCGCGCAAGCACCAGCATGCCTTCGGCGCAAAACTGGTGTTGCTGGACGGCAACAAGGTCGAGCAGTTCAGCATCACAAACCATGACCAGCAGCAGGAAGTTGTCGGCAGACTGCTGGTTGCCAGCGCGGGTAAAACGACAGTTTCACGCGTTGAAAAGAAGCAGAAAAGCCGCAGCCCGGCCGCGCCGTTCACTACCTCCACGCTGCAGCAGGAGGCTGTGCGCAAGCTGGGTTTTACCACCAGCCGCGCCATGCGCATCGCGCAACAGTTATATGAGGGCATTGATGTCGGCGCCGGCACCGTCGGCCTCATCACCTACATGCGTACCGATTCCTTCAGCCTGGCGGCTGAAGCGGTGATGCAGATCCGCGATTACATCAAGAAGAATTTCGACGCCGACTATCTGCCGAAATCGCCCATCATGTATAAAACCAAGGCGAAAAACGCGCAGGAAGCGCACGAGGCGATACGCCCCACCGACATCAGCCGCACGCCGGCCAGCGTGCGCGCTTTTCTCACTGATGAGCAATTCAGGCTCTACGAGATGATCTGGAAACGCGTACTGGCCTGCCAGATGACGCAGGCTAAATTTGATGCGGTCAGCGTCGATCTCGCTGTCGGCTCTGATGCGAACCTGTTCCGCGCCACCGGCCAGACCATGGTCTTTCCCGGCTTTATCGCGGTTTACATGGAAGGCATCGACGATGAAGACGAAGAAAGCGAGAGCAAGCTGCCGCAGCTGGAAACCGGTGAAGTACTGGATGTGAGCAAGATTTTCGGTGATCAGCACTTTACCGAGCCGCCGCCGCGCTATTCGGAAGCCAGCCTGGTCAAGGTGCTGGAGGAATATGGCATCGGCCGGCCATCCACCTATGCCAGCATCATCTCCACCCTGCAGGATCGCGAATACGTGCTGCTGGATAAAAAGCGTTTCACGCCGACCGATGTCGGCCGTGTGGTGAACAAGTTCCTGACCCAGCATTTCACCCGTTATGTCGATTACGACTTCACCGCCAATCTGGAAAACGAGCTGGACGAAATCGCCGAGGGCGGCCGCGACTGGATTCCTGTGCTGGACGAATTCTGGCAGGGCTTCAATCAGCAGGTGAAAGACAAGGCCAATATCGACCGCGCCGACATGACGCACGAACTGACCGGCGAAGACTGCCCGAAATGCGGCAAGCCGCTGAGCAAGCGGCTTGGCAAATTCGGCATGTTCATCGGCTGCACCGGCTACCCGGCTTGCGATTACATACGCAACAGCGGCGAAGGGCTGACCTCGGCACCGGGCGAGCCGAAAGTGATCGGCGCCGATGCTGCCAGCGGCAAGGATATTCTTCTGCTCAACGGGCCTTACGGACCTTATCTGCAATTGGGCATGCCGGAAGAAGGCGACAAGAAAAAACCGAAACGCATCAGCATTCCCAAGGACATTGCACTGGCCGATGTCAATCTGGAAGTGGCGCAGAAGCTCATCGCACTGCCTCGCGATCTCGGTACCCACCCGGAAACCGGCAAGAAAATCGTCGCCAATATCGGCCGCTTCGGCCCCTACGTAAACCACGACGGCAAGTTCAAATCGATTCCGCGCTCGGATAGCGTATTCGACATCGACCTCCACCGCGCGGTCGAGCTACTGGCACAGGCAGCCAGCGGACCGGCTCCGCTGAAAGAGCTGGGAGAGCATCCGACCGCAGGTGGCGCGGTCGCGGTTTACTCTGGCCGCTACGGCCCTTATGTGCAACACGGGAAAATCCGCGCCACACTGAGCAAGAGCCAGGAGCCGGAAAGCCTGACGATGGAAGAAGCTGTCGAACTGATTGCGGCCAAGGCCGCTAAGGAAGCACCTGCCAAGAAGACTGCGGCAGGCAAAACAAGCGCTGCAAAAAAACCGGCAGTGAAGAAATCAGCGGGCGCGACAGCGAAAAAAGCCGCCGGCAAAAAACCTGCTGCGAAAAAACCCGGCGCTAAAAAGACGGCTGAATGAGCTTGCACTAACAGGCAGGTTGATGACTACAGCGCATCAAAAAAACAAAGCGGCCAAACGGCCGCTTTGTTTTTCTGTCTGTGCTCACCCCATGCGTGCGCCGAACTGATTATCTTCCAGCCACTTGCGGATACGATTGGCATCACCGATTCTGGTCAGCTTGCCGGCAGAATCCAGCAGGACAATGATCAAGGGCTGGCCGACGATCTCCGCCTGCATCACCAGGCAGCGCCCCGCTTCGTTGATGAACCCGGTTTTGGAAAGCCCAATGATCCAGTCGCCCTTGCGCACCAGAGAGTTAGTATTCACAAAATTCATGCGGTGACGATTCCCGCTGACTGCAACCTCCTGCGACGGCGCAGTGCTGACCTGCCGGATTTCAGGATATTCATAAGCCGCGTTCACCAGTCTGGCAAGGTCTTCGGCGGTCGAAACATTAGCGCTGTTGAGTCCGGTCGGGTCGACAAACCGGGTATTGAACATACCGAGCTCAAAAGCCTTGTAATTCATGGCCTGTATGAATGCTGTCAATCCGCCCGGGTAGTGACGTCCCAGTGTCGATGCGGCACGGTTTTCTGAAGCCATCAAAGCCAGTTGCAACATCTCCCCACGCGGCAGACTGGTGCCGACGCGCAATCTCGAACCGGTACCTTTCAAGGTGTCGATATCGGCAGAGCTGACAGTCAGGTATTCGTCCATCGGCAACATGGCATCCAATACCACCATGGCCGTCATCAACTTGGTGACTGAGGCAATCGGGGTCGGTGTATTGGTATTCTTGGCGTAGAGGATTTCGCCGGTCTGCTGGTTGATGATAAGCGCTTTGGAAGAGCCCAGCTGCAGGCTGGCGACATCGTAATCCGACATGCTCTGGCCGGAAGCCGAAGAACTGTGGGCGATCCTGGTTGCCTTCTTCAATTCGCCAGAGGACGTTCTATGGCTAACCGAGGTTGTATCCTGCGGAGATTTTTCTGCTGCCGTTGCACTGGTTGCCGGCAACAGGAAGAAAGACATTGCAAGCAACATGAGTATATTTCGTTTCATGGCCCGGCTCCTCCCAGAGTAATTCAAGGCATGTTGAAGTACATGTTAATAATAAAATCCTGATTTGTCATCAAGATAGCGCATTTAGTTAAAAAAACTATTATGGTATGTCATGCGCCGTCAGCTCAAACCATGAGCCGAATATGCGAGAATAACCCGAATTCAACTTTTTTCGAATGCCTAATGCTTATGAATACGCCAGAAAATTTGAAATACAGCGCCGAACACTTGTGGGTAAAAGCCGCTGATGACGGGGAATGGCTGGCGGGTATCACGGATTATGCGCAGGATTTGCTGGGAGACGTCGTCTTTGTCGATGCACCTGCGAGCGGCACGGCAATTGAAGCCGGCCAAGCCTGTGGTCTGGTCGAATCGGTGAAGACCGGATCAGACCTGCACGCCCCGCTGAATGGCGTGGTCACCGCGGTGAATGAAAGCCTGCAAACGAATCCGGAACTGATCAACGACAAGCCTTACGATGCCTGGATTTTCAAATTCAGCTGCGATAACGCCGACCTTTCGGAACTTCTGGACGCTGATGCTTACCGCAAACTGATCGAAGCCTGAATCAGGACAGGCATATTGTTTGCAAAGCGGCACAGCCGGTACTCAGCGATTTTCTGAATCCAGACGCTTTCTCAAGGCATCAAGCATATCCTGCTCCAGCGTGGTTTTGAGTGCCTTTTCCAGCACAGCCAGTTCACTCAGGACCGCCTTCTTGACCGCTGTACGAATGAGCGGCTGCATCTCTTTCAACAAGGCTTCCCGCTGCCTGGCAGTCATCGCCACGCTGCCCGATTCGGGTTCCGCTTGCACCTCAGCTACTAGTGCCTCAGCTACTGGAACAAGCGCTTCGGGCAACGGCGTGGTCTGGGAGAACAATGCGTCCAACTCCGGCAGGCTTTCTCTGTCAGCGGCAATGAAGTCCAGCGATTGTGCACCATCGAACACCTCCGTCAGCCGCGGCACCTCTTTCTTCGGCTGCGGCTCACTGATATCAGCCCCTTGCCGAAGCGCCTCGATGCGCCTGAGCACCTCGCTGAGGTGATTGCCTGTCTCTGTCTGGCTCATAAAGAGGCTCCGCTGGCGTCGAACGAGCGCATCTCATAGCCACGGTCGCGATAAAATTTGTAGCGAAGCCGCGCATGCGCCTTGTCTTCTTCATCCTGCCCGACAATTTCAATCAGCCGCGTAAAGCGGCTGAAGAATGGCGGATAGTCTTTCTGCAGATTGATCAGCACATCATGGTGCGGCAAGGCTTCCGCCTGCCAGTCAAGAATGATGGGCGTCTCGCCAGCCAGGTCATCCGTGCTGTTGCAGTGCGGCAGAAAACTGGTTGGCGCGTGACTCCACAATACATGCTCAATTGACCGCACCGCTTCCTGATCCGGCGCGAAGACTACCAGCCGCCGACCTTTTGTAACGGCCTTTTCACTCAGCTCGGCAACTTTTTTCAGCTTGTCTTCAACATTGAAAAAGAATTCGATGCGGGTCATGCCTGATTCAGCCTCTTGCTCATTCCTTGATCGCGCGCTGTCTCAGAAATTCGGTCAACAGCGGTACCGGACGGCCGGTTGAGCCCTTTTCCTTACCGGATTTCCACGCCGTACCGGCGATATCCAGATGCGCCCAATCGTATTTCTTGGTAAAGCGGGAGAGAAAACAAGCCGCTGTAATACTGCCTGCAGCGCGGCCGCCGATATTGGCCATATCGGCAAAATTGCTGTCCAGCTGGCCTTGATAGTCTTCCAGCATCGGCATGTGCCAGGCACGATCCAGCGCCGATTCTCCTGCAGCCAGCAGCTCTTTGGCCAGCGCATCGTGATTGCTGAACAGCCCGCTCAGATGATGGCCAAGCGCAATCACGCAGGCCCCGGTGAGCGTTGCGATATCGACAACGGAGGATGGCTCGAAACGCTCGGCATAAGTCAACGCATCGCACAGAATCAAACGGCCTTCGGCATCCGTGTTGAGCACTTCTATGGTCTGGCCGGACATGCTGGTGAGCACGTCCCCGGGCCTGATCGCATTGCCGTCCGGCATATTCTCACATGTGGGGATAATGCCGACCGCATTGATCGGCAGATCCATCTCGGCAATCGCCTTGAAAGTGCCAAGCACGCTGGCGGCACCGCACATGTCGTACTTCATTTCATCCATTTCGGCACCGGGCTTGATCGAAATGCCGCCGGTGTCGAAGGTAATACCCTTGCCGACCAGCACGACCGGCTTTTGTCCCTTTTTACCCTTCTTGTGTTGCAGCACAATCAGTTTGGGCGGCTGATGGCTGCCTTGCGCGACGCCGAGAAAGGAGCCCATGCCGAGCTTTTCCATTTCCGCACGATCCAGCACCTCGACATGGAGACCATGGGATTTTGCCATCGCCTGCGCCTGCTCTGCCAGATAGGTCGGGGTACAGACGTTGGGCGGCAGATTGCCAAGATCCTTGGCCAGGCTGACGCCGGAGGCCAGCGCCAGGCCTTGCTTCAACCCTGCTTCACCGGCTTTGAGATCGTTGCGCGCCGCAACATTGATAATCAGTTTCCTGAGCCCACTGGCGCTCTCAGCCTTTTTCTCCCGGGCCGCCTTGCCTTTCATGCAATCGAACTGATAACTGGCATCCATGATGGCTTCAACCTGATGCGCCACCCGCCAGCTGACATCGTGCTTTTTAACCGCCAGTTCCGCAAGGAAGCTCATTGCATCGCGCGCGCCGGAACTGTTCAGTGCCTTGATTGCACTTTTGACTGCCTTGCGGTATTGCTTCTCATCGAACTCGCGCTCCTTGCCCAAGCCCACCAGCAACACGCGATCACTGTGAATACCGCCAAGCGCATGCAACATCAAGGTCGTACCGGACTTGCCTTCCATATCACCACGCTTCAGAACATCGCTGATCACCCCGTTAGCCGCCCGGTCGATGGCCATTGCAGCAGTTGAAAGTTTGCGCGATTCAAAGACGCCAACAATGACGCAGTCCGTGCGCTGCTTTTCCGGATTACCGTTTTTTATGCTAAATTCCATGCACTATTCCTTGTATTTAACTTTATTGAATTATCCTGCGTTTTCGCCTCAACACAAAATTGATAGGTAACCTCTCCCGCACCCATGCTCTTTAAACGTTCATTAATGCAAGAGCTCGTCATGACCGCGGCGGGGGCATTCCTGATTCTGGTCGGCATTGTGATCGCCCAGCGGGTTGCCTATTACATTGGCATCGCCGCCGGCGGCAGCCTCGCCAGTGACGCCATCAAGACCCTGCTCGGCTTCAGCATGATCCGCTTCCTGCCCATGCTGTTGTCCTTGAGCCTGTTTCTGGCCGTACTGCTCACCTTATCACGTTGGTATCGTGACAGCGAGATGGTGGTCTGGTTCAGTTCCGGCAAGAGCCTGTCAAGCTGGATACGGCCTGTCGTTTCATTCGCCTTGCCGGTCATTCTGGTGGTTGGCTTGCTGAGTCTTTTTGTCACGCCCTGGGCAACGCAAAAAGCTTCGGAATATCGCGACATGCTCAAGAGCCGGGACGAACTCGCCACCATCACCCCCGGCGTTTTCAAGGAATCACGCAGCGCTGACCGCGTATTCTTCATCGAAAGTTTCGATGAACTGGGCAATCTGGTTAAAAACATTTTTGTGCAAAGCGTGCAGCACCAGCGTCTGGGGATTATCGTCGCAAGCCAGGGTTACCGCGAGACAGCCGGAAACGGCGACAGCTTTCTGGTCATGGAACAAGGCCGCCGCTACGAAGGCAAGCCGGATAGCGCTGAATTCGCAGTCACCGAATTCGAACGCTATGCCATCCGCATCGAACCGGCAGAAGTGACCAAATCTGCGCCCAAGACACAGGAAAAGGACAGCATAGAACTGTTGCAAACGCGAAACGCTGCCAGCGTGGCAGAGCTGCAGTGGCGACTGGCAATGCCGATATCCGCTTTTGTACTGGTTCTGCTGGCAATACCGCTCAGTTTTGTCGACCCCCGCTCCGGCCGCTCAGCCAACCTGATGCTGGCCTTGCTGGTGTATGTCATCTACAACAACATGCTCAGCATCTTCCATGCCTGGGTGGCGCAGGAAAAACTCGGTCCGGTGATCGGTTTATGGCCGGTACACCTATTTTTCCTGTTGCTGACTGCCTACATGTTCTACCGGCGGCTGTTTCAGCAACCGCTGATTCCGAAATTACGGATCCGGAAAAAAGCATGAATCTCATCAATCGTTACCTGATCCAGGAAATTGTCTCCAGCGTTCTGCTCATCATGCTGGCGCTGATTGCGATGTTCTCCTTCTTCGATCTGATTCAGGAACTGGAAAGTATCGGCAAGGGTAACTACGGCCTCGGTAACGTGCTTCTGTTCGTGCTGCTGAGTGCACCGGGTCATGTTTACCAGGTTGTGCCGGTCGCAGTGCTGGTTGGCACCATGTATGCCCTTGGCCGGCTGGCGCGCAACTCCGAACTGATCATTCTGCGCGTCAGCGGCATTTCCATTTCGAGCATTGCCTGGTCGCTGGTGCGCATCGGGTTCCTGTTTGCCGTGCTGACATTCATTGTCGGTGAATTCGTCACGCCTTACACCGAAAAGACCGCGCAGCGCATGCGCATCAAGGCAACCGATTCGGTCATCGCACAGGACTTCCGTTCCGGCTTGTGGATCAAGGACGGCCGCAGCTTTGTCAATGTCGAGGAAGTGTTGCCGGATACGACACTGCTCAACGTGCATATCTATGAATTCGACACTGATTTTCATCTGCGTACCATCAGCAACGCGAAAGTCGGCCGCTTCGAGGAAGACGGCTGGCTGCTGAGCGAAGTCGGTCAGACGCTGTTTTCCGAAGAAAAAGTAAAATCGGTTTATTTCCCGGAAGCGAACTGGCAATCGCTGGTACGGCCGGAGTTGTTGAACGTGCTGCTGGTGGTGCCGGAAAAGATGTCGGCGCGCAATCTGTATTCGTACATCACGCACCTGAGTGAAAACAAGCAGAAAACCTCGCGGCACGAGATTGCACTTTCAGCCAAGATCATTTACCCGCTGGCCTGCATGGTGATGGTCGTGCTTGCGCTACCGTTCGGCTTCCTGCAACAGCGCTCGGGCGGCACCAGCGGCAAGATTTTCCTCGGCATCATGCTCGGCGTGCTTTATCAGGTCATGAACCGTGTATTCGTTCACCTCGGCCTGCTGAACGATTGGTCAGCATTCTTCAGCACCGTGATTCCAACCCTGTTATTCCTGATTGCCGGGTTGGTCATGCTGGTGATGGTGGATCGCCGGTAAATTACCTGGCTGCTTTTTTCGCCAGCAATATCAGTCGCGTGCCTGACAGACGATCATGCAGGTACTGCCCTTGACGGTCGAATAATGCCCAGAGAAAGCTGGCTCCAGGAAAGACGCAGGCCAGCAGAAATCGTTTGACCGCCTGTTCACGCGTCAACAAAGCGCCATTCGCCGAGACCAGCTTGATGCGCCAGGTCTGCATCGCCAGGGTCTGCCCGCCGCGCATCCAGTTCAAGATGAAATATCCGCCGGTCAGCAACCACAAATAAGCCTGAAAAAAATAACGCTTGGGGGATTCGGTTGCATCACCGAAAAGCAGCAGAAATATCAGCGCAGCCAGCATCAGAACCGCCAGTAATAAAAGCAGTTCGTAGACAAGACAAGTCAGCCGGCGTAGCCAACCAGGTGAGGTAAATAGGGTCGACATGCGGAGCGTTCAGTGGCCGAAGATGCTGTAACGGAAAAAAGTCAGCCTAGTTTTCCAGATCGTCGCTGTAGTCGTCCGGATTTTGTTTGCGCAATTGCTCGCGCTTGGCTTCCGGCAGGCTTTGATACTCGCGCCATTTCTTTCTCAGTTCCTGCTTTTTGGCTTCCGGTAATTCGCGGAATTTTTCATGCTTCTTGCGCGCGTTCTCGCGTTCGTAAGGCGTCATGCGGCTCCAGCGCGTCAATCGCTCCTGCACGCGCTGCTGGCGGCCGGCATCCATTTTCGGATAATCGCGTGCGATTTCCAGCATGCGCTCTCGTTGCCATGGCCTGAGCGTATCCCACTCTTCGGCCAGCGGATTCAATACTTTCTTCTGCTCCTGGCTCAGTTGCGCCCAGCTCGGATAATGGGCAGTATCGCTCTCGGCCCGCGCCGGGCCGGAGAGCATGCCGACTACAAGTATTATCGCTGCGAGGTACGCGCTACCCATGTATCGAATCCTTTATCCAGAAAAGCTTCGGGCGGCAGTTCAGCGCCCAGTAAAAACGCATCGCCCTGTTCTATCGGTGGCTGATTGACCATTTGCTGCGTCACAATGAACGCGACCACGGCTGCGCTGGCTATCATAACAGCTGGCATGAGCAAACGGTGCTGTTGCAGGTAGCTTCCGAACAAGCGCAAGACATGGCCGCGGCCATCAGCGCCGTTGGCGCTTGCGGCCTGCTTGTGCGCGGCCAGATTGCCGACCGCTTTCATTCTGGCGGCATACAAACGATCGAGCACTTCGCGGTCGAGTTTCGCGCTGCTCTCGTCAAGCAAACTGACAATTTCCTTGGCTGTTTCACGTTCGGTTTTCATTGATCCAATCCTCTATCGTCGTCCATTCATCAATGGCTGTTCAATAGGCGTCAAGCTATCCTGAGCATTGTTGTTACAAGGGTGGTTTGGAAAAACCATATCTTTCCAGTGCTGAAGCGAGTGTATGTACGGCGCGCGAACAGTGCGTTTTCACGCTACCTTCAGAACACCCCATGGTGGCTGCGGTTTCAGCCACATCCATATCCTCCCAGTAACGCAAAATAAAGGCCTCACGTTGACGTGCGGGCAGCTTCGCAATGGCGGCTTCGATAATCGCCATCGTCTGACTGCGCTGAAGCTCGGCCTCCGGCTGATCGGTATCATTGTCGGGGTCACCCCCCAGAATTTCAAGCGGGTCTGCGTCATCGTCCTCATTGCCGCGACCGAAAGATGAAAACAGTGTGGTCCACAGATTACGGACTTTCTGCCGGCGCCAGTAATCCTTCATGGTATTTTGCAGGATACGCTGAAACAGCATCGGATACTCGGTCACCGGGCGATCAGGATATTTCTCGGACAGCTTCATCATGGCGTCCTGCACAATATCGAGCGCTGCATGATCGTCGCGCACGGCATAGGCTGTCTGCTTGAACGCACGACGCTCTACTTGAGCGAGAAAATCCGAAAGTTCTTGTGGGCTTGCCATTCAGGTCTGGTCAGAATTCGTTATTTTTCAGCTTCACATTGACGGGTTGTAGCGGCCATATAGTCCTGCAGGCGGCGCGGGCCCTCGGTTTCGAGTATATCAGGTTTGTATTTTGTCTCTGACCGGGATTTAGCTACAATCGTTTCCATACATTTTAATATATACACCATGGCCAAACTGATTCTCATCGCAATTGCACTGTGGCTGATCATCGTCGTGCTCAAGCGCTACCGCAAAGGCGTGGATGAACAGGAGCAAACTTCCGGCAAGGATCAGATGACCGCAGAAAGTATGGTGCAATGTGCCTGTTGCGGCGTGCATATTCCCGAAAGCGACAGCTTCAAGGCGCGTGGCCACTACTTCTGCAGTCAGGCACATATGGATGCGTCTGAAGATGTCAGCCGCGACTGATTCGGCACTTCTTCGCCTGATGCCGAGCGCCTATTGGCGCTCGATGCGTTTTTCCCACCTCTATCGCTTGATCATCGCCTGCGGGCTCACTGCGTACTATTATTTCTGGCAGGCACAACTCTGGCATGCCAATTTCGACCACAAGCTCTATCTTAAGCTGGCGCTTTCCTATCTTGTTTTCAGCATCATTGCTGCACTGCTGAGCTGGCTCAAGGTCAGTTTGCTGGACCGTCGGGTGACCTTCATCGCCATCGTCGATATTGGCTTCATCGTTACGATGATTTATGCAGCCGGCGGGCTGGAAAGCGGCCTCGGGCTCTTGCTGGTGCTGGCCATCACTTCGGCCAGCTTCTTCAGCGACGGGCGTCTCGCCCTGTTCTATGCCGCAGTGGCCACCATCGCGCTGTTGCTGGAGCAATCCTACCAGTTCATCACCTGGACGCAGTACAACGTCGATTACACGCATGCCGTCATGCTGAGCCTGAGCTGCTTCGCTACCGCATGGCTGGCGCACAGCCTTTCCAGACGCACCATACAAAGCGAGGCACTGGCATCGCAGCGCGGCATAGACCTGGAAAACATGGCACAAATCAATCAGCTCATCACGGAGGAAATGCAGGATGGCATTCTCGTGGTCGACAAGGATTTCAAGATCAGGCACCACAATGCGCAAAGCGATGAGTTGCTGGGCTCGGTGCAACCAGACGCAATCACGTTGGCGCAATATGCGCCAGAAGTCGCCGATCTTCTGCAACGCTGGATGGATCACGAAGATCAGTTCAAGATCAGCGGCGCCCCGCAGAAATTGAGATTGAATGACCGCGAACTGCGCTTGCGCCTGATGCCTGTCGGCAGCCAGCGACAGGAGGGCGCCGTGATTTTCATCGAAGACTGGAGCCAGTTCCAGCTACAGGCACAACAGATGAAGCTGGTGGCGCTGGGGCGGCTGACCGCCAACATCGCCCACGAAATCCGCAACCCATTGAGCGCCATCAGCCATGCCAGCCAGTTGTTGCAGGAGGAAGAAACCAAAGACCCGGCCATCCGCCGTATGCTGGAGATCATCGGCGACAATGTCACCCGGCTGGACCAGATCGTCAAGGATGTACTGGAACTGAACCGCCGCGACCGCACCCAGCAGGAACTGATAGATCTGCAGAAATTCCTGCAGGACTTTCACATGCAGTTCTGCCTGACAGAAAAGATTCCGGACGCCGGCTTCAACCTCCAGCTGCCAACGCATGTCGAGCGTATTCTGTTTGACCAGGGGCATCTCAACCAGATACTTTGGAACATATGCCGCAACGGCTGGCGTCACAGCCGGCAATTGGCCGGTAGCCTGACCTTGTCGGTGACTTCTTCCAGCGATCGTCTTGAAATTGTCGTTCGCGATGATGGTCCCGGCGTAGCTGATGACATCATCCCGCATCTGTTCGAACCATTTTTCACCAGTGAGTCGACCGGCACTGGTCTGGGGCTGTATATTGCCCGTGAACTCTGTGATGCGAATGATGCAAGAATTCACTACAAGAAAGCCGCTAGCGGCAGTATGTTTGCGATTCATTTGAAAAGGCAATCGACACAATGATTTCGAGACCCACATGCCTGATTGTCGATGACGAAACCGATATCCGCGAGCTGCTGGTACTGACGCTGGAGCGCATGGGCATCGAGACCTATACGGCAGCCTGCGTGACTGATGCCAGGCATATGCTGAGCCAGCGCGACTACGCGCTGTGTCTGACCGATATGCGCATGCCGGATGGCGATGGGCTGGAATTGGTTCGACACATCAATGCCAGCTACCCCGGACTGCCGGTCGCTGTCATCACCGCTTACGGCAGCGCAGAAAATGCGGTCTCGGCATTGAAGGCCGGCGCTTTCGACTATCTCAGCAAACCGATATCGCTGAACCAGTTGCGTCCGCTGGTGCAATCCGCGCTGAAACTGTCCGATCCTGATGTCGCCGATCTGGGCGGTCTCGACATGATCGGCGTTTCCGCCGCGATAAGTCAGGTAAGGCAAATGATCGAAAAACTGGCAAGAAGCCAGGCACCGGTCTACATCAGCGGCGAATCCGGCAGCGGCAAGGAATTGGCGGCAAGGCTCATCCATCTGCAAAGTTCGCGCCGCGAAGCGCCATTCGTCGCCATCAACTGCGGCGCCATTCCGGAAAACCTCATGGAGAGCGAGTTCTTCGGTTACAAGAAGGGGGCTTTTACCGGCGCCAACCAGGACAAGCCCGGGCTGTTCCATGCTGCCAAGGGCGGTACGCTGTTTCTCGATGAAGTAGCCGACCTGCCGTTGCTGATGCAGGTCAAATTGTTGCGCGCGATTCAGGAAAAAAAGGTGCGCATGGTCGGCGACAGCCATGAAGAAGGCATCGATGTCCGCATCATCAGCGCTACCCACCGCAATCTTGGCGAGATGATGGAGAACGGCCTGTTCAGACAGGATCTCTATTACCGCCTCAACGTGATCGAACTGAAAATGCCGCCCTTGCGAGAAAGGCCGGAGGACATTCCGCAACTAGCCCAGTCGCTGATGGCGAAGCTTTGCCACAATTCCAGCACGCCGCAACCGGCGCTATCCGAGCAAGCGCTCGATTTGCTCAAGCAGTATGCTTTTCCCGGCAATGTACGTGAACTGGAAAACATACTGGAAAGAGCCATGGCGCTCTGTGACGGCGAGACCATTACAGCCGGCGATTTGCTGCTGGAAACCACACAAGCGGCTGATCTGCAGGTCATCCCGCAAGGCAACAACGAACTGCCCTTGCCCGAATATCTGGAGAATATCGAGAAGACCGCGATTCTCAACGCGCTGGAAAAAACCGGCCAGAACAAAACGGAAGCAGCGAGATTGCTCGGCGTCAGTTTCAGGACGCTGCGCTACCGTTTGTCCAAACTTGGCCTGGGCAAACAGCATGATGATTGACCGCGCAGGTCTGCACCGGCAGGCGCAGTTTATCGCCTCACCCAATTGCGATGAACGGCCGGACACCCCGGTTTCCCTCATAGTCATCCACAATATCAGCCTGCCACCTGGCCAATACGGTGGCAACGGTATTATCGAACTGTTCACCAACCAGCTCGAACCAGATGCGCATCCCTACTACGCAGAAATCCATCAGCTCAGGGTCTCGTCCCACTTTCTCATCCGGCGCGACGGCAGTCTGCTGCAATTCGTACCCTGTCGCCAGCGCGCGTGGCATGCAGGGGCGTCGAATTGGCAGGGACGTGAACGCTGCAATGATTTTTCTGTCGGAATTGAACTCGAAGGCAGCGACCACGAGCCGTTTGAAGAAGCGCAGTACATCAGGCTGCAGCAGTTGATTGCAGAATTGAAGTCGGCCTACCCGATAACAGCCGTCGCCGGGCACTCCGATATCGCCCCTGGCCGCAAAACGGATCCAGGGCCTTGTTTTGACTGGTCCAGAATAGACCGTTAGTCACTTTATAAGCGCCTCAAACCAACCATCTTAAAACCACGATACACAGCTTTGGAAAGTCACTCATCATGCCAAGAGCCGGTTATACCCGCTGTTTGATTATTGCCTGTTGCGCACTCACGCTGGCTGCTTGCGGCAAGACTGAAAAGAAAGAAGAAATACCGCCGATGGCCACCCTGGTCAGCGTAGCCACGGCAGAAACGATTCGGCTGGAAATCCGCGAAGAAACCGTCGGC
Source organism: Methylophilales bacterium LSUCC0135 (assembly GCA_001704575.1). Classification (GTDB taxonomy): domain Bacteria; phylum Pseudomonadota; class Gammaproteobacteria; order Burkholderiales; family Methylophilaceae; genus UBA6140. The sequence goes on from MCAW01000002.1 coordinate 46,898, forward strand.
ACCCTGGAAGGGCTGATCGACCCGACGATCTCAGCCGAAGTTGCCGCGCGCGTGCTCAGCGTTGCAGCCAGGCCGGGGCAACCGGTTAAAAAAGGCGATGTACTGGTAATGCTCGATCCGACCGATCTTGCCCTGCAACGCCGCGAGGCAAAGGCAGAAGTGGCGCGCATCGAGGCATTGCTGGAAAACCAGCAACGCGCGCTGGAACGCAATCAGGCGCTGGTCGAAAAGAACTTCATCTCGAAGAACGCGCTGGATGACGTCAGCACGCAAAAATCCGTGCTGAGGAATCAGCTGGAGGCAGCGCGCATCCGCCTTGCCAGTATCGAACACACCGGCAGCAAAACCCGTGTCGTGGCACCCGTCGATGGCATCATCGAGAAACAGATCGTATCGCCCGGCGATTTTGTCAGCGTCGGCTCACCGTTGATGCAGATCATCAGCAACCAGCGTCTGCGCGCGCACTTGCCTTTCCCCGAGGGAGTAGCGTCGAAAATCAGACCGGGACTCAAAGTGCGCATGACAACACCGACATCAAGCGAAGAGGTCGTCAGCGAAGTACGTGAAATGAAAGCGCTGATCGGTGAAGGCAACCGTGCCATCGACGTGATGGCCGATGTTGCCGGTCAGCAGGACTGGCAGGCGGGCGCCAGTGTCAACGGCATCGTTGTGCTGGGAGAAACCGAAGCCGTGGTGGTGCCGGAACAGAGCGTAGTACTGCGTCCGGCGGGCGATGTCGTCTACGTGATCAAGAACGACAAGGCCGAGCAAAGAGTGGTGCGAGCCGGCCTGCGGCAGGAAGGCAAGGTCGAAATCATTTCCGGCATTGCGGCCGGAGAAGTGGTCGCAGTGGATGGTGCATCATTCCTCACCGATCAGGCTGCGGTAAGCATACAAGGACAAAAATCCGGCGACAATGAAACACCGGCGCAAGCGGACACCGCATCATGACCTTGCCCGAGATTTCAATCAAGCGCCATGTGCTGGCATGGATGCTGTCCGGCCTGCTGGTGTTATTGGGCCTGATCAGCTACCAACGTATCGGCGTCGACCGCTTCCCGTTTATCGAATTCCCGGTCTTGTCCATCACCACCAACCTGGTCGGCGCCAATCCCGACATCATCGACGCCAGCGTCACCAGCGTGATCGAAACAGCCGTCAACACCACGCCTGGCATCGAACATATCCAGTCGTCCTCGTCGCCCGGGGTTTCTGTCGTCACCATCACCTTCGCGCTCGACAAGGATATCGACGTCGCCTACAGCGAGGTGCAATCCAAGGTCAGCCAGATCCTGCGCCGCCTGCCGGACGATGTGGAGCCGCCCATCCTGCGCAAGGTCGAAACCAATGCCTCGCCCATCATGTGGCTGGGCCTGCGTGGCGACCGCACTCAGCAACAGCTCAACCTCTACGGCCTCAACGTCATCAAGAAGAAACTGGAAACCATCGAGGGCGTCGGCGAAGTCAGGCTCGGCGGCAGGCGCGACCGCCGCATTCGCATCAACGTGATTCCCGAGCGCATGGCGGCATACAACATTGTTGCCGGCGATCTGATCAGCGCCTTCGAGAACGAACACGTGCAGTTGCCGGGGGGCTTCCTCGTCGGCCAGAAAGCCGAGCAACTGGTCAAGCTCGACCTCGAATACCACAACCTGCGCGATCTGTCGGAAATGATCGTCACTTACCGGGACGGTTCGCCGATCCGGCTGAAGGACATCGCCGAGCTTGAAGACGGCCTCGAAGACCAGCGTCAGCTCGCCCACTACAATGGCGAACCGACCGTTGGCATCGGTATTGTCAAGGTCGCCAACGCCAACACCGTCGCCATCATCGATACCGTGAAAAAGCGGCTGGATGAGGAAATCCGCCCCAGTCTCCCGCCCGGCATGACACTGGATGTATCAACCGATGACTCCATTTTCATCAAGGAAATCGTCAGCGCATTGCAGGAGCATCTGATCGAAGGCACGCTGCTGGCGGCGCTGATTGTCTGGATATTCCTGCGATCACTGCGTTCGACCCTGATCATCGCCACCGCCATTCCCGTCTCGCTGCTCGGTGCGGTGGCTGTCATGTACTTCTCCGGCTTCACCTTCAACACCATGACCTTGCTGGCGTTGCTGTTGCTGATCGGCGTCGTTGTCGACGATGCCATTGTTGTGCTTGAGAACATACATCGCCATCTCGAAATGAAAATGGTGATCAAACACGACCAGGCGGAAAATGCGCCGCCAGTGGCAGAAGAATCCGCGCCGGCATCGCCACGCCTGCGCGGTACGCCTGATCCGGTATCGCTCGCCGCCGCCATCAGCGGTAGTCGCGAAGTCGCCTTTGCCGTGGTCGCAGCCACCCTTTCGCTGGTCTGTATTTTTGCGCCGGTGATTTTCATGGACGGCATCGTCGGTCAGTTCTTCGAGTCTTTCGCCGTGGTCGTCACCTTCGGCGTACTGGTATCGCTTTTCGTCTCGCTGACACTGACCCCCATGCTGTGTTCGCGCTATCTGAGAATCGAGGCGCAGCACGGCCGCCTTTATCGCTGGCTGGAAAATTTCTTCCAGCACATGGATCACTATTACGCAAAAAGCCTGAGCTGGGCATTGGCACATCGATGGAAAGTTGTCCTGACCACCATGCTGATTGTGTTATCCAGCGGTTTTCTGTTCGCGCAGGTGAACAAGGAATTCGTGCCCCAATCGGATGAAGGGCGTTTCGTCATCTCGTTCAAGACACCGCTGGGCTCCAGCATCGAATACACGGAAACCCGGCTCAAACTGATCGAAGACGTGCTGGCCGGCTATCACCCGGACGAAATAGCCAGCTACTTCACCACCATCGGCTTCGGCGCACAGGGCCAGGTCAACAAGGGCTATGCCAATATCCGCCTGCAGGAAAGAAAGGACCGCAGGCTGAGCCAGCAGGAGTTGATGCAACGCATCAAGGAACAGCTCGACCAGATTCCCGGCGTGCGGGCATTTCCGGCACCGGTCGCCATTGTCGGCGGACAGCGTCCGGAAAAACTGCAGTTCAATCTTTCCGGACAGAACCTGGAGCAGGTCGGCACATTGGCCAAATCCATGCAGCAGCGGCTATCCGGCATGCCCGGCATGGGCAAGGTCGACGTCGACATCGAACTCGACCTGCCGCAACTGGTGATGACGCTCGATCGCGTGCGCGCTGCCAGCATGGGTATCACCGCACGTGATGTAGCAACCGCCATCAACCTCTACAGCGGCGGCATCGACGTCGCCAGCTTCAACGACGAACCGGGCGACGGCCAGCGCTACAACATCCGCATCAAGGCAAGGGAAGGCAGCCTGACACAAACGGATGATCTGAAGAAAATCTACCTGCGCAGCATGTCGGGCGAGATGGTAAGACTGGACGCCATCGTCAGCTTCAAGCAAGCGCTCGGGGCTGCCGTGATTGGCCGCTTCGACCTGCAGTATGCCGCCACCTTGTACGCCAGTCCGACCATTCCGCTCGATCAGGCCGTGGCTAATGTCAATCGCGTGGCAACGGAAATCCTGCCGCCTGGCTATACCATCCGGCTCGCGGGTGAAGCGGAAGAAATGGAGAAGACGACACGCAACATGATCTTTGTCTTCGCGCTCGCCCTGGTGCTGCTCTATATGGTGCTGGCAAGCCAGTTCAACTCTTTCCTGCAGCCGCTGATCGTCATGGTGGCGCAACCGCTGGCGATTATCGGCGGCGTGGTGGCGCTACTTGTGACCGGCCATTCGCTCAACATCTTCTCCATGATCGGCATGGTGCTGCTGATCGGGCTGGTCGCGAAGAACTCGATCCTGCTGGTCGATCTGACCAACCAGATGCGGGAGAAGGGCAGCGATATCGACAATGCCCTGCGCGTAGCCTGTCCCATCCGTCTGCGTCCGGTGCTGATGACCTCACTGACGGTGATTCTGGCGTTGCTGCCGGCCGCGCTCGGCCTCGGCGCCGGGGCCGAAACCAACGGCCCGCTGGCGGTTGCGGTGATTGGTGGTATGGTGTCGTCTACGCTGCTGACCCTGATCGTCGTTCCCGCCGTCTATTCTCTCGCCATGCACGGCCAGGAGCGCTTGCAACGGGGCCGTTAGCCACCCTCAAATATCGGGAGCCGCATCATGGACAATCGCGTCAAGCAATTGCTGGATCAGATTTCAGCGCTGGAAGACGAACTGCGCACGGCACTTGCAGAACAGCCCTCAGCCATGTTCTTCCAGATCAGGGGCAAGCGGGTGGAGTTTGAAAAATCAGTGCGGGAAGCCCACCGCAAGCTGAAAACCGGCTTCTTTCAATGGCTGGTCAAGAACCGGCCGCAAAACCTGATCACCGGCCCCATCATCTACGCCATGATTGTGCCGCTGGTCATCGCCGACGTTTTCATCAGTTTCTACCAATTCACCTGTTTTCCGGTCTACGGCATCAAAAAAGTGCGGCGCGGTGATTACATCATCTTCGACCGCCAGCAGCTCAGTTATCTCAACTTCATCGAGAAATTTCACTGCACCTACTGCGCTTACGGCAGCGGCATGATTGCCTATATCAGCGAAATCGTCGCGCGCACCGAGCAATACTTCTGCCCGATCAAGCATGCGCGCAAGGTTCTGGGCTCACATGACCGCTATGCGCGTTTTCTCGATTACGGTGATGCGGAAGATTATCAGCAACGGCTTGAAGCGTTCAGGACAGCACTGGCAAAAGAAAAGTAGAGTCCGCGCGAGCCTAGATTCACTGGCGCTGTGGCACCAGTTTTTCCACCACTACGCTGCCGATCATGTCGCCTTCGACGTTGACCGCCGTTCTGAAAGTATCGAGCGCACGGTCTATGGGTAGCAGAATGGCAATCGCCTCGGCGGGCAAACCCACCGATTGCAGCACCATGACCATGGTCACCATGCCTGCGCTGGGTATTCCGGGTGCGCCCATAGCGGCAATCATCGCGGTCATAAACACCACCATCTGCTGAATCAGGTTGAGCTCGATACCGACCAGATTGGCGATGAAAAGCGCAGCAGCAGCTTCATAAAGCGCTGTGCCGTCCATGTTGATGGTGGCACCGAGCGGGGCAACGAAACCGGCCACATCGCTCCTCACCCCAAGATTCTTTTCCACACAACGCATGGTGACCGGTAGCGTGGCAGCGCTGGAACTGGTAGCGAGCGCCGTGATCATGGCTTCGCGCCCGCCGCGGAAGAAACGCAGCGGCGTCATGCCGGTAAAAACATAGAGCACCAGCGGCAGCACGACGATACCATGCAGCAGCGTCGTACCCAGCACGACGGCGACGAATTTGCCCAGGCTCTCGAACAGGGCGAGATCCTGCGTCGCCGTCAACTTGATCAACAGAGCCAGAATGCCGATCGGCGCGATGATCATGATCCAGCCGACCACACGCATGGTGAGATCCAGAAACTCCTGCAACAGCGCGTGAATATGCCGGTAGCGCTCGCCGCCCATCACCAGCGCGATACCGAAAAACAAGGCAAAAATCACCACTGCCAGCACATTGCCCTGCGCCATGGCAGCAAAAGGGTTGACGAACAGGCGTTGCAGAAACTGCTGGAAGAACTGCGACAGCGTCAGCTGCTCGCTATGAAAACCCTGCATGGCGTCGGCAAACATGGCAATCTGCATGCCTTCGCCGGGCCGGAAAATATTGCTGAACAGCATGGCGACAAACACTGCGATCATCATGGTCAGCACGAAATAAGCCAGCGCCAGCTTCCATACCCGGTGCATGTCGCCTGTGCCCTGCAGGTTGGCGATACCGACAGCGATGGATGTGAACACCAGCGGGATCAGGATCATCTTGAGTAAATCGATGAACACGCCGCCGACCAGATTGCTCGCGTACAGCACGGGCTGCACTGCCGCACTTTCGGTGCCCAACGATTGCAGCCAGAAACCGATCAGCACGCCGAGCACCGCGCCCAGCAAAATCTGCATGTTGAGGCCGGGCAGCCTCATGCCGGTTTGCCAGCCTTTCTGGCGCGCGGCTTGGCGGGTGCCTTCACCGCTTTAACCTTTGTGCCGGCTGCCTTGGCTGCAGCCTTGCGCACAGGCTTGGTATCAGTAGATTTGGTATCAGCGGACTGCTCTGCAGCAACAGGTTGCGCTGCCTCATCGACAAGTACTGTCGCATCCTCGTCAGGCTGCGAAGGCGCCCGCACTTTTCTTTCGAACACGGCAGCAAAAAAGCCATCGGTCTGGTGCAGATGCGGGAAAAGCTTGAGATAAACTCCGGTATCCAGCGCAATATGCTGCAACGCAAGAACCTCGTTGGCCGGCACCAGGCTGAAGTCGGCATGTGCCGCCAGAAAGGCTTCGGCGATACCTTCGTTTTCATCCGCCAGCAGGCTGCAGGTCGCATAAATCAGGCGCCCGCCGGTTTTTACCAATCGCGCTGCGCGATCGAGAATGGCGGTCTGCTTGGCGGTCAGCTCGACGATATCCTGCTCCGTCTGACGCCATTTCAAATCCGGATTGCGCCGCAGCGTGCCGAGACCGCTGCAGGGCGCGTCAACCAGGACGCGGTCGAATTTGCCTTGCAATCTTTTCAGTTTGGGGTCCTGTTCGCTCGCAATCAGTTGACTGTGCAGATTGGAAAGCCCGGAGCGCTTGAGCCGCTGACCCAGATTAGCGAGGCGTTTTTCGGAAACATCAAAAGCATAGAGGCGCCCGGAATTACGCATCAATGCGCCCATCGCCAGTGTCTTTCCGCCCGCACCGGCGCAGAAGTCGGCAATCATCTCGCCGCGACGCGGCGCCACCAGATGCGCCAGCAGCTGACTGCCTTCATCCTGCACTTCGAACTTGCCGTCGGTAAAGAACGGATGGCGGCTGATGTTCATTTTCTGCGCCATGCGCAAACCGGTCGGTGCATAAGGTGTGGCGGCAACCTCGGTCGATTCACTCAGGAATTTCTTCATCACGTCATCGCGCGTAGCCTTGATGGTATTGACGCGCAAATCGAGGCTGGCTGGCTGATGCATGCTGCGGGCGATGGTCAATGCCTGATCTTCGTCGTACTGCTCGGCGAGTTTCTGCCACAGCCAGTCAGGCAGGTCGGCCTGCTGGGCAGGACTGAGACCGGCGCTTGACCGGGCCTTGATCTCCTGTGCCCACTCTTTCTGCTGTTTGTTCAGACTGGCATCGAGATCGCGCATACTCAAACCCTGTACCCGCAGAAACAGCGCCAAGAGCAATTTGCGCGGGTCGTCGCCGCCCGCCAGGTGTGTCAGCAAGGCCTTGCGCCGCAGAACGCCGTAGACTGATTCGGCGACAAAGGCGCGCTCCTTGTTGCCGAGCTCGCGGTTGTTGCGGAAAAATGCGCCGAGCTTGGCATCCGCCGGCCCCGGCTTGTTCATCACGTCTGCCAGCGCCATCGCGGTCAGGCGCATTAAGTTGGAATCCATTTTATTCATTGCATGTCATCGGTCTTGATACTGGTGATGATTTGTTCGATCACGCTGCCGTCCTTTTCTGTTTTACGTATTTTTACCGGCAGATAGCGGTAATCCACGGCTAGCCATAGTTCATTTTTCTCGTCGCCGTCATCATTGGTGTTTTCCAGATGCATGACGCGAAGCTTGCCTATTTTAGTCGACAATTCCTCCTCGCCGGCAAAACTGTAGGCATAAGCCTTGATGCGTTTGCCATTGGTGATGTTGAGCATCATCTCCTGCAGCGGCGGCACAAACATGAACTGGTACATAAAACTCATCAGATCCTGTGCATCTGCGGGCAACAGCGTGGTCTTCACACCCTTGCTGGTCGTCAGCGTCAACTTGCGGCTCTGCCAGTCAAAACTGGCCTGCTGCGCACGGGCAGAGCGGCCGTACTGGTAAATAAAACTCGATGGCTTCAACCCCTCCCGTGTCAGCTTGCCCTCGCTGCGTTGCAACAGTTTTCCAGGAATGAAAATCGATGCAATACCCTTGGCTTCGCTGACACTTTCAAGTACGTAACTGTCATCGGCAGCAAGTGCGTAACGCACACTGGTCTGGCCAATTTTCGTGCCCTCGATGCCACGCAGTATGTCGAACTCAGATTCCACCAGCTGTAGCGGGGGCAGCGGCGGCTCTTCCGGAACAGGCAGCGGAGTTTCTGATGCAGGTAGCGATTCGCCCTGAGCAGGCGCTGCATCTTGCGTCAGTTCTGCCGTTTCGATACCGGCGGACGACGGCAGCTCCGCTGCTTCGGGCTGTTCCGTAACGTCAGGGCTGTCCGGCAGCTCTTGCGGCTGGGCGATTTCAGGCTTTTGCTCTGGGTTTTTCTGTGGGTTTTGCTCTGTTTTTTGTTGCTGCGCTGACCGCGCTGGCGGCGCATCTACAGCTACCGGCGGCGTTAAATATGGCAGCTTTTTCACAGGGTCAGAGAACCTGATTTCGACGACCTGATTTTCCGGCTCGAGAAAGCTGAATTTGAGATTGAGCTGGCCCAGCAATAGCAAATGCAACAAAACGGAGAACGCCAGCGCCAGCGCACCACGCAGCAGAGTGGAATAATCAGCGGATGGCAGCCATTTATTTCGCATGCAGACTGGTCAACACCTGTTCGATGACGGCACCCTTGTCATCCCGCATGACCAGTTTTACCGGCAGAAAATGCGTGGCTGCGCCGCCCAGCCACAACTCCTTGCTGTCCTCGTCGGCGTCCTCACCCGCATCGCGCAGGTGCAGCGTGTTGTAGCTGCCTGCCGGCACGGTCAGCGGCACATCGCGGCCCGCGACACGATACTCGTACATCTTGAGTTTTTTGCCGGTGGTGACCGGCAGTTTGAACGTGTCGCCTGCAGGCTGCACGAACATGAACTGATAGATCAGACTGCTGATATCCTGGGTGCCGCTGGGCAAAGCCTCGTTCAGCAGCTTACCCTTGACCTTCATCTGCAGCGTGCTGGCCGCCCAGTCGAAATCCGTATAAAGCGAGCGCTTCGGATTACCGCCCTGATGCAGCTCGAAATGCAAGGGCTTGAGACCACCCCTGCCAACCTCGCCTTCGCTGGTGAGTCTGCGCTCGCCGAGCAAGGCATAAACCCCGATACCTTTGGTCACGCTTTCGATACGGTATTTGCCGTTCTGCACGGTATAGGTTTCCGTGATATTGGCGAACGGCTGGCCGTTGCGGCTGGCTTCGTAATTCAAGGTGACGGATTTTGGTGCGGCAACTGCCACCGACTGGCTCAAGGCCAGCAAAAGCACGGCGATGATTTTTGAAAAAAACTGCTGCATGATGGACCCTTCTTGATGACCAGCCTGCCCAACGCGTGAAGATGGCCCCCGGTTGGCAGCCGCCGATCAGCAGCGACCACAGGGGCATCGCCTAGACGACTACGGTTGGCGCTTCACCGGCAGCCTGCGGCCGGATCGAACCGATCACGGCAACCTGCTCGCCTTCCGCCGCCAGCAGCGCCTGCGCCACCTCTGCGTCTTCAGCGGCAACAATGACGACCATGCCGATGCCGCAATTGAAGGTACGGTACATTTCGTCATCCGTCACGTTACCCTGCGCCTGCAGCCAGCCGAACAGTGGCGGCATCTGCCAGCTGTCCTTCTTCACCTCTGCGGTCAGGCCTGCGGGCAGCACGCGCGGCACATTCTCGGTAATACCGCCGCCGGTAATATGCGCCATACCCTTGATCTTGATTGCGGCGAGCAGCTTCAACAGCGGCTTCACATAGATACGGGTAGGCGCCATGACGACATCGCGGAACGGCTTGCCGTGAAAATCAGCGCTCATGTCGATGCCGGAGTTGTCGATCAGCTTGCGGATCAGCGAATAGCCGTTGGAATGCGCGCCGCTGGAAGCCAGCCCGAGCAGCACATCGCCGGCGGCGATGGCAGAACCGTCGATGATGGCATCACGGTCGACTGCGCCGACGGCAAACCCCGCCAGATCGTATTCCCCGGCCGGATACATGCCTGGCATCTCGGCGGTCTCACCGCCGACCAGTGCACAGCCGGCCTGCTCACAACCCTGCGCAATGCCCTTGATGACTTTTGCTGCAGTGCCGACTTCCAGCTTGCCGCAGGCGAAGTAATCGAGAAAAAACAGCGGCTCGGCGCCCTGCACCAGAATATCGTTGACGCTCATAGCCACCAGATCGATGCCGACGGTATCGTGCTTGTCGAGCTGGAAAGCCAGCTTGAGTTTGGTACCGACGCCATCCGTGCCGGAAACCAGCACCGGATTCCTGAATTTCTTCGGCACCTCGAACAGCGAACCGAAGCCACCGATCCCGCCCATGACTTCAGGCCGCATGGTGCGCTTTGCAAACGGTTTGATCTGTTCGACCAGCGCATCGCCCGCTTCCATATCGACGCCAGCATCGCGATAACTGATCGAAGTTTTTGCTGCATCACCGTTTGAAGAATTAGAATTCAACTGCGTTCTCGCTTTCCACTAAAAAAACATCAAGATAAATCATCCTTTTGAAGGCATAATTTTACCCGATATGACGACGAAACGAGAAAACCTGTTGCCGGATTACCGCATCATGCTGCTCGCAGCCGGGTTTCTACTGGTTTTTTATTTGCTGCTGCCGATCATGGGGCCATTTCTGATGGCCGCGATTATGGCCTACATCTTCAAACCGCTGGTCGATGCGTTCAGCCGCTGGCGCATCGGCATGCTGATTTTCGGCCGCACAACAGCCACATTGCTGGTCATGCTGCTGCTGGCGGGATTTGCGCTGTTGGTGTTCCTGCTCATCGTGCCCATGCTGCAAAAAGAAATTTTGCTGATCATCCAGCGTCTGCCGGATTTTGCCGTCATGCTCAAAAACCGCATCGAGCCATTGCTGATGCAATATTTCGGCGTTCCGCTTTCGATCGACGTCGCGCAATTGCAATCCATGCTCACCAAGCACTGGCAAACTGCAGGCAACTTTGCCACCCAGTTGCTGGCCGCACTTGGCAACCGTGGCTTCGCCATTATCGGCTGGTTCATCAACCTGCTGCTGGTTCCCGTGGTGCTGTTCTATATGTTGCGTGACTGGCATGGCATGGTGAACCGTATCGCTCAACTGATTCCGCGCCGCTGGTACGAAAAAACCGCGCTGATCGCCGGTGAAATTGATCAGGTGCTCGCCGAATTCCTGCGCGGCCAGCTTTCGGTCATGCTGATGATGACGCTGTTCTACGCTATCGCGTTGATGGCCATCGGTCTTGAAATGGCGCTGCCGGTTGCGCTGATTGCCGGGCTGCTGGGCTTTATTCCCTACGTCGGCGTCACCGTCGGCTTGCTGCTGGCGCTGATGGCTGCCGCGCTGCAATTCGCCAGCTTCGGCGAGATTGTGCCGGTGCTGCTGGTCTTTATCGCCGCGCAACTGCTTGAAGGCATGGTGCTGACGCCGTGGCTGGTAGGCGACCGCATCGGGCTGCATCCGGTCGTCGTCATTTTCACACTGCTTGCCGGTGGCCAATTGTTCGGTTTTGCCGGCATCCTGCTGGCGCTGCCGGTCGGCGCTGCCATCGCTGTCGGTTTGCGCCATGCCAGACAAGGCTATCTTGCCAGCGACACCTACCTGAAATAAGCCGTATGAAACAATTGCTGTTGGATATTCAACCGGCGCCACCGCCTTCGCTGGAAAACTTCGTCGGCGGCCGCAACGCCGAAGCCCTGGACAGTCTGCGCCGTGTCGCGAGTGGGCAGTCGGAGCTGCGCTTCGTCTATCTCTGGGGCGCTGAAGGCTGCGGCAAGACCCATCTGCTCAAATCCTGCGCAATGCTGGCGGCACGGCTCGACCTGCCGCTAACCACTGCCGATGACGTGCATTTGCTCTCTGAAGAAGCGCAGATCCAGTTATTCAACACCTTTAACCACTTGCGTGAAAATCCCGCTGCAGGCGTTCTGGTCAGTGCCGGACTCGCTGCGCCGATGCAAATGGGGCTGCGCGACGACCTTGCCACGCGCCTCGCCTGGGGGCTGGTCTACCAGCTGCATCCGCTGACCGACGAGGAAAAAGCCTGCGCCCTGCGCAATCACGCCTCTGAGCGCGGCATGAAACTGCCGGACGAAGTGGTGGATTACTGCCTGCGCTATCTGCGCCGCGATCTGCCCACGCTGATGGCAACGCTGGATGCGCTCGACGAGTGGTCGCTGACGTCGAAGAAACCTGTCACCGTCCCCATGTTGCGCAAACTGTTGCAACTTCCCCTGAACATTTGAATAGCCACACTGCATGATCAGACTTACCGAAATCAAACTGCCGGTCGAAAAAGCGCCTTCGCTCGTTCATCAATCCGATGAAATCAAAGCAGCCATCCTGAAAAAACTGGGGATTGCAGAGCATGATCTGCTGCATTTCGAGATTTTCAAGCGCGGGGTCGATGCCCGCAAATCGCATGCCATTCTCTACGTTTACAGCATTGACGCGGAAGTCAGGAACGAAGCCAGACTGCTGGAAAAGTTCCGCAAGGATCCGCATGTCAATCCATCGCAGGATACCCATTACAAGTTCGTTGCCACAGCACCGGCGTCACTCAAGGAACGCCCGGTCATCGTCGGCTTCGGCCCTGCGGGCATCTTCGCCGCGCTGATTCTTGCCCAATCAGGCTTTCGGCCCATCGTGCTGGAACGCGGCAAGGCCGTGCGCGAGCGCACCAAGGATACCTGGGGGCTCTGGCGCAAATCGACACTCAACCCGGAATCCAACGTGCAATTCGGCGAAGGCGGCGCCGGTACTTTCTCTGACGGCAAGCTCTACAGCCAGATCAAGGACCCGAAACATTACGGCCGCAAGGTATTGCAGGAATTCGTCAAGGCCGGTGCGCCGGAAGAAATTCTTTACGTCAGCCATCCGCATATCGGTACCTTCAGGCTGGTCGGCATGGTGGAAGAAATGCGCAACACCATCATTCAGCTCGGCGGCGAGATCCGCTTCCAGAGCCGGGTGGAGGATATCGAACTGGATCACGGCGAAGTCAGCGCGGTAGTGCTGCAGAACGGCGAACGCATCGCGACACGGCATCTGGTGCTGGCGGTCGGCCACAGCGCGCGCGACACCTTCGAGATGATCCACAAACGCGGCATTTACATCGAAGCAAAACCTTTTTCCATCGGCTTCCGCATCGAGCACCCGCAATCACTGATCGACCGCGCGCGCTATGGCAAAAGTTACAGCGAAGAATTGCTGACCAAGCTCGGCGCCGCCGATTACAAGCTGGTGCACCACGCCAGCAACGGACGCTCGGTCTACAGCTTCTGCATGTGTCCCGGCGGCACAGTCGTTGCCGCCACCTCGGAGCAAGGTCGCGTGGTCACCAACGGCATGAGCCAGTACTCACGCAACGAGCGCAACGCCAACGCGGGTATCGTCGTCGGCATCACGCCGGAGGCCGATTACCCCGGCAACCCGCTGGCCGGCATGCGTTTTCAGCGTGAACTGGAATCCCGCGCCTATGTACTGGGCGGCAGCAATTACAGCGCACCGGGGCAGCTGATCGGCGACTTTCTCGCCAACCGTCCCTCCACCGCATTCGGCGAAGTCCTGCCCTCCTATACGCCGGGCGTGAAACTGACCAATCTCGATACCGCATTACCGGAATATGCCATCAGCGCCATACGCGAGGCCATTCCCGCTTTCGCCAGACAAATCAATGGATTCGATCTGGCTGATGGGGTGCTGACCGGCGTCGAAACACGCACTTCGTCGCCGATCCGCATCAAGCGCGACGATATCAGCCTGCAAAGCATCAACACACGCGGCCTTTATCCTTCTGGCGAAGGCGCAGGCTACGCCGGCGGCATTCTGTCGGCTGCCGTTGATGGAATCCGCGTGGCGGAAGCGGTTGCAGCACGCATGTCCAAGGCGTAAACCATGAGCTGGATCGTGACCAAATATCTGCTGACTGCCGGCGTGGTCGTGCTGGTTTCCGAAATTGCCAAACGGAGCGACAAGCTGGGCGGCTTTGTTGCGGCGCTGCCGCTGGTGACGGTGCTGGCGCTGATCTGGCTGTATGTGGAAGGGCAATCCGGCGAAAAAATCGCCAATCATGCCTGGTATACCTTCTGGTACGTGATCCCGACCCTGCCGATGTTTCTGCTGTTTCCCTGGCTGCTGCCGCGCTTGGGGTTCTGGCCCACGCTGGGGAGTTGCGTAGTCGTCACCGTCTGCTGCTTCGGGCTGTTTGCCCTGCTGGTCAGACGATTCGGGATCGATCTGCTTTAGGCTGCCATCTCATCAAGCGGCCGTCACCGCAATCTCGCCGGTGCCGCTTTCGCCGTTGTTGTCGTGCCAGGTGATGACAACCTTGTCACCTACCCTGGCATCGTTCAGGTAAAAAGTCAGGTACGGATTCTTGGAAATACCTGTACCCCATTGTGCCTCAAGCACTTTGCGGCCATTGAGCGTGGCCGTCACCAGCTGAATGAAATGGGCAGGCACGGTCTCATCCAGCGCGTTCTTGCGGCGGCCGGTTTCCATCGGGTGGCTGATCAGTGCCTTCACTTCGGTCACGCCCGCTTTCAGCTGGGCACGCATTTTCATGTCTCTCATGCTTTTACCCTCAACACCCACTCAAAGAAACTTCGACCATTTTGGCTGCAGTGAAATAGCGGTCTCCGGCCTTCACAATCACCTGCACATTCGAGGTTTCTGCCATTTTGATGCGGGTCACGACAGACGGCTCAGCGCCATCGCTGAACATGAAATTGGCGATCAGCGGCGTCGGATTTTTCTCCACCAGAATGGCCATTGCCTCGGTGCCAGGTATACGGCTTTTTACTTCGACCTGCACCACGGCACCGTTCTCGGCAAAATCGGGCGCAACAATGTCGATCTCGCTGCTCGGCGTTTCGCCCGCCACCTGCAGGCCCTTGACCGCCTCCGGCTGCGTCGTCGCTTCGAAAGCCGCTTTGTTCCAGAGTGCGGCCAATGCGCTAACGGGCATCCACATCAGCGCGGCAACTGCGCCCAGCGCGAGCTGCAGAAAGCCGCGACGCGGCAGATGCTGCTTGCTCGAATCTTGCTCGTTCAATTGAATAATCCTTCCTTTTTTGGTTCCAGTGCCATCTGCTTCAACTGGTTCAAACGCGCCTCGACGATGGATTGCTGATAAAAATCGCCATCGCCGGCCTTGACCGCCAAGTCCATCTGCTCAAGTGCGCTTTGCAGATTGTAGCGTCGAAAATACGCCTCGCCCTGTGCCTGATGCCTGAGCAGATTCTTGCCCTGCATGGTGTAAGCGCGCGACTTCAATTCGTAGAAGTACGGATCGTCCGGCCATGCCGGCTGCTTGTCGCCGATCAATTTGAGAGCCTTGTCGGCCTGGCCCATTGCGAGATAATGCTCAACATATCCGTAAATCAGCGCACGATGATTGGGAAACTGCTGCAAAGCCTGAGCGAACTGCTTGCCTGCGCCTTCGACATCACGCCGGGCCACCAGCAGGTTGGCGGCCAGGGTTTCAACATAAGGATGGCGCGCTGCATTTTTGCGTAGCCACTCCACCTGTTGCGCGGTCCCTTCCAGATTGTTGTTGCGCATCATCGCCAGTGCCAGCCCGTATTGCTCTGCCGCCTCGTTGGTGTAGCGGCCTTCGCGCAGGGTTTCCTGAAAATACGTCACCGCCTGCGAGGCCGAACCATGCGCCGCGCGCAACTTGGCGCGCACATACTGAAACTCCTGGCTGTCCGGCACCTGCCGGTAAGGCATGCTTTCGACGCGGTTACGGACATCGGTAATACGCTCAGTCGTCAACGGGTGGGTGCGCAGAAATGAAGGCGCGCTGCCGTCAACAAAACGCGAGCTTTTCATCATGGTGTTGAAGAATTCCGGCATGCCGCGCGTATCGAAACCGGCGCTGTCGAGTATCTGCAAACCGACGCGATCGGCCTCGCGTTCGTGCTCGCGCGTGTAATCCAGCTGCTTTTGTACAGAGCCGGCAGAGGCCGCCGCCATTGCCCCGCTACCGAGTTGCGGATTAGAGCGGGCCGCCAGCAGGGCAAGCCCCATGGTGGCCAGATTCAGCAGGTAATCCTGCTTCTGTTGCGCCATCATGCGGGCCAGATGGCGCTGCACGACGTGACCGATTTCGTGGCCCAGCACCCCGGCCAGTTCCGACTCATTATTGGCGGCCAGAATCAGGCCGGTATGCACGCCGACAACGCCACCGGGCATGGCAAAGGCATTGATGGTGTTATCCTGCACGACAAAGAAATTGAACTGCTGACGCTTGTCCGGCCCGTGCGACACCAGGCGATAACCGAGGTTGTGAATATAATCGTTGATCTCGACATCGCGCGAAACCTGATTGCTGCGCATCACATCGCGCATGATCTGATTGGCGATCATTTGCTCCTGCAAGGGCGAAAGTACGGTAGCCGATACGTCGCCGAGATCGGGCAGCTCGTTGGCGCTCGCCGCCGGCAGCACCGCAAGCAGCATAAGCGCGCTTAACAACATGACATAAACAAGTTTCATCGTTGGTATGATAGCGGTATTCAGGTATCAGTTCACTTCAGCAATCGAGGAGTCCCGCACCCGGGGTCTGTCATGAGTCAGCTCACACATTTCGATAACAGCGGTCAGGCGCACATGGTTGACGTCGGCGAGAAAAATGAAACGCGGCGCATTGCAGTCGCGGCCGGCAGCATCCAGATGAAGCGCGCCACATTGGACCTCATCATGCATGGCGAAGCAAAAAAAGGCGACGTGCTCGGTATTGCAAGAATCGCCGCGATTCAGGGCTCGAAACGCACTTCCGATCTTATTCCGCTGTGCCACCCAATCGCGCTGACCAGGGTAGGCGTTGAATTTGAAATCGACGAAAAGAGCAACACCGTGCACTGCACCGTTACCGCCGAAACGGTGGGACGCACCGGCGTCGAAATGGAGGCGCTGACGGCTGTCAGCATCGCCCTACTGACGATTTATGACATGTGTAAAGCCGTCGACCGCGGCATGACGATCAGTAATATCCACCTGCTAGAAAAACAGGGCGGTAAATCCGGCAGCTGGAAAGCGGAGAATAGCCACTAGCAAAAGCAACAGGATGAAGAGATAAAAGCGGGTTTGCCCTGAATTGGTCCTTTTCACGGGGCTTAAATGGCTACGTTCAGATACAGGAATGGTAAGTCGCAAGCACGCGTTCAACGAACTGGGTAACATGCAATCGCATCGACTTCACCCGCTTTACTGGACGATTACTCAGCAACTGCTTCTACATCATCAAGCCAGGTTTCGATAGATTTTCTTCGATAACTCCCGTGACCCGGCAATGGCGGAAAACCATAATATTCAATCAGACGGGTTACCGCGTTCAATCTTTGTACCGGATCATAGATACCCATTGCACCAACCAAAGCGCGAATGCTGAGGTCGCGGTTGACTGACCGTGGTTGCAAATTCATTGTCCTGGCACGTGTTTCCAGTACATTCCAAATTTCATTCAGGGCCCGCTCAATGGTTCTGAATTCCTCGTTCTTGATATTTTTCTGATTCGTCCCTTGCTCCCAGGCGTGCCAGAGAAAATGATTGCCCTGGGCGCAGGGTGCCGCAGGATATACCGAGTTGTAGTCGCCGGTTTCCGTTTCATAGAAATATGACTCATCAGTACACATGTGATGTGACACACGATCAGCCAGTGAATGCAGGAATACGCCGAGTCGGACCATTTGAGGGTCATGAGGCATGTATGCGCCCATGTCCTTTTCCGTCGAAAGTACTCTCGGGTTTTCGTTCATGATGAGCACGCCGGTCTCGGCTTGAAACGGAATGGCAGCGCCGGCGTACCCAAATGAAAAGAAGTTCATTCGAAAATCCAGCAAACGACCTTCCACACAGGCAGCGTTCACATCAGACGGATTCACCGTGATGCCTGAGACACATGCATCAGCTCGTTCACCAAACGCCCAGGCTTTAAGGTTGTTGATCAAGCGCTCCGATACAACATTTTGCGCTGACAGATAGTCTGTAGGGTAGGGGGTACTTGGCGGTGGGAAATCATCTTCCGTGAATCTGGCATGCAAGTGCAAGAGCTGTCCGCCTGTCTTGTCGTTGAACTTGTAAAGGCCGGAAAGCCTGGGTGTGATGGCCAGGCATTTTTTATCCAACATACCACTCTCGTAGCATGCATCCATGTCATCTGCTGACATCATCAGTTTGCCAGATTGATTGAATGGCTCATAAGCAGATTGATCAGTTGCTTCGCTATAAATCATGATCTGATAAGCCTGCCAGGCCGAGAATCCGTTCAACTGAGCAATCAGATATACAGCATCGCTATGTAAGGTACTTCTGCCGCCGATAATCTCATTCGTTCCGGACAGCCCGCCGAGTGAATCGGCAGTTGCCAAAATCCTGCATTGCACCGCATCTTTAGGACTGAGCGGTTGTTTGCGGCAATTTTTTTCAACTCCGATACAGTTTCTAATGATTTTCCCTGAGGCTTCAGGATCATTGAAGCAGACATCAACACCAAAAGCGCTTGCTACAGGGGAAATTACAATTAAGGCCAAAAGTAAAAGTAACCGTGACATGTTGCTATTTCTCTTTCTGGAGTTTTCTGACAATCGCATTTGCGATCAATAAAATCCTTTAAGAGATTATCATAATTATCGTTTTACCTAGTCACTTCCTGCAAAACATTCTGTCGTATTTGTTCTGATTTTTATACCGACAAGCTCCAAAACAACAATGAGATATTCGGCAATATCCACTCTCTCCCCACATTCTGCGGCAACCACAGCTTCTGATGTGATGCAGAAGTCGATACTGCCAATTGTGTTTTAATTGGTGACGGGCGGGCGCAAACCACTCAGCGCAGGTCCCAGCTCCGCACATCAGCCGACGAATTTGGGTGAAAATATTGTTGGAAATATTCATTTTATATTATGCACACTTTGTGCTTGATACATGTCTTTCGCAGCCAAAAGCACATGTGCATTTAGTGGAGAATTGGATTTAATCCATCTCCTTTGTAGCCGCCAGAATTCAACTACCCAACGCCTGTCTTTGCGACCGCAATCAGGGATCAAAGTCACTGATGTAAAAAAAACACTTATGCAAAGCTGCCGGCGCCCTGTCAGGTTTGCTAGGCAAACGCCCCAAACCTTACAAGCGGGTCGACGGCCACTAACCAGTGGTTATCTGTTTCAAACCTGCCCGTTGTATCTCGCCTGACACCATCATGCATTGATTATTTCACTCAGAATTCAGGCCTGAAGAACAGCGCTTGTTTTTCCGCTGGCGATAAAAAACTTACTACCAACCGGAATAATCCGGCGTTGATCGCCCACAAATCTGACAGGATTGACCTTGAATTTTGCGTTTGTTATGGTCTTTTTTACCATAACAACACCGAGAGAAAGGGCACATCATGAACTATCCTGCTCCTAAAATAATTTCCGTTCTTCTGGCCGCAATGCTAACCAACACCAACGTAGCAGCTGACGATGATCTCCAGGTTCTGGGGTTTATCGAAAATGAAGACCTGACTTCTTTTGCGGTCGTCAAACCTACAGCGACAGAACTTGCCTATTCATGGCATATCGGGGCAATCAAAGCCTCGGTGCCCTGGTCCTTGGGCGCGGACGGCGCGAAAATTCGTATTGCGGTGATAGACACCGGTGTTTACAACCACAGTGAATTGAGCGGCCGGCTCCTCGCGGGATATAACTATGTTTCCAACAAATCCATTGCTGCCGGCACCAATTCCGACGACAACGGGCACGGTACACATGTTGCGGGAATCATCGGCGGCAGTGCCGGCAGCGGCTACAGCGTCGGTGTTGCGCCGGCATCGCAGATCGTGCCGATCAAGGTACTGGATCAGAACGGCTCGGGCTCACTGACAAACTTGGCCAAAGGCTTGGACTACAGCCGCAGTTACGGCGCCAAGGCATCCATCGTCAACCTCTCCCTCGGCTGGGAAGGCAGCAGCTACAGCACCGTCGCAACCGCGCTGAAAAACAATGTCAAAGCCGGACAGCTGATCGTGGCAGCCGCGGGTAATTCCGGCTATGACAACCCGAACTGGCCGGCAAGATACGCGACGGAAAGCTGGGCCAATGGACAAATTCTTGCGGTAGGAGCTGTCGATCAGAACAATATCATCGCCAGCTGGAGCAACCGTGCCGGAGACACCATGAATTACTATATGGTCGCCCCCGGCGTCAATATCGTCTCGACCTACAACCAGCCGGGCACCTACGCCTACATGAGCGGTACATCCATGGCCGCACCGATAGTTTCCGGCGCCGCCGCGCTGATCAAGTCCTACTGGCCTTATCTCAGCGCCAACAAAATTGCGGGCGTTCTGCTCACCACTGCAACCGACCTCGGCGATCCGGGCACAGACCGCATCTATGGCCGCGGTCTGCTCAACCTCGAAAGAGCCATGCAACCGGTCGGCAGCACCACGGTAAAAACTGCCTCCGGTGGCAATGTCAGCTTTGGCGGCGGATCATCAGCCAACACCTCTTCCTCAGCTTACGGCAGCGCCCTCTCACATGCCAACCTGACCGTCGCCGGACTGGACGAGTTCGGCCGGGATTATCTGCTCGACATGTCATCGCTGTACGCATCCTCATCCGCACCTTCATTGAATTTGAGCCAGTTGTTTTCCGGTATGGATACGCGCATGCGCAGCACTGAAACACGTCTTGACGGAGCACGGCTGACTATGACGCAAATCGAGGCGCCGGAGCAATACAATCTGTCCGTATCACCGCTTGCCCAGCCGGTTGCGCTGACATCGATGACTTACACGAAAACTCTCGCCAGCGGTGAACAACTTGCATTTGGCATGAATGCCAACCCCAACTATGTATTCGGCTTCGCCAACACCCCTTTCGAGTCCGCCGGCTTCATGGCCGACAAGGCCTTCAGCAACCCGTACCTGGGATTTAATGGCTATCAGAACTTTGCCGGTTACGGCATGCCGCTCAACAACCACTGGTCGGTCTCTGCCGGCGCGGTAGCAAGTTTCGATCCGCTCGCCATGCAAGGGGAAAACGCCATTGCGCTGACAGGACAGGAATACAACAAGGTAAACACCGCCACGCAGACCGGCCTGCTGGAAGTTTCCGGCCACTGAAAGGATGCCAAAGTCGCCGTATCAATGGGTCTGGCCAACGAAGAGGAGAGTCTGCTGGGCGGCTCACCCGGGACCTACTTCGGTATCAACGATGCGACCAGCACCTGGTTCATGTCAGTTTCCGCCACCAAACAGCTGACCGCCGACACCTGGCTTGCAGGTTCTTTCAGCTACGGCAATTCCTCGTCAGGCCGGCAGTCCAATTCCCTGGTCACATCGGTTGATTCGATCAACAGCCAATCCTGGAGCCTCGGCCTGATGACGAGCAACCTGCTGCGGAAAGAAGACCGCTTCGGCATTGCCATCAGCCAGCCCATGGTGGTCAAATCCGGCAAGCTGGACATGACAGTGCCGACGGGCATGAGCGAAGACGGCGTCATGCAATACGAAAACCGTAGCGTATCAATGGCGCCGAAAGACCTCGAATATGATTTAGAGCTGAACTACTTTACGCCCATCTCGAGTAGTTCAAGCCTGTCCATCGCAGGCATGTACCGCATGAACCCGGGACATGACAGCAACGCCGAAGACCAGAAGATTCTGGCTTTGCGCTGTCAGAAGTCTTTCTAGAGAGATGAAACCGCATGGCCGGACTCAACGAGTCCGGCCTGTTGCCTGATTGGTGTTTCAAGAAATCATCGCTGCCAGTAAGCGCGCAGCTGATTCTCTCCCGGGTTGTACTGCAACTCCAGCTCGCCCTGACAGGCATGATGCACTGCTTCAGCAATGCCGCGCGCAAGGTGAATATCCGTCGTGGTGATGACTACCGCATCACCGGCCGTTTCCACTTGCATCAGCCTTTTCAAGGGATGCTCCGCGCGCTGATGTTCGGCATGGTGATTGACGATGCGCAGAATCTCATCGGCATGCGCTTTTAAATAAGCGCCTTCCAGTGTGACGTAGCCGGCCGGATAATGGTCATTGATACGATGACAGGCGGGGCAAATGGTCTGCTGCGCCCCTGCTGGCGCTGCCTGCCATTGCCAGCGTCCCTTGTGAAAAACGGCGTGGCATTGCGGGCAAACCGTAGGGTCGGCCAGTTTGCCACCCACCCTGTACGCATCGATGTGCTGCTCCAGTAGCGGCCTGTCATGGCTGATGCGATGAAATCCTGCGGTTGTACGACTGGCGCTCATATCAGTTCCTTCCCGTTTGTATTAGCGGCGTTTTGCGATTTCGTTGTGCTGTTCTTTTTCCAGCAATCTGGCAAAGCTGCAGAATTCGCCGGAAAGCATCAACATCAAATCATCCATGGTGATCACGCCGACCAGCTCGCCTTCTTTTTTGACCACGGGCAAGCGCCTGACGCCCTTGCCGGACATGAGCCGGATGGCATCGAACACACCCGCCTGCTCGTCTATTTTCAGCAAGCCGGCCTGCATGATGTCACCCACGGTCATGACACCGGCATCCAGCTCCGGCGCAAGCACCTCGACGACCAGATCGCGGTCGGTCACGATACCTACCGGCAGTGTCTTGCCGCCTTTGGTTTCGGTCACGAAGACGCTGCCGATATGGTGCTGACGCATCAACTTGGCCGCTTGCAGCACGGTCGCGTCGCGGTCCAGCGATACAACGTCGTGATTGCATATGCTTGCTATAGTCATGATTTTTTCCTTCCTGTTGGTTTAACCTTGCGTCTTAGTCGCAATATCGAAGATAACAAAACCGGCAAGCCGGCATCATTCGCGCAAACACGTACTCACACCCCTCATGGCCGTGCTAATGTTGTAACTGCCATCAATATCATCAACTGATTCACAGGAGTCCAAATGGAATTTTCCAGCCCCGGGAATCGAACCTGCCTTTATCAAACTGCCGAATTGAATGCCGTACTCGACCACATGGCGTGGCAGGCTGCCGGCTTGCTGGCTGGCCGGGAGCAGGTGATGCTGGTCGGCATCCTGCGGCGGGGGGCACCATTGGCCGACATGCTGCATCAGCGGCTGGTGGATGACTTTGGATTGAAGCACCTGCAACGCATGAACCTGCAGATCAAACGTTATGCAGACGACCTGACGCTGCTGCACCCGCAGACCCAGCTCACCGAAGACCCCGGTCATGCAGCACTCGATCTGGCGAACACGACAATAATGGTGGTAGACGACGTCATGTATCAAGGCCACTCCATGCTGCGGGCGGTCGAATATCTGGCGAGAAAACAGGCGGCCGAGATTCGCACTGCCGTACTGGTCGACCGCGGCGCCAACAAGTTGCCGGTGCGCAGCAATATTACGGGGGTGCGTCTGGATGTTGCGCCCGCCAGCATCATCGAATGCAACGTGCCGCCTTATGAGGCGACATTCAAGATCGATCTGCTGCAACCGGACAAGCACTGATGAAAGGAGCCGGCCATGTTTCACGACCGCAGGGATGCCGCCATCCGGCTGGCTGAACGACTCAAGCAATACGAGGGCAGGAATCCGCTGATACTCGCCATTCCCCGTGGCGCAGTGCCGATGGCGAAGATCATCGCCGCAGCGCTGCAAGGCGATTTCGATGTGGTGCTGGTGCGCAAGCTGCGCGCGCCGTGGAATCCTGAATTCGCCATCGGCTCGGTGGATGAAAGCGGCTGGACCTATATCGCCGACTACGCTGCCGAAGCAGGCGCCGACAAGGCTTATATCGAGGACGAGAAACAGGCGCAGCTGGCCGTGATGCGCGAGCGGCGCAGGCAATATACCCCGGTCAGACCGCCCGCAGACCCGGCCGGCCGTATTGTCATCGTCATCGATGACGGGCTTGCCACCGGCGCCACGATGATTTCAGCGCTGCACGGTCTGCGCAAGCGCCAGCCGCAAAAGCTGATCTGCGCCGTGCCGGTCGCCCCGCCGGAAACCCTGAGCAAGATCGCAGCACTGGCCGACGAAACCGTCTGTCTCGAAGCCCCGGCGGATTTCAGTGCGGTCGGACAGTTCTATGCGCATTTCCCTCAGGTGGAAGATGATGAAGTGATGCGCATCCTGCAGGCTTCCTCACAATCCCAGCCAGCAGCGGGGGCTTGACCGAGATACCGGGCGAACCAGGCCGTCGCCTGCCGCGCCACCTCCTCCAGGGTTCCAGGCTCATCGAAGAGATGTGTGGCGCCGGGGATGATGACCATCTCCCTCGTGCAATGCAGTTGCTCGTATGCATCCCGGTTCAAATCGATCACCACGTCATCATGCCCGCCCACCAGCAACAGCACCGGGCACTGCACCTGATGCAGCACATACGCACCGGCCAGGTCGGGCCGGCCACCACGGGAGACCACCGCGCTGATTTCATTACCCCTGATTGCCGCAGCCTGTAACGCTGCTGCAGCGCCCGTGCTGGCACCAAAATAGCCGATGGGCAATGCCTGCAGCTCCCGCAGCGCCTTGACCCAGCTCGTCGCACCAAGCAGACGCTGGCTCAACAGCGGAATATCAAAGCGGGTCTGGTAATCAAGGTCCTCGTCAGGTGTCAGCAGGTCCATCAACAAAGTGCCGATACCGGCTGCTCTCAGCACCTGCGCCACATCATTGTTGCGCGGACTGTGCCGGCTGCTGCCGCTGCCGTGCGCAAACAGCACCAGACCTTGCGCATTTTCCGGCAATACCAGCATGCCTTCGATATACGCATGGTCTGCCGGAATCCGCACCAGTTTTTCCAAAGCCGTCGCCATGTTAGCCCCGTTAAGTGTATTCCCTGATGGCAATCGGAATACGTTTGCGGCCAAAGCCGCCCGCGCGCTCGTCAAAGCGCCCAGCGATCGCTACATCGCAAACCGGGCAATGGCCTTTCCCGGTCAACAGATAGCGCTCGATGTTGTACCAGTCGCGCACCACCAGCGGGGTCTGGCAGCCGGGGCAGAACGTAGTGTCACCCTCCTGATTGTGCACATTGCCGGTATAGACATGGCGCAAACCTTCGCGCTGCGCGATTTGTCTTGCACGCAGCAGCACCGGCAGCGGAGTCGCCGGAATATCCGTCATCTTGTAATCCGGATGAAATGCCGAAAAATGCAGCGGCACTTCAGGGCCGAGTTCACGCGCGATCCACTGGCACATGGCCGTCAGTTCCTCGTCGCTGTCGTTTTCGCCCGGAATCAGCAAGGTGGTGATCTCGAACCAGACATTTGTTTCATGCTTGAGATAGCGCAAGGTATCGAGTACCGGCTGCAAATGTGCGCCGGTGAGTTTGAAATAGAATTCCTCGCTGAAAGCCTTGAGGTCGACATTCGCCGCATCCATTTTCGCGTAAAAATCGCGCCTGGCTGCATCGTGCATATAGCCCGCCGTCACCGCCACGGTTTTGATGTCCCGCGCATGGCAGGCATCCGCCACATCCATGGCATATTCGGCGAAGATGACGGGATCGTTATATGTAAAGGCGACGCTCTTGCAGCCGGACTGCTCCGCCGCGACAGCGATGGCCTCGGGCGAGGCCTGATCCATCAGGCGGTCCATGTCTTTCGATTTGCTGATATCCCAGTTCTGGCAGAACTTGCAGGCCAGATTGCAGCCGGAGGTGCCGAACGACAGCACCGAAGTACCGGGATAAAAATGATAGAGCGGTTTTTTCTCGATCGGGTCGATGCAGAATCCAGACGAGCGCCCGTAGGTCGTGAGCAGCATCTCATCGCCTGCGCGCATGCGGACGAAACAGGCGCCGCGCTGGCCTTCGTGCAGACGGCAATCGCGCGGACACAGATCGCATTGCATGCGGCCGTCTTCCAGCATGTGCCAGTAGCACGCCTTGTAGCCGGACTCCCGCATCAACCCATGCCCTCCACCGCCGTCACCGTGAGATCGCGCTGTCTGAATTTCTCCACGGTATAGCGCTGCAATGCGATGTTTTCATGCCAGAAACCGGCAGGCAGCCCGGCTTTCTGCTTGAGCTGGCGGAGGAAAGCCTCGGCATCGGAAAAATGTCCCCATACCTGCGGCAGAAAAGTGCTGCGCTGCGTACCGAATTGCAGCACCACACCATCAACGCCGGGGCGCAACTGCTCCAACGCGTGCAACTCACTCTCAAAAACAACCGGTTCCAGCGCCGACAGCAAGGACACTTCGATTTCGATGTCATTCCATTCGCCCATTTGCAAAGGTGGAAAACGCGGGTCGTGAAAAGCGGCGGCGACAGCGTTGGCTTTGACATCGGTCAGCAAGGCACGATAAGCCTGCAGGCTGCCGATGCAGCCGCGCAGTTGCTGCCTGTGATTGAGCGTGACGAATGTCGCGCCTTGCTCCTGCAGCCAGGGCTGTTGTTCATCAGCGCCGCGCAAAGGCTGACCCAGGCCGTCGAGTATGCTGTCCTGAGCGATTGCAATCAGGGTGCTGCCGACCGTCTCACACATCGCCCGCCTCCGCCGAAAATATGAATGCGGCATAACCCACCACGCGCTGTTTGTCGCCCGCGCTGTCGCCGGAATTGCACATCGCCAGCAGGCTCGGGTGCAATCTGTGCTTGCTGGCAGCACGCACCAATCCGTTGATCGGTGTGCCGCCGCAGGCCTGTTGATGCGTCAGGCTGTCTTCCAGCGCCAGTATTTTCTGCACGGTCAGATGGTCGATTTGCTGCGCCTGCGCATACGGCAGGTAGTGGGAAAGGTCGGAACTGACCACGATGACGGTTTCTTCATCGCCCCAGACTGCTTCCAGCGCCTCCGCCACTTCCCCGGCACCGGCATCACCCACCAGCAACGGCACCAGACTGAAATCCTCCAGCACGGTCTGCAGAAATGGCAACTGCACTTCGAGCGCATGCTCGTGGGCGTGTGCCTCAGCATTCACCAACACCTGCGGCAGCGCCCGTAGCAATGTCATCGCCGCCCTGTCCAGCGCGACACGACCCAGCGGCGTCTCGAAAACATCCGCCTCCGGCAGCGCCAGCCCGCGCACAGCCAGCCGATGCGCGGGCCCCAGCAGCACCACGCGCCGGATGGTCTTGGGTCCGGCAGCGAGCCTTGCATAGGCTTCTGCAGCGATCTGACCGGAATAGATATACCCCGCATGCGGCACAATCATCGCCTTGGGGAACACCAGACCGGCATCGGCCCCTGCGCTGTCGAGAAAACCCCGGATGGTAGCTGCCAACTGCTGCCGGTCAGCGGGGTAAAAGGTACCGGCAACTGCCGGATATCGGATGTTCTGCATGTTCGAGCGTTGCTTGCTTACTTTATTCTTGCCTGCGTTGTGCTTGCTTGCTCTCTGCTCCATTTCACTGTTGACGACAATGCGCTGAACAAGCGGCAATCAAAACCACCGTTCAGACAACACGTAGATGGGGTTTCCAGCTGAATTTAACAACTGCAGGGTCAGGAAAAAATGCGGGCGAACACTTACTTGCGGGCGCAGAAATGCACGCCGCAACTGCGATACGGCTTACAAACAGATTATGGTCGGCCGCAGACCCGGCGTTCGCGCACTCTGCGCGGGGCTCAGGGACAGGCGAACGGCGCCGGGTCGAGGAAAGGCTGTTCGCCGCAAATCAGCGCGCTGACGATCTTTGCGCTGCCCGGCGCCATGGTCAGCCCGTAGCGGAAATGGCCGGTATTGAGAAACAGGTTTTCAATCTGCGGATGTGCGGAAATGGTTGGAAGATTTTCCGGCGTGCCGGGACGCAGCCCGCTCCAATGCTTGAGTATGGGCAAATCCCGCAATTCGGGCAGGATGGCTGCGGCCTTTGCATTGAGCTCGGCACGCGCCGATGCTGTCGTAGCCGGGTCGAAGCCGACATCCTCCAGCGTGCTGCCAGCCAGCAAGAGGCCGTCCTTGCGCGGAATCATGTAGAAGCCCTCGCGATAGACCATGTGCTCAAGATTTTTCTGCGGCCGGTAAAGCAATATCTGGCCGCGCATGGGTTTGATGTTGAGCTTGCTGGCGGTTTCCTTCAGCAGATCGAAACTCCAGGCACCGGAGGTAACCACGAACTTGTCAGCGGCAAGACGTCTGCCATCGACGGTTTCCCATGCCTGCAGACTCGCCCCGCCGCTGAGAGGTTTCAGCTCGGTGCGCTCCAGCAGGGTCACGCCGTTCTGCTCCAGCCACTTGCGCAAGGCCTGCATCACATAAGGCGGGCGGGCCTGGCTGACGGTGGGTAGCCAGAGCGCCTCGTCACCCGCTGGTGACGCGACACCGAAAGCGCGTGCAGAAGCTTTTTCTGCGGGCAATTCCCAAGCCCTGCACCAGCTTTGCGCTGCCGCCTGATCGTATTGCGGCAGAATCAGCATGCCGGACTGCTGCAAATCGGGGTCGATGCCGGTTTCTTCCTGCAGGCGCCGGCAGATCTCCGGATAAAAACGGATACCGGTCATGGTCAGCCGGTTCACCTCGTCGCTGTAAATCCAGGGCAACAGGGGGAACAGAATGCCTCCGCCGGCCCAGGAGGATTCGCCCGAAGTCTGGCTCGCCACCTGATTGCGCTCGACAATGGTCACGCGGCAACCGCGCGCAACCAGCTCCATCGCAGTCATGCAGCCGACGATCCCGCCGCCTGCGATCAGCACATGCATCTCTATCTCCCCGTCATTAATACTTTTTCCGCCGCCGCCAGATATTCCGGCGCGCCCAGCAGGACTACGACATCACCTTCCTCGAACACCGTTTCCATGTTGGGCATGATGCTGCTGAGATTGCGGCGGCGTATGGATTGCACCTCGACATTATGATCCAGCAGCTCCAGATCGACGAAACGCTTGCCGACCGCATAAGCCGATGCGGTAATCGGCACGGAATGCAGGCGCGGCTGATGCTGCTCCAGTGACTCCTCCTCTGCATCGCTCATGCCACGGAAAAAACCGCGAAACAGTTTGTAGCGCTCTTCCCGGAAAGTGCGAATACGCTTGACCACGCGATGGAGCGGCACACCCATCAGCATCAGCGCATGCGAGGCCAGCATCAGGCTGCCTTCCAGCACCTCCGGCACCACTTCGGCAGCACCCGCTGCGCGCAGGGATTCAATATGGCTGTCATCCACAGTGCGGACAATGACGGCCAGTTGCGGATAATTTTCCTGTACCACATGCAGAATTTTCATGGCCGCCGGCACATCGGCATAACTGACGATCAGCGCCCGCGCGCGGTCGCATCCGGCTGCAGCCAGCACTACGCGCCTGCCGGCATCGCCGTACATGACATTCTCACCTGCCGCCGCCGCCTCCTGCACACGCACCGGGTCAATATCAAGCGCGATAAAAGGAATCTGCTCTTCCCTCAGAAACCGCGCCAGATACTGGCCGCTGCGCCCATAGCCGCAGATGATGACGTGGTCTTTCATCTGCTTGCTGACTTCCTCGATCGCCGTCACCTTGTCTTCATGATTGCGGTTGTAGCTCTTGACCAGACGGCGGGCGAGCCTGCCGTTGTATTGAATGATGAAAGGCGCGGCGATCATCGATAGCACCGAAGCGGCCAAGACGATCTGCAGTGCATTGCCGCTGAGCAACCCCTGCTCCAGCCCGAGCGCCAAAATCACAAACCCGAATTCGCCGCCCTGCGCCAGAATGACGGCGGCACGAATGGCCACGCCGGGTTCGTGACCGAAGCTGCGGCTGAGAAAACCGATGACCGCCGCCTTGAATAGAATCAGCGCCACCAGCAACAACAGAATCAAACCGATGTTCTGCGCCAGCACGCCAACATCTAGCAGCATGCCGACAGTGACGAAGAAGAGGCCGAGCAGGATATCGCGGAAGGAGGCAATATCGGATTCGACCTGATAACGGTAGCGCGTTTCGGAAATCAGCATGCCGGCAATGAAAGCGCCGAGCGCGTAGGACAAACCGGCCAGATGCGTGGCATAGGCCAGCACCAGCGTCACCATCAGCACGTTCATGACGAACAGTTCGCGCGAACGCTGCCTGGCGACCAGACCGAACCAGGGGTTGATCAGCCTTTTGCCGAAAATGAACAGCACCAGCAGGACGATGGCCGCTTTCAACAGCGCCCAGCCCAGCGTATCGGCAAGACTGCCGCTGTGTGCGGCGAGCGCCGGGATCAACACCAGAATGGGCACCACGGCAATATCCTGAAATAGGAGGATACCGATGGAAAGACGGCCATGACGGGAATTCAGATCAACCCGCTCGGCCAGCATTCTTGAAACAATGGCCGTCGACGACATCGCCAGCGCAGCGGCAATCACGAATGCCGCCTCCCAGCTCAAACCCAGCATCCAGCACAGCGCCATGATCGCTGCCATGGTGACGGCCACTTGTGCGCCGCCGAGTCCGACCACCGTACGACGCATGGCATAAAGCTGCGGCAGGCTGAATTCAAGGCCGATACTGAACATGAGGAATACGACACCGAACTCGGCCAGCGCACGATTGGATTCGCTATCCGGCAGAATGCCGAATGTCTCAGGCCCCAATGCGAGGCCGACAACAAAATAAGCCAGCATGGTAGGCAGCCGCAATGCCCGGAACAGCGCAACGGCCAGCACCGAGCTCACAAGCAGTATCAGAATGATGGCGAGGGTATCCTGCATTTTTTGTTCTTGAAAATCAGGCCGCTTGCAGCAACAGGCAAAAATTATGCCTGTTTCCTGAAAAACCGCCTTTATTTGTCCTTTCAACCTTTATTCGAGGTTGATTCCCTTTTATACTTGGCGCTATGGAGACAAGCCAACTTCACCGTCATCACGGCTCAACCACAGAAAACCACTCCCCTGCCGCTGCGTCCCCTTTAGGCCTTGCCAGAGAAGTACTGCTGATTGAATCGCGCGAGCTGGAAAGCCTGGCCAACCGCCTCGACCAACTTTTTGTCGATGCGGTTCGCCTCATTTTACAGTGCCGGGGAAGGGTTGTGGTGAGCGGCATGGGCAAATCCGGCCACATCGGCCGCAAGATTGCCTCTACCTTTGCCAGCACCGGCACGCCGGCCTTTTTCGTGCATCCGGGTGAAGCCAGTCACGGAGATCTCGGCATGATCACCGGCGAGGATCTGGTGATCGCGCTGTCCAACTCCGGCGAAAGCGAAGAATTGCTGGCGATTCTGCCGGTCATCAAACGGCTGGGTGCCACCGTCATCAGCATCACCGGCAACCCCGGTTCCACCCTGGCGCGGGAGTCCGACATTCATCTGGACGCGCATGTCAGTCAGGAAGCCTGCCCACTCGGGCTGGCGCCTACCGCCAGCTCTACAGCCATGCTGGCACTGGGCGACGCACTGGCCGTGACAGTGCTGGATCAGCGCGGTTTCTCGGCAGAGGATTTCGCCCGCTCGCATCCGGGCGGCAGTCTCGGACGCCGCTTGCTGATTCATGTTGCCGATGTCATGCGCAAGGGCGAGGCCATTCCTGCCGTCAGGCTCGATGCGCCATTAGCGGACGGCCTGCTGGAAATGACGCGCAAGGGACTGGGTATGACCGCCATCGTCGATGAAAACGGCAAACCACTGGGCATTTTCACCGATGGCGACTTGCGCCGCACCTTCGAAAAGGGTGTCAGCATCAACGGTACCCTGATGCGCGACGTTATGAGTCCGCAGCCCAGTGCCATCAAGCCCGAACGACTGGCGGTCGAAGCGGTGGAAATGATGGAACACAGAAAAATCAACGGTCTGCTGGTTGTCGATCAGCAGGGAATTCTGGTCGGAGCCCTGAACATGCTCGACCTGTTAACAGCAAAGGTTATTTAAGTGAGTCAATTGAGTCCGGTAGCAGAACGCGCAAAACGTATCAAAGTCATTATTTTCGACGTCGACGGCGTCATGACTGACGGCAGCCTGATGATAGGTGACGACGGTCAGGAATATAAAAGCTTTCACTCGCTCGACGGCCTCGGCATGAAGCTGCTGAAAGCCAGCGGCGTCGAAATGGCCATCATCACCGGCCGTACTTCCAATGTCGTCACCAAGCGTGCCGAAACCACTGGCATTGCCCACTTTTATCAGGGCGTGGAAGACAAGCTGGAAGCTTTCGAGGATTTGCTGAAAAAAATGAATGTCAGTGCCGATGAAGCCGCCTTCATGGGTGACGATGTCGTCGATCTGCCGCCGATGCGCCGTGCCGGCCTGGCCATTGCCGTGCCGACCGCCACACCGCTGGTGCGGCAGTATGCGCATTACACCACGCACGCTCAGGCCGGTCGTGGCGCCGTGCGTGAGGCCTGTGAACTGCTGATGAAAGCACAGGGCACATTTGACGCGCAAATGGCGCAATTTCTGAAATAGGCAAGATTACACAACGGCATGTACGCACGCCCCACCATTCTGCTTCCGTTGGCGCTGCTGGCGATTCTGGCCCTGCTGACCTTCTGGATCGATTACAGCGTGCAGATGCCCGAGGCAAAACCTGATGGTAGCAGCCGTCACGACCCGGATTACATATTGAACAATTTCATCACCTCCAGAACCGATGAAAACGGCGATCTGCGCTACAAGCTGATGGCGGCAGAGATGCGGCATTATCCGGATGATGACTCCACGGAACTGGAACAGCCACATTTCACGCGCTTTGAAATCGACAAGCCGTTTTCGCAGATCGAAGGCAACAAAGGCTTCGTTTCCAGCGATGGCGAAGAAATCGAGTTTATCGGTGATGTCAAAGTGGTGCGGCAGGCCTACAACGGCAAGGGCGAGATGGTAGTGACCACCGAACGCCTGCTGGTACTGCCAGACGAAGAAAAGGCAACGACCAGCAGCCCGGTGCTGATTACGCAGGCGCCAAAAACGGTCATTCGAGCCACGGGCATGATCTACGACAAAAAGAACAAAACCATACAGCTTTTGAACCGGGTAAAAGCGCACTATGAAAAGCCCGGCACGGATAAAACCAGCACGCCCAATAACCTCAAGCGTCGGGCGCCCAATGCCATGCGGCTTGAAACCGGCATGAATGCCGTGGCCGGTCAGGTGAAACGCAACGTCCGACCGGCAGGCGCGCCGCAACCGGAAGTAAAATTGAATTTAAGCAGGGACATAGATTGATTCGGAGAACATATGGATAAGTTTTTCACGCCATCGGCACGCATTGGCTGCCTGATCGGCACCCTGTTGATGCTGGCCGCATTTCAGGCGCAGGCGGAAAAAGCGGACAAGGACAAGCCGATCGATCTCGAAGCCGACACCGTCACCGTGGACGATGCAAAGAAAACCAGCATTTACACCGGCAATGTCATTCTGACCCAGGGTACGCTGGTGATACGCGGTGACAAACTGGTTGTGCGCGAGGATATCAACGGTTTCCAGCACAGTACTTCCTACGGTAACCCGACCACCTTCAAGCAGAAGATGGAAGGCAAGAACGAATACATGGAAGGCAGCGCCCAGCGCATCGAATATGACGGCCGCATGGACAAGGTACAACTGTATACCAAGGCTTGGGTCAAGCGCGGGCAGGACATCGTGCATGGTGATTACATCATGTATGACGCCAATGCGGAATTTGCCGAAGTCATCGGCGGCGGCGCCCAGGCCGCTACCCCGGCAACACCTACCGGGCGCGTGCGCGCTGTGATCCAGCCGAAGAAACCGGCCGCATCCACCACTACACCGAAAAAAGAAGCCGCGCCATGAGTGAGCTGATCGTCGAGAACCTGCGCAAGCAATACAAATCCCGCACCGTCGTGCAGGATATTTCATTGCAGATCAGAAGCGGCGAAGTGGTCGGCTTGCTCGGCCCCAACGGCGCCGGCAAGACCACCAGCTTTTACATGATGGTGGGATTGGTACCGCTCGATGGCGGCCGCATCCTGCTCGACGGCAAGGATCTGAGCCGTCTGCCCATCCACCTGCGCGCGCGAATGGGCATTTCCTACCTGCCGCAGGAGCCGTCCATCTTTCGCAAGATGACGGTCGAACAAAATATCCGCGCCATCCTCGAATTGCATAAAAGCAGTGATGAAGCACTTGAAGCGCAACTCGAATCGCTGTTGCACGAACTGCATATCGTCCACATCCGCGACACCATGGCGGTGAGCCTCTCCGGCGGCGAGAGAAGACGGGTGGAAATCGCCCGCTGCCTTGCCACCAACCCGAGCTTCATCCTGCTGGATGAACCATTTGCCGGTATTGATCCGATCGCGGTGCTGGATATCCAGCGCATCATCCGCTTCCTCAGCGAGCGCAATATCGGCGTTCTGATTACCGACCACAACGTGCGTGAAACGCTGGGTATCTGCGACCGCGCTTACATCGTCAACGAAGGCCGCATTTTTGCTGCCGGTCTGCCGAGTGAAATCGTGCAGAACGACAGCGTCAAGGAAGTGTATCTGGGCAAGGATTTCCGTCTGTAAGACGCAAAACAGGCAGCTATGAAACAAGGTTTACAACTCCGCTTCTCCCAGAATCTGGCACTGACGCCGCAACTGCAGCAATCCATCCGCTTGCTGCAGCTTTCGACGCAGGAGCTCAATCAGGAACTGGAAGCGATACTGCAGGCCAACCCTTTGCTGGAGCTGGACGAAAAGAACGCCGACGGCAGCGACGCCGTCGACACCTTCATTCCTTCGAGCGCATCACAGGAAAGCGCCGGCACGCAGGAGCAGACGCGTACCGAAGAAGCCCCGGTGCAGGAAAATTTCGCCGACGATTATCTGGAATATTCCGGCAACACGCGCTGGGAAGACAACACCGGCAACGATGACGATGGCGAATATAATTTCCAGGAAGCCGCGCCGGAAACCCTGCGCGAACATCTGCTGAGCCAGCTCAAGCTGCTCACGCTGTCGGAGCGCGACCAGATGCTGGCGATGGTGCTGATCGACGCCATCAATGAAGACGGCTACCTCGAACAGCCGCTGGAAGAGCTGGTCGCCATGTTCGAGCCGGAAGCCGAAGTCGATCTGCTCGAACTGCAGACCGCCCTCAAGCATATCCAGAACCTCGACCCGGCCGGCGTGGGTGCTCGCAACCTGTCCGAATGCCTGGCGCTTCAGTTGCGCGCACTACCGGAACAAACAGCCATCGTCGCCCTGAGTCTGAATCTGGTACAAAACCACCTGCCGCTGCTGGCAGCGCGCGACTACGGCAAACTGCGCAAACTGCTGCAGTGCGACGACGAAGCCCTGCGTCAGGCACAGCATCTCATCACGCAACTGAATCCGCGGCCTGGCGGCGAGTTCGGCAGCATCAGCTCGGATCATTACATTCAGCACGAAATCATCGTCAAGAAAATCAAGGGAGTCTGGATCGCCAGTCTCAATGATGATGTCGTACCCAAGCTGCGTATCAACCAGATTTACGCCGACATCCTCAAACGCAACCGCGACAGCTCGAATCAGTACCTGATGAGCCAGATGCAGGAAGCGAAGTGGATGATCAAGAACATCCAGCAACGCTTCTCGACCATTCTGCGAGTGTCGCAGGCCATCGTCGATCGCCAGCGCAACTTCTTCGAGCATGGCGAAGTGGCGATGCGGCCGCTGGTACTGCGCGAGATTGCCGATGAACTTGGCCTGCACGAATCCACCGTTTCACGGGTTACCACGCGCAAGTACATGCTCACACCACGCGGCGTTTACGAGCTCAAGTATTTCTTCGGCAGCCATGTCGCCACCGAATCCGGCGGCGCCTGTTCGGCCACCGCAATCCGCGCGCTGATCAAACAGATGATCGCCGAAGAAAATCCGAAGAAACCGTTATCGGACAACCAGATTACCGATGTACTGAGCAAACAAGGCATCGTTGTGGCAAGACGCACCATTGCCAAATACAGGGAATCACTGCAGCTACCTGCAGCGAGCCAGCGCAAGGCGCTGTAGTTTGACGTTTGAGTTTCAATATAACAATTAACTACTTTTTGTAGTCGTAACCAAGGAGAGCATCATGAACTTGCAATTAACCGGCCATCATTTGGATGTCACCCCAGCTTTGCGTGATTACATCGAAAGCAAGCTTGCGCGCGTCAGCAACCATTTCGATCACGTCATTGATGTGAAGGTCACTCTGAGTGTAGAAAAACTGGTGCAGAAGGTGGAAGCCACCCTGCATGTGCCGGGTAACGACCTGCATGTCGAATGCTCCGACGAGAACATGTACAGCGCCATTGACATGCTGATCGACAAGCTGGATCGTCAAGTACTGAAGCACAAGGAAAAGCAGGGCGACCACCACAAGGTCAACGGTGCGCTCAAGCACCAGGCTACCGAGTAAGACAACCGCCGGGTGATTTCAGACAGGCCCATGCAGTTACGCCACTGACAGCACCCGGATGGAGAGGAAAACCATGCCCGAAATCAGCGTCGATAAACTTTATCGAGACACCCGCCGCAACCTGAAACTCACCTGGGTTGCAGGGCTTGGCGGCGGCGATAACCTGCTGAGCAGCGAAACCGTCAGCAAGCCATCGCTCGCGCTGATCGGGCATCTCAATTTCGTGCACCCGAACCGCGTTCAGGTCCTGGGCTGCGCTGAAATGGACTACCTGCGCAGCCTTCACTCAAAGGAATTGCTGCAGGCGATCCAGAACCTGTTCTCGACCGACCTTGCTGCAGTGGTCGTCGCCAACGGCGAGATTCCGCCGGAAGAACTGCTGTCGGCTGCCAACGACCGCTCGACACCGTTGTTCACCACCCCGTTGCAAAGCCCGAGCCTGATGGATGTGCTGAGCCACTACCTATCGCAGGCGGTAGCCGAAACCGTCAGCTTCCACGGCGTTTTCATGGAAGTGCAGGGCTTCGGCGTGCTGCTCAAGGGGGAGCCTGCCATCGGCAAGAGCGAACTGGCACTGGAGCTGATTTCGCGCGGGCACAGACTGGTGGCGGACGACATCATCGATTTCTACAAGGTCGCCCCCGACCGGCTCGAAGGCCGTTGTCCCAAGTTGCTGGAAGACTTTCTCGAAGTGCGCGGGCTGGGTGTGCTCAATATCCGCGAGCTGTTCGGCGACAACTCGGTCAAGCCGACCAAGCCGCTTGATCTCATCATCCAGCTTGAACATGCGGAAAAGCTGGCCTCCTTCCAGCATGACCGGCTCAAAATCGCCTCGCAGCAGGAAAAAATCCTCGGCGTCAAAGTACCCAAGGTGCTTATTCCAGTCGCCGCCGGCCGCAACATCGCCGTGCTGGTTGAAGTAGCGCTGCGTAACCACATGCTGTTGCTGCGCGGCATCAACGGCACCAAGCAATTCATGCAGCGCCAGAGCCGCGAAATGAAAAAAAACATGCAAAAAAACGCACAGAAGAAAGATTGAGCGAGCCGCCGCAAATGCAACTCGTCATCATCACAGGCTTATCCGGCTCGGGCAAGAGCGTCGTGCTCAAGGCCCTGGAAGACAGCGGTTATTACTGCGTCGACAACCTGCCTGCGACCCTGCTCACCAACATTCTTCAACATCTGCACGGCCAGAAACGCGTCGCCATCAGCATGGATACCCGCAGCGAAGCGATCGAAGTGCTGCCCGATGCGATTCAGCAACTGAAACTACAGGGAGTTGAAGTCCAGCTGCTGTTTCTTGAATCCAGCGTCGAAACGCTGGTCAAACGTTTTAGCGAGACGCGCAGACGCCACCCCTTGAGTGATGCGCAGACCACCCTGGCCGAGAGCATCCGGCGCGAGCGCGAGTTGCTGGGACAACTGGCTTACTTGGGTCACCGCGTCGACACCAGCGACCTCAGCGCCAATACCCTGCGCAACTGGGTCAAGGATTTCATCGCGCACGAGCATCAGGGGATGACCCTGCTTTTCGCCTCCTTCGGCTTCAAGCACGGCATCCCGCTCGATGCTGATTTTGTTTTCGATGTACGGTTTCTGCCCAACCCGCACTACGACCCGGTATTGCGCAACCTGACCGGACACGACGACGCTGTAAAAACGTTCATGGAAAATCAGCCCGAAGCACAGGCAATCTTCCAAGACATCCGCAACTTCATCGCGCGCTGGCTGCCGGCCTTCACGCGAGACAACCGCAGCTATCTGACGATCGCCATCGGCTGCACCGGCGGTCAGCACCGCTCGGTCTATTTTGTCGAAAAACTGGCCCGCCATTTCCGCAATGAACAGCAAAAAGTGCTGATCCGGCACCGAGAACTGGAATGATGCGCGAGCATGAATAATGCGAACAACGGCGAAGCCACTGGAATTCGAGGTAACAGCATGATAGGAATACTGATTATTGCCCACGGCTCACTGGGAGAAAGCCTGATCCACTGCGCGAGCCATGTGATGGGCACGCGGCCGGCCTTGCTCAAACAACTCGGTGTCGGCACCCACGATGACCCCGCCACCCTGTTGCCGCAGGCGCAGAAACTCATAGAAGAACTCGACCAGGGCGACGGTGTTTTGATAT
The DNA here is from genome assembly GCA_001704575.1 of Methylophilales bacterium LSUCC0135. Taxonomy (GTDB): domain Bacteria; phylum Pseudomonadota; class Gammaproteobacteria; order Burkholderiales; family Methylophilaceae; genus UBA6140. The sequence continues at coordinate 85,132 of MCAW01000002.1, forward strand.
TGTCGGATATCTACGGTGCCACCCCGTGCAACCTGGTTAACCGGCTGGTGATTGCCGGACGGGTGGAAGGGGTTGCCGGCGTCAACCTGCCGATGCTGGTACGCACGCTGACTTACAGAAACGGCAACCTCAGAACGCTGGTTGAAAAAGCCCTGAGCGGCGGTCGCGAAGGTGTCATTCATTTCACGGATTTAGATTAGCAAGGCGCACACTATGCTGAGACAAGAGATAGAAATCATCAACAAACTGGGGATGCACGCCCGAGCCTCCACCAAACTGACACAGACTTCAAGCCGCTACAAATGCGAAATCTGGATCGAGCGCAACAACCGCAGGGTCAATGCCAAAAGCATCATGGGCGTCATGATGCTGGCCGCCAGCAAAGGCAGCATCGTCACGCTCGAAACCTCGGGGCCGGACGAGCAGCCGGCGATGGACGCGCTGGTGGAACTGATCAACAGCCGCTTCGGTGAGCCGGAATAAATTGATCTCGTCTCAGGACATTGGCATGCGTGTCACGCATACTCAACAGCACTTGCTGCCGGACACGGGCAACGCCGTATCGACAAAGCAGCGGAGCTGCAAGATTCGCAATGACGCCAAGACCCTCTTTTCCGGCTTCCATGCGAGGCCGAGACAAGGCGCCAACGAGCGAGCGACGCAAGCAGTACATGAAGTACGATCAGGAGTGAGCGAGGCGGGCAACGCCGTATCGACGAAGCAGGGGAGCCGGAAATGAGTTTCAGTATGCATGGGGTTGCTGTCTCCGGCGGCATCGCCATCGGCCGCGCGCATCTGGTTTCGCATGCGCTGCTTGAGGTCGCGCATTATGTCGTGCCTGAGGGGCTGATCCCGCAGGAAATCCAGCGCTTTAACGAGGCTGTCGCCACCGTCCGCAAGGATCTCGAAACCATCCGCCAGCAGCTGCCGGCCAACGCGCCTTCTGAGCTTGGTTCGTTCATCAATACGCATCTGATGATTCTGGCCGACCGTGCACTTTCCGTCGCCCCGGTCGAGATCATCCAGAGTGAGCTTTGCAATGCCGAGTGGGCGCTGAAGCAGCAGATGGACGATCTGGTCGAGCAGTTCGAGCAGATCGACGATGAATATCTGCGCGAACGCAAACAGGATGTCGTTCAGGTGGTCGAGCGCGTGATCAAGGTGTTGCTCGGCCATCCCAGCCAGGCGCCGGTGTTGGAACAGGAGAGCGCCATCATTCTGGTGGCGCATGATCTTTCTCCGGCCGATACCATCCAGTTCAAGGAGCACAAGTTCGCCGCCTTCATTACCGATGTCGGCGGTGCCACTTCGCACACAGCGATTCTGGCGCGCAGCCTCAACATTCCTTCGATTGTCGCCTTGCAGCGTTCGCGCGCCCTGATCCGCGACGGCGAACTGATCATTGTCGATGGCAATCAGGGAGTGGTGGTCATCGACCCGGACAAGGACACGCTGGCCGAATACCGGCTGCGGCAGGAACAGTGGGAGATCGAGCAGCAGAAGCTCAAGCGCATCAAATCGACCAAGGCCATTACGCTGGACGGCACTGCGATCGAACTGTTCGCCAACATTGAAGTACCGGCAGATGCCACCAAGGCCAAGGCTGTCGGTGCGACCGGCATCGGCCTCTACCGCACGGAATTTCTGTTCATGAACCGGCGCGAGATGCCGGATGAAGAGGAGCAATACCTCGCCTACCGCAAGGTGGCGGAAGCCATGAAGGGCTTGCCGGTCACCATCCGCACACTGGATCTGGGTGCCGACAAGGAAATGAACCCGGATACGGTACGCACCTGCACCAACCCGGCGCTGGGGCTGCGCGCAATCCGTCTGTGCCTGTCGGAACCGCTGATTTTCCACACGCAGCTGCGCGCCATTCTGCGCGCCTCGCATTACGGCAACATCAAGATTCTGATCCCCATGCTGTCTTCGATCAACGAGCTGCGCCAGAGCCTGCAGATGATCGAGCGTGCCAAGCTCAGCCTGCAGCGCGAAGGCCTGCATTTCGACAAAGGAATCCAGGTAGGTGGCATGATCGAAGTGCCGGCTGCCGCCTTGTGTGCCGAAGCTTTTGCGCGCGAGCTGGATTTTCTCTCGATCGGCACCAACGACCTGATCCAGTACACGCTGGCGATCGATCGCACCGATGACACTGTCTCTCACCTCTATAACCCGCTGCACCCTGCCGTGCTTTATCTGATTGAAACCACGATCAAGGCCGGGCTGCGTGCCGGCAAATCGGTCTCGGTCTGCGGCGAAATGGCCGGCGACCCGAAACTGACGCGACTGCTGCTCGGTTTCGGCCTGCGTCATTTCTCCATGCACCCGGCACACATTCTGGCGGTCAAGCGCCAGGTGCTGCAGAGCGATCTGGCACAGTTACTGCATGCTACCCGCAAGATTCTGGCGAGCCAGGACATCGACAAAATTGAACCTTTGTTGCAAAAACTCAATCTATCATAAGGGAGTAACGCCATGTCCGAGATCACTGCACCCGCCAATGACAACGAAAAGAACATTGCCGTCATTACGCACATCACCGGCATATTCTTCAGTATTTTTCCCGGGCTGATTGTGTGGCTGCTGAAAAAGGACGAAAGCCCGTATCTCGGCGAACAAGCCCGCGAAGCGCTCAATTTCCAGATCACGCTGCTGATCGCTTACGTGGTTTCCGGCATCCTCGTCGTCATACTGGTAGGCTTTTTGCTGATCTGGCTGGTCTGGGTGGCCAACATCATCTTCAGCATCATCGCCGCCATTGCCGCCAGCAAGGGTGAAAACTACCGTTACCCGTTCAGTTTACGTTTGATCAACTAGGGAAACACTGATTAAATGAGTGCGCGGGATGAAGTGCAAGGCGCCCGGAACGCAACAGCCGAGACAGTATGCGTTATACGGCGAGGTTGTGAGTACCGCGCAACGCACCAATTCGCCCGCGTAACCATTTAATCAGCGTTTCCCTAGAGAGATTTATGACTTTAGCCAATAACCCGCTGCTGGATTTCAGCGGCCTGCCCCGATTCAATGAAGTGAAGGCGGCGCACGTCACGCCCGCCATCGAGCTGCTGCTGGATGAAGGCCGCGCGCTGCTGCAACAGCTGGCCACCGGCACGGAAGCCCCCGACTGGGATAATTTCGTGCGCCCGCTGGAAGACATGGAAGAACGCATTTCACGCGCGTGGTCGCAGGTCGGCCACATGAATGCCGTCGTCAACAGCCCGGAACTACGCGAAGCCTACAATGCCTGCCTGCCGAAGCTGACCGATTTCTACTCGGATCTGGCACAAGATGAACGGCTTTACGCCAAATACCGTGCGCTGCGTGAAAGCACCGGCTATGAACACCTGACGGCTGCACAGAAAAAAATCGTGGAGAACGAACTGCGTGATTTCCGTCTCGGCGGCGCCGAACTGCCCGACGAGCAGAAAGCCCGTTTCAAGGAAATTCAGGAAGCGCTCTCCAGGCTGTCATCGCGCTTTGAAGAAAACCTGATGGATACCACCAACGATTTCGCGCTGTTCGTTGAAGACGCCGCCGAACTGGCCGGTTTGCCTGAAGATGCGCTGCAGTCTGCGCACGAAGCCGCCGAAGCAGACGGCAAAAGCGGCTGGAAATTCACGCTGCATTTCCCCTCCTACATGCCGGTGCTGCAATACGCCAACAACCGTGCCCTGCGCGAAAAACTGTATTACGCCTACGCCACCCGCGCTTCCGAGTTCGGCAAGCCGGAGTGGGACAACACCGCGCTGATGAAGGAAATCCTGCAACTGCGGCGCGAGGCCGCGCACCTGCTCGGCTATGCGAATTACGCCGAAATGTCGCTCGCCACCAAGATGGCGGAATCGGCGCAGCACGTCATCGACTTTCTCGACACGCTGGCAAAACGCGCCAAACCTTTTGCCGAACGCGACATGGATGAGCTGCTGGCCTACGCGAAAAAACTCGGCATCGACGACATGCAAGCCTGGGATGTCGCCTATGTTTCTGAAAAACTGCGCGAGGAAAAATACGCCTTCTCCGATCAGGAAGTGAAGCAGTATTTCCCCGAACATAAAGTACTCGCCGGCCTGTTCAAGGTGGTTGAAACCATCTTCGGCGTGCAGGTGAAAAAATCGCAGGCGCCGGTCTGGCACCCCGATGCCGCCTTTTACGACATCACCGGTAAATCCGGCGAACTGGTGGGCCAGTTCTACCTCGATCTCTACGCCCGCAACAACAAGCGCGGCGGCGCCTGGATGGACGAAGCCATCACGCGGCGGCGCCACGGCGAACACGTCACAACGCCAGTAGCCTTCCTCACCTGCAATTTCTCGGCACCGGTTGGCGGAAAGCCTGCCCTGTTCACGCATGATGAAGTCATCACCATGTTCCATGAATTCGGTCACGGATTGCACCACATGCTGACGCAGGTCGAGCATTACGGCGTCTCCGGCATCAAGGGCGTGGAATGGGATGCGGTCGAACTGCCGAGCCAGTTCATGGAAAACTTCTGCTGGGAATGGGACGTGCTGAAGCACATGACCGCGCACGTCGATAGCGGCGAACCGTTACCACGCGCGCTGTTCGACAAAATGGTTGCCGCCAAGAACTTTCAGGCCGGCATGCAGACCGTGCGGCAGATCGAATTCTCGCTGTTCGACATGCACCTGCACGGCGATTTCGACCCCGATGGCGACAAGACCCCGCTCGACCTCATCGAAGAAGTGCGCGACGCCGTTGCCGTCGTCCGCCCGCCGAAATGGAACCGCTTTCCCAACAATTTCTCGCACATTTTCGCCGGCGGCTACGCAGCAGGCTATTACAGCTACAAATGGGCCGAAGTACTCTCGGCCGATGCCTACAGCATGTTCGAAGAACACGGCGTCATGTGCGAAGAAACCGGCCGCCGCTTCTGGACCGAAATCCTCGCCATGGGCGGCTCGCGCCCGGCGCTGGAATCCTTCATCGCTTTCCGTGGGCGGGAACCGAATATTGATGCGCTGCTGCGCCATAACGGCATGACTGCATAATTAATTAGCCACAGAGCACACAGAGAGCACAGAGAAAATCTCTGCATTCACTATCGGATCAGAATTGTCAGGAAAAGCATGCGTCTAGCCACATGGAATGTGAATTCTCTAAACGTCAGGCTGCCTCACGTCCTCGATTGGCTCGCGGCCGAAAAGCCGGATGTGCTTTGCCTGCAGGAAACCAAGCAGGAAGACGCCAAATTTCCCTATGACGTGCTGAAAGCGGCCGGTTACAACGCCATTCACAACGGCCAGAAAACATACAATGGCGTCGCCATTCTTACACCGCACGCGATGGATAATGTCAGCCTCGATATCCCCGGCCTGGCCGATGCGCAGAAGCGTGTAATCGCCGCCAGCATCCAGGGCATCCGCATTGTCTGCGCCTACATCCCCAACGGCCAGAGCATTGATTCGGACAAGTACCAATACAAGCTCGGCTGGCTGCAAGCGCTCACCAACCACCTTGCGACCGAGCTGAAACAACACCCCAAACTCGCGCTACTCGGCGATTACAACATCGCGCCGGAAGACCGCGACGTGCACGACCCCAAAGCTTGGGAAGGCCAGGTACTGGTCAGCGAACCGGAACGCGAAGCTTTCAAAAAACTACAAGCACTTGGCCTGCACGACAGCTTCAGACTGTTCGAACAACCTGAATCCAGCTTCAGCTGGTGGGATTACCGCATGGCCGGCTTCCGCCGCAACCTCGGCCTGCGCATCGACCACATCCTCGTCAGCGAGGCGCTGAAAGCCAGCTGCCAGCGCTGCTGGATCGACAAGGGCCCGAGAAAACTGGAGCGGCCTTCCGACCATACCCCTGTCGTGCTCGAACTGGCATCATGACGGACATGCCCCTTGCGGGTATGCCTCAAGCCATTTTCGAATCAATCATTTGATTTTAAATTAGGCAAGTCATGAGCGAATTCATAGAGTACCTCCACGAAGTCTTCGCCCTCGCCGGCCCCATCACCATCAAACGCATGTTCGACGGCCACACCCTCTACCTTGAGGGCCTGCCGGTCGGCATCATCTATCAAGATACCCTCTACCTGAAAGCGGACGCCGAAACAAAACAAGCGTTCGAAGCCCTGCAACTCCCGCAATTCACCTACCGCAAAAAAGACAAAACCATACCCCTGCCCTACTATCAAGCGCCGGATTTCATACTCGAAGACCGCTACGAAGCAGCACGTTGGCTAAGAAAAGCGTTTGAAGCCAGCTTGAGAACGATGCGCAAAAAAAGCTGACCGATTTCTCTTTTATCGCGGGATAAAACAATAATGTCAAATCACCAATTCGGCTACATGCAATAATTTTGGGAAGCTGCTACCTAATGAACGCATTCTTGCAATACAATATCCTAGCTAGTCTGTACACCACCCACCAAAACCCGCATTAACCAATTAGCATTATCTGGCCTGGTTTAATTCACACAGCAGCAAATAATCGTTTCCACCCAACGCGTTATTTGATATACCTCTGGGCATGGATTTCATCGCCACCACCCTGCTGCTGTTCATCGTGCTCGACCCTCTGGGCAATATCCCGATTTATCTTTCGCAGTTGCAGGCGGTGCCGGAGCCACGCCGCCGCTTTGTCGCGCTGCGCGAGCTGGGGATTGCTTATCTGGTGTTACTGTTTTTCTTTTTTGCCGGTTCTGCTTTCATGAAGTTGCTTTCACTGGATATTGCGTCGGTGAATATCGCCGGGGGGGTGATTCTGTTTCTGATCGCGATTCGCATGGTGTTCCCCAGCCAGGATGGTTTGTTTGGCAACACGGCAGCTGGCAAGGAGCCGTTGATTGTGCCGCTGGCGATTCCGGCCGTGGCCGGGCCGGGCGCCTTGAGCGTGGTGCTGTTGTTGCGCGAGGCCAACCCGGGCCAGAGCATGACGTTATTGGCCGCGCTGACCGCTGCCTGGTTGATCAGCGCCGTGATTCTTGGCGCGGCACCGCATTTGCAGCGGATTCTGCGCGATGAGGGCATTCTTGCCATGGAGCGCTTGATGGGTCTGGTGCTGGTGATTATTGCGATCCAGATGTTTCTGGATGCCTTGCGCCTGATTGGCGCCATTACTGGCTGAAACCTGCATCAATATTGAATATTTGCAATTGAGCTTGTGCCCTGCCACTTCACCCATGCGGGCGATGCCGGTTGCTCACTCCTTTATGTAAGCTTTGATTGGTTTTCACCAACCTCACTTGCGCCGCAGGAGGAATTTCAGATGTCGAATACACGCTTGACCGTATTGTCGATCCCGCTGGTTCTGTTGATCTTGCTGTTCACCTTTCCGCTGGCATCTCTCGCCACGCCGCCATGTCCGCCTTCACCATGCATGAATGCTCAATTCCAGTTTGACCCTACGGCCTGTAAAGCAGCCGCTGACTGGATTGGTATCGGCAGAATATCCGATGTCGTTCACAATCGTGGGGAAGATCCGCTTTACCGGGATTTTGCGAAGTTCACTTTCAGGGTATCGCGCTGGGAGAAAAATCACGCAGGCCTCAAACAGGAGATTGAATTGCAGGTGAACTGGTGCAATCTGCCGTTGCCACTATCGCCTGAAGGGCTGTTCCGGATTTACGGTGCCGGGCCAAGCGATACCGGCGAAGTGCAATATCTGTTCATCGAACCCATGCAGACAAGATGAATCACATGAATAATAGACCCACAATTCAATGGGGTGATACGGATACGACCGGATGAAACCATTGGCACAGGCAATCTTTATTTCACATGGCGGCGGCCCGTTGCCGTTGTTGCGAGACCCGGCCCACGCAGAGATGGTTTCATGCTTGCAAGGTATCGCTGCCGGCATGCCGCGGCCAGAGGCAATCCTCATGGTGAGCGCGCATTGGGAGGATGCAGTGCCCGCCATTACAACGCAGGCCAATCCCTCGCTGATTTATGATTACTACGGGTTCCCGCCGGAATCTTATGAAATTCAGTATCCGTGTGCCGGCCTGCCGTCACTCGCCCGCGAGGTTCACCAGTTGCTTGAAAAGCATGGCATCGCAGCCCGGCTGGATGAAGAAAGAGGGCTCGACCACGGCGTTTTTGTGCCGCTCAAGATCATGTATCCGGAGGCCGATATTCCCTGTGTTCAGCTGTCGCTGGTCAATACGCTGGACCCCGCGCAGCACATTGCCATCGGCCGCGCGCTCAAAAGTCTGGCTGAGCGAAATGTGCTGGTGATCGGCTCCGGTTTTTCGTTTCACAACATGAGGGCGTTTTTTGCACCCGATGATGAAGAATCCACTCGACTTAATCACGCTTTTGAGGATTGGCTGGTGCAGGTCTGTAGTAGCGAGGCGTATACGGAAGAGACAAGAAGCAGTTTGCTGATTGAATGGGCAGCAGCACCGGGCGCGCGTTTCTGCCACCCGCGCGAAGAGCACCTGCTGCCGCTTCATGTTTGTTATGGTGTGGCGCAACGCCCCTGTTCGGAAGTATTCCGCATCAACATCATGAACAAGGCATCGAGCTTGTATGTTTGGTAAACCGGCTTACGACCACCAGAAAGGTACCTAATGAAAATGCACCATGTTCCTGCCCTTTTACTCAGCCTGATGCTCGCCCTGCCTTTCAAGGCGAGCGCCGACGGCGCACTTTACGGCAGCGAGGTGCTGGCGAAATCCTCGCAGAGCTGGGATGGCACGCCGTTGCCGGCTTACCCGGCCGGCACGCCGGAGATCAGTATCGTCAGGATCACGATTGCACCGGGTGCATCGCTACCCATGCACCAGCACCCTTACATCAATGCCGGGGTGTTGCTGAGCGGGGCGCTGACGGTAGTGACAGAGCTGAATGAAACCAAACACCTGAAGGCAGGCGACGCCTTGATCGAAGTGGTCAACAAGTGGCACTACGGGCGCAATGAGGGCAGCGAACCGGCGGTGATTCTGGTGTTTTATGCCGGTATCGCGAGCGAGCCGGTGACGCGGCTCAAGCCTTGATTATTTGGCCTTGATGCCGAGCTGCTTGAGCTTGCGGTAGAGATGGGTGCGCTCCAGTTGCACCAGCTCGGCAACCTTGCTCATGTTGCCTGCCGCTTGCGCCAGATGGTATTCGAAGTAGAGCCGTTCGAATTCGTCGCGCGCTTCGCGCAGGGGTTTGTCGAAATCGAAAGGCGGCGTGGTTTTTTCTGAGCCGTTGCCGTTCGGCAGCGGTTGTTCCATCAACTCGAACTGTTCCATCACTCGATTGACATCCGCCAGCGTGATTTTTTCGCCCAGGCTGGTTTGCATGAGGTTGCGCACGGCGCTGTCGAGTTGGGCGAGGTTGCCCGGCCATTCGGCATTGCGCAGGGCGTTGAGCGCGGCGATGTCGAATTCTCGGTAAGCAGCCTGGTTGGTTTCGACCATGAGCGTGGCGATGGCGCGCGCGAGGTCGGGAATGTCTTCGGGGTGATCCTGCAACGAGGGGAGGCGCAGGCTTGCGACCGAGAGCGCCTGCAGCAGGTGTTCGTCGAACTGGTTTTCTGCCGCCAGCTGATTGAGCGCCTGAGTGGTAGAACAGACCACCTTGACGCCGTATTTGTCGGCGCGGCTGATCAGCAACAACAAGCCTTTTTGTTCGGTCTTGTTGAGCTCGGCGACTTCGGAAATGAACATCACGCCTTCGCGGGTTTGTTCCAGAATTTCCAGCGGCGCGTGCGTCAGGCGTTCGGTTTCGGTCAGCTTGAGCCAGGGGGTTTCCGGCTGTTGCAGAAAGCGCGCGCAGTATTCGGCGCCACAGCCCTTCGCGCCGAGCAGCAGCAGCGGCGCGTTGATGTTGGCCATCTGCTCCAGCCGCTGGCGCAGCTCCTTGATGACGGCGCTTTTGCCGAGGCTGAGGAGGCTGACGTCCGAACGCGGCTGCTGTTCGCCGTGTTTGAGCGCGGCGTTGACGGTTTTGAGCAATTTTTGCAGCGCGATCGGTTTTTCCAGAAAATCGAAAGCGCCGATGCGCGTGGCTTCAACTGCGGTATCGATGGTGCCATGCCCTGACATCATGACCACCGGCATGGTGAGCTGGCCGCCGCTGCCCCACTCTTTCAGCAGGGTGATGCCGTCGCAATCGGGCATCCAGATATCCAGCAATACCAGATCAGGCCGCATCTGCTGGCGCCAGTCGCGCGCTTCGGCCGCATTCTCGGCCAGGCGCACCTGATAGCCTTCATCCTGCAGAATGTCACGCAGCAGCTCACGAATCCCGATCTCGTCGTCCACTACCAGCACTTGCCTTGCCGTCATTGATTTTGCTCCGCTTGTTTACTCGCCAAAGGCAGCACGATGGTGACACTGGCACCGCCGCCTTCGCTGTTTTCAATCTTGATGGAACCCTTGTGTTCATCGACAATTTTTTTCACGATAGCCAGACCCAAGCCAGTTCCGTGCCGCTTTGTCGTAATGTAGGGCTCGAACACGCGCGCCATCATTTCCGGCGGAAAGCCATCGCCGTTGTCGACCACCCTCAGTTGCACCTTGTCACCAAGGCGGGCGGTGCTCAGCACGATTTTCGGCTGCAGTTTGCCATCGAGCGCGTCCTGCGCATTTTGCAGCAGGTTGTGCAGCACTTGCCGCAACATGGTGGCATCGCCGCGCACCAGTTTTGGCGTTTTGCCCAATTCGAGTTGAATACGAACACCTACCGGCTCGTACAAGGCCATCACGTCCTCGATCAGCTTATTCAGATCGACTTCGGTCAGATTGAGTGCCGGTGCTCTGGCGTATTCGCTGAACTCGTTGACCATGGTTTTCATCGCACTGACCTGGCTGACGATGGTGTGCGTGGCGCGCGTCAGCAGGCTGGCATCTTCATCGCCGAGCTTGCTGGCAAGCTTGCGTTCGAGCCGTTCGGCGGAGAGCTGAATCGGCGTCAGAGGATTCTTGATTTCATGTGCAAGACGGCGCGCGACCTCGCCCCAGGCCGCATCGCGTTGCGCCTGCACCATGGTCGTCATGTCGTCGAACACGACCACATAGCCACCGTCACCACCCACCGGCAAGCGGGTACCGCGCACCAGAATGATCTGCTTGCCGTTGATGCCGGCAATCTCCAGCTGCGCTTTCAGCTCCGACTGCACTGCGTCATGCTGTCCGTGAAAATGCAGCAGCACGGCATCGGTAAACGCCTCAAGTGCGGGCTGCCGCGTTGCCAGCGCCGAGAGCGGCTGTCCCACCAGCTGTTCAAGATTGGCGCCGAGTATGCTGTTGGCGGCGAGGTTGTAGGTGCGCAATCTGGCCTGTTCGTCCAGCGCCAGCACGCCGGAAGACAAGTGCGCGAGTATGGTTTCCAGATAACTGCGCGCAGCCTCGACGCGGTTGCGGTTGCGCTCTGCGGCCTGGGTCGCTTCGCCCAGCTGTCGCGTCATGCTGTTGAAGGACTGTACCAGAATGCCGAGTTCATCCTTGCCGTGCGCGGGCAGCATGGTGCTGTAATCGCCGCGGGCAATCGCGCGCGTGCCCTCTGCCAGTACGCCCAGCGGCGAGGACAGGCGGCGGCTGAGCACCAGCGCAATCGCCACCGCAGAAAGCATCGCCAGCATCAGCACCAGCGTGAGGGTAAGCGCGAAAACCTGCTTCAGCGATTCGCGGCTGAAAGAAAGCTCCTGATAATCCTGATAGACCTCCTGCACCGATTCTGCCGCAGTGGAAAGCAGCGGCGGTACCGGCTGCAGCAACTGCAGGATGCGTGTTTCGCCCGCCATGTCCGGCATGATCACCGGCGCCAGCACGCGCAGATACAGCCCTTTACCGGGAATCGGCTCTATGGTGCCGTAGACGAAATTACGCGCCTGACGCAGCTGGTTGATGGTCGGTACTTCCGGCAGGAAGCTGGACGGATCGTCGCTGGAAAACGCCATGATCCTGCCTTGCAGGGTGAGCAGCACGGCATCCTGCACGCCGCTTTTCTCGCGCAGGTCGTTGAGCAGGGTGAAATGCATGCTGGTCGGCTGAAAAGCCAGACCGAGCGCGATGTTCTGGCTCTTTTCCTCAAGATCGGCCAGCATGATATCGAGCGTGCTCTGGCCAAGCCGCAAGCCGCTGTCGAGCGCCGCTTCAACCTTGACGTTGAACCAGGATTCGATCGAGCGGGTCAGGAAGTTGACCGAAACTGCGTAAACCAACATGCCGGGCAGAATCGCCATCAACGCAAAGGCGCCGAGCAGACGCAAGGTCAGCCTGCTGCCCATGACGCCGCGCCGCATCTGCTGATAGAGCTTCCAGAGCTGAATGCCGATCAGCACGATCAGCATCAGCGCAAGCAGGATATTGAGCGCAAGAAGGATGGTGTAATTGTCGCCGCTGGCCGCGGTATTGGCGCTTGCGCGCGAGAGAAGGTAGAGCAGAAGAACACCCAGACCGGCGCAGATGAATACGATGTATTTCATGGCAGGTTCCGGGTTATGGTGTCAGTACGGGTGTCCAGCGATAGCGCTGCGAAATCATGTTCCACTGCTCTGAACCGAGCGCCTCGACCTGTATCGGCTTCGGCAACCTGGATTGATCGAGCCGTATTCTGAGCGCCGCATCATAGCTTTCGTCTTTTTTCAGCAGGCTTTTGTCGAACACCTTCCAGTCGCGCAGATGGTTGAATTCGGCCTTGGCCTCGGCCAGAGTGGCAAACGTCTGTTGATGCTTGTTGCGGTTGATCAGATATTGGCGCGAGAGTGCGTGATAACTGAAACTGACGTTGTTGGTAAGCGTGATGATTTCATCATCGAACCAGTATTTGCGCGGGCTGGTGAGCTGGAACTCGATGAGGAAATTGAGCTGCACGCCGCGGTTCAGCGCATCTTCTACCTCATCACCAAGATTCAGCTCGAAATCGGCATTGAGCAGGTATTGCTCCTCGACCGGCACCAGCTCTGCGCTCTTGATCGTCAGGCGGCTGTCGGCGGCCAATGCGGCAGCCGCCAGCATCGACAGGCACAGGCAGATGGCAGCGAGGTTAGTGTTTTTGTAGTAGCGCGTAAAAGAAGCCGTCATGTTGTGCACAGGGGATTAGCTGTCCGTCTTCCGGATGCGGCAGTGCGAGCTGGCTGGCATCCTTGTGTTGCTCCAAAAAACGGTCGATCTGACCTTGATTTTCATCATGAAAAATCGAACACGTCGCGTAGAGCAATTTACCACCCTTTGCCAATAGCTGCCACAGGCTCTGCAAAATCAGTGCCTGTTGCTGCGCGAAGGCTGCAACATCGGCTTCACGGCGCAGCCATTTGATGTCGACATGACGGCGCACAATGCCGGATGCGGTGCACGGCACATCGGCCAGAATACGGTCGAACGGCCGGCCATCCCACCAATCGTCCGGGCTGGCGGCATCGCCTGTTTTCAACACCGCCTTCAACTGCAGCCGGTCAAGATTATCCTGCACGCGCTGCAAGCGGACGGCGTCATGGTCGAGGGCAAGCATGTCGACTGCGGCCAGCTCCAGTATGTGGCTGGTTTTGCCGCCGGGTGCACAACAGGCATCAAGCACGCGCATGCCAGCGGCTACGTCCAGCAGCTCTGCGGCAAACTGCGCGCCGTAGTCCTGCACCGACACCAGGCCTTGCGCAAAACCCGGCAACTGTTCGACCGGCAAGGGTTTGGCGAGCACGGCGGCCTGCCTGCCGACCAATGTGTGGCCGATGCCGTCTGCATCCAGCATGGCACTGTAATCCTGCGGCGTGATTTTCTTGAGATTGATGCGCAGCGACATCGGCGGATGGCTGTTGCCGGTTTCCAGTATGGATTGCCATGCCTGCGTGTATTGCAGCCGCAGCTTGTTTATCCACCATTGCGGATAGGAATACTGCGCCATTTCATCGTCATCGCCGGTTGCGGCAAATTCTTCGCTACGGCGCAGATAATTCCGCAGCACCGCGTTTACCAGCCCTTTGGCCCAGGGTTTTTTGTAGAGGGCGGCCGCTTCAACGGCCTGATTCACCACGGTATGGGAGGAAGCCTTGTCGTAGATCAGCTGATACAGTGCAACCAGCAACAGGTGGTGCACGCCTTCGTGCGTCAGCGGTTTGTCCAGCAACCGCGCCAGCACCGATTGCAGGCGGCCGTAAAAACGCAAGGTGCCGTAGATCAGACTCTGCGCGGCGGCACGTTGTTGCGGCGTGATAGTACGATGGGTTCTGAACAGCGCATCCAGCACGCCGGTGAGGTTGCGGCCGGCCAGCACCTGGCCGACCGCTTCTGCTGCCAATCGCTGCGCGGTTTTCAAATCAGGCAACCATCGCCATCAGTCTCGCGACACGCTCTTCCGTTTGCGGATGCGTGCTGAACAGGCCTTTCAAGCCACCGGAGGAAAGTGGATTGATGATCATCATCTGCGCTGTCTCCGGATGTTGCTCGGCAGTATCCATCGGGATCTGATGTGCATAGTTGTGGATTTTCTGCAGGGCCGAAGCCAGCGCCTGCGGGTCGTGGCTGATCTCGGCACCGGCCTTGTCGGCCTCGAACTCGCGTGCGCGGGAGATCGCCATCTGGATCAGCATGGCCGCCATCGGCGCCAGAATCATGATGAGGATGGCAAAAGCCGGATGCACGCCGCGATCGCGCGCGCCGCCCGAGAACAGCATGCCGAACTGCGCAATGGCCGAAATGGCACCGGCTACCGTAGCCGAAATGGTCGAGATAAGCGTATCGCGGTTCTTGACGTGGGCCAGTTCGTGGGCCATGACGCCGCGCAACTCGCGCTCGGAGAGAATGCGCATGATGCCGGTGGTAGCCGCTACCGCCGCGTGCTGCGGATCGCGCCCGGTGGCAAACGCATTCGGCTGAGCCTCATCAATAATGTAGACCTTGGGCATGGGCAGATTGGCGTTTTCCGCCAATTCGCGCACCATGTTGTAGAACTTGGGCGAATTCTGCGCGACGACTTCGCGCGCGTTGTACATCTTCAGCACGGCCTTGTCCGAAAACCAGTAGGCGTAGACATTCATCGCGCCGGCAAAAATCAGTGCCAGCAGCATGCCGCTGGCGCCACCGAGCGCCGCACCCACCGCGCCGAACAGCACGACGATACCGGCCATCAATATGGTGGTTTTAAACCAGTTTCCCAACATTTCATTACCTTTCAAAACGGGATATGCACTGGCGCTTAGATGCAGTCATGCCATGCAAAATTCAAGCGCCGAAGCTTTGTCCCGGCTGCAGGCTGCGGCCGCGCAAAAAGTCGTTGGCGGCCATGCGCTTGCCACCCGGCATCTGCAATTCTTCGATACGCAGCAAACCCTCTCCGCATGCAACCAGAATGCCAGCCTCATCGAAACCGGTGATCTCGCCCGGCTTGCCGTTGCCGGGCGAGTGGCTTGCCATCCAGAGACGGCAGATTTCACCATCGAGCCAGGTATGCGCTACCGGAAACGGATTGAAGGCGCGCACCTTGCGGCAAATCTCAGCCGCGGGTTGCTGCCAGTCTATCGCCGCTTCCGATTTTTCCAGTTTATGGGCGTACGTCACCAGCGTCTCGTCCTGCGGTGTTGCAGGCAGGCTGCCATCGCGCGCCAGTTTTTGCATGGCCTCGACCATCAGCTTTGCACCAAGTTCGGCAAGGGCATCGTGCAGCGTCTGCGCCGTATCGCGCTCGCCGATCGGCAGCACGCCGCGGCTGACCATGGCACCCGCGTCCAGCGCCGGCACTACCTCCATGATGGTGACGCCGGTTTCGCTATCGCCCGCCAGCAATGCACGCTGGATGGGCGCCGCGCCGCGCCAGCGAGGCAGCAGCGAGGCATGGATGTTGTAGCAGCCGTAGCGCGGCATATCCAGCACCGCAGAAGGAATGATGAGGCCATAAGCGGCAACGATCATGACATCGGCGTTGACGACGGCAATTCGGGCTTGTACGACGGGGTCTTTAAGGGTTTCCGGCTGAAACACTTCGATCTGGTGAGTGAGCGCCAACTGCTTGACCGGGCTGGCCTTGAGTTTCATGCCGCGACCGGATGGCCGGTCGGGCTGGGTGAGTACCATCACGATGTCATGACCGGCAGCGATCAGCGCCTGCAGCGCGGGAACAGCGAATTCCGGAGTCCCGGCGAAAATGATTTTCATGGGCGGCCTGACGGGATGATCAGGCGAATTCGCGCTGACGTTTCTTCATTCTGGTCTTGATGCGGGTCTGCTTCAGCTGCGAGAGATAATCGACAAAGACCTTGCCCTGCAGATGGTCCATCTCATGCTGGATGCAGACGGCAAGCAGGCCTTCAGCTTCCAGCGTGAACGGCTTGCCGTTGATATCGAGCGCCTCGACCGTAACTGTTTCGGCACGGGTTACCGTCTCATAAACACCGGGGACGGAGAGGCAGCCTTCCTCGTAATCCTGCGAACCGCACTTGTTCACCAGTTTCGGATTGATGAAGACCTGCAGACCGTTCTTGTCTTCGCTGATATCGATGACGATGACCTGCAAATGCACATTGACCTGCGTTGCGGCCAACCCGATACCGGGGGCAGCATACATGGTCTGCGCCATGTCCTCGACCAGGCGGCGGATGGATGCGTCCACTTCCTTCACTGGTTTTGCCACGGTATAAAGCCGTGGATCGGGATAATTCAAGATGTCTAAAATTGCCATAAAAGCTTGATTGTTGAATGAATTACATGCAGAATTTAATGCAACTTCGCGGAAAACAAATCCATTTCGGGCGCTCGCGTCTCCTGTGCACACCATACTGAGACCAAACATCATGTACAGACACATTATAACGCTGCTCTTGCTCGGTTGTGTGGCATTCAACGCGGCAGCCCAGGATGTGCAGCTGCAGGAAAACCACCCCGACCGTCACGTGGTCGTCAAGGGCGATACGCTGTGGGACATCTCCGCCAAATTCCTCAAAAGTCCCTGGCTCTGGCCCAAGGTCTGGAAGATGAACCGCGAGCAGATCAAGAACCCGCATCTGATCTATCCCGGCGATGTGATCGTGCTCGACCTCAGCGGCGGCACCCCGCAACTTCGCCTGTTGCGCGAAACGGTCAATCTCGAGCCCGGGCTGCGCATAGAGCCGCTGGAAAGAGAGCCGATCGCCACCATCTCGCCGCACATCATCGCGCCCTTCCTGATCAAACCGCTGGTGATCGAGAAAGACGCGCTGGCAGATGTGCCCAGCATCATCGGTTCACGCGAGGATAAAGTGGTGCTGGGTCCGCAGAGCAGAATCTACACCGACCGGATCACGGAAGATCAAGGCAGGTACTGGAGCATCTACCGCGACGGCAAATCATTGATCGACCCGAAAACGAAAGAGCTGCTGGGAATTGAGGCCATCTATCTCGGAGATGCCGTTCTCGCACGTTACGGCGAACCTGCCACGCTCGACATATCGCGTGCCAATCAGGAAATCTTCAAGGGCGACAAACTCATCGTCACGCCCGACAACATCACCAAAAGCTTCGTGCCGCGCGCACCGGAAGGCCCGGTCGAAGGTCAGGTTCTCTCGATCTACGGTGGCGTCAAGGAGGCCGGGCGTAATTCCATCATTACCATCAATCGCGGTAACAACGATGGCCTCGAAGCAGGGCATGTGCTGGCGATCTACCGCGAAGGCCCGCTGGTGAAAAACCCGCGCTACAAGAAAGAAGACAGCAAACCCAGACTGAAGGAGCTGAATGTCGAGACGCGGCAACGCGAAGACGGTCTGTGGGAAGTCAATATCGAAAAGGACAATGAACAACCGTCAGACCCCGGCATCATCAAGCTGCCCAACGAACGCATCGGCCTGATGATGGTGTTCCGCACCTTCGACCGTGTTGCCTACGCGCTCATCATGCAAGCCTCGGAACCGGTCAACACACTGGATCTCGTCCAGACGCCCTGAGGCGTTTCATGCGCACCATGCAAAGCCCTGCAGCCAGACATGAAGCGTCGCTCTGGATCGCGCTTTGCAACATACACGGGCTCGGCAATCAGGGCATCTGCCAGCTTTTGCGCGCACTGGGTGAACCGGCAGCGATTTTCTCTGCCACCTCGGCACAACTGAAAGAAGTTGTCAGCGCCAGCATTGCGCAAAAAATTCTGCAAGGACCGAACACTGAATCTTTGCAACCCGCGCTCGACTGGCTGGCAGCAGACAACAATCATCTCATCACGCTGGCCGACCCGCATTATCCGCAAGCCTTGCTGGAAATCGCCGATCCGCCGCCGGTGCTTTATGCCAAAGGCCGGCTGGAGTGGCTTGCCACAGCCGGTATTGCCGTGGTCGGCAGCCGTAATGCCAGCCCGCAGGGCGAAAGGAACGCCGAAGAATTCTCGCAGGCGCTGGCCCGCCACGGCTATACCATCATCAGCGGTCTGGCACTGGGGATAGACGGGGCAGCCCATCGTGGCGCACTGCGGGCAAATGGCGCGACCATCGCCGTAGTCGGTACCGGACTCGATATCGTTTACCCGGCCCACCACCGTGAGCTCGCCCATCAGATCGCCGAACACGGCCTGATCATTTCCGAATTTCCGCTCGGCACGCCTTCCAGAGCGCAGAATTTTCCGCGCAGAAACCGCATCATCAGCGGTCTTGCGCGCGGCTGCCTGGTGGTCGAAGCGAACGTACAGAGCGGCTCACTCATCACTGCAAGGCTGGCAGCAGAGCAGGGACGCGAGGTTTTTGCCATTCCCGGCTCCATTCATTCACCGGTTTCCAAGGGCTGTCACCAGCTCATCAAGCAGGGCGCGAAGCTGGTCGATAACATACAAGATATTGTGGATGAGCTCGGCTCCATATCAAGAGAAAATTTTTCCGCCGAAACTGCAAAACCTCTGGAAGTCAGTCCCCTGCTGCATTCCATGGGATTTGACCCGATCAGTGTTGAAGCGCTGGCCGAGCTCAGCGGCTTGACGGCCGATAGCCTTTCAGCCATGCTGATGATGCTGGAACTTGAAGGACAAGTTGCATCGCTTCCGGGAGGTCGATACCAGCGTCTCACCTGATCCCATGTTCATCTCAAAGGGGAAAATATGTTCGAAGTCCTGGTCTACATGTTCGAAAACTACTTTGAAGCCAATATCCGTCCCGACAACAACACCCTTGCCAATGAACTGTTTGCCGCCGGTTTCGACCAGGAGGACATCAACGGCGCTTTCGACTGGTTTTCGGCACTGGAAGAAATGTCAGGTCACAGTGTTACGGCTGCGCCCAGCCAAGGGATACGCATCTACAGCGATGGCGAACTGAAAAAGATCAGCGCAGAAAGCCTGAGTTTCATGATGTTTCTGGAACAGGCAAGGGTGCTCGACCCGGCCCAGCGCGAGCTGGTGATCGACCGCATTATGGCATTGCCGCAGCCGGAAGCCGGCATTGATGAAACGCGCTGGATAGTCCTGATGGCCTTGTGGAATCAGGGCAAGGCCAACGATTATCTGTTCGTCGAGGACGCCATGTTCGGCGACAGTCGCTCGACCTTGCACTGAACGGCCACGCGCACGCTCAGGCCGCAGGCAGGGAGAGTCTCTGCAGAATAGTGGAGATGATGCCTGCCTGATTCAAGGTATAGAAATGCAAGCCCGGCGCTCCGCCCGCGAGCAGCCTTTCCGATAATTCAGTCACCACATCGATACCGAAAGCACGCAAGGAAGGCATGTCATCGCCGAAATCCTGCAGGCGCAACCGCAACCAGCGCGGGATATCGGCGCCGCACACCGAAGAAAATCTTGCCAGCTGGGTAAAGTTGTAAATCGGCATGACGCCCGGCACGATGGGAATATTGATGTTGGCCGCATCGCATTGATCGACAAATCTGAAGTAAGCGTCCGCATTGTAGAAATATTGCGTGATGGCCGAATCGGCGCCGGCTTCCACCTTGGTGCGGAAATTGTTCAAATCAGCACTGGCCGAGGCCGCTTCCGGATGAAACTCAGGGTAGGCGGCGACGTCGATCTCGAACCAGTCGCCGCTGTGTTCGCGGATAAACGCCACCAGTTCGTTGGCATAGCGAAAATCGCCGACGCTGCCCTCACCGGAAGGCACATCGCCACGCAGCGCAACCAGATGGCAAATATCGCTGCTGCGGTATTTGTCGAGCAAGGCAGCAATTTCCTCGCGGCTTGAAGAAATGCAGGAAATATGCGGCGCCGCCTCATGCCCTTCGCCCTGGATCTCCAGTACCGTTTCCAGCGTGCGGTCACGCGTGGAGCCGCCGGCACCGAAGGTGACGGAGAAAAACTTGGGGTTGTGCCGGGCCAGCTGCTTGCGCGTTTCGCGCAGCTTGGTGAGACCCTCCGCCGTTTTTGGCGGGAAAAATTCAAAACTGATGACAGGCTGATTCATGCGGATAACTTTATTCTTCTGTAATGAGTGAGGTCAGCAGCCACGAAATGATACTGTAGAGGATGGCGCCTACGATGCCTGCCAGCAAGGACTGCACCTGAAAACCCTCGAGGATTTCACCGACCAGATAAAACAGCAGGCCGTTGATGACGAGGATGAACAGACCCAGCGTCAGTATCGTCACCGGCAAGGTCAGCAGTATCAGTAGCGGCCTGATCAGCACATTGACCAGTGCGATCACTGCAGCCGCCACCAATGCCGAGACAAAGCCCGAAACTTCGATCGATGGCAGCAGATAAGCCACTGCCAGCAACGCAATCGCGTTCAGAATCCAGACGATCAGTAATTTCATGGTACTCCCTTTAAATCGCCGGGCAGGTTTTTGTCACCAGCCCGGCAATCCGTTGGCGCTAGTAGCGGTAGTGATCCGGCTTGTAAGGGCCGTCTACCGAAACACCGATATAAGCGGCCTGCTGGTCGCTCAAACGGGTCAGCTGCGCATTGAGCTTCTTCAACTGCAAGATCGCCACTTTCTCGTCCAGATGCTTGGGCAGCGTGTAAACGCCGACCGGATAGCGCTCGCGGTTGGCGAAAAGTTCGATCTGGGCGATGGTCTGGTTGGCAAACGAAGAACTCATAACGTAGCTCGGATGGCCGGTGCCGCAACCGAGATTGACCAGGCGGCCCTTGGCCAGCAGGATGATGCGCTTAGCCGGCCGGCCGTCCATGGCCGGGAAAATGACGTGATCGACCTGCGGCTTGATTTCTTCCCACTGGTATTGTTCCAGCGAGGCAACATCGATCTCGTTATCGAAGTGGCCGATATTGCAGACGATGGCCTGATCCTTCATCTTCTTCATGTGCTCATGGGTAATCACATGGTAATTGCCGGTCGCCGTGACGAAAATATCGGCATGCTCACAGGCGTAATCCATGGTCACCACGCGGTAGCCTTCCATTGCGGCCTGCAATGCGCAGATCGGATCGATCTCGGTCACCCAGACTTGTGCCGACAGCGCACGCAGCGCCTGCGCGGAGCCTTTGCCGACATCACCGTAACCGGCGACGACGGCGATCTTGCCGGCGATCATGACATCAGTCGCGCGCTTGATGCCGTCCACCAGCGATTCACGGCAGCCGTAGAGGTTGTCGAACTTGGACTTGGTGACGGAATCGTTGACGTTGATGGCCGGGAAAGCCAGACGGCCTTCCTTGTGCATCTGGTAAAGGCGATGGACGCCGGTCGTGGTTTCCTCGGTGACGCCACGGATCTTCGCCAGACGCGTGGAGTACCAGGTCGGATCAACTGCCAGCTTGGCCTTGATCGCATTGTATAGCGCCACTTCCTCCTCGCTGGCCGGATGATGCAGCACGGTCGCGTCCTTTTCGGCCTTGGAACCGAGGTGGAGCAGCAGCGTCGCATCGCCGCCATCGTCCAGAATCATGTTGGTGTAACCGCCGTCCGGCCACTCGAAAATACGGTGGGTGTAATCCCAGTACTCGTCCAGCGTTTCACCCTTGATGGCAAACACGGCCGTGCCATTCGCAGCAATCGCGGCGGCGGCGTGATCCTGCGTGGAGAAAATATTGCACGAAGCCCAGCGCACCTCGGCGCCGAGTTCCTCCAGCGTCTCGATCAGAACAGCGGTCTGGATCGTCATGTGCAACGAGCCAGTGATGCGCGCGCCCTTCAACGGCTTGGTCAGCGAGTATTCCTCGCGGATCGCCATCAGGCCCGGCATTTCGGTTTCGGCAATCGCGATTTCCTTGCGGCCCCAATCGGCCAGGCTAAGGTCAGCCACGACGTAGTCTTTGAAATCAGTCACAGTATTCATGCTTCAATTCCTTGAATGTGTGACCGGAAGGAAGGGGTTGCGGTGCTTTCGGCGCCTGTTCACCCATCTCCCGTGTCCGGCACGAGGTTGATATTGGATGAACGCCGTTACAGGAGACTGGCTCCTGCAAACCGAGCCTGGGACATGGAGAATGTCTCGCAGCGTTCCTCGGTTAATGCCGTAATTATAGTGCGAAAAACGTTTCCGGTAAAAATACCGGCAAGCCCCTGCGGGGAGGGCCTTGCAGCACGGCAGCGGTACACTGTGCTGCTTACTTGTCACGTGCTTTGGCCGCCTCGCTTAATTGAACCGAAACAAAAATGTTGTCATTCCGGGGCGGCTGAAAGCCGAACCCGGAATCCAGCAACTCATTTAAAAATACTGGATTCCGGATAACCGCTTCGCGGTTTCCGGAATGACGTCTGGTGTGATGACTTCGTTCCCATCAATAACATGCACGGCGTATGTCAGCCTTCACCGAAGCACTGACAAGCCCCTTCGGGGAGGGCCTCACAGGCCCGCCGCAGCGCGAAGCGCAGCGGCCTTGTCAGTGCTTTCCCAAGTAAATTCGGGCTCATCGCGGCCAAAGTGACCATAAGCCGCCGTTTTGCTGTAAATCGGGCGCAGCAGGTCGAGCATCTGCACGATGCCCTTGGGGCGCAGGTCGAAATGCTCGCGCACGAGTTTGATCAGGACTGCGTCCGCTACCTTGCCGGTGCCGTAGGTTTCAACCATGACGCTGGTCGGTTGCGCGACGCCGATGGCGTAGGAGACCTGCACCAGGCAGCGTGAGGCAAGCCCGGCCGCGACGATGTTCTTGGCGACATAGCGGGCAGCGTAGGCGGCGGAGCGATCAACCTTGGACGGGTCCTTGCCGGAGAAAGCGCCGCCACCGTGCGGCGCCGCACCACCGTAGGTATCGACAATGATCTTGCGGCCGGTAAGGCCGCAATCGCCTTGCGGGCCGCCGATGACGAAGCGACCGGTCGGGTTAACCAAATATTTGATCTGACCCTTGATCATTTCTGCTGGCAACACGGGCTTGATGATTTCTTCGATGACAGCTTCACGCACTTGCTCCAGCGTGATATCCGGTGCGTGCTGGGTGGAGAGAACGACCGTGTCGATCGCATCGGGCTTGCCGTCGACATACCTGACCGTCACCTGACTCTTGGCGTCCGGACGCAGCCAGGCTAGGCGGCCATCCTTGCGCAACTGCGATTGACGCTCGACAAGGCGGTGCGACAGCCAGATCGGCAAGGGCATGAGCTGCGGCGTTTCTTCGCAGGCGTAGCCGAACATCAGGCCCTGATCGCCGGCTCCCTGGTCCAGCGGGTCGTCGTCGGCCTTGTCCACGCCCTGAGCGATATCGGGCGACTGTTTGTCGTAGGCCACCAGCACCGCGCAGCCCTTGTAGTCGATACCGTATTCGGTGTTGTCATAGCCGATGCGCTTGATGGCTTCACGCGCGACCTTGATGTAATCGACTGTGGCGGTCGTCGTGATTTCGCCCGCCAGCACGATCAGGCCGGTGTTGGCCAGCGTTTCAGCAGCAACGCGCGCGGTGGGGTCCTGTTCGAGGATGGCATCGAGGATGCTGTCGGAAACCTGGTCGGCCAGTTTGTCTGGATGGCCTTCTGAAACAGATTCCGAAGTAAAAAGATATTCGCTCATCGTGTGTCCGGATAAGGTTGGCAAAAGGTTGTTAGAATAACAAATCCGTATTGGTTCAAAAAGTATTTCATGCTCAAAGCCTTACTTCGCCTGCTCGCGTTTTTGCCGCTTCCCTTGATTCATGCAATCGGCGTGCTGTTCGGCTACCTGTATTTCATTTTTCTCAGGCGCCGTTTGCGCCGTGCCCGCAGAAACCTGCGCTGGGTAAGGACCGCGTTTTCGCGCAAAAGTTACCGCAGGATACTGCACGGCAGCGTGCGCGAAACCGGCAAAGGTATATTGGAGACTTTCGCCATCTGGTTTCGTTCCGAACCATCTGTCCTGAAACTAGTGCGCGACTGCAAGGGCTGGCAGCATGTGGAAGCCGCGCAGGCCCAAGGCAAGGGCATCATCTTTCTGACACCGCACCTCGGTTGCTACGAGATTACTGCCATTTATTACGCCGCGCGTTATGCGATCAGCGTCCTGTACAAGCCGCCGCGCAACGCCAAACTCGCCGCCCTCGTTGAGAAAGGGCGGCAACGCAGCCGCATCACGCTGGCGCCAACCAATATGCGCGGCATCCGCACCCTGATCAAGGCTTTGAAGCGGGGCGAAGCCGTCGGCATTCTGCCCGACCAGGTGCCGGAAAAGGGCGAGGGCGAGTGGGCCGATTTTTTCGGCAGGCCCGCCTACACCATGAATCTCGTCGGCAAACTGGCGGCCATGAGCGATGCCACCGTGCTGCTGGCGTTTGGCGAGCGGCTACCGTGGGGGCGCGGCTACGTGATTCACATCGAGCCGCTTGACCCCGACGGCAATCTGGCCGGGACGCCCGGCCCGCAGGATGTTAACTATGGTATCGAACGGCTGGTACGCCAGTGTCCGCAGCAGTATCTGTGGAGCTACGGTCGTTTCAAGCGGCCATGACTTGCCCTACAATGAAGCCTCTTTACGGCACTGACGATCAATGACACTCAAGTTCACCAAAATGCACGGCATCGGCAACGACTTCGTTGTCATCGATGCCATTTCACAAAGCGTCGAATTGACGCCGCAGCAGATCAAACACATTGCCGACCGTCACTTCGGCGTCGGCTGCGACCAGTTGCTGCTGGTGGAAAAACCTTCCGGCAAATTTGCCGGCGTCGATTTCCGCTACCGCATCTTCAACGCCGATGGCGGGGAAGTTGAGCAATGCGGCAACGGCGCCCGTTGTTTCGTCAAATTTGTGCATGAAAAAGGCCTCACCGGCAAAACCGGGATCGATGTCGAAACCGCTCGCGGCGTTATCTTTCTGCAATTACAGGCGGACGGCCAGGTAACCGTCAACATGGGGGCGCCGTGCTTCGCGCCCGACGAAATTCCGTTTGTTGCCGACCACCCCGAGATTTCGTACTTGCTCGATCTGGGCGGCACCAGCACGAATATCTGTGCCGTTTCAATGGGCAACCCGCATGCCGTTCAAGTCGTCGCCGACGTAGATACCGCCGCAGTCGAAACACAAGGGCCGCTGATCGAGTCGCACGCGCGCTTCCCGCAACGGGTCAACGCCGGATTCATGCAGATTGTCGATGCACAGCATATCCGCCTGCGTGTGTTCGAGCGCGGCAGCGGCGAAACACTGGCCTGCGGTTCAGGCGCCTGTGCAGCGGTTGTCAGCGGCATCAGAATGGGTTTATTGAAATCGCCAGTACGCGTTGCCATGTGCGGCGGCGATCTGAATATCGCCTGGCAAGGCGGCGATTCACCGGTATGGATGACCGGGCCGGCGCAAACCGTGTTCGAAGGCGAAATCGATACCGCCTCGCTGGCAATCTGAATTAACCAACAAGAATGACTATATAAAGGGAGCGACCATGCAACCAACCGAGAACGAAATGCAGAGTACCGAAGCCTCAGTCAACGCAGAGCAGGTCGCGGTTTTTTTACGCAAGAACCCGCAGTTTTTCGAACACAACGCCGCCCTGCTAACCGAGCTCTACCTGCCAAGCCCGCACGGCAGCGGCACTATCTCGCTGGCAGAGCGCCAGCAACTGGCGCAACGTGACAAGATTCGCGTGCTTGAAGCCAAAGTAGCTGAATTTCTGCGATTCGGCCGCGAAAATGACGAAATCAGCGAAAAACTTCACCGTCTCTGCCTCGGCCTGCTGGCCGCCCCCACGTTCGATGTCATGGTGCAGCTGCTAATGATGGATATCCGCAACAGTTTTACTGTGCCTTATGTGACCATGCGCTTTTGGAACAAAGCCAGAGACAGCAAGGATGCCGAAAATGAGGTATTCCAGCCGGTCACGACTGAGTTGCAAAGCTGGGCACAATCCCTCAGCACTCCCTATTGCGGCCACCGCCCCGGTGTCACACTGGATGACTGGTTCGGCGCAGATGCTGCACCGAAATCATTCGCATTGGTTGCGCTTGGCAGCGGCCCCATCTGCGGTCTGCTGGCAATGGCTTCAGATGACGAGCAGCGTTTTCATCCGGAAATGGGCACGCAATATCTGTCCCGCATCGGCGAGCTGATCAGCGCCGCGCTGCTGCGCTACACCGAGTAAGGGCTGGATGTAGCCAGCGGTGATGAAGCGGACGGATTTTCTCAGCAGCTATCTCGACCATCTGGCATTCGAACGCGGGTTGAGCAAACACACGCGCGAAAACTACGCCCGCGACATCGGCCTGCTGATCTCGCTTGCTGAACAGAAACCGCTGGATCAACTGAGCACTGCGCATATCCGCCGATTTATCGCCACTCTGCATGGCCGCGGCATGAGCAGCAAGAGTATTGCCCGGCAACTCTCGGCCTGGCGCGGTTTTTTCAACTACCTGAGCCAGCGCCACGGTTTCAGCCACAACCCCTGCACCGGCATGCGAGCCCCCAAGAGCCCGAAAACGCTGCCGCAAGCCTTGTCCACCGATCAAGCCATCCAGCTGGTCAGCATTGAAGGCGACGACCCGCTTACCCTGCGCGATCGCGCCATTCTCGAACTGTTTTATTCGTCCGGCCTGCGCCTGGCAGAACTGGTTGGCATGAATATCAGCGCGCTGGATACGGTCAACGGCACCGCCACCGTCACCGGCAAGGGCAGCAAAACCCGCATCGTGCCGGTCGGCAGCCACGCCAGCGAAGCCATAAGCAAATGGCTGGCCGCACGCGTTACGATCGCCGCCGCCGACGAACCTGCCCTCTTCGTCAACCATCGCGGCAAGCGCATCAGCGCCCGCGCCGTGCAATATCGGATGAAAGAATGGGCGATCAAGCAGGGCATCAGCAGCGATGTCCATCCGCACATGCTGCGCCACAGCTTCGCCAGCCATGTGCTGCAATCAAGCGGCGACCTGCGCGCAGTGCAGGAGATGCTGGGGCATGCAAATATCAGCACGACCCAGGTCTATACTCACCTCGATTTTCAGCACTTGGCCAAAACCTACGACGCCGCACATCCGCGTGCAAAAAAGCGCTAAACCTCCTGGCGCTGAGTAGGTCACATACTTGTGTCGCAAATCTGCAAGACAAATTGTGGCAAAATAGAGGCGCCTGTTTTATTTCGCTTTTAATCAATCAAGAACTCAATCAAGGAAATCTATGGAACACCAACTTCCCGCGTTGCCTTATGCAAAAGACGCATTGGCACCCGTCATCTCTGCCGAAACCATCGAATACCACTACGGCAAGCACCACCAGACCTATGTCACCAACCTCAACAACCTGATCAAGGGCACCGAATTCGAGAACGCCTCGCTGGAAGAAATCGTCATGAAATCCAGCGGCGGCATTTTCAACAACGCCGCGCAGGTCTGGAACCACACGTTCTACTGGAACGGCTTCAAGCCCAATGGCGGCGGCGCACCCAAGGGTGAACTGGCAGCTGCCATCGACAAGGCATTCGGTTCATTTGAAGAATTCAAGAAGCAATTCAGCCAGAAAGCCATCACCACATTCGGCTCCGGCTGGGCCTGGCTGGTGAAGAACAAGGACGGTTCGCTGACACTGGAAAGCACCAGCAACGCCGGATGCCCGCTCACCAGCGGCCAGACACCGCTGCTGACCATCGACGTCTGGGAACACGCCTACTACGTCGATTACCGTAACGCCCGCGCGAAGTACGTCGAAGAGTTCTGGAGCATCGTCAACTGGGATTTCGTCGAAGCCAACTTCAAGAAATAAACAGCAAAAGTACCCGGTAATGATCAAAGGCCGCTTCATGCGGCCTTTTTGTTCAGGCGTACAAAGCGTTGTAAAATCAGCTCCCGTACAGCATCAGGCTGCCACCCCAACCACACTGGATTCCACATGAACATTCAAAGCCATTTTGTCGACCTGCCCACACCCACCGGCGTCATGCGCACCTACATTCACCGTCCGGTCGCCGCCGGCAGCTACCCTGCCATTCTTTTCTATTCGGAGATCTTTCAGCAGACCGGCCCGATCGAGCGTGCCGCCAAGATCATGGCCGGCCACGGTTATGCCGTGCTGGTGCCGGAAGTGTTCCACGAGTTGAACCCGATCGGCACGGTACTGGCCTACGATGACGCCGGCCGCGACAAGGGCAATGCCGACAAGGCCGCCAAGGATGTGCAGGGTTACGATACCGACAATGCGGCGATGATTGCCTGGGTCAAACAGCAGGACTGGTGCAACGGCAAGATTGGCGCCATGGGCTTCTGCATCGGCGGCCACCTGGCTTTCCGTGCTGCGTTGCAGCCGGAAGTGGCAGCTACCGCCTGTTTCTACGCCACCGACCTGCATACCAACATTATCCCCAACCAGCCTGGCCAGCACAGCATGGAACGGCTGGCGGACATCAAGGGTGAACTGATGATGATCTGGGGCAAACAGGACAACCATATCCCCACTGCCGGACGCGCCGAGGTCTACCAGAAACTGACCGCTGCCAACCTCAGTTTTACCTGGCACGAGTTCAACGGCCAGCACGCCTTCATGCGCGACGAGGGCGAGCGCTACGATCCGCAACTGGCGATGACCGGCTACCGCCTGGCGCTGGACCTGTTTGCCAGAAAACTCGCCTGACGCAACCAAGCCACAGCAGCCATTTGGGCCTACAGCACATGACTAAGGCAAGCCTGAACAATTCACCTCGTCATTCCGGAAACTGCGCAGCAGTTATCCCGAATCCAGCTTTTGCCCAGCCAGCAAGCCGCCAACAGCGGCAGCGACAAAGATAAAACAGTGACTTACGGTGCTTATGGAAAGCGTGAGTCACCGGCAAAAACAAACCCCATCTGAACGGATGGGGTTTGTTTTATCAGCCTTTCAGCTTCAACAATATACGGCGCCAGACCTGCGAAAGCACATTGCCATCCAGCTTGTAATGTTTGTGCAGCGGCTGTTTGACTTCCCAGCTGGCCTTGGTTCCAGCCGGAAAAGTCACCAGATCGCCCTTGCCGAATCGCACCGGGGTGCCGCCTTCAGG
Organism: Methylophilales bacterium LSUCC0135; assembly: GCA_001704575.1. Taxonomy (GTDB): domain Bacteria; phylum Pseudomonadota; class Gammaproteobacteria; order Burkholderiales; family Methylophilaceae; genus UBA6140. Next base: position 114,304 of record MCAW01000002.1, read on the forward strand.
CGTGATCACGCAATCGCCTTCGAGAATATAGGCCACTTCCTGCTCGGGAAAAACCCAGGGGAAAACAGAAACTTCCTTCTGCCAGGTCGGCCATTTCTTCACGCCAAGCGCCTGCAGGCGTTCTTGCGACGGGTTGTGTTCTACGGTGATTTTGCTCATGGTGTTCCTCCGGTGGCTGTGCGCATGCTGCCTGGCGGGAAAATCCGCCATTCTAAAGCAATACGCCCACTGTTTTGCTGCAAATCGCGATTTGCACTGGATTTAAACAACCGGATTGAGGTATGATGCGGCCCTTCGCTGCAAACTGCATGGCGGCGAATCAAAGTTACAATTGGAGTGGTAGTTCAGTTGGTTAGAATACCGGCCTGTCACGCCGGGGGTCGCGGGTTCGAGTCCCGTCCACTCCGCCATCTACAATAAAACACATATTATCTATAATAATCAATAGTTTATGAATATGTGCTTTTTACTTTCAACACATGTTTTCAACACATGTCTCTAGTTAGCAACTTCAACAAAATAATTTACTCATCCTCGCAATTTCTCAAAAAACACATATAAATAGATATAAATAGTTGTATGTGAAAAAAGTCCCAAGTCCCTGAGTCAATCACGTAGGAAGTACGGTAAATCAGTGAAGACTAAGACAAATTTATATTTTGTGTTAACACCCTAGGCGAAATGGTGTTCTGAATAAAGATTATCGCCACGATGAGTGCTCTGAGAAAAAGACAACACTCCGCATTCCTGAAGTAGTTCATGTTGCTCAGGAGTGTTTCCGTTGGATAAAGCAGATGTAAAAGAAAACGACTAACCGTCTTACCGATGCTCACAATATCGGTTATCTACATGAATCGTGTCTGACAGACTTATACGCAGATACACACTTTGCTCGGACAGGCAAAGTGTATCTTCAAGTTCTAACCGCAGATACATGGTGTCCAATGCTACCGCTGAAGATAATTAGAAACAGGAACCTACGAGCGAAGCGAGTTCATGATGAACGCAGTGAATCATGAGAGTTCACGTTAAACCTTAATCCCTTTTAATTTTGCTTTATCAATCCTATTTCCAATAGTTCGCCTGATTTCCGCCCAATCTGAATCCACATCCGATACTGCTAACGGTTGTTCCAATTCCGATAAAGCATCTTCTAGTGCTTGTTTCTTAAGTTCCCTTTTTGAATACCGAACCAAGAATCCTGACGATTGCTTATGATGACTTCTTGAGGTAATCACCATGGGCGGGGTATCAAGCGAATTAGCGGGATTGCTAGGATCAATCTGCTTATTTGGATTGTCTGCTTCATTTGTTCTGTCCAACCAAAGATTGAATTCAAAATCCTTACGATGCTCGGTTAGGTATTGTTGAATGTCTTCTAGATATCCATCAATAGAATTCACCATCTTTTGAAACACACGGGGATTCTTATTGACGCGCTTTCTGTATTTTTCTAGTCGTGCTTCCGCCATATGCCATTGATTAATCAATTTTTCATATTCAATGACAGATTTTGGTTTGTCAGGACTGCGTTTATCTTTTTCAACATCCCATCGTTCTAGAAAATCAGCATGCTGTTCGTCTGTTAAGACAATCTTCAAATCCCTTGCGGATATGTCTGAACCCCCGTTCATACGGTTTAACAGTTCAATCAAACGCTGTTTACGCTTTTCAGTGTTCATATTCTGCCGTTTAAAAATCATACACTTTTCATTATGTACGAATTCTGTACGGCAGATAATAGATATCTTTCAATATCAAGATATGCTGGTGAGTCTTCAACACCTCGCAAATCTAGTCTCCTACTAGTTCCAACACGTTTTTTGTAAGTACATAAACGTTATCGCATCCAAAACACAATATTTCGTCCTACGTTCATCCAATACGTTCCGAGTTTAGATAAATACATCTAGAGATAACAGGTGATGCCCGATGACGCTGTCGCAGGGTGTCGCCCTGAGATTGCTTCTATAACTTTAAGACTGAGGACACGATGGACTATTCCAAACGCTACATTTCAAATTATCAAATACCGTTAAGACTCCCTGACGACTTGGCAAATGAACTTCATGAGGTATCAGAGGCAACAGGGATTCAGAAGACAAAACTGTGTCGTATGGGACTAGAACGTCTGATGACAGATATGAAGGCGAACCGTATCGCCGAAACGATGCGGACAATCACACGAAATGACTTCAACGAAGATTAAGGGGATAGATAATGGCGACAGGAGACAAAGCAACGACTGATGCGATGATAGACATCCTCAAGAAAACCAAAGATGTTAACTACTACAGCATTCCCGCAACGGATCTCAGTGAATTACCGAAAGCGTTGCGGGAACTGAAACGACATATAGACGAAAAGACTAGGAAACCGAAGGATGTGCTGATTGTGGTGGCGGTTAGGTAGATAAATTTACTGAAAACAATAAAGTTTGTTTGAAACACTATTGCTACTTAAACGTACAGTTAGGTCAACACCCGTACTAGCGGTATAAATAACATAGGTTGAATCCCATGTAGTACTTTCGTTCATTTCTGTAGTTTGTATGGATCGTGAATCAAAACCTGTCCATGTAACTGAATTGCTCACACAAGAAACATTGAAATTAGCAGCGTACTGAATTCCTTGCGATTTAAATGTTCTTAAATAGAAGCACTTCGTAATATCCTCTCCAGCATTATAAGCGTCTGGATAAGCATCAGAATATGTAAAAAATATTTCTGTTTCTCCGGGAGTTTCCGTTGTTCTTGTGGCGTTTTTACATGGCGAACCTCCTGAGTAAACCCTAACATTAATTGAACCTGCTGGTCCTGCTGGTCCTGCTGGTCCTGTTAAACCAGTAGCACCAGTTTCACCTTGAGGTCCTGCTGGTCCTGTTAAACCAGTAGCACCAGTTTCACCTTGAGGTCCNGCCGGTCCAGTCAAACCAGTAGCACCAGTTTCACCCTGTGGTCCTGCTGGTCCAGTCAAACCAGTAGCACCAGTTTCACCTTGAGGTCCTGCTGGTCCTGCTGGTCCTGTTANACCAGTAGCACCAGTTTCACCTTGNGGTCCTGCTGGTCCTGCTGGTCCTGCTGGTCCAGTTTCACCCTGTGGTCCTGCTGGTCCNGTNAAACCAGTAGCACCAGTTTCACCTTGNGGTCCTGCTGGTCCTGTTAAACCAGTAGCACCAGTTTCACCNTGTGGTCCTGCCGGTCCAGTCAAACCAGTAGCACCAGTTTCACCTCGAGGTCCTGCTGGTCCTGCTGGTCCTGTTAAACCAGTAGCACCAGTTTCACCCTGTGGTCCTGCTGGTCCAGTTTCACCCTGTGGTCCTGCTGGTCCAGTTTCACCCTGTGGTCCTGCTGGTCCTGCTAACCCAGTAGCACCAGTTTCACCCTGTGGTCCTGCTGGTCCTGCTGGTCCTGCCGGTCCCGCTGGTCCGACGCCACCAGTACTTGCTAAAATATTCCAAGAATTAGGATTAAATACTGGATTATTTCCCCTATTTCTACTTGTGATTGAGATATAGGTTATACCTTGATAAAGAACTAAATCACCTTTGTTATACCTTACGTTAGAGTTCCATTCTCCGAAGAAACTTCTAACATTCACCTCTAATGCATTTGATATAACAGGTAATGCTGAAATTAACAGAAGAACTAAAAATTTAATCGCCTTTTTCATATTTTTCTTTTCAGGAATCAAGTTGGAATTTTGATTTAATAAAACCTTCGTTTTCCAACAGTTCCTAATTAGGAACTCCTAGAATGTCAGAAATATAGGCGCTTGCTATTCCCACCACTGTTAGTACCATCCGCCCCGTTTTCTAACAGCGGAGGGTATCAACATGGCGATTTTTGGTTACGGTAGAGTCAGTACAATACTTCAAACAACAGAGAATCAGCGTCTTGAACTAGAACGCTCAGGGTTTACCCCTGACTATTGGTTTCAAGATACAGGTATCAGTGGTAAGACTGTAGCATCGGAAAGAACACAGTTCAAACTCCTGCTAGAGAAGATTCGTGACGGCGAAACGCTTGTCGTCTCTAAACTTGATAGACTCGGACGGGACGCTATTGATGTATTGAGTACGGTTCGTTTGTTGGAAGAGCGTCAGATTCAAGTCATCGTCCTTCAACTTGGGAAGACGGATCTCACCTCGCCGACAGGTAAGTTGTTACTCACCATGTTGTCTGCTGTCGCCGCTATGGAAAGAGATTTGTTGATAGAACGAACACAGGCGGGACTTGAACGGGCGAAATCAGAAGGTAAACAACTTGGGCGTCCGAGAAAGACTTCAAACGAACAGCGTCAGGCGATACTCAAGAAATTGAAAGACGGCGTTTCAATTAGCGCCCTATCTAGAGAATATGGTGTATCAAGGGCGAATATCATTTCAATTAAAAATTGTATGAAACACGTTCTAGTGCCTCCCGCTTCACCTCAATGCTAGCACCACCGCTATAAAGTCCGTATGTAATACGAGGTTTTTCATGTCCGACTATATCTGCCGTCACATTTTCAGACACTCCTGCGTTTTCAAGGGATGTAATCAATGTTTTTCTGATGCTGTGAAAGACATGTCTATCTGAGAACCCTAAATCAGTTTTGAGTCGCCCGAAACGCTTACCTATAGCGTTTGAACGTTGTCCAAACTTATTTCGCCCCAACCCCGACAACACATATCCGTCTTGGGATGACTCAACAAGCGATTGAATCAATGGTTTTAGTTTTGAATGTATGGGGACGACTCGCACACCTGCTTCAGTTTTGGATTCCACAATGCTGAATAGATTGTTCTTCAAATCAACGTCCGCCGTTTTTAGAGAACATAACTCTTCAATGCGTGCGCCTGTATATGCTCCCATCATGATGAGGTGTGATAATTGTGTATTATTTTTTGACGACAGATAAAGTGATACCAATTCTTCATCAGTGAACGGTACCCATGACTGTATTTTATTGAGTCCTTTTTTATTGGTGCCTTTCGTTCGCTTGAATTCGTCGGGCACGAAGAACGGGTTAGCAGTGTCTTTAGATATTTCTTTTATAAATTTCAGATAATTAAAGAAGTTTTTGCCCGAACCGACAACACGGTTTATCGTTGCCGCCGTCAAATGATTGTTCCTTGCATGTTCTTTAATCCAATGCTCTATCAAATCCTTGGTGAAATAGTTTGCTGTCGGAAAGAAGTTGAGCATTTCATTTAAGTCACTCTTCATCTGAAAGATTGTTTTTGAAGCAAGTCCACGGTTTTTCTCATGTTCTTCCCACGCAGGAAGCAGTTCCTTCATGTATTTGCGATGTCCTGATGCTATGGATTTAAAGATTTCAGCAGTAGTTTCGCCTTTTTCTTCACGAATGAATTGTTCTTGCTCTTCAATGATTTCCTTAACAAGTCCTCGTTTACTCTTTTCCTTACTCTGTCTGAGCATATCAAGGGCGGCATTGATAATCGGATCTTCTGCTGTCGCCCTAGCATTTGCGACTTCGTTCTTCCACGCCAACACGAGTGCTTGGGCACGCAATTCAGCGACTTTCAAGTCGGATGTCTTGGTAGATTGGTAGAATTTTGCTTTGTTAATGACATGCCTGACGTCTTTGGGGACGTAATAAACAGCGTAATACGTCTTATAACGCAGTTCTAGATAGGAAGATTTTGTGAGTTTTCTAGTCATTTTGGACATTCTATGACTGAATCTAGATGATTTCAACACATGTTTTCACCACATGTGTTGCTCTTAAACCTAATACTGTATTATATTCTTAAGGTTGGCGGAGAATAAAATATTTTCCCGTCTACTCCGCCAAACAATTCATCTGTCATTCAAAATGGCTAAAAAAGCGGCTCGATAAAACGGGCCGCTTTTTATTTACGGGCCACAGCCGCGAAACAGCATTCTTTATCCATGCTAAGCCGCAACGTTTTTTTCCGGTAGTGGTCTGTTTGGCACTATCATCGCTTTAACGGTAATCGCTCAAATTCTATGGATACAGACTGACATGCTCGGTGTTTTCGGTATTTTCTTCGGACTGATGGGAATCTTCTTCTGGGGTCTGGTTTTCGTGCCGCTAGGCCTGCTCTGCACCGTGCTGTGCTTTTTCAACAAGCAGGCATCGCTCGGGTTGGTCAGTCTGGTCATCAATCTGGTGGCGATTGTTGTCTCGCCCAGCATCTGGCTGCTGGTGCTGGCGCTGATCGCCTGGTTCGGCATCGATACCAGCCAGCTACCAGCACCGCCGGCCGACTCAAACCTGATTCACGCGCTGCAGCGTGTATCAGTTTGTAACTATGGATAAACGTAAAAAACGGGGGCTGTTTGCCCCCGTTGCGGTTTGCATTTTCCGGCAGCTTGTAGCTGCCTTCTTCATGCATGACTATTGCCGGATCAGGTAATCGAATGCACCCAGTGCTGCGCGGGCGCCATCGCCTACTGCAATCACGATCTGCTTGTATGGGATGGTAGTGACATCACCTGCGGCGAATACACCCGGCACCGAAGTCATGCCGTGGCTGTCCACCTCGATTTCGCCGTATTTGCTCAAGTTGACCGTGTCCTTCAGCCAATCTGTGTTGGGCACCAGGCCGATCTGCACGAATACACCGGCCAGTTCGACATGACGTGAGGCACCGGTCGCACGGTCGATATAGGTGAGACCGTTGACCTTGCCGCCAGCACCGGTGATCTCGGTCGTTTGCGCCTGGCAGATGACCTCGACATTGGGCAGACTGTTGAGCTTCTTCTGTAATACGGCATCCGCACGTAACTGCTCGCCGAATTCGATCAGTGTGACATGCGCCACGAAACCGGCGAGATCGATGGCGGCTTCGACACCGGAGTTGCCGCCGCCTACCACCGCCACTTTCTGGCCCTTGAACAGCGGACCATCACAGTGCGGGCAGTAAGCCACGCCATGACCGCGATATTCTTTTTCGCCCGGCACGTTGAGCTCACGCCAGCGTGCGCCGGTAGCAAGAATCACCGCCTTGCTCTTCAGCACTGCGCCGTTGGTCAATTTGACTTCGAACTGCTTGCCGTTCTGCGTGAGATGCTCTGCACGTTGCAGATTCATGATCTCGACCTCATAGCTCTTGACGTGCTCTTCCAGAGCCGCCACCAGCTTCGGCCCTTCAGTTTCCTTGACCGAGATGAAGTTCTCGATGCCGAGCGTATCCATCACCTGACCACCGAAACGCTCTGCAATGATGCCGGTGCGTATGCCCTTGCGTGCGGCATAAATGGCGGCCGATGCACCAGCCGGGCCACCGCCGACAATCAGCATGTCAAACGGCTCCTTGGCGTTCAGCTTCTCTGCCTCGCGTGCCACGCTGCGGGTGTCAATACGCGCGAGGAACTGCTCGAGCTCCATGCGGCCCTGATCGAAATGTTCACCGTTCAGGTAAACGGTCGGCACTGCCATGATCTGGCGCTGGTCGACTTCGGCCTGGAACATCGCACCGTCGATCATGGTGTGGGTGATGCCGGGGTTGTAAAGCGCCATCAGGTTGAGTGCCTGCACGACGTCCGGGCAATTGTGGCAGGACAGCGAAATGTAGGTTTCGAAGTGATATTCACCCTCGATGTTGCGAATCTGCTCCAGCGTTTCCTCGCTGGCCTTGGGCGGATGACCGCCAGCCTGCAGCAACGCCAGCACCAGCGATGTAAATTCATGCCCCATCGGAATACCGGCGAAATGGACACGCCCGCTTTCGCCCGCACGACCCACGCTGAAAGAAGGGCGGCGCGCAGACGATCCGTCTTCACGCAGACTGATTTTCGGTGAAAGTGCTGCTATCTCATGCAACATTTCACGCATTTCCTGCGCCTTGGCGCTGGCATCAAGACTGGCCACCAATTCGACCGGCTGTTGCAGCTTGTCGAAATAGGCCTTCAACTGGTTCTGGATATTGATATCGAGCATGGGTTTTCCTCTACATGGATTTTCACTGCAAAGCGGTCGCACATGGTGACCGCTTCACGCTGAAAACCGGCCCGGATCTGCACCCGGGGAAATTTTCATTTTCGCAAACGCTGAATTCGGCTTAGCGAGGAGGATGGGCTGCAAGGCGCACGGAACGCAGAAACCGGAATGTACAGATTAGTACATGAGGATTTCGATTACCGCGCAACACAGCAGACCACCTCCACAGCATGCCGAAACAGTGTTTTAGATCTTGCCGACCAGATCAAGGCTAGGCGCAATTGTCGCAGCACCTTCATTCCACTTGGCCGGGCAAACCTGGCCTGGGTGTTCTGCAACGTACTTGGCAGCCTTCAGCTTGCGCAGGGTTTCCTTGACGTCACGGGCAATCGCGTTGTCATGGATTTCCAGTGTCTTGATCACGCCTTCCGGATTGATCACGAAAGTACCGCGCAGTGCCAGACCTTCTTCATCGATGTGCACGCCGAAAGCGCGGGTCAGCTGGTGTGTCGGATCGCCGACCAGCGGGAACTTCGCCTTGCCGACAGCCGGGGAAGTCTCGTGCCATACCTTGTGCGAGAAATGGGTGTCGGTGGTGACGATGTACACTTCTGCGCCCATTTTCTGGAATTCGGCGTAGTTGTCAGCAGCGTCTTCAACTTCAGTCGGGCAGTTGAACGTGAAAGCAGCCGGCATGAAAATCACGACGGACCACTTGCCCTTCAGGTTGGCTTCGGTCACTTCGACGAACTGGCCGTTATGAAAAGCTTGCGCCTTGAACGGTTGAACCTGGGTATTGATAAGAGATGACATATTGCCTCCTTGTTGGTTGATGAATTTGGAACAACGCAATTTTAGGTAAAACTGCTCAATAAACAAAATTGATTATTTATAATTACTCAATAGATAAAAGCTATAACATGCAAGCTATTGTTGTCATTGATAAAAACAATGTTGGCCCCTGTGCATTGCGCTGCCATCATGCGCTATGATTGTTTCAGATGTTCGGTCAAGCGCCGGTAGCAGCGGCTATGACTTTGGTACACGGCTGTAAACAGGCAGGCCGGCAATTGATGAGACAAGGAAAACCGATGGAAATTACACGCGAAGCAGTCCCTGCCAGCTGGTTCGAAGCGCTGCAGGAGCACGCCAGAAAACATACCCTGACCGCCGCGGGACTGGTACTGGCCCTGCTTGTCATGGCGTTGCTGTTGATACAAAGCTTGATACAGGCGTTTTCCGGCGAGGCCAGCGTCGCCCTGCGCTATGCCTTGCTCGGCGGTATGGCGGGATTTGCAGCGACCGCATTGGGCGCCTTGCCCGCCTTGGCATTGCGCGGCATCCCGCAAAAACTGGAGGATTCCATGCTTGGTCTCGCCGCCGGCATGATGCTGGCCGCCAGCGCATTCTCCTTGTTGCTGCCGGGTCTTGAGGCCGGTGAATTGCTGCTGCATGCCAAATTTCCGGCGGCGCTGGTAGTCGTCACCGGCATGGCGCTGGGCGTGTTGCTGATGCTCGGACTGGACGAATTCACCCCGCATGAACATGAAAAGAACGGTCCCTGTGGCCCGGGTCATGAGCGTTGCGGACGGGTGTGGTTGTTCGTGTTTGCCATCGCCTTGCACAACCTGCCTGAAGGCATGGCGATCGGTGTCAGCATGTCGCAGGGCGACCTCGCAGTCGGCCTGCCATTGACCAGCGCCATTGCAATTCAGGACATCCCTGAAGGCCTCGCCGTTGCGCTCGCCATGCGCGGTGCCGGATTCACCGCCGGCAAGGCCGTGCTGGTCGCAGGCCTCAGCGGCTTGCTGGAACCGGTCGGCGCGTTTCTCGGCGTCGGCCTCTCCAGCGGCTTTGCACTGGCTTATCCGGTCGGTCTGGGCCTAGCAGCGGGCACGATGATTTTCGTCGTTTCCCACGAAGTCATCCCGGAAACTCACCGCAACGGCCACCAGACTTCGGCCACGATCGGGCTGATGCTGGGTTTCGCCGTCATGATGATTCTGGACACGAGCCTTGGTTAAACGGATGACGCCTGCAATTGTAATTGCATCCAGTACTGCAACACGCTCAGCACGTAGTGCTTTTCTGCCGCGTTGAGCGCATGCCCGGCCGGGATATGATGCCATTTCTGCAAACAACTGCGGCAGCAACAGGCGGTGGCATGCTGGGCAACAAACACCGGATGACCGCGGAACGGCGTCTGCTTGCCATCGTTGGCAATGTGCGCCGGTGCCAGCCGGCGGTCGATGAAATCGGCGGCGTGACGCATCACCAAAGGCAAGCCCTTGTCGCGCAGATAGGCCAAATCTTCCGCGCTCAGCCGGAAACTGCTGCGGAAACGCGAGCGCGCCAGCGCCGCAAACAATGCCGCCTGATTTCTCATATCACTCCTCGCCGGAAACTGTCATCCGCACCGGCACGCCTGCCAAACATCGATACGCCAGACGAAATTCTGCCATGTTGAGATTCCTGCTGTCATGTTGGGTGCTGAGCCTGTCTGCAGGTCTTGCCAACGCCATCGAAACAGAACCCGCTCCGAACGCACCTGTTATCACGGTCTACATCACGGTGGACTGGGAAGGCTGGTCGCTGGATGAAGAGAACCTGGATGCAATGCGCCGCTTTCGCGCGCGGTATCCGTACATTCCCATGCTGCATCTGCTCAATCCGGTCTACTTTCTGCGACCCGACGTGGATGCAGAACAAATCAAGGCGCAAATTGATTCGACACTGCTGCCGATCGATACGCAGGGCCTGCATCTGCATGGCTGGAAACTTCTGATGCAACGCTGCGAAATTCCGTACCGCACCACCCCATCCTTCGCCGATGCCGACGAACGTTGCCCCGGCAAGGAATGCGGCTATACCGTCAGTCTGGAATATGCCTACAGCACCGAAGAACTGAGCAAGCTTTTAGCCTGCAGCGCAAACCTGTTGACGGCTCAGGGTTTTGCACGGCCGCGGCATTTCCGCGCCGGTGGCTGGCAGTTCGGCCCCAAGCTGACAGCAGCACTGCACGCCAACGGATTTTTATGGGACAGCTCCAGTCTGCCCCCGTCACTGTTAACTGAGAAGTGGGGCGAGGACAGCAGCATGCTGAAACTGCTGCGCCGGCTGCATCCAGACGCCTCGGTACTGGACCAGCCGCGCCTGCTGGCCGATGGGCTCTGGCACTATCCGAACAACGCCGGACTGATGGACTACACCAGCACTGCGCAGTTGCTGGAAATTTTCAAGAAACTGCTGGACGCAAAAAAACCGGTGATGGTCACCGGTTTTCATCAGGAAACCGCCTTTATCTATCTGGATAAGCTGGAAGATGCCATCGCACAGATGGAAGCGGCTGCGGCGCTTGCCGGAATCCGGCTCGAATGGGGCAGTTACGACTGAGTCATAATGCGCTGAGGGTCTGCAGTATCGCCCTCAGCTCGGCCGTGCTGTCAGTATAATCCTCGTACTGCCGGCTGGTTCTTCTGTACCAGTAGCGGCTGTTCCACTCATCGCCCTCGATTTTATGCAACACGGCGTGCAACCAGTGTGCAAGCGGGTGGCCGGAATCCTGGGCGATCTGGTGTGCACGGTGCCAATCGCCATTCAGCGCCGATTCCACCGCTGATTTCAGCGCCTGCGACTCATCGTTCATGGTGTCTCCGGACAAATAAAAACGGCCTGTGGATTTAACCCACAGGCCGTTTTAACGAATCTTGTGTAGCTTTATACTTGAAGCTTAAAACCTTGCAGGTTTAAACCTTTTGTATGTTGGATGCCTGCTTGCCCTTGGGGCCTTCAGTCACATCAAAACTTACACGTTCGTTTTCCTTCAAGCTCTTGTAGCCTGTATCTACAATCGCGGAAAAGTGCGCGAACAAATCGTCGCCACCATCATCCGGGGTAATAAAACCGAAACCCTTGGAATCATTGAACCACTTTACGCTACCTGTTGCCATGTTACTTCCTTGCTAAAAATCGGGAGGCACCCTGAAAGTTTGGTGTTCAAGAAACCGTCGGTATTACCAGCAGAAAATCGAAAATCAAACGCCTGTCGTGCTTTATACTGGCATGCCAGGCTGACGTCAACCATTATTTTCAAGAGATTGTCTTTTAATTTCCGGCATTTAGCCTGATTCTGCAAATTGCCGGTCAAAAACCCGCCTGTCATCAAGGAATAGTGGGCACCGTTCAATTTTCGCCGTCCTGAAGGTCCTCACCCAGAAATCCTCCGCTCTGGTGCGCCCAAAGCACCGAATAAAGCCCGCCGTTGTTAAGCAGGGTCTGATGATCGCCCTCTTCGACGATGCGCCCCTGATCCAGCACGATCAGACGGTCCATCGCGGCAATGGTGGAAAGCCGGTGCGCGATGGCAACCACGGTCTTGCCTTCCATCAGGCGGTAGAGGCTACCCTGTATCGCCGCCTCCACCTCGGAATCCAGCGCGCTGGTGGCCTCATCCAGCAGCAGGATAGGCGCGTCCTTCAGCATCACCCGGGCGATCGCAATGCGCTGCCGCTGCCCGCCGGAGAGTTTGACGCCGCGTTCGCCGACATGCGCATCGTAGCCCTTGCGACCTTTGGGGTCGCTCAGCTTGCTGATGAAGTCGTCAGCCTCTGCGCGCCTGGCGGCCTGCATCATATCGGCCTCGGTCGCATCGGGACGACCGTAGAGAATATTTTCGCGCACCGAACGATGCAGCAGGGAGGTGTCCTGCGTGACCATGCCGATATTGGCGCGCAAACTGTTCTGCGTGACAGTCGAGATATCGTTGCCATCGATCAGTATGCGACCGGATTCGACGTCATAGAATCGCAGAAGCAGATTGACGATGGTCGATTTTCCGGCACCGGAACGGCCGACCAGCCCGACCTTCTCGCCCGGTCGGATATGCAGGGAAAACTGCTCCAGCACCTTGCGTTCACCGCCGTAGGCAAAATTCACCGACTCGAACCTGATTTCGCCACGCTTGACCACCAGCGGCAGCGAAGCCGGCGCGTCAAGCACCTTGTGCGGCAGTGACAGGGTATTGATACCGTCCTGCACGGTACCGACCTGCTCGAACAGAGAAGTCATCTCCCACATCACCCAGTGTGAAATCCCGTTGAGCCGCAAGGCCATTGCCGTCACCGCAGCGATACCACCGGCGCCGACCTCGCCCTTGGTCCAGAGCCACAGGCCGATGCCGCAACTGCTGATGATGAGCAGCATATTGAGCATATGGTTGACCAGCTCAACCGCACTCACCAGGCGCATCTGCCGGTGCACGACATCGAGAAACTCCTGCATGGCGTGTCTGGCATAGCCTGCCTCGCGGCCGGCATGCGAGAACAGTTTGACTGTGGCGATGTTGGTATAGGCATCGGTAATGCGCCCGGTCATCAGCGAACGCGCATCGGCCTGCGACTGCGAGACACGCCCGAGGCGCGGCACGAAATGGGCAAGCGACGCCACGTACAAGGCGAGCCAGGCAAGAAACGGCAGGACCAGCCAAAGGTTGAAACTGCCGACGATGAGCACCAGCGTGAGGAAATAAATGCTGACATAAACCAGAATGTCGGCCAGGATGAACCACATGTCGCGCACGGCCAGCGCAGTCTGCATCACCTTGGTGGCGACACGGCCGGCGAACTCGTCCTGATAGAAACTCATGCTCTGGCTCAGCATGTGGCGGTGAAAGACCCAGCGCAACCGCATGGGGAAATTGCCGGCCAATCCCTGATGCTTGATGAAACTCTGCAAACCCACCAGCAGCGTGCTTAAAAGCAGGATCACCGCAAGCAACAGCAGCTTGCCGCCCTCCTGTTGCCACAGCTGGTCGGGCGGTATTGCGCTCAGCCAGTCCACCACTTTACCCATGATGCCGAACAGCAGCGCCTCGAAAGCCCCTATCCCCGCCGTCAGCAGAATCAGCAGGACAAGATGGACTCTCAGCCCCTGCGTGCCTGCCCAGACGAATGCGCGAAAGCTTTTGGGCGGGGCGGCGGGCGCAACCTCGGGAAATGGATGCAGCAGTTTTTCAAACCAGCGGAACATGGACAAGACTTCATGAAAGGGTTTCAGGCAGACCTATTTTCACCCATGCAGGTTCATTAAGCGAATATTTGCAGCCCGCATGACGCAACCAGCGGGCTTGAGCCGCCGGCTTTAGTTTGGCAAGATGCGTGCTTGACTGTTTTTTCCGATGGAACCGTAATGTCCCACCCAAGCCGAAATATTAACTGGATTCCTGTTCTGCTCCTGCTGGCTGGTTGCGGCAGCGTGGACAAGTACAACCCCTTCAGCGAAAGCAAGCCGGCCGAGCCATGGAAGCCGTCGAACGCCACCGAATATCTGTGCGAGGGCAACAAGCGCTTTTTCGTCAGAATGCTGGACAAGGAAAATGCCGCCTGGCTGATTTATCCGGACCGCGAAGTGCGGCTGGAAAAATCTGCCGCCGGCAATAGTTACACCAACAGCGTGGCGATACTGGAAATCAACGGCAGCGAAGCTACGCTCAAGGATGGCGCAACGATAGACTACCAGGCCTGCAAGGCTGTCGCCGTCACCAAATAATCATCCGATGAAAAGGGGCTGCCTGCGGCAGCCCCTTTTTGTTTCCGCTCGAGGTTCAGGCAGCGTGCGGCAGACCCAGATTGCGGTTGGCCGGAACGGCAATATCGATCAATTTAGGCCGTGGCAGATTGAGCTGACTCATCAACGCGATAAAATCGGCTTCCGTCCTGTTCGCCAGTCTGGCGTTATGCGCTTTTTCCCAGCCTATAGTTGAGACGGAAAAGCCCTTGTAATCATGTGCCGGCCACACCAGGGTTTGCTCCGGCAGGGTGAACAGCTTCTGCGTGATGCTGTGATACAGCGCTTCAGCACTGCCGCCCTGGAAGTCGGTTCTGCCGCAGCCGTTGATCAGCAAGGCATCGCCGCTGAAAAGATTGTCGCGCCACAAATAAGAAACGCTGCCGGGCGTGTGTCCCGGCGTATGAATCACCAGAATTTCCTCGCCATCGGCAAATCGGATGATGTCGCCATCCTGCAATTGCTGGTCGGCAAAGTTGATGCCGCAACCGCTCGGCACCGCCGCTTTGGCAGCCGTCATTTCGCGCAGTTTGCCGGCCGAGGTCACGTGATCGGCGTGGGCATGGGTTTCCAGCACGTAGGCCAGCTCCAGACCCAAACGCTCGACCTGCAACAGGTCGCGCTCCCAGTGCGTATCGACCGGGTCTATAATCACCGCCGCGCGTGAGCCGGGAACCGAGAGAATATAGGTATAGGTCGATGACGTGCTATCAAACAGTTGTACCGGATAATGTTGCATTTTCAACTCCTTCCAATCAGATTCCGAATGCTTTCATCAGCATCAGTGCCGCCACCACGACCAGCAACCAGGCAAAGGCTTTCTGCACCTGCTGACGGTTCAGCCGTCCGGCAATGGCCTGACCCATCACCATGCCACCCAGCGCACCAGCCACAAACGGCCAGGCAATGGCCGTATCGATCTTGCCAGCCACGGCGCTGGTGACAACTACGGTAAACGAGATCAGCAGCGTCACCGCGAGCGAGGTAGCCACTACCGAGCGCATGCCGAGGTCAGTATATTTCTGTAGCGCAGGCACGATAACGAAACCGCCACCGACGCCGAGCAGGCCTGACATGAAACCGGCAGCGCCACCCGACATGGCGAGATATCCGGCGCAACGCGAAGTCCACTGAAATCGGCCGGTGCCATCATCGCGGATGCACGGCACAAAAGTGCCGACATCTTCATCAATGGCGCTGTTTTTTTGCCGCAACGCACGCACGGCCAGCACCAGCAGCAATAAAGCGAACAGGCCCTTGAGCAATTGTTGATCCAATTGCTGCCCGAGCCAGAGTCCGGCCGGCGACAGCAAGGCCCCTGCCACCGCCATCAGTAACGCCGCGCGATAGCGCACCTGGCGGGTTTTCAACCCGACCAGGGTTGCCGACAGCGCCGCGGCAAACACTGCCATCAGCGCGATCGGGACTGCCGCATTCATGCTCAGGCCACCAGCCAGCACCAGCAGAGGCACACCGATGATGCCGCCGCCCGCGCCGGTCACACCCATCACCAGGCCAATGACCAGGCCCAGTAAAATATGCAACAGCTCGATTTCCATCAGCTGCGCCTTTCCATGACTGCATGAATAGCCATGCCGGCCAGCATGGCCAGTACGAAAATCACGGGGGCAATGTTGCCGCTCAGCAGAGATGTCAGTGCCGGGCCGGGGCAATAGCCGGCCAAACCCCAACCGGCGCCAAACAGCAGGCTGCCAATCATCAGGCGACGATCAATCTGCGTTGCCGTCGGCAAGTTGATGGTCTGGCACAGCAAACTTTTTTCACGGTTTTTTGCGACGCGGAAAGCGAAAAAACTGACTGCCAGCGCTCCCAGCATCACCAGCAACAATGACGGATCCCAGCGTCCGCTGATATCGAGAAAACCCAGCACCTTGGCTGGATTGGTCATACCGGAAAGTATCAGGCCAAAACCGAACAGCAAACCGGCAATCAGGGATGTAATGACAGGCATTCTGTTTAAGCTCCAAAAATATGACGCATCAAATACACCACCAGCATGCCGGCCAGCATGAAAACAATGGTAGCCACGATGGAACGCGGCGACAGTCTCGCAATACCGCAGATACCATGACCGCTGGTGCAGCCGGAACCGTAACGGGTTCCGATGCCAACCAGCAGACCGGCGAGTATCAGCTGCCAGAAGCCTGCCTCAATTTCGACTTC
This sequence comes from Methylophilales bacterium LSUCC0135, assembly GCA_001704575.1. Classification (GTDB taxonomy): domain Bacteria; phylum Pseudomonadota; class Gammaproteobacteria; order Burkholderiales; family Methylophilaceae; genus UBA6140. The sequence goes on from MCAW01000002.1 coordinate 130,963, forward strand.
GGGCAGATTATGCACCAGCGCATACAGCAAGGGTGAAGCAATCAGACCACCCAGAAACGCCAGGCGCCAGCCCAGATCGGCTTTGACTGGATGCAACAGCCCGCCGAGAATGCCGCTGATGCCCGATATGCGGCCATTGAACAAAATAAAGACAGCCACTGCGATGCCGATCAACACACCACCCGCGAGCGAAGTCCAGGGAGTAAACACCAACCAATCGATCATTTTTGCAGGTCTCCTTCACAACGGTTGCAATACAGGCGATACAGCACCTGCAATACGGCCATCGCTTCAGTGCTGGCGATGGAATAAAAAATCTTCTTGCCGTCTCTGCGGGTATTGACCAGCTGTTCGTTTCTGAGCACGGTCAGCTGTTGCGATAGCGAAGGTTGCTGCAAGCCCAGCGTCTCTTCCAGCTCGCTGACGCAATACTCTCTTTGCGACAGATGGCAAAGCAGCAACAAGCGATCACGATTGGCCAGCACCTTGAGCAGGTTGCTGGCCTTGTCAGCCGACACACGCATGGCATCGAGATCAAAGGCTTCCTGTGGCATGTTCATGACGAACCTCATACAAAATATTAAATTACAATATGTATATTTATATAATATACGACAGCTAAATGTCAAGGGTTAATTTGACAGGAGATCATATTGAGGAGACAAAGGCGGATAAAAAAGGGGCTGCACGCCCCTTCTCTTTGCCTCTACTTACGTGGACTACGGCACCTCAGACGCTGCGCCTGAAAGTCACCACCAGCACATCCCGATAAGCCGGTTGCCCGGGCGTGATCTGTTCGACCGGCGTAACGCCGTGCATGCAGCGATGGTCGTTGACGATGGCCACATCGAGCGGCTCGGTGAGGGTAAAGCTGTCCAGCGTGCGCTGTTCAAGATCGTGCATGGTGGTGGTACCACTGGAGATGTTCACGCGCCGCACCATCATCACCAGCACAAAATCGACACCATCGCGATGCACGCCTTCGGGGGTCGGCTTGCCGTGCCACTCGGTATTGGCTTCGATGCGGAACTGGTGCAGTTCGATATGCCAGACTCTGGTCGGCTGCAATTTGCCGAATAAACGATGGGCAAAATCGAGAATGGCCCCCATGGTCCGGCTGCGGGCAATTTCATCGGCTACCGGCTCAAACTCGCGCGCAATGCCGCCATTGAGGCGGTTGTAATCCAGACTTTGATAATGCGGCTGATGCGGTTCCAGCCTGATCGAACCAGGCACATCGGTCGCGCTCAAGGTCGCATAGCGGCGGCGGCGGTATCTGCCGCCGTCGGCCATGTAGCGGTCCAGCGGCATGTCGTTCCAGCTGTCGGCAAACAGCGCCCAATCATCAAGCGCGTGACTGTCCTGCGCCAGCAGCAGCGCGCGCATTTCTGCCGCCGGAGCAAAGCAGAAGCCGGCGGCTTCTACGCGCCCGGCCAATTCGCTCAATGCGTCTTCTTGATCTGTCATGGTCATCATTGGTTTTATCGCCTTCCATCACCTATTCTAGCCGATGCACGTTCGCATCAGCGCGGTTTTTTCCTATCCTGTGAGCTTCGCCAGCTTGAGCCAAAGGCTTGACGCTACAGGCCAAAAAAAGAATGATGCAGCCATGAACACTCAACCTGCTTTTCCGGCCGGGCCGGCTGTCCGCATGCTCGTCCCTCTGCTGCGGACGATCTGCCGGCTGCTGTTCCGCACTGACATACACGGCGAAGTCCAGCGCCCGGATGATGGCAAGCTGCTGATCGTCGCCAACCACGAGTCTTTTCTCGATGGCCTGCTGATCGGCCTCTACCTGCCTTTCCGCGTCACCTTCGTGGTGCATAGCGATGTATTGGAGAACCGCTGGTTCCGCTGGTTCCTGCGTCTGGTTCCGCATCTCACCGTCGATCACACCAGCCCGCTCGGCATCAAGAAAATCATCCGGCTGATCGAAGCGGGAGAACCGGTGATGATTTTTCCGGAGGGGCGCATCACCAGTACCGCCAGTCTGATGAAAATCCATGAAGGGCCGGGGTTCGTCGCTGCAAAAACCGGCGCCGCCGTACTGCCGGTCCGCATCCGTGGTGCCGCACATTCGTTTTTCGGCCGCCTGACCGGCGCTTATCCGCGCAAGCTGCTGCCAAAAATCCATCTGCACTTCCTGCCGCTACGCAGGATCAGCATGCCCGACGCTGCCAGTAGCCAGAAACGGCGCAAACTGACCGGCGAGGCTATGTTGCGACTGATGCAGGAATCGATGGCAGCCACGGAGCCGGCCACCACCCTGTATGCCACCCTGCTCGACGCCGTACGGCTGCATGGCAGGAAGTCGCCGCTGATCGAAGACATGAAGCAAACGCATGACCGTTATGGCGATGTGCTGAAAAAAAGTCTGGCGCTGGGACGCCTCATTGCAAAACACACGAACGAAGGCGAAACCGTGGGCGTGCTGATGCCCAACGTGGCCACCACCGTCAGCCTGGTGCTCGGCATGAGCGCGGTGCGCCGCATTCCGGCCATGCTCAATTACACCGCCGGTGCTCTCGGCATGGGCGACGCCTGCGTGGCGGCACGAGTGAAAACCGTCATCACCTCACATCAGTTTCTGGCAGCGGCGGACCTGGTCGAGGTGGCAACGGCGATCCCCGGCGTCAGACTGCTTTATCTCGAAGACCTGCGCAGCCAGTTCGGCCTCAAGGATAAACTCTGGCTGCTGTTGTTCGCGCTGTCGTTCCCGCGGCTTGCGGTCAAGACCGGCCAGCCGGAAGACCCGGCACTGGTATTGTTCACCTCCGGCTCCGAAGGCAAGCCCAAGGGCGTGGTACTCTCGCATCGCGCACTGCTTTCGAATGTTGCCCAAGTGCGGGCCGTCATCGATTTCTCACCACTGGACAAATTCTTTGTCGCCCTGCCACTGTTCCATGCCTTCGGCTTTCTCGCCGGCGTCGTCCTGCCGGTTTTGAGTGGCACCAGACTGTTTCTCTACCCTTCGCCGCTACATTACCGCATCATCCCTGAAATCATTTACGACCGCGGTTGCACGGTCGTGTTTGGCACCAGCACCTTTCTCGGCAATTACGCCCGCTTCGCTAACCCCTATGATTTCCGTAAAGTCCGCTATGTCGTCGCCGGTGCCGAAAAGCTGAACGAAGAAGTGCGCAAACTGTGGATGGAAAAATTCGGCCTGCGCATACTGGAGGGCTACGGCGCCACCGAATGCGCGCCGGTGCTGTCGGTGAACACGCCGATGGCCTGCCGCAACGGATCGGTCGGCCGCCTGTTACCGCTGTTGCAGCATCGCCTGATCGCGATACCGGGTATCAGCCGCGGCGGGCTGCTGCAGGTAAAAGGCCCCAATGTCATGTCCGGCTACTATTTCCATCACAGCCCGGGGCAACTGGTACCGGCTGCGGCTGACAATGACCTTGGCTGGTACGACACCGGCGATATCGTCGATATTGATGCCGACGGCTTCGTGCATATCGTCGGCCGCGTCAAGCGCTTTGCCAAGATCGCGGGTGAGATGATCTCGCTGGAAACCGCCGAGTTGATCGCACATCACGCTTCTCCGCGACATCAGCATGCCGCCAGCACGCAAACCGACGCGCATCGCGGCGAGACCATCGTGCTGTTCACCACCGACCCGGCGCTGGACCGCGAGCACTTGCATAAAGCCGCCCGCATGCTGCACCAACCCGAGATGGCAGTAGCGCGCAGGATGATTGTCGTCGCCGAATTGCCGCTGCTCGGCACCGGCAAAACCGATTACGTCAAACTGAAGGCACTGGCGGAATCCGCCGGATGAAACGGCGCTACTTTCTGCGCGGTTTGTCACTGGCGGCAGCCACAGGGTTGGGTTACAGCGTCTGGCGTTACTGGCCGCAACCCGGCTTCGGCAACCCCTGTGCGAGCGGCTTGCCGGAGACGGTCCGCCAACACCCGCTGTATCAGAAAATATGGTCCGGCATTGACGCTGGCAAAGTCTGGGATTGCCATGTGCATCTGATCGGCAACGGCGACTCCGGCCGCCGCGATGCGCCCTGGCTCAGCCCCCGCTTCGAGGGCGGCATCAACAGCCTGAGTCATCCGCTGTTGCAATTGCAGAAGCGTTTTTTCATGAATGGCGCCTGCATTGACCGGCAGCAGGCCGACGAAAGCGCCATTGAACGGCTGATCGAACTCAGCAAAGAGATGGCGCCCGGTTTCAAGGCCATGCTGTTCGCGTTCGACTGGTGGCACGACGATCACGGCCGTGCGATCGCAGCGCAGTCGGCCTTTCACGTCCCCAACCGCTATGCCGCGCGCATCGCGCAATTGGCACCGGCGTATTTTGAATGGGTTGCCTCCATTCACCCCTACCGGCCAGATGCCGTTGATGCGCTCCATGAAGCCAAAGCGCAAGGCGCGAGGGCAGTCAAATGGCTGCCGCAGGTAATGAACATCGACCCTATGGCGCCCGCCTGCGACCGCTTCTATAGCGCCTGTGCCGAGCTCGACATGCCCATCATCAGCCATGCCGGGCGCGAATTCGCCTTGCCCGGCCATGCACATCATCTCGCCAATCCGCTGCGCCTGCGGCGTGCGCTTGATGCCGGGGTCAGGGTTGTCGTCGCCCATTGCGCAACCACAGGCAGCGACATCGATCTCGATGTCGGCCCGCAGGGCGTCAGACGCAGCAGCTTCGAGCTGTTCGCGCGCATGATGGATAACCCGCATTACCGCAGCCATCTCTATGGCGACATTTCCTCGCTGCCCCTGCTCAACCATCAATGGGCGCTCCCCGCGCTGCTCGAAAACGCGCATTGGCACGGCCGCTTGCTGAACGGCTCGGATTATCCCTTGCCCGGCATCATGCCGCTGGTCGATGTCGGCTGGTTGCAGCGCAAAGGCCTGCTCGACGAGGCCGCTGTGCCTTTTCTGCTTCAGATAAAACCCTACAATCCGCTGCTTTTTGATTTTGCCCTCAAACGTCTGTTACATTCGGGCCATCATTATTTTGCCGCCGACATTTTCCATACGCGCCCATTTTTCGTGAAAGCTACCGATGTCCGCCAACCCTCGCATTGATCCAGCCGGCAGCCCGCTGTTTTCACGTGGCATGATTGCAGTGCTGATTGCCCAGTTCATCTCGGCACTGGCGGACAATGCACTGCTTTTCGCGGCCATCGCGCTGTTGCGCTCACAGGCAGCAGAAGGCTGGCAGATTCCGATGCTGCAACAGTTTTTCGTCGCCGCCTTCATTCTGCTCGCACCCTTTGTCGGCCCCGTTGCCGATACCCTGTCGAAGGGGCGCGTGATGCTGATCGCCAACGGCATGAAATTCACCGGTGCCGCCGCCATGCTGCTGGGCCTGCATCCCCTGCTCGCTTATGGCATGGTCGGCATCGGCGCAGCAGCCTACTCCCCGGCCAAGTACGGCATCCTCAGCGAACTGGTCGGGCCGGAAAAACTGGTCAAAGCCAATAGCGTGATGGAAGGCTCGACAATCGTCGCCATTCTGCTCGGCGCCATCATCGGCGGCTTGCTGGCCGATTATTCGGTCAGCGTCGCGTTGATATCCATCGTGCTCTGCTACCTGCTCGCCATGCTGGCCAATCTGTTCATTCCCAGGCTGCCGCCGGCACACCCGCTCAACCATTTTTCACCGGGCATTCTGTTACGGGATTTCCGCGCTGCGCTCAGCACGTTGTTCCGCGACCGTGATGCCCGCTTCACCTTGTTCGGCACCGGCGTGTTCTGGGGCGCGGGCGCCACGCTGCGCTTTCTGCTGGTAGCCTGGGTGCCGGTGGCCTTGCTGATGACCGACCTCAGCACACCCGCCAACCTCAGCGGCGCAGTGGCCATCGGTATCGCGCTCGGCGCGGCGGCGGCGGCCAGACTGGTGACACTGGATAGTGTCAATCGCGCGTTGCCTGCCGGTATCCTGATCGGCGCCTTGATCATGGCATTCGCTTTTGTCGATCAGCTGCCGTTCGCGGCTGTCATGCTGGTATTGATCGGCGCCTGCGGCGGTTTCTACGTCGTGCCGCTGAACGCGCTGCTGCAGGACCGCGGCCACGCCACCGTCGGCTCCGGCCACGCGATTGCGGTGAAGAATTTTTTCGACAATCTCTGCATGCTGCTGATGCTGGGTGCTTATGTCATGATCGAGAAAAGCGGCGTCAGCGTTGTCAGCTCGACCGTCGCCATCGGTTTCATTGTCTTTGCTCTGATCGGATTGATTGCCTGGCTCAGGGTACGGCCGCAGCCTGCCGACGCATAACCCCAGCCAAAAACTGTGCGGCAATCTCATGAAAATCATGAGCGGCTTTTCATGACTTTTGGCAAGGCAGCGACAGCACATGCGCTTAAAGTAGCAACACGTAATGAACACGCAGGTAATCAGAGATGAACCGGCGGCGCATTGCGAATCCAAAATCAAGAAAGGAATCGACCATGTGGACTAAGCCAGCTGCTACCGAAATGCGTTTCGGTTTTGAAGTCACCATGTACGTTTGCAATCGCTAAGATTGCCTACGGTACATGCGGTATGGTGCTAATGCACCCTACCAAAAAAATGGACGCTACGGCGTCCATTTGTGTTTGTATCAAGCACTAGAAGCAGCTATTGCAGCTTGAATTCCTTCGGCAGCAGCACCCATATCCTGCCGCGCTGCTTCATGGCTCCGGCCTGCTTGCCGGCCTGATAGCCGGCGCCCCAATAGAAATCAGCACGCACGCCACCCTTGATGGCACCGCCGGTATCCTGCGCCATCATCATGCGTTTCAGCGGTTTCTCGCTGTTGGGGTAAGTCGTTGAGAGAAACAGCGGCGCCCCGAGCGGAATGTGTTTCGGATCGATGGCAACAGCGCGTTCGGCGAGAATGGGCACGCCGAGTGCGCCGATCGGCCCTGGCAGGCCGGCGGGCAATTCACGGAAAAATACATAACTCGGGTTGCTGTTGAGCAGATCACGCAATTTGTCGAGATTGTTGCGCGCCCATTGCTTGATGCCGTCCATCGAGGCCTGCTCCAGCCTCAATTCACCGCGCTCGATCAGCAAGCGTCCGATGGATTGATAGCTGTGGCCGTTCTGGTCGGCATAACCAACCGGAATCTGCTCGCCGTTTTCCAGCTGAATGATGCCGGAACCCTGTATATGCAGAAAGAACAGATCCACTGCATCATCGACCCAGATCAGCTCGCGTCCCTGCAGCGGCGACGGCTCCATTTCAATCTCGGCACGGTTGTAATAAGGCACCAAGCGGTTCTCGATCAGCCTGCCGCGCACGCGCTTGTTGGCGAGTTCCGGGTAGAGCGCAGCCAGCTCGACGCTGATGAGATCATCCGGACGGGTATAGAGCGGATAGGGGTAGCGCTCGCTTTTCTGGCGGCTGCCTTTCAGCAACGGCTGGTAATAGCCGGTGACCAGTCCGCTGTCGCTGCCATCCAGGTTGGTGGTCTGGTAGACATTGAAATGCTTTTTGAAATAAGCCTTGACCGCGGCATGGTCAGGTTTGCCCAGGCGCTCTGCCGCCTCGCAGGCAGTTTGCCATTCGCTGCGGTTTTTCAGGGTGCTGCAGCTGATCAGCCAGGCCGGCCAGGCTTTTGCGAGATCGTCCTGCTTGAAGCCATCCACGTCTTCCCAGCCGGCTGGCTTCAACACAGAGTAATCGGTAAGCTTGACCGCTTCCGGCGGCTTGACTGCATCAGCCGGCCTTGCGGCAGGGGGCATCTGGATCGGTGCGGGTTCAACCGCTTCCGGCGGCTCTGGCGGCAGCGGTGCTTCCGGCTTGCTCTGGAAAATGCTGCAGCCCGCCATCAGGAGAACGACCGGCAGAAAACTCGAAATGAACTTTAAACGCTGCATGGTGGTTTGCATGTCTTTTTCCAGGGAAGCACTGATTAAATGAGTGAGCGGGATGAAGTGCAAGGCGCCCGGAACGCAACAGCCGAGACAGTATGCGTTATACGGCGAGGTTGTGAGTACCGCGCAACGCAGCAATTCGGCCGCGTAACCATTTAATCAGCGTTTCCCTAGTGCAGCACGCGCGGCATGGACAGCGTGAAAGGCGCGATTTCGGCATCGAACTGGGTGCCGTCTTCCGCCGTAATCTGATAGCTGCCATGCATGGTACCGACCGGCGTTGCTATCACCGTGCCGCTGGTGTATTCGAACTGCTCGCCCGGCTGCAGCAGGGGCTGCTCACCGACCACGCCGAGACCGCGCACTTCCTGCACTTTGCCAGTGGAATCGGTGATGATCCAGTGACGGCTGATCAGCTGGGCAGCAACGCTACCGGTATTGCGTATGGTGACCGTATACGAGAACACGTAACGGTGATTCTCGTCATCCGACTGCTCTTCAATAAAGGCGGTCGTGACGGTCACCGAAAATTCGTAGCGGGTGCTCGGCATGCGTCAGCCAATCAATCCGGTGGTGGGCGAACTCGGCGCGGCAGAATAGAGCTTCTTCGGCATGCGCCCGGCAAGCCAGGCATCACGGCCCGCCTCAATCGCTTTCTTCATGGCGCCCGCCATGCGGATCGGGTCGCGCGCAGCCGCAATCGCGGTGTTCATCAACACGCCATCGCAACCCAGCTCCATCGCGATCGCGGCATCAGATGCCGTGCCGACACCGGCGTCGACCAGCACCGGCACTTTGGCATTCTCGATAATGATCTGCAGATTCCACGGATTCAGAATGCCCATGCCGGAGCCGATCAGGGACGCCAGCGGCATCACTGCGCAACAGCCGATTTCTTCCAGCTGTTTGGCGATAATGGGGTCATCCGAGCAATAGACCATGACATCGAAACTTTCCTTCACCAGTGTTTCCGCCGCTTTCAGTGTTTCGATCATGTTGGGGTAAAGCGTCTTCGGGTCGCCCAGCACTTCCAATTTAACCAGCTTGTGGCCATCGAGCAGTTCCCGCGCCAGACGCAGGGTGCGCACCGCTTCTTCGGCAGAGTAGCAACCGGCAGTGTTGGGCAGATAGGTGAATTCTTCCGGCGGCAGATAATCGAGCAGCGATGGCTCATCGGCATTCTGGCCGATGTTGGTGCGCCGTATCGCGACCGTGACGATTTCTGCGCCGCTGGCGTCGATCGCGGCCCGGGTTTCGGCAAAATCCTTGTATTTGCCGGTACCGACCAACAAACGGGATTGATAGGCCTTGCCTGCAATATTCAATGTATCCATGGTTCCTTCAGCCGCCGCCTACAGCGCCGACAATTTCCAGTTGATCGCCATCGTTGAGCACAGTTTGCGCGAACGTGCTGCGCGGCACGATTTCGCCGTTAAGCTCGATTGCCAGCCGCTTGCCGGTCAGGCCGAGTCTGGCGACCAGCATCTCGACCGTGAAATCGGCAGCATCAAACTGCCGCGCGTTGCCGTTGATGGTGAGGTTAAGCAATTGCGTGATTCCTGCGATGTTCAAATTTGCAATGTGACGGCTGCCGGCTTCAGCGACGCTCGCCAGTCCAGCCGCTATTTTACGTGGCTTGCACGTGCGGGCAAAGCCGCGCATGCCATCAATCGAGCGGTACGACCGGCTTGTTGCAGATATGAATATCAATACCGTGCTTGTCCGCCGCTGCCTGCACGATTTGCGATACGTCCTCCCATTTGAGGCCGCCGAAACCACAACCGATCTTGGGCATGTAGAGCGGAATCTTCAGAAAGCTGGCGAAATCCGCCGCATGATTGACGACGCGTTCGATCGCGTTGACATCGGCATAGACCTTGCCGTCAACGCCGTAATCCTTCTGCGTCAGGCCGTTCAGCACATAGAGATCCTTGTCCTCGATCTGCACTTCAACCACGCGCCCGAGAATGTTGCGGCCCATCTTGTTGGCAATCTGGCAGTAGGAACGGTACGGCGGATAGATCATCGGAAAGGCCGAGCGCAAGGCGAGCGACTGGCCGAATCCCATCACGCCCTTAGTGTTGCAGCCGTGCAGTATGACGCCCTGTTGAATTTTGGTCAGGTCCTGTTCGATTTCAATCAGCTTGCCCATGGTATTACCTGCATTCCTTTATCAAAAAATATGCGCCGGGCCGGATCAGGGTGACGCAAATGAATAGCGCAATGATACCAACTTGCACAGCATAAATGCAGCAAATTGCATACCAAAGCGTGGATTGATACAGTAAGCTTCTGCTTTTTCAAGCAAGCGGTTTTCATCATGGCCCAATATGTAATGTCGATGCTCCGCGTGAGCAAAGTCGTGCCGCCCAAGCGGCAGATCATCAAGGATATATCCCTTTCGTTCTTCCCCGGCGCCAAGATCGGTCTGCTCGGCCTCAACGGTGCAGGCAAATCCACGGTGTTGCGCATCATGGCCGGCGCCGAAAAAGAGTACGAAGGCGAAGTGCAATGGCAGCCCGGCATCTCCATCGGCTATCTGCCGCAGGAACCGCAGCTCGACGCCGACAAGACCGTGCGCGAGGAAGTCGAATCCGGCCTCGGTGCCGTCATGGAGGCCAAACAGAAACTGGACGAAATCTATGCTGCCTATGCCGAACCGGATGCCGATTTCGACAAGCTGGCAGAAGAGCAGGCTAAATACGAAAACATCATCGCCGCCAGCGGCTCCGACATCGAACATCAGCTCGAAATCGCTGCAGATGCCTTGCGCCTGCCGCCGTGGGAGGCGAAGATCGGCCCGCTCTCGGGTGGCGAAAAGCGCCGCGTTGCGCTGTGCAAACTGCTCTTGTCAAAACCCGACATGCTGTTGCTGGACGAACCGACCAATCACCTCGACGCCGAATCGGTCGAATGGCTGGAACAATTTCTCGTGCGTTTTCCCGGCACCGTGGTGGCTGTCACGCACGACCGCTACTTCCTCGACAACGCGGCAGAATGGATTCTGGAGCTCGACCGCGGCGAAGGCATTCCCTGGAAGGGTAATTACTCAAGCTGGCTGGAGCAGAAGGAAGCGCGGCTGGAGCAGGAAAACAAGCAGATTGACGCCCACATGAAAGCCATGAAACAGGAGCTGGAATGGGTGCGGCAGAACCCCAAGGCGCGGCAGGCCAAATCCAAAGCGCGCCTTTCCCGCTATGAAGAAATGAGTTCGGTCGAATATCAGAAACGCAACGAAACGCAGGAAATTTTCATCCCGCCCGGCGAGCGTCTGGGCGATCAGGTCATCGAATTCAAGAACGTCAGCAAGTCTTTTGGCGACCGCCTGCTGATTGACGACCTCAGCTTCAGCGTGCCGCCCGGCGCCATCGTCGGCATCATCGGCCCCAACGGCGCTGGTAAATCCACGCTGTTCCGCATGATTCAGGGCAAGGAAGCCCCGGACAGCGGCGAAATCGCCATCGGTCAGACCGTGAAGGTTTCCTCGGTAGACCAGAGCCGCGAAGGCCTGGAAAACGACAAGACCGTGTTCGATGCGGTTGCCGGCGGCGCCGACATTCTGACCGTCGGCAGATTCGAAATGCCGTCACGCGCCTATCTGGGCCGCTTCAACTTCAAGGGTGCCGACCAGGGCAAGATTGTCGGCAAACTCTCCGGCGGCGAACGCGGTCGTCTGCATCTGGCAAAAACGCTGATTCAGGGCGGCAATGTGCTGCTGCTGGACGAACCTTCCAATGATTTGGATGTGGAAACCCTGCGTGCACTGGAAGACGCTCTGCTCGAATTCGCCGGTTGCGTGCTGGTGATCTCGCACGACCGCTGGTTCCTCGACCGTATCGCCACCCATATTCTGGCTGCAGAAGGCGATTCGCAATGGACCTTCTTCAACGGCAATTATCAGGAATACGAAACAGACAAGAAAAAACGGCTGGGCGAGGCGGGCGCCGCACCAAAGCGGATTCGCTACAAACCCATCAGCCGCTAGTGCTTTGAAAAGTAAAAAAGGGAGCGCGCGCTCCCTTTTTTAATGCTGCTGATTTGCTGAAACCGGCTCAGATACCGTTCGGGAAATCGTAGCTATAGTGCTTGCGCAGCGGCTTGACGACTTCCCACTGGCTGTCGAGACCGGCGTGGAAGGAGACCAGGTCGCCGGCAACAATGCGTACCGGTTCACCGCCCTTGGGGGTCACCAGAATTTCGCCTTCGAGCACATAAGCACACTCGGTGGAACCGAAATCGATCGGGAACTTGGAGACTTCCTTCTCCCAAATTGCCCAGTTGGAAACACCCAGTTCCTTCAGACGTTCCTGGCTGGGATTGTGATCAATCGTAATCTTGGACATTAAAGTTCCTTTCAGGGCATGGCCGTCAAACGGCATGCATGGTTACAAAATCGGGAATTGCAAAACAGGCGAACAACACGGTTTACGACCTACTTTACGCAGGGCTGAAGTATAAGGGTTTTCAGTGCCACGGGCCAGTCCAATCCGGCCCGACACCGGCAATCAGCCGAATCGGTAGTGCTTGCGCAAGGGCTTTTTCACTTTCCAGGTGCAGGACATGCCGGCCGGAAAAGTGACCAGATCGCCGGCGCCGAAGCTCACCGGCTCACCGTCCTTGGGCGTGACCGTGACTTCACCCTCAAGTACGTAGGCAACTTCCTGTTCGCTGTAGGTCCAGGGGAATACAGAAACTTCCTTGGACCAGTTCGGCCATCGCGATACGCCCAACTCTTGTAACCGTGAATCTGCAGGATGATGTTCGACAATGATCTTGCTCATGACTGCTCTCCTTTCCTTTAGACGCTGTTACAACCAATCCCATTTCAGGTGGGCCTTTTTCGGCGCGTTCTTCATTGCCCAATCCCAGAGAAAAGGCGGAATGAAGCGCATGAAGCGCGCGAGCCAACCCATCTGCCAGGGCACTACGACAAACCGGCGCTTGTTCGCGATCGCCTTCGCCATTTTGGCGACGGCAATATCCGCATCCATCAGAAACGGCATGGCATAGCTGTTGACGTCGGTCATCGGTGTTTTGATGTAACCGGGAGCGATGGTGGTAACGTCGATGCCGAGCGGATTCATTTCAACCCGCAGACTTTCCAGATAGCTGATGGCGGCAGCCTTGGAGGCACTGTAAGCCCCCGCGCCGGGCAGGCCGCGCACACCGGCAATGCTGGCAACACCGACCAGGCTACCGCTACCGCGCGCCTTCATGGCATGAATGAATGGCTGAAATGTGTAGAGCAAACCGAGCACGTTGATGTCGAGAATGGCTTTGAATGCCGGGCCATCTTGTTTGAGTTCGGTCAGTGTGCCACGGCTGACACCGGCGTTGGCAATGACAATATCGGGCACGCCGAAGCGCACGATGAAATCTTCCGCTGCCCGTGCCAGCGCCTCGGCGTCGCGCACATCGACAGTATAAATTGCGACCGGTACCGGCAGCCCGGCGGCGATTTTTTCCAGCAACTCGCCGCGCCTGGCCACCAGCCCGAGCGTTGCACCTTGGCTGGCATAATGTCTGGCAAACGCTGCGCCAATTCCGCTGGAGGCGCCGGTAATGAAGACTTTCATGACTTGCCCGCGGCCCGCATGTCTGTACGGCTTATTTCTTCTCGGCGCGTGCCTTGGCGATCAGATAATCGGCTACTTTCAGCACCTGGACATTGCCGCCTGCCATGCTGCTGGAAGTAACATACTTGCCGTCGATGATCAGCGATGGCACGCCCGTGGCGCCGGAAGCGCGGAATACTTGCGCGGCGCGGTTCAGTTTGGTGTTATTGGTGAAAGAGTTGAAGGCTTCCTGCACTTTTTTCTTGTCCAGACCACCCTCCTTCGTCACCCAGTTGATCGCAGCGGTTTCATCGGTCGGGTTCAGGGTCTTCTGTTTGTGAATGGCGTCGAACAGCTTGTTATGCAGCTTGTCGAGCACCCCGAGAGTTTCCATCGCATAGTAGGCCTTTGCCATTGGTGCCCAATCCGGGCGAGGCAAGCCTGGCACACGCTTGAAAACAACGTCATCAGGCAGTTTGTTGGCCCATGCGTGCAGCTGCGGTTCAAGCTGGTAGCAGTGGCCGCAGCCATACCAAAACAGCTCGGTGACTTCGACCTTGGCGGCATTTTCAGTTGGAATATTCTGCGCAGTGGTATTGTACTCGACACCCGCCATCGGATCTGCCATCAGGCTGGTGGAGGCTAACAACATCATCGCGGCTAAAAGCTTTTTCATTTTGGTTTCCTTGTCATGGTCTGGAATGTTGGTCTGATAATGTCTGATTGACTCTCGGGTTCAGGCAAAGTTTTAACGCAACTCAGTGCATTTGCGCTGACTTATTGATTCGTCGCATTAGTGTTGATCTTGATCAGGTCGGCAGCAAAGCCGTTCTGTTCAAGCACTGCGCGCGATTTGTTGATCTCGTTGAGGTCGCTGAACGGGCCGATACGCACACGATGCAGAATCCCCTTGCCGGGAATCTCTGCCGTCTGCACGATGGCTTCCAGACCTTGCAAAGCCAGCTTGGCCTTCATGTTATCGGCCTCCTGTTCGGTCTGAAAGGCGCCAACTTGAAGGAAATAGCTTTCCTTGACAGCCACCGTCTCCTGACGCCTGATTTCCTCTTCAGTCACCTGCTGCTCGGTACCGGGCAGGATGGTGTAAAAATCGAAACGGGGTTTGCCGGCTTCATCGGCCGGCGGCACCGGCTCTGCGGCCGGCACTTCTTCAGCCTTTTCCGCCTCAATCACCGGCGCCGGCGTGACTTTTTCCTCGAACGGGCTCTTGACGCCGGTAATGAACACCGCCATCAGCACCGAAATACCGACACCCAGCAACAACCCGACCAGCAAACCGGAAAAAAACGGGCTGCCTTTACTTACAGGTTTTTCGCGGGAGGTGGTGTTTTTGTAGTCGCGGGTCATAAGGGTTTCCTGTCTGTCGTCTTTACATTTTTTCCGGTGCGCTGACACCAAGCAGATCGAGCCCGTTTCTCAGCACCTGGCGGGTCGCACTGATCAACGCCATGCGGGCGAGTTTCAAAGTTTCGTCCTCAACCAGAAATTGTTCCGCATTGTAATAGCTGTGCAAATCGCTGGCTAAATCTTTCAGATAATTGGCCACCATGTGCGGCGCCAATTCTTCTGCCGCATTGTGCACCACTTCCGGAAATTCGGTCAGGCGCTGCATCAGTGCGGCTTCATGTTCGGCCTGCAGCGGACTGAGGTCGGCGGATTTGAGCACGTGGTGATTGCCGCCCCACTGATTCAGCACGCTGCAGATTCTGGCATGGGCGTACTGGATGTAATACACCGGGTTGTCGTTGGTCTGCGCGCGCGCAAGGTCGATATCGAACACCAGCTGCGAATCGGCACGACGGGCCGCGAGAAAGTAGCGCGTCGCATCGCAGCCGACTTCTTCGATGAGGTCGCGCAGCGTCACATAACTGCCTGCCCGTTTGGAAATCTTCACCTCTTCACCGCCGCGCATCACGGTCACCATCTGGTGCAGCACATATTCCGGCCAGCCTTGCGGAATTCCGACGTCCAGTGCCTGCAAACCTGCGCGCACGCGCGTGATGGTGCTGTGGTGATCTGCGCCCTGCTCATTGATGACGCGCGAAAAGCCGCGACGCCATTTATCCAGATGATAAGCAACATCCGGCACAAAGTAGGTATATCCCCCTTCGCGCTTGCGCATGACGCGATCCTTGTCGTCGCCGAAGCCGGTGGTGCGCAGCCACAGCGCATCATCCTGTTCGTAGGTATGCCCGCTTTCCACCAGCGCCTGTACCGTACTTTCAACCTTGCCGCTGGTATAGAGCGCAGATTCCAGCGAGAAGACATCAAACCTGATCTGGAAAGCCTTGAGGTCGAGATCCTGTTCGTGACGCAAATAGGCAACCGCAAAGTGGCGGATGGATTCGGCATTGTGCGGGTCGCCGCTGGCGGCGTAATTCATGTCGTCGGCAATCACCGTCTGTTTGGCCATATAGGCTTCAGCGATGTCGGCAATATATTCGCCCCGATAGCCGTCCTCCGGAAAATCCGGATGATCCGGCCCGATGCCCAGACAGCGGGATTGCACCGATTTGGTCAGGTTGTCGATCTGCGCGCCGGCATCATTGTAATAGAACTCGCGCGTCACTTTCCAACCGTTGGCGCTCATCAGACGCGCCAGACAATCGCCCACTGCCGCGCCGCGTCCGTGACCGACATGCAAGGGACCGGTAGGATTGGCCGAAACGAACTCGATCTGCAACTTGCGGCCGGCGCCTGTCAGGTGATGGCCGTATTGCTCACCGGCCTGCTGGATCTGGCGCACGACAGCCTGTTTGGCGTCGGGGCTCAAATAAAAATTGATGAAACCGGCGCCGGCAATTTCGACGCGCGCGACAAACTCTGAAGCGGGCAACGCTGCAGCGAGTTTCTCGGCGATCGCGCGGGGATTCTGGCGCAGAGGCTTGGCCAGCAACATGGCGAGATTGGTGGAAAAATCTCCGTGATCCGGGTTTTTCGGGCGCTCAAGCTGAATGTTCAGCTCGCCCGCGGCTGTGCCGGTACTGTCAGCGTTGAGGCTTTTTGCGGCAACGCCGAGTAATTCGGTAAGATGTGCTTTCAAGGCAAAATCGACTATTCATACAAAACATCATTTTAACCTACTGAGCACGCAAGCCGATAACGTGTCACAAAACATCCTCAAAATCGCACTTGATGTGCCGCTCGACCAGCTGTTCGATTATCTTGATAACGGTTTCGATGTCGAAATCGGTCAGCGCGTGGCAGTCAGTTTCGGACGGCGTAAACAGATCGGTCTGGTCGTCGGCAAAAGCGCGGAATCCGGTTTGCCCGTGGAAAAGCTCAAGGCCATCGAACATGCCTTTAGCGACGAACCCGCGCTGGACAAGCCGTTTTTCCGGCTGCTCAAATTCTGCGCGGATTACTACCACTATCCCTACGGTCAGGCCCTGCTGTCGGCGCTGCCCGGCCGCCTGCGACAAACCGAACGGGCAGTCAGCCGCAAGCAATTCGTTTACCGGCTGGCGCCCGGCGCAGAGGCTGCATCCATCCCCGGCCGCAAAATCGTACAGCGCAGAATTTTTGCCGCGCTGGAAACGAATGACGCACTGAACGAGACCACACTGGCGGAAATTTCTGCCGGTTGGCGTAAGGCCGTGGAGGAGATGCTGTCGCTCGGCCTGTTGCAGGCAAGTGAAGTTCTGGCGGGTTTGCGAACCGGCGGCGAACGGCTGGCAGCACCGGAACTGAACATTGAACAGACGCAAGCTATCGAAGCCATCTGCGCCGCGCCTTCCGGTTTCAAGCCCTGGTTGTTGTACGGCATCACCGGTAGCGGCAAAACCGAGGTGTATATCCGCCTGATCGAACGTTTTCTTCATGGCAACGACGGCCAGGTGCTAGTGTTGGTCCCAGAAATCAACCTGACGCCGCAACTGGAGACGCGCTTCCGCAGTCGTCTGCCGCACCTGCCGCTGGTGTCTTTGCACAGCAATCTGAATGAAGGAGAACGCCTGCAGCACTGGCGACTGGCACAGTCCGGCCAGGCCCGCATCGTCATCGGAACCCGGCTTTCGGTATTCGCCCCCATGCCATTGCTGAAAATGATAGTGGTCGATGAAGAGCACGACGCCTCCTACAAGCAGCAGGACAGCATGCGCTACCACGCCCGCGATGTTGCCCTGGTGCGCGGGCAGCAGCTCGGCCTGCCTGTCGTGCTGGGTTCTGCGACGCCGGCACTGGAAACCTGGCACAACGCAGAGAGCGGGAAATACGGCAAGCTGGCGCTCACCAACCGTGCCGTCGCGCAGGCAGCACTACCGGAAATCCGCTGTATCGACACCACCCGCAACGCACTGCAGGACGGCCTCACGCAGATCATGGCCGATGCCCTGCGGGAGCGTCTGGCACGTGGCGAACAAAGCCTGCTGTTCATCAACCGACGCGGTTATTCTCCGGTACTGCTGTGCAGTGCCTGTCACTGGATCGCGCCATGCATGCGCTGCAGCGCCCGATTGGTGGTGCATCTGCGCCAAGGCCGTCTGCGCTGTCACCATTGCGGCCATGAACAAAAGATACCGCCCGCCTGCCCCAGTTGCGGCAACACCGACCTGCACCCGACCGGTCACGGCACCCAGAGACTCGAACAGACGCTGGCGGCACTGTTGCCGGGAGCACGCGTTTTACGGGTAGACCGCGACAGCACCCAGCGCAGGCATGCGCTGAGCGAAATTCTCGATGCCGTGCACGCCAATGAAGTGGATATTCTGGTCGGTACGCAGATGCTGGCCAAGGGCCACGATTTTCCCAACCTGACTCTGGTCGGCGTCATCGATACCGACAGCGCCCTGTTTAGCCCTGATTTCCGTGCGGCGGAGCGATTGTTCTCGCAGCTGATGCAAGTCGCCGGACGTGCCGGTCGCGCCGGCAAACCGGGCGAAGTGCTGATTCAAACCGCATTCCCTGACCATGTCCTGTTCAACGCGTTGCGCGGCCATGATTTTCCTGTCTTTGCCGGCAGCTTGCTCCAGGAACGCGAAATCATGCAATTCCCGCCCTACTCTTACGTGGCGGTGTTAAAGGCTGAAGCCAACGACTACGCGCTGGTGCAGCGTTTTCTCAAATATGCGGCGGATAGCGCCCATGGATTAGCGCAAAAAGTGATGGTGTATGATCCGGTACGCCCACAGATGGAGCGGCTGAAAGGCATGGAACGCGGCCAGCTGCTGATGCACGCGAGCCAGCGCGCACCGCTGCAAAGGCTGTTGCATGCGCTGGTAGCTCTGTTAAGGGCACATCCGCTCAATGCCAAGGTCCGCTGGGCGGTAGATGTGGATCCGCTGGAGTTCTAATCTCAAAGACTTTACTCCGGATGTTTGCCCACACTTGAATAACCGCCAGAGTAAAACCGGAGATTAGGGGTTGAAGTTAACGGTAATCATCTTCGCGCTGATGTCGTACAGCCAGAATTGTAACCGTCGTATCGTCATCAATCTCGAATAGTGCTACATAGCCATTAGCGCCAAATGAAATGACCAGTTCCCGAATAAACGGATTTTTTGTCATCACCTTACGACAAGTAAAAGGGAAGGCTTGAAGCAGCTCTATACTTTTCTCAATTGTGGTCAGTGTTTGTTCCGCTGCTTGTAAATCTTGATCGAGCAGAAATGCATAAAGCCGGAGCAAATCTTCACGTGCTGATGCGGTGTAGCGGACTTTGTAAATCAATTACCAGCCTTTGCTTTATTCAGCAAATTTTTCAAGTCGCCGATGACGCTCTCCGCAGAATAGTACTGATTGCTCTTTCTGGCCTCTTCTCGTGAGGTCATTCCGCGTGCAACAAAGGCTTGTTGGGAGAGGCGCTGTTGAATCTTGTCGCGCAAGGACTGCTCGACAAAAGCGGATAAAGTTTCGCCTTCCAACAAGAGGCTTTCTGCAGCATCGCGCAACTCAGGCGCTACACGTAACGAAGGGATATTGGCGGTTTTCATGGCAAGCTCCTTTTGCATCGCATCTGCAATGCATTATGGACGAGTTGCTTGTTTGTGGCAATCAGCAGCCCCGTTATTCCGGCGTAGGCCGGAATAACGGGAAAGTTTGGATCAGGCGTGATATTGAGCGCTATGCGTTCTGACTGCGTTCAGCATCGCTTCGGCGTTGGCTGGGGGTGTCCATTGGGTGATGCCGTGGCCCAGATTGAACACATGACCGTGGCCATGACCGTAACTCGCCAGAATAGCAGCAACTTCTTTTTCAATCGCTTCCGGAGTTGACAGCAGCACAGCCGGATCGAGGTTGCCTTGCAGCGCGACCTTGCTGCCGACGCGTTTTCTGGCCTCGCCGATATCCACGGTCCAATCGAGCCCCAAGGCATCGGCGCCGATCGCGGCTTGCGCCTCCAGCCACAGTCCGCCGCCCTTGGTGAAAACAATACGCTGCACGATGCGGCCTTCATGTTCGCGGGTAAGTCCAGCCACGATTTTTTCCATGTATTGCAGCGAGAATTCCCGGTAGGCATGATGCGACAGCGCACCGCCCCAGGAATCGAAAATCATCACGGCCTGTGCGCCGGCAGCAATCTGGGCGTTCAGGTAGGCCGTCACCGCCTGGCTGGTGATGTCGAGAATACGGTGCAACAGGTCCGGACGAGCGTAGGCCATTTTCTTGATGGTGAGAAAATCGGTACCACCCTTGCCTTCGACCATGTAAGTGGCGAGCGTCCACGGGCTGCCGGAGAAGCCGATCAGCGGCACGCGCCCGTCAAGCGCATTACGGATTTGACTGACGGCGTCAAATACGTACTGCAGGCTGCTCATGTCCGGTACCGTCAGCTTGCGGATATCGGTTTCTTCGCACAGGGTACGTTCGAACTTCGGGCCTTCGCCTTCGGCGAAATAAAGCCCCAGCCCCATGGCGTCCGGCACCGTGAGGATATCCGAAAACAGGATGGAAGCATCGAGCAGCGGATAACGGTCCAGCGGCTGCAAGGTGACTTCAGTAGCGAAATCCGGGCTTTTGCAGAGCTGCAGGAAACTGCCGGCATTCTTGCGGCTTTCACGATACTCGGGCAGGTAGCGTCCCGCCTGACGCATCATCCAGACTGGAGTGTAATCGGTGGGTTGGCGCATGAGCGCGCGCAGAAAGGTGTCGTTTTTGAGTTGAGTCATAGCTGTCACAAGGTTAACAGAGGTCACAGAATTTGGCAGCTTTTTCTCTGTGTCCTCTGTGTCCTCTGTGGCTTGAGATTTGAGAAGAGGTTTTTAACGAGGCAGCGTGGATGTTCCCATCAGGAACTCATCAACCGCGCGTGCACACTGACGGCCCTCGCGGATCGCCCAGACCACCAGCGACTGGCCGCGGCGCATGTCGCCGGCCGCGAACACCTTGGGGCTGCTGGTGCGATAACAACCTTCGCCGTCGGTCGTGGCTTTGGCGTTGCCGCGGTTGTCCTTTTCGACGCCGAACGCATCCAGCACTTTCTGCACCGGACTGACGAAACCCATCGCCAGCAGCACGAGATCAGCCGGAATGGTGAATTCCGAACCGGCGATTTCCTGCATCCTGCCGTCTTTCCACTCGACACGCGCTGCCTTCAGTGCCTTGACCTTGCCGTTTTCGCCGATCAGTTCCTTGGTGGTAATCGACCAGTCGCGTTCGCATCCTTCTTCATGCGAACTGGATGTGCGCATCTTCAAGGGCCAATTGGGCCAGGTCAGTTCCTTGTTTTCTTTTTCCGGCGGTTGCGGCATCAACTCGAACTGCGTGATGGACAAAGCGCCATGACGTTTGGAAGTGCCGACACAATCGGAGCCGGTATCGCCGCCGCCAATGACGACGACGTGTTTGCCGGTCGCCATGATCTGGTTGTCGATCTTGTCGCCCGCGACCACCTTGTTCTGCGGCGTGAGGAAATCCATGGCGAAATGCACGCCGTCGAGCTCCCGGCCCACAACCGGCAGATCGCGCGGATATTCCGCGCCGCCTGCCAGAATCACGGCATCGTATTCGGCCAGCAGGTCTTCCGCCTTGACGTTGACGCCGACGTTCTGATTGACGCGGAATTGCACGCCTTCGGTTTCCATCTGCGCCATGCGGCGGTCGATATGCGACTTCTCCATCTTGAAATCGGGGATACCGTAGCGCAGCAGGCCGCCGATACGGGTTTCCTTCTCCAGCACAACGACGTCGTGGCCAACGCGCGCCAGTTGCTGGGCGGCAGCAAGCCCGGCCGGGCCGGAGCCTATGATGGCGACTTTCTTGCCGGTCTTTTTCGCAGGAGGCTGTGGTACGACCCAGCCGTTTTCCCACGCCTTGTCGATGATGGCGTGCTCGATCGACTTGATGCCGACCGGGTCGGCATTGATATTGAGCGTGCAGGCCGCTTCACACGGCGCCGGACAGATGCGGCCGGTAAACTCCGGAAAGTTGTTGGTGGAATGCAGCACGTCGATCGCGCTGCGCCAATCCTGCTGATAAACCAGATCGTTCCAGTCGGGGATGATGTTGTTGATCGGGCAACCGCTCATGCAGAACGGGATGCCGCAATCCATGCAACGCGCACCCTGCACCTTGGCCTGCTCATCGGTCAGATGCAGGACAAATTCCTTGTAATTCCTGACACGATCGGTGACCGGCAGATTCGCCTCGGAGAGACGCTCGTATTCCATGAATCCTGTTACTTTTCCCATGATCTTCTCTCTTGTTTCTCAGGCTGCCTGCTTGCTGGCGGCAGCGGCACGTTCGGCAAGTACACGTTTATATTCGTTCGGTAACACTTTGACGAACTTGCCGCGCTGATTGTTCCAGTCGGCCAGTAACGCTTTTGCGCGCGCACTGCCAGTGTGGGCAACATGCCTGTTCAACAGGTCAATCAGCAAGGTTTCGTCGGCCACACCCATATGCTCGCCGGCCAGCGTGCTGACCTTGTCGGCAGGCTGCACTTTCTCAAGGCCAACCATGCTGAGATTGCAACGCTGATCGAACT
The DNA here is from genome assembly GCA_001704575.1 of Methylophilales bacterium LSUCC0135. Classification (GTDB taxonomy): domain Bacteria; phylum Pseudomonadota; class Gammaproteobacteria; order Burkholderiales; family Methylophilaceae; genus UBA6140. The sequence goes on from MCAW01000002.1 coordinate 153,287, forward strand.
TGCCGTCCTCATCATAAACATAGGCAACGCCGCCGGACATGCCCGCTGCAAAGTTACGGCCGGTCTGACCGAGCACCACCACGGTGCCGCCGGTCATGTATTCACAACCATGGTCGCCGACACCTTCCACCACTGCTGTTGCGCCGGAGTTACGCACGCAGAAACGCTCACCCGCGACGCCGTGGAAGTAGCTTTCGCCCAATGTAGCACCGTACATGACGGTGTTGCCGACAATGATGTTCTCTTCCGGCTTGCCGCGGAAAGCAACCGGCGGCTTGATGATAATACGGCCACCACACAGACCCTTGCCGACATAGTCGTTGCCTTCGCCGCTGAGCTCGAAGGTAATGCCTTTGGCGAGGAAAGCGGCAAAACTCTGGCCGGCAGTGCCGCTCAGCTTGACCGTAATGGTGTCGTCCGGCAGACCATCATGGCCGTAGCGCACCACCACCTGATTTGACAACATGGTGCCGACCGTGCGGTTGGTATTGACGACAGGCATGTCGATCACCACCTTTTCGCCCTTTTCCAGCGCAGGTTTGGCCAGCGCGATGATCTGGTTATCGAGCGCCCGTTCAAGCCCGTGCTCCTGCGTTTCGTTGTGACGACGGGAAACGCTGGCATCCAGTCGCGGCTGATGGAATATCTTGCTGAAATCGAGACCGCTGGCTTTCCAGTGATCGATACCGGCCTGCATATCGAGCAGATCGGTGCGGCCAATGAGGTCGTCGAACTTGCGCACGCCGATCTGCGCCATCAGCTCGCGCACTTCTTCGGCAACAAAGAAGAAGTAGTTCACCACGTGCTCGGGCTGGCCGGTAAAGCGTTTGCGTAGTTCAGGGTCCTGCGTGGCAACGCCAACCGGACAGGTGTTGAGATGACACTTGCGCATCATGATGCAGCCTTCGACCACCAGCGGCGCAGTGGCAAATCCGAACTCATCGGCACCCAGCAAGGCGCCGATGACGACATCGCGGCCGGTTTTCATCTGGCCGTCGACCTGCACGATGACGCGGCCACGCAACTGGTTCAGTACCAGGGTCTGCTGGGTTTCAGCCAGACCAAGCTCCCAGGGCGTGCCGGCATGTTTGACCGAGGACAACGGCGAGGCGCCGGTGCCGCCGTCGTGGCCGGCGATCACGATGTGATCGGATTTCGCCTTGGCGACACCCGCCGCCACGGTACCGACACCGGTCTCGGAAACCAGCTTGACCGAAATATCGGCCTTCGGGTTGGCGTTCTTGAGGTCATGAATCAGCTGCGCCAGATCTTCGATCGAGTAGATGTCATGGTGCGGCGGCGGCGAAATCAGACCGACGCCGGGCACGGAAAAGCGCAGCTGGGCGATGTAAGGGCTGACCTTGTGGCCGGGCAGCTGGCCGCCTTCGCCGGGCTTGGCACCTTGCGCCATCTTGATCTGGATCTGGTCAGCATTCGCCAGGTACTCGGCCGTAACACCGAAGCGACCGGAAGCAACCTGTTTGATTCTGGAGCGCAGCGAATCACCCGCCTTGAGGGGTATGTCGCGCTCGATCAGCGTGCTGCCGATGACATCGGCCAGCGTGCTGTCCTTGGCCAGCGGGATGAAGCGTTTCGGGTCTTCACCGCCTTCGCCGGTGTTGGATTTACCGCCGATACGGTTCATGGCAACAGCGAGCGTGGCATGCGCCTCCGTCGAAATTGAGCCAAGCGACATGGCGCCGGTGGCAAAACGCTTGACGATTGCCGCCGCCGGTTCGACTTCTGCGAGCGGCACTGGCGCGCCGCCGGCCTTGATCTCGAACAAACTGCGCAAGGTCATGTGACGCTTGCTCTGGTCGTTGATCAGTTTCGCGTATTCCTTGTAGGTACTGAACTCGCCGGTACGCGTGGCATGCTGTAATTTGGCAATCGAATCCGGCGTCCACACATGCTCTTCGCCACGGATACGGAAAGCGTATTCGCCGCCGGGGTCGAGCGCACCCTGCAGGACGGGATCGTTCGAGAACGCACTGCGATGAATGCGCAAGCTCTCTTCGGCCACTTCACTGAGGCCGATACCTTCGATCGTGGTGGTAGTGCCGGCAAAATAATCGCTGACAAACTTGCTGTTGAGGCCGATGGCTTCAAAAATCTGCGCGCCGCAATAGGATTGGTAGGTGGAAATGCCCATTTTCGACATGACCTTGTAGAGACCCTTGCCAACCGCCTTGACGAATTTCTTCTGGGCTTCCTTGCCGTCCACGCCTGCGGTCTGCTTGATGGTTTCCAGTGCCAGCCAGGGGCATACAGCCTCAGCGCCGTATCCCGCCAGTAATGCAAAATGATGTACCTCGCGCGCAGAGCCGGTGTCGACGACAAGGCCGGTATTGGTGCGCAAACCGGCACGAACCAGATGTTGGTGCGTGGCCGAACAGGCCAGCAAAGCCGGAATTGCGAGACGATCGGCGCTGACCTGACGATCGGACAGAATTATGATGTTGAAACCATCGGCGACTGCCTGTCTGGCCGCGTTGCAAAGTGCCTCGATGGCTGCGCCCATGCCTTGCTTGCCTTGGGCCAGCGGGTAGGTCATGTCGAGCGTGATTGCACGGTAGCGGTTCTGCGTAAGCGTGTCGATGGATTTCAGTTGCGCCAGCTCGTCGAGCAGCAACACCGGCTGACTGGCTTCAAGACGCGGATGCGGATCAGTCTCATCTATACCCAGAAGATTCGGCTTGGGGCCGATAAATGTCACCAATGACATCACGAGCTCTTCGCGGATCGGGTCGATCGGCGGATTGGTCACCTGTGCGAACAACTGCTTGAAATAGGTATAGAGCTGCTTGGGGCGATTCGACAACACCGGCAGTGCACTGTCATTGCCCATGGAGCCGATGCCTTCTTCACCGCTGGTCATCATCGGTTGCAGGATGAACTTGATGTCTTCCTGCGTGTAGCCGAAGGCCTGCTGCACATCGAGCAGGCTGGCGCCGAGTTCCATACGGCTGTCGACCTTGGGCAGATCGCCGAGGAAATATCGCGACTGATCGACCAACTGCCGATAAGGTTTGGCTTGCGCCAGCGCCTGCTTGACCTCGGCATCGTCGATGATGCGGCCCTGTTCCATGTCGATCAACAGCATCTTGCCCGGCTGCAAACGCCATTTCTTGATGATGCATTCCTGCGGGAATGTCAGCACGCCCATTTCCGAGGCCATCATGACGTGATCGTCATCGGTCACCAGATAACGGGCCGGACGCAGACCGTTACGGTCCAGCGTGGCGCCTATCATGCGGCCGTCGGTAAAGGCAACGGCAGCGGGGCCGTCCCACGGCTCCAGCAGCGCTGCATGATATTCATAAAAGGCGCGGCGCTGTTCATCCATGGTCGGGTTGCCGGCCCAGGCTTCCGGAATCAGCATCATCATCGCATGAGGCAGTGAATAACCACCGGCCACCAGCAGTTCCAGCGCGTTGTCGAACGCGGCCGAGTCGGACTGGCCTTCGGCGATGAGTGGCCAGACCTTTTCCAGGTCTTCACCCAGTAATGCCGAGCGCATGGCGTCATGGCGGGCCGCCATCCAGTTGACGTTGCCCTGCATGGTGTTGATTTCGCCGTTGTGCGCAATCATGCGGAACGGATGCGCCAGATCCCACGCAGGGAACGTATTGGTCGAAAAACGCTGATGCACCAGGGCCAGGGCGGAAACCATTTCCTCGTCGCGCAGATCCTGATAATAAGTGCCAACCTCATTGGCCAACAGCATGCCCTTGTAAACAATGGTGCGCGATGACAGCGAAGGAATGTAGAACTGGGAATCATCTTCCAGCTTTAGCGCATGAACGGCGTGCTCGACGCGCTTTCTGATGATGAAAAGCTTGCGCTCGAAGGCGTTCTGGTCAGCCACGTTCTCGCCACGACCAATGAATACCTGCCGCATGACAGGCTCGACTGCACGGGCGGCTGCGGCAATGTTGCTGTTATCACGTGGAACATCGCGCCAGCCGAGGAGCACCTGGGCTTCTTCGTGAACGATACGGGCAATGATGGATTCGCAGGCGATGCGGCCATTGTCGGATTGCGGCAAAAACACGATGCCACAGGCATAATCGCCGGCTGCGGGCAATGTCATGCCGTGCTTGGCAGCTTCACGACGCATGAACGCGTCGGGCATCTGAATCAGTATACCGGCGCCATCTCCCAGCTTGGGATCGTAGCCGGTTGCGCCCCGGTGCGTCAGGTTGGCGAGTATCTGCAAACCATTGCGTACAATGTCGTGGCTCTTTTTACCCTTGATATTGGCAATAAAGCCGACGCCGCAGGCATCACGCTCGTTACCGGGATTATAGAGGCCCTGCCTGCCCGGATTACGGGCGGCCACCCCGCTTGCTTGTACCGTGCTCGTTGCTACCGTGCTTGTTTCTGTATTCACATGCATCACCAACTGTACCTTTATCTATCCGATCACAATGTATTCGCATCACTCCGAGACTGTGCCGGAATTTGCGTGGTTCAGTCTGTAAGCAAGAACCATGCAAGGCGTTACGGATAAACAAAAAACTCCGAAATTTGTAAAGAAAATTATTATAAATTAACAAGTTGCAAGGCGTCCAGCCAATGCAAACCCTGAAACACAAATGCATTATATTGGTGCATATGTGGATGTCACGCACTGAAATAATGCATACTCCAGAAGCCCCGTATTTACTATGTTAGCGGACTTTTTACCTACCTCCTCAATCAGCATGCATGATTATGGTGCAAAAAAAATCCCGCACCCAAGGGTGCGGGATTGGATCATCCAGCGCGCTTAAACGACGCCCTGATCGATCATCGCATCAGCCACCTTGCGAAAGCCGGCGATATTGGCACCGAGAACCAGATTGGTGGGGTGGCCGAACTCTGCAGCCGTCTCGCTGGCACGGGTGAAAATGCCATGCATGATGCCCTGCAGCTTGGCATCGACTTCTTCGAAAGTCCATTGCTGCTTGCTGGCGTTCTGCGCCATTTCCAGCTGGCTGGTGGCAACACCACCGGCGTTGGCGGCCTTGCCCGGACCGTAGCAGATACCTGCCTTGAGAAACTTCTCCACCGCTTCCGGTGTGGAAGGCATGTTGGCGCCTTCGGAAATGCAGATACAGCCATTCTTCAGCAGCATCTCTGCATCAGCCTCGTTCAGCTCGTTTTGCGTCGCACGCGGGAAGGCAGCCCCGCATGGTACCGACCAGACATGATTGCGGCCGGCGGGGTAAGCGCTCACTCGCGTGTAAACGGCATCGTGGTGGTGCTCGATGTATTTTTCCAGCGAAGCGTTTTCGACTTCCTTCAGTTGCTTCAGCAAGGCAAGGTCAATACCGCGTTCGTCGTAAATCATGCCGCGCGAGTCGCTGCAGGTCACCGGTTTGGCGCCGAGCTGATAAAGCTTCTGTATCGTGTAGATGGCGACATTGCCCGCACCGGAAACCACGCAGGTCTTGCCTTCGAGCGAGCCGCCCCAGTTGATCTTCTTGCCGGTCAGCACGCCATCATAATTGCCGGTCAGGCGTTTGTACTGGCCGAACATGTAGCCGATTTCGCGGCCGCCGACATCGATATCGCCCGCTGGCACATCGGTAGTGGGGCCGATATGTCGATAGAGTTCGTTCATGAAGGACTGGCAAAAGCGCATGATCTCGTTGTCGGATTTACCCTTGGGATCGAAATCGCTGCCACCCTTACCGCCGCCGATAGCCAGCCCGGTCAGCGCGTTCTTGAAGATCTGCTCGAAACCGAGGAACTTGATGATACCGGAGTAGACACTGGGATGAAAACGGATGCCGCCCTTATATGGACCAATCGCCGAATTGTATTCGACCCGGTAAGCCTTGTTGACTTGCACATGGCCCTTGTCATCGATCCATGGCACACGGAAGATGATCTGGCGCTCGGGTTCCACAATACGCTCAATGATGTTGTGTTTTTTGTATTTAGGGTCCTTGTCCAGCAGGGGACGAAGGGATGTCAGCACTTCTTCTACGGCCTGATAAAACTCCAGCTCAGCCGGACTGGATCGCTTCAGCTTTGCGATGGTCTCCGCTACGTATGGCATGTTGCTCCTCTAAAAATATCGTATGGTTATGTGCTGCATAACTGGATTGCGGGCCTGTATTGACGCAATATCGGTTACGTATCGAATTTTTTGCACCATAATGATGCATCCAATGGTGATGCACAATATTGGTGCGTTTTGAACTTTACTTCAAGGAAAGTATTTTTCGCAAGGGGAACATGCAGAAGATGTTAAAAAACCTCTGTTTCTACGACGATTTTCGTAAAAACAGAGGCTGATTTCAGGGCGAAAGAAAGTCTGTCAGCGGTTGAAAATGCCTTCAGCGATTTTCAGCGTAGCGTCGATATCCACGTCGGTGTGGGCCGCCGAGACAAAACCGGCCTCAAAAGCCGAAGGCGCGAGATAAACGCCGGCATCCAGCATGTCGTGGAAGAATTGGTTGAATGCTTCCTTGTCGCACTGCATCACCTCATCAAAGCTGGCAGGCACATTGGCAGAAAAATAAATACCGAACATGCCGCCCACGCTCTGTGCAGAAAATGCGATGCCGGCCTTTTGCGCGAGCGCGGTCAGGCCCTCGACCAGCTTCTTGGTCATCGCACCCAGACGGTCATGAAAGCCCGGCGCATGAATCAGCTTCAGTGTCGCCAGCCCCGCCGCCACCGCGACCGGATTTCCGGAAAGCGTGCCGGCCTGATAGACCGGGCCGAGCGGCGCGAGACAGGCCATGATGTCGCGGCGACCGCCGAAGGCGCCGACCGGCAAACCGCCACCGATGACCTTGCCCAGCGTAGTGAGGTCAGGCGTGATGCCATAGAGCTGCTGCGCGCCGCCGAGCGCGACACGGAAACCGGTCATCACCTCATCAAAAATCAGCACTGCGCCATACTTGGTGCATTGGTCGCGCAAGGTCTGCAGGAAATGATTCTGCGGCACGATCAGGTTCATGTTGCCGACCACCGGCTCGACGATGACGCAGGCAATCTCGTTGCCAATCTTGCCGAACAACTGCTCGACCGCAGCATTGTCGTTGTAAGGCAGGGTCAGCGTATGGGCGGCGACTTCGGGCGGCACGCCGGCCGAGCTGGGCTGGCCGAAAGTCAACGCGCCGGAACCGGCTTTCACCAGCAGGGCATCGGCATGTCCGTGGTAGCAACCTTCGAACTTGACGATCTTGCTGCGGCCGGTAAAACCGCGCGCCAGCCGGATCGCACTCATGGTCGCCTCGGTTCCGGAGCTGACCAGCCTGATCTGCTCCATGCTGGGCACCAGCCGCGTGACCAGCTCCGCCATCTCCAGCTCCAGCGCGGTCGGCGCCCCGAAAGAAAGGCTGTTGACCGCGGTTTGCTGCACTGCGGCAATCACCTCTGGATGCGCATGGCCCAGGATCATCGGCCCCCAGGAGCCGACATAATCGATGTATTCCTTGCCGTCTTCGTCCCACAGTCTGGAACCGGAGCCGCGCTTGAAGAATACGGGCGTGCCGCCGACCGAGCGGAAGGCGCGCACCGGAGAATTGACGCCGCCGGGAATCAGGGATTGGGATTTTTCAAAGAGTTGCTGGTTGCGTGAGGTCATGATGGTTGGTCTGCTTGAATAAATGAGAAAATTGTCTGGCACTGTCGCGAATGTCGGGACTGCCGAAAACCGCGCCGATCACGGCCACTGCATCGGCGCCGGCGCCTGTCGCAAGCGGCGCGTTTTCCAGCGTAATGCCGCCGATGGCGACGCGTGGAACTGTCAAAGCATCGCGCGCCTCTGCAAACAGGCCGAGGTCGGCAGGCGGCGCATGCGGCTTGGTGGTGGAAGGAAAACAGGCGCCGAAAGCGACATAATCGGCGCCGTTATGTTGCGCCTGCAGCGCTTTATCCAGACTGCCATAACAGGAAGCGCCGAGGATTTTGCCGGCACCAAGACGCGCGCGCGCCTGCTGCAGGCAGCCGTCGCTAGCGCCCAGATGCAGGCCATCCGCTCCGATGGCGAGGCAAAGTGCGATATCGTCGTTAATGATGAGCGGCACCGCATGACGGCGGCAGAGCGTCAGCAGGGCAGATGACTGCGCCAGCGCCAATTCCGCATCGGCACTTTTGTTGCGGTATTGCACCAGTCGGGCACCACCGGTCAGCGCCGCTTCGACCTGCGCCAGCAATAACGCGGTATCATTCTGATCCGGCGTGATCAGGTAAAGACCGCTGACCAAGACCTTAGCCGGCTGCATTACCACGCGCCTCCTCTTCTTCCTCGCGCGCCCAGAACATGCGGTCAGGCACATACTGGCCCATGCCCGGACGGAACGCGCCCTTGAGGGTCTGCCAGGTGTATTCCTGGCCTTCCTGCACTGATTCTTCCATGGTCAGGCCATGCGCCATGCAGGCCGCGATCGCCGAAGTGAGCGTGCAGCCGGAGCCGTGATAACTGCCCGGCAACCGCTCCCAGCGGTAAGGCTTGATCAGGCCCTGCTCGCCATAAAGGGTATTGATCACTTCGGGGCTGCGTTCGTGCGTACCGGTGATCAGCACATATTCCGGCCCCATCGCCAGCAGACGCTGCGCGCTTTCTTCGAGCGATGTATTCTCGACCTCCTCGGCTTCATCAGCAAAGGCATAACGGCGCGCTTCGAGGCTGTTGGGCGTAATCAGCGTCGCCTGCGGGAACAGCAGGTCGATCATCGCCGCCTGCATCTCGTCGTTCGCCAGCTCGTCGCCGCGGCCGGAAGACAGAATCGGATCGATCAGCAAAGGCACATCCGGGTAATCCGCCATGATTTCGGCAATGACGGCGATATTCTCCACGCTGCCCAGCATGCCGAGCTTGAACGCCGACACCTGCACGTCCTCAAGTATGGTGCGCGCCTGCTCGTTGACCCAGTCCGCATCGAACACCATGACACTCTCCACGCCGACCGTATCCTGCACGGTAATCGCGGTCACCACCGAAAGGGGATAACAGCCGATACTGGCGAAAGTGAGAATGTCCGCCTGCAAGCCGGCACCACTGCTGGGATCGGTAGCGGCAAAAGTAAGAACGGTAGGGGGCATCAAAGTCATAGTGGCAATCTGTAGCGGTTGAGAGGGCAATGCTTGCTGGCAAAGGCTGTCTGATCGCTATTACATCATCAGGATCAATATGCTATTTTAACTTAAATCAACCAGACCAAATAACGGGAAAACCCCTCATGAAAACATGGATGTGCAGTATCTGCGGATGGATTTACGACGAAGCCAAAGGTTCGCCTGATGACGGCCTGCAACCCGGCACCCGCTGGGAAGACGTACCTGCCGACTGGACCTGCCCGGAATGCGGCGCCGGCAAGGCCGATTTCGAGATGGTTGAGATTTGAAATACTGGCTGGAGCGGGTGACGGGAATCGAACCCGCGTATCAAGCTTGGGAAGCTGGCGTTCTACCATTGAACTACACCCGCCTTGCAGACTGCGATGCCTTGCGGTAGCAACACAGCATCAAGAAAAACGGATTGTACTAGCTTGCAGCGAATCCGGCACGGCTCAAACTGCAATATTCAGTGCATATTCAGGCTATCGCGATCACGACCGGAAAGTGCAGTGTGACTGTGGTCCCAACACCGTACTCGCTCCGAATCTCCACCCTGCCGCCATGCGCTTCAACGATTTCCTTCACCAGCACCATGCCGAGACCGGTACCCGGAATGTGTCCGGAACGGTCGGCCCGGTAGAATTTCTCGAACACATGGCTGAGTTGTTCTTCGGTCATGCCCATACCCTCGTCCTGCACTGAAATCGATATTTCATCGCCAACGGCCGTTTTCTGCAGCCGGGCAAACATTTTCACCACGCTAGTGCTGGGCGAGAATTTGTAGGCATTACTGAGACAGTTGCTGATCGCCCGTTCAACCTTTTGCGCATCGAAATAAAAATCCGGTAGATCGTCCGCACATTGCAGCAAAACACGGTTGTAGTTGCTGCTGATAATGAAGGTATCAGCGACCGATTTCAGCAATGGCAGGATGGGTTGCAGTTCAAGCTTGAGCGCCTTGGTGGTTCTGTCTTCCATCTTGGCGACATCAAGCAGTTCATTGAGCAGGCCGACGACGGTATTCGATTTGATGTGTATGGCCTGAATCATCTCGGCCTGCACTTCTGCAGTCAGTTTTCTGTGCTTGAGCAGCTCGGCGTAACCGACGATGACCGACATCGGCGTTCTCAACTCATGGGCTGCCGTGGTCACAAACTCGGTTTTCATCTTCTCCAGCATGGATTCCTGCGTGACATCGGTGAAATAGTAAACACGGCTGATGCGCGGCTGATTGGTTTCGATGAATGAGCGCTCTAGTACACGGCCGCTGTCGGCTTGAATCTCGAATCTGATGAAATTCTCCGCAACATCGAACCGGGGCTGTTTTTGATCCGATCGATTGCAGGGGCTGTCGATCTGACAACATGGTTTGTACTGATTTTCTTCGGTACAGATTTTTTTCATGACCTGATCAAACTCGCATTCGTGCATGCCGAGCAGGGATTTTGCATCCATTCCGGTCAGCCGGCTGAAGGCCTGATTGACATGAGAAACCCGGTACTCACGATCGAACACTACAATACCGTCCGGGCTTAATGAAAACACGGCATCGAGGTCAGCCTGATTGTTTTGTATGGTTTCCAGATACTCTTTCTGCTTGGAAACATCGTTCTGCACTGCAATGAAAATATGCTCGCCATTGGAATTGACCACCGCCGCCACTTTCAGGCTGATCCAGAATTTCTCGCCCGATTTCTTGTAATTGATCAGCTCGATTTCGAAATCCTGCTTGTTCTTGATCGCCTCGCTCATGAAGCGTATCGCCTCCGGCGAAGTCTCCGCCCCTTGCAGCACTTCGCCCGGCGTCTTGCCCAGCATGTCTTCGAGTGTATAACCGGTGGAGTTGGTAAACGCCTGATTGACCCAGGTCGTTCTGCCTTGCTCGTCGGTAATCATGACGCCGTTCACGGTATTCTTGGCCACGAGCGCCAGCCGTTCCAGATCGTTGGAATACTGCCTGATCAGCCGCTCGGCCTCTTCCGCCCTGGTTTTCTCTCCGATCAGCGACGCCTCGATCAGCTTGCGCTCGGCAATCTCCCGATTGAGGCGGCGGGTCCAGAAGAAAAATACGGTAATCAGTAGTGCCGATATCGCCAGAATGGAAAGAATCAAGGGGTAATTGAGATCAGGGGCATTAGTCCGCATGGTCCAGGCAGCATGAATTTCGCGCCGCTCGGTTTCGGCGATGGCATCCATCGCCTTGTTCATGACCGAAGCCAACAACGGCCAGTCGCTTCTGACCGCCATGTAAATTTCTGAGCTGTATGGTGTTTCTGCTGCGGCACGAATATCGGCAAAGCCCTGATTTCTCGCCACATAATTGACAATCACGGCATTGCCGACATAAGCATCTACCTTGCCGGTCAACACTGCATCCAGGGCCTCTTCGGCAATATCGGCTGAATACAGCTCGATTTCCGGATGGTTCCCGGCAAGACTGCGGGCAACTGCGCCGGTCCTGAAAATGGCGACACGTTTGCCGTGCAAGTCATCCAGACTGTTGATGGAACTGTTGTCCTTTCTGGTATAAACCACGAAAGGCGTCACCAGAAAGGGTTTTGCCAGGCGCTGGTAGCGCGTGTCGCCATCCACCTGAGCCGGCGTGACAGCTGCAATGACCGCGGCCTGCTCCTGCGCCAGGCTTTCGCGTGCATGCTGTTTTTCAAAGCGGATACCCAGCATCGCTTCGATTCTTTTCAGGTAATCGATCGATACGCCCCTGAATTCATTGCTTTCGGACAAAAACTCTACCGGCGCCCAGCCGGGACGGATTGAGACTGGAATATCCTGATGGACTTCCAGCCATGCCATCTCCTCCGCACTGAGCGCGAGTCGAGGCTGTTCTTGCGGAACGGCAGATTGCTCACTGGCATCTCTCTGCAAATGCCATGCTGCAGGCAGGAGCACCAGCAGCACAATGACAAATGCAATCAAGCGTTTTTTCATTTCGGCATCCTTAGCAGAATTTGCCGATAGAAAACCTGCATGCCCGATGCGTAATGGAACGTATGGATCATGCGCATATTTTCTGCCTTATTGCTTCAAAATGCTATCCGGGGGCTGCAATGAAACCTCCAGCAAAGGCATTGCAGGTCTTTGCTGCAAAAAAAGAAGGTAGCCGAAGCTACCTTGCAGGGGACCTCGCAGGGGCGAGGATTTCATTGCCCTAACGATCTCAAGCATGAGGACAATAAAATTCATGAATTCATTTCAAACTACTGTTTTCTGCATTCTTTTTTGTTTAATTGCAGCACTAGCTGCCGCCCGCATCTGAAATAGGGTTGCGGGTTTGACGCAGTGATGTTTGCGCGTTTACCTGCGCCCAGGCTGGGCTGGCTCAACCCGAAACTACCAAATCGTCTTATTTCGATACGATGTCCAGCGGCTATTTGGGAAGCCATATAGTCCAGCATGGACTCTATGCTGTAAGCGCAATCCGCTTCATTCAGATCCGGCAATCTGGCGTTGATGGCACTGATCAAATCTGAATTTTTTACTGTACCCATGGCAAACACATTGATAAAAGGTTATCACTTTTTCTGTTTTTATCAAAATATTTTCTTCTGTCCATACCAACCATCTTTTACATACCCAGACCACCTTCTGCGGGCAATGAAAAATCAGATGGAAATGAAACTTTATGCCAGCTGACTCAGCGGCCGGGGCATTGTGGGGTTATCATTAAACGATGCTGATTTGACCGGGTTTGAACAACCTTCGGCGGCAACCGGCAGGACAATAACGAGAGAATCACGAACCGAACTCATGCTCATCAACCCAAAACCCATCAGGCTGATTCTGTTTACCGCACTGGCTTATCTTTTGCTGGGCGGTCTGGGCAGCACATTGGCCATCGCGCCGGGTTATGCAAGCCCGATATTCCCGGCCGCAGGATTTGCTGTCGCCATGGCGCTCTATAACGGGCAGCGCGCCGCTATAGGCATTTTGCTTGGCTCATGGCTGCTTAACCTGGCCATCTCTTATCAACCTGATCAGACTTTGAGCGCTACGGTATTACCTGCCGCGGCGATCGCATGCGGCTCTGCACTGCAAGCATTGATCGCAGCGAAATTGGTCCGTCACAGGGTTGGCAATACCTGGGCGACGATGGAATCGGTCGAAACCATCATCCTCACGCTGGTGCTCGCCGGCCCCGTCGCCTCGCTGATCTCAGCCAGCAACGGTACTGCCATGCTCTATCTCGCCGGCACGCTCAGCCCTGATGAAATCGGGTTTACCTGGTGGAACTGGTGGGTCGGCGATTCTCTTGGCGTAATGACGGTAATGCCCCTGTGCATTGCACTTTTACACAGAAAGGCAGCGCCCTGGCGTGAGAATCTGAGTACACTGGTTGTACCCGTGGTGTTCCTGATAGTTCTGGTCACTATCGCGTTCGTCGTGACCTCAAGGGTTGAAACGGAAAGTCTCAACAAGAAAATTCAGGAGCAGGCAGAGGCATTCACCAACCAGCTGCAGCAACGCTTCATCGCGCACCAGGAAGCACTCTCCGCCTTGAGACGGCTGATTGAGGTGACGCCGGACATGACCTACAGTCAGTTCCAGTATTTCACTGAAATCACGCTGATGGACAATCCGGATATTTCCGCCTTGTCGCTCAATGCCTATGTCACGGATGAAGCCCGGCCCGAGTTCGAACAGCGCGTGGCTGCCACGCCGGAACTCGCCGCTTACGCCATCCGTGAAAAAGATGAAACCGGGGCTATCGTCGATGCTGCGCAGCGACCCTATTACGTTGCCGTGCAATACATCTCGCCAGCGCAGCAGAATGCGACTGCGATCGGTTACGACATCAACTCCGAAGCGGTTCGCAACCGCGCAATATCAAGAGCCATTTCCAGCGGCCAGCCCGTCGTCACGGCGCCGCTACAGCTGGTTCAGGAGGAGCCCGGTAGTGTCGGTCTGTTACTGTTGCACCCCGCATTTGTGCGTAGTAGCGATACAAACAACGGACACGATCGGCTGATCGGCTTTTCGGTCGGTGTGCTCAAGGTCAACCAGATGATCGAAATCGCCACGCGAACAGTCAAAAATCCCGATCTCATCTACCGTATATACGACCAGGCCGCCAGCAAGCCGAATGTTTATCAATCCTCACCCGGGGTAAAGTCTGGCAAAAACTACTTGTGGCGGCAGAATCTGCAAATGGCTGACCGGCTCTGGCATGTCGAAGTATTACCCACCCAGGCTTTCGTCAAGGCCAACCGGCCATGGACTGCATGGGCGGTCGGCGTTGGTGGCCTCATGCTGGCGTCTTTGCTGCAGATGATGCTGCTGATCATCAGCGGACGTACCACCACCATCAAACGCAAGGTCGATGAGCAGACTTTCGAGCTTCACATGAAGAGCGACGCCATTTCCGACCGCAACGCCCAACTCGATGCGATTTTCACTTTCAGTCCGGACGGATTTGTCGCTTTTGCCGAAGATGGAAGCATCAAATTTGCCAACCCGGCTTTCCTGCGCATGACCGGGGTTCCGGATATCCGAGGCAAGGCGGTTGCATACCTTGATCAACGCCTCAAGCTCGCTATTGCAGATAACAAGCCGTTCCATAGCGTTGCGGATTTCTTCGGACAGCCGGACCAAGCGCCTGCGTTACATATCCTGCAGCTGAACAAGCCGCGTAAATCCGTTTTGCAGCTGACCGGCATCCACACGCATTCGCCGACCGTGCCACGCATACTCTACATGCGCGACATCACGCATGAATCCGAAGTGCAGCAGATGAAAAGCGATTTTCTCTCTCATGCAGCGCATGAATTGCGTACGCCGATGACCACCATCCTCGGCTACACCGAACTCCTGATTGCGCGTGAATACGAGCAACCAGTGCGACAGGAGATGCTTGCAGCGATGCAGCGGCAAATCCGTCTGATCGTCACCATGATCAACGATCTGCTCGATCTGGCCCGAATTGAAGCGCGGCGCGGCGAAGAATTTCACCTGCAGGAGATCGACCTCAAGCGCCTGCTGAAGGAGCTGACCGGGGAAATACCTTTCGACCAGACGCGCTGGCCGGTCAAGCTGAGCGTGCCTCGCGAACGCATCACGATTGAAGGCGATGCCGCAAAAATCCGCCAGGCGGTGATGAACATCATCACCAATGCACAGAAATATTCGCCCGAGGGCGGTGAGATTCTGGTCAAGCTTCGTGCTGTCAGCACAGGCGCCCAGATCACCATTCAGGATCACGGCATCGGCATGACCCAGGATCAACTGCAACACATCGGCGAACGTTTCTGGCGCGCCGACGATTCCGGCAAAACACCGGGTACCGGCCTCGGTATTGCGATTGTCAGGGAGATTCTGCGCATCCACGGCGCCCGCCTGNAATTCGATTCGGTCTATCTGCAGGGCACAACCGCCACCATCACCTTCCCCGCCTCATCATCAAATCACACGATTGACTGAGCGTATCTCTCTTGCAGCGATACTATATTTATATTATTTTTAATTAATAGTATTAAAGTTTATGCCAGCCAGACTTGCATAACGCTTAATCGGGGAATCCATGGTCATCACCTTACTTGGCGTCATTGCCATATTGCTGCTTATGATTGTGTTGGCAAAACGCGATGGCAATCCCGAAGCTGTCTTGCGCGTGCTCAAGCAAAAGCAGCATAAAAAGGCTGCCGGACAGATTCATGTCACCCGGATTGAAGCGGTTGATTCAAATATCGCCTTTTCATCGCTCGGTTTGATCAGAACAACGAAAGCCGCTGCCGTGCTTGAAATTCCCGCCCATCCTCCTGAATGCGGTATCAGGACTTTTCGCGGCATGCTCGAATTCAGGTTTATTGAGAACTTTGACGATGCTGCTTTCGCCAACGCTGAGGATATCGGCATGCTCGTCATCAATGATGAGACTTTCAGTGGCAGCATACTCTGCAGCGAAGGGTTCCATACCCACCTGATCGCACTCAAAAATTCGAACAGCGGCTTCTCCATGGATTTCAGCGCATTGTTCCATAGCGTTTTTTTATTCAACCACCTGAATCGTGGCAAACGACCCTTTGAACTGAGGATTACCGAAATTGACGCTATCAGGGCAATGAATCAGGCGCAGCTCAATCAAGTGACGCGTGCAATCGACGGCCAAGACAGCATGGAATCAGAATTGCCGACGTGCAGCAAACCTGCTGTGTCAAAACCGTCCTAACTGGCAAACTGCCATAAATGCTGCTGTGTAAAAATGCATATGAAGCCCGAACGCGACTGGAAGCTGATAAAAATCGATGGCAATTCCGCTTTCTTCGTCATGGATTGCAAGACTGAGCGAAAATTATTGTTCAATGTGCCCAATATCGTCGACGTCAGCATTCGTGGACAAAATGCCTATGTCAAGGTGAAGGATTCAAGGGTCATGAAAATCGATTTGAATACGGGGTTCAGAATTTATCTGAACTACACCATGAGTGACTACACCGATGCGCTGGATCTGATTCACGCCATGCACTGATGGTGCATGGCAGATACAAGACTATCTCAGCCCTATCAAATCATCTGCCGAAAGATGAATCAGGTCCTTGAACATCAGTGACCGCGCATTGGTATTTTCACGCAGTGCGATAAAGCTACTCACCTTGTCGATGAAGAGTTCAGCCAGTTCGGGATCGAAATGACGCTGCTTTTGCGCGGCAATCATGTCGATGACCTGTTCATCATCCAAAGCTTTCCGGTAGCAGCGATCCATGGTAAGCGCATCGAAATAATCCACCAGTGCCACCACGCGCCCTTCCAGAGGAATGGCATGGCCCTTGAGACCCGCCGGGTAGCCGCTACCGTCAAATTTTTCGTGATGTGTGAGTGCAATGCTCGCGGCAAGCTCAAACAAGGGCACGGTTGAGAGCAGCATCTGATGTCCGATTTCGGCATGCCGGTTCATCTGCTCGCGCTCGTCAGGCGTTAGCTGTCCGGGCTTTTTCAAAATATGGTCGGGGATACCGATCTTGCCGACATCATGCATGGGTGCTGCAAGACGAATCATGAAACTGAATTCCACCGTCTCACCGTACAACAAACTGAGTTTCTCTGCCATCAAGCCCAGACGGACGATATGCACGCCGGTATCGTCATCGCGGAACTCGGCTGCCGTGGCGAGTTTCATCAACACTTCATGATGGGCATGTGTAAGCGCGTGCAGGGCACGCTTCTTTTCATCGTAGAGCTGGCGCAAATCCTCAGTAATCTTGAGCATTTGACTGAGAATGGATTCATGATTGTCTGAGCCGGGAACATGGAATTCCGGCTGTTTGTGACCAGCACTAGCCAAATCAGGGCTTCCCGGTTTCCGACAGGAATGTCTCGACGACCTCGATGAGCCTGATCGGACTGAACGGCTTGACGATGTATTCATCGGCACCGGCATTCACACCGGCTTCCCTGTCTGCCTGCTGGCCGCGCGCAGTAAGAAGGATCACCGGAATACCACGGTATGACTCAGTATTCTTGAGCAAGCGGCAAAGTGCCAACCCATCCATCCTGCCCGGCATCATGATATCCAGCAGAATCAGATCCGGCCCGATTTCTTCCACCATACGTAGCCCGGTTTCAGCATCTGTCGTATCGTGAATCTCATAATCGTTGAAATCCAGCGTCATTCTGACCAGCTTTCTGATATCCGGCTGGTCTTCGATGATCAATATCTTTTTCAATCCTGCCCCCTGCCTTGTACATTTTCCATTGGCTGAAAAGCAATTTATTGTTTTATATTACGCCACCATGGAATCATTTGGCCATCAGCTTTTCGCTTAATTAACAAGCATGCATCAGCCGATAATTTATATGTGGAATCATGTAGTATTCATTTATGTTTTTATTATTATATTTATCATATTAGCATGGTATTTGCACAAGCAACAATTGCCTGATATTTGAAATATATCTATCATTTACATGCGACTCATTTGATAAAAACGAAAAGGTCAGCCATGACAACCAACGATCTCCAGGATATTGTGACCACTCGCGAAGCAGCCAAGATGCTGGGGGTTTCGCTGCGAACAGTGCAGCTGTGGGTCGAATCGGGTGTGCTGAACGCCTGGAAAACACCGGGCGGCCATCGTAAGGTAACCATCGCCTCCATCAACAAGATTATCGAAAACCGCAAAAACTCCATCAAAACCGACGAAGACAGCAGCTCCCCCGGCAAAAACACTTTCTCCATCCTGATCGTCGAGGACGACGAAGCGCTGCGCAATCTGTTCAAGATCTATTTTTCCAACTGGAAGCTGCAAGTCAACGTCAGCTTTGCTGCCAACGGCTTCGAAGGCCTGATAGATTTGGGCAAGCGCACGCCCGATCTGTTGATCACCGATTTGATGATGCCCAACATCGACGGCTTCGAATTGATCAGGCATCTGAAAAAGACCAAGGAATACGCCAATCTCGACATTATCGTCTTCACCGGCCTCAGCAATGATGAAATCGCCAAGCGCGGCGGCCTGCCAAAAGATATCCGGCTTTTTTTCAAACCCGTCTCCTTCGACATCATTGAATCCGCCGTCGCATCCTCCATCGCCAAAAAGAGCAATAGCTGAGCCTCTGCCACGGCTGAAAATAATAAGTGGGAAAGCTTGCGGGCTTTTCAGCCATCTACCTGCTTTCCATCTCTCTTGGATACCATCCTGAAACCTGGCCTGGTATGAGCCTCGCCAGCCATGCAGCCGCAGTTTGCAACAAGCAAAATCTTTTTTAGATCAATCGGTTTTGCAAATATTAATAATATTGTTATTATCATTCTTATCATTAATGGGAGAGTGGTCATGACGGTCCAGGAGAAAACCGGATTCATCATCATAGGCGAGGGTGTCGTCATATCGGGTAATGTCGAGCTTCCCGGCAAGCTCGTGGTCAACGGCAAAATCGATGGCCTGGTAAACGCCAGAGAAGTATATGTGGGCGCCGAGGGTGAAATCACCGGCAAGATATACGCCACAGATGCCGATATCAAAGGCCGTGTAGGGGATTTCATCAGCGTGACAGACAAGCTGATTCTCCGCGCCAGCGCAAAGATTACCGGCAACATCGAGTACAGACACATCGAAATCGAGCAAGGCGCAGTGGTTGATGCAGTCCTCAGCCAGAGAACGGATGCGCCGAAATTACAGCGTGTGATTTATCCCAACCCCGCCAGAGTGCTTAATCATAATGATTTTGCAGCAGCAAAGGCCTGAGGGAAAAGCCATGGCGAAAACATTCAAGAAACTGATCGACGTTATCATGCTGAGAAACCTGCAGGATTGCAGGTTGATCGTCGAACAGACCGGCAACATCAAGGTGTATTTCCTTTCGGCTACCATGCAGCGTTTCATGCTGGTCTCGCTGTTCGGATTTATGATTGCATTCGTTCTGCTTTGTGCCTATACCTTCCAGCTAGGTTACAGCAACCATCAGCTGCTGAACACGATTTCAGACCTTGACGGCAGACAACCTGCGGTAAAAGCCGTGCCGGAACATGGACAGGCCATGCTGGCCAGCGCCGACACGCCGGTATTGATGAGCCTGCAGCAAACCGCGCCGGCAGAGACCGAAAAGCGGCTGATGATCTTCGAGACCAATATCAACATCGCACTCAGATAAGCACCGCACCCACACCCGGCGCAAGCTACCCTCGACCGCTTGTGCTGACACCCATGGCCTTGCCATGATTCCTTCCTGCCTGCATCATGATGGCTGGAATTGAATACGCAAAAGGAATCCAGCATGGTCAACGCCTCCACCACGCTCCGCGAAATCGTCGGCCTCGGCCAGCAAGCCGCCCCGCTGAAAGATTCGGCACTCGTCATGATCGATTGTCAGAACACCTACCGCAACGGCATCATGCAGCTCACCGGTGTCGAAGAAGCCCTGCAGGAAGCGCAAAAACTGCTGCATATGGCGAGAGCGATGAAAATTCCGGTTTTTCATATCCGCCACGATGCCGGCCCGGGCACGCCCTACGACGTCAACGCACCAATCGGCGCCATTGCCGATGAAGTCGCCCCGATCGCTGGCGAAGCGGTCATCACCAAGCATTACCCGAATTCATTCACGCAGACTGACCTTGATGCGCAACTGAAAGCGGCGGGCGTAAAGAATCTGGTGCTGGCAGGCTTCATGACCCACATGTGCATCAACTCCACCGCACACGGTGCTTTCAACCTCGGCTACAAAGTTACCGTGATCGCCAGCGCTACCGCCACACGCCCATTGCAGGCAATCAACGGCAAGGTGCTGAGCGCACAGGAGGTGCACGACGGCGCGATCGCTTCCACCCGAGATCTCTACGCCGCCATCATCGACCGCGTCGCCGACATCAAAGGCTGAAGCGCGCTGACGCTTACTTCAGCTCGACCGACTCGATCACCACCGGCTGGGTCGGCACATCGCCGGGCCAGACCGGCGCACGCGAGATTTTCTCCACCAGCTCCATGCCGCTGGTCACCCTGCCGAACACCGCATAACCCCAGCCTTTCTCATCTTTCGCCTTGTGGTCGAGAAACGCGTTATCCGCCACGTTGATAAAGAACTGCGCGCTGGCCGAATGCGGGTCGCTGGTGCGCGCCATCGCAATCGTCCCGGTCAGGTTCTTCAACCCGTTATCAGCCTCGTTCCTGATCGGCGCACGGGTCGGCTTCTCGTTCATGTCTGCCGTCATGCCGCCGCCCTGAATCATGAACCGGCGGATGGTGCGATGAAAAATCGTGCCGTTGTAATGCCCGCTCTTCACATACGCCAGAAAATTCTCCACCGTGTTTGGCGCCTTCGCGCTATCCAGCTCGACCACGATAGGCCCGAGGCTGGTGTTGATCTGAACCGTGGGTTCAGCATGAACGGTGAGTGAAAACATGAACACGAATAAAAGGCCGGTGAGTTTTAACAGCATGGGAATTCCTTTTGATGGGGCATTTTCAAGTTTGAAGTATGGATGGATACATCTGTTTGCCATAAATGTATAAATGGGGTTGGCTCAGACCTCATTATTACCCATGTTTGTAGTTTATATTCTGTTTATGTCTTGGGATGCACCCATACATTAGATCGTATTCAAGGTCACAGGCAATGGTGCAATAATGTTGCATGGTTTCCGTTGAACATAACCCTCCCACTTTGAAACCCCAAGCCATCAATCAGGCAACGTCATGGTTTGATGCACTCCCCGGACGCTACAAGCCCGAACAGATTGAAACGCTGCACCAGGCGTTCGAATTTTCCCGCAAGCTCTATGTCGGCCATGTTGAACTGACCGGCATCCCATTGATCGATCATGCACTGGACGCTGCATCGATTCTTCTCGGCATGCATATGGACCATGAAACCATCGCGGCAACATTGCTGCATGCAGCGCCTGCTTATCTTGAGGATTGGCAAGAGGTGCTGGAAAACCGGTTAGGCGCTCCCATCGCCCGTCTGGTAGAGGGGCTTTCGCGTATGGAGCAGATACGTGAATTCAGCGAGATGGCCGGTTTGCATAACCCGAACCGGAAAAAGCCGGATGACGGTCAGCAGATTAAACGTCTGCGAAAAATGCTGCTGGCCATGGCCGAAGATATCCGCGTGGTATTGATCAAATTGGCGGAGCGTACGCAGACCATGCGCAACCTCTCGGCCGCGCCGGTTGAGATGCAACAGCAGATCGCCCGCGAGACCCAGGGTATTTTTGCGCCTCTGGCCAACCGCCTCGGTATCTGGCAATTGAAGTGGGAGCTGGAAGACCTCTCGCTGCGTTTTATCGAGCCGCAACTCTATAAGGAAGTGGCCAAGCTGCTCGATACAAAGCGTGCTGCCCGCGAGCAGTACATCGCCGATGTCATCCGGCAACTGCAACAGGAACTGAAGCAGGCGGGCGTCAAAGCCGAGGTCAGCGGCCGGCCCAAACACATCTATAGCATCATCAACAAAATGCGGCGCAAGAACCTGGAATTCAATGAGCTCTATGACGTGCGTGCCGTCCGCATCCATGTCGATGACATCAAGGATTGCTACACCGCGCTGGGCCTGATACACAGCCTGTGGCAACCCATCCCCGGGGAGTTCGATGATTACATCGCCCGTCCCAAGAGCAACAATTACCGGTCATTGCATACGGCCGTTATCGGCCCCGAGGGCTTGGCGCTTGAGGTACAGATACGCACCCACGAGATGCATCATGATTCCGAGCTGGGCGTGGCCGCGCACTGGCGCTACAAGGAAGGCGGAAAAGCCGATACAAAATTCGACGAAAAGATCGCCTGGCTAAGGCAGATTCTGGCGTGGAAGGATGAAGTTTCAGACAACGGCAACCTGCTGGAGCAGTTCAGCAATGCGCTGATACAGGACAAGATTTATGTGCTGACGCCGCAAGGCAAGGTGATCGATCTGCCGCAAGGCGCAACCCCGGTGGATTTTGCCTACACCCTGCATACCGATCTCGGCCACCGCAAGCGTGGCGCCAAGGTCGATGGCAATATCGTGCCGCTCAATTACAAACTGCAGAACGGCCAGCGCGTGGAAATACTCACCGCCAAACAGGGCGCACCCAGTCGCGATTGGCTCACCCCCTCGCTCGGTTATCTGCACAGCCCGCGTGCACGCGCCAAAGTCAGAAACTGGTTCAAACTCGAACATTTTGAAGATGACGTCGCACAGGGGCGCAACAAACTGGACAAGGAACTGCACCGGCTCGGTCTGGGGGCCGGTACCGTCAATCAGGAAAAAATCTCGCAGAAATTCCACTTCAACAAGCTGGAGGAATTTCTCGCTGCGATCGGCCGTAATGAGGTGACAGAACACCAGTTCGAACATGCCCTGCGCGAAGAACATGCGCCCGAGGCAGAAGAAGACTGCAAACAGCCCCTCTTCAGCCAGCCTGCGAGCACGCCAAAATCCTCTCCGGGCATCATCATCGAAGGCGTCGGCAATGTCCTGACCAACCTGGCCAAATGCTGCAAACCGGCCCCGCCGGAAGCCATCGTCGGCTATGTCACGCGTGGCCGCGGTGTCACCATCCATCGCCGCAGTTGCGCATTCATCACGCGCCTTGATGAAACACGGCAAGACAGGCTGCTACATGCGCAGTGGGGAAGCAGCAGCGCTGCACGCACCGATGTGGATATCGAAATCGAAGCCTACGACCGCCAGGCCCTGCTGCGCGATATCAGCGACCTTTTCGCCCGCGAAAAAATCAACGTGACCCAGGTCAACACCGTCAGCCGCAACCAGCAGGCCAGAATGCAGTTCTCGGTCGAAATCACCCATCTGGATCAGCTCAACCGGCTGCTCGCATTAATCAAGCAAGTTCCGGGAGTTGTCGTCGCGTGGCGTAAAATTTGAATGTTGTCGTTGAAAACTTAAGGAAATATGTGTCGCCTGGTTGTAGTTTCTCACCACATTGTTCGCATCAAGACCGCACCCGGATAAGGCGGCACGTGGCCGGCAACGGAAAGCCAGATGATGCTTTTCAGTTCGAATTCTACATTGCAAAATTCTCAAGCATCACAATCCCGCCAAACGCTTCAGCCTTTTCATAATACCTGCGATCCGCAGTAATCAAGGTCGCGTTTTCTTCCAGCGCCACAGCATGGTAGAGCGTATCGAACAGGTGATGATTGAGCCGGGTGGATAATTCAATAGCGCGCTGATATGCCGTATTTGAGAGGCTAATGGCGTTCACAGCATAAATGCAGCCGAGCTCCAGAAAATAATCTCCAGCGTGTTCCGGTAATTCTCGCGCAAGAACAGCGGCAACTTCAGCCAGCGAATGCTGTGGCTGAATTAAGGTGATGGTGCTAGCCTCGATGCCCTCCAATATGGCAAGCGCCTGCTCTGCGTCTTTTTCGTCGGGCTTGGCGATATACCATTTGACGATGACGCTGGCATCCAGAACCACCCGCATCAGGGCCGCCCGGCTTCACGTGCTTGCAAGATTTCCTCTTCGGTCAGAATCGGGCGCTGAAGCCAACGGGATTTGATACGCTGAATCGCATCATCACTTTGCCGTTTGCGTTCAGCGCGTTCGATGGCTTCTTCCAGCAATTGCGTCACGACCGCGCTCTTGTTGGCGTTGGCAAAGGTCCGGTTGAACCGTTCCTTTACATCCTCGGGGATGCTGAAATTCATGGTTGCCATAATGCAAAACCCCTATAGTTGTTGAAAACTTCAACAACTATAGGGTTCCATACGCATAAAATCAATAGCGGGCTTTGCCGGCGGTACGTTCAGCGGATATGTTTTACGGCGCCATCAGACTTTTCGCTCGATGGCTGCTTCCGCTTCAGGCCATAAATTGGGGAAAAGGAAACGCAGGCTGGATAGCGGGATGCCGAAATAGATTTTGCCCTTGGGCGAATCTGAACGTAGCAGGCCATAATCCAGCAAGGCTTTCAGAACCCGTTCGGCGGTTCTATCTGCAAGACCTGTCATCGCCTTGAATTCGCCACGTTCAAGCAGGCCGTTGATTGCAATGTAATGGAGTGCGGTCAGAGCTTCTCTGCGAATGGCTGATCCTCCCGTTGCCGCCTCGAAGGTAAGCAGCGCATCCAGGCGATTCTTGAATCCCGATAGATTCAGCATTTCTTCCATGAAGATCACCTGGTCGATGCAGACTTCAAGAAAGAATCTTGCGAAGATGGTCAGGCCGCGCTCAGACAACGCGCCCCGCCCGTCATAATCGCCTTGTCTGGGTTCGTCGGCATCCATGAGGCGGGCATAGTATTCGTCCTGTCTGCGGGCAAGCCCGCGCATCGGCGACCACAGCCCGTCAGTCAGGCCCATGGACTGCAATGCAAGATGGGATTGCAGCCGCGCAACGCGACCGTTGCCATCACGGAAAGGGTGGATCCACGCCAGCCGGTGATGCGCACAAGCCACCCCAACCAGCGCATGCTCGCCTTGCGGCAGGCTCGAATAATACCGGCTCCAACGTTTCATGAATTCCGGCACGGACTCTGCCACCGGTGCCATGTGTATCCCGACCTTGACGTTTCTATCCCGCAGCTGCCCCTCCAGCACAGGCTCTCCGCTGTCTGTGATGCGGTCCTCAACCGGCAATTGTTCGTACAGATTCAGATGCATGGCCTGCACAACCTGTACATCGAAGGCATGACGCCAGCCTTGGGGGGCGTGTGTCTGCTCAACCCACTCTTCTGTTCGCAGATGCGCGCGGGCAAGGCGCTGCCTCCTTGCACGGTCCGGATCCGCAGAAAACTGATTGCGCAGCGCCTCTTCAATGTCAGCCGGAAAAGTGTGCTGCCCCTCGATTTTGTTTGTGTAATAGGAATTCATCGCGCGCAACAGAGGAACCAGACGCAAACGAAGCCCGGGCATGGCATTACCGCACAAACGCCAGCTATGCTCCTGCAAGGTATGGGCGAGCTCGAGCAAAAGCGGCAGGCTTGCGCTACCCGGCAGCAGCGGTTCGAATCCAGCCACATCGGTGGCAGCCGGAGAACGTATGATTCCTTGCGTCAATTGGCGAATCTTTCTTGAGTCAGTGAATATTTATTTATCCATTGTTTTATATCATCTTTTATTAACAAGAAAATTGCAATGGCAATTTATTTGGCGAATCCTCTGGCGGATGTTTCAGCGGGCTTGTGAACGCTGGAGATATATTTGTATTTGCGTCGATTACAGCCGGGCTGACTGACTGAATTTAAGACAAACAGAATGGAAAGGGAGCCGAAGTTCCTTAACCAATACAAACTTATTGATTAAGTGTAATTACGCTTGGCACCGTCTTAAATATGGTCACCGCTCTAATGCCCGGGGTGGGGCGTGTTGCTCATCTAGACCAAAACCACCTTTAGCGTAACTTGTGAAGCTAGATGTCGCAGAAAGTGGCACGTATGGTGGATCGCAATAGACAACATCACCTGGCTGCGCTTTATTCATTGTTGACTTAAAGTCAGCCACCTCGAAAATCGCGTGTTGTGCTTTTTCATGGAAATAAAACATTTCTTTTTCAGGTAGGGCAGGTTTTGAATATTTTCCATATGGCACATTAAATCCGCCCTTGGAGTTATAGCGGCAAAGCCCGTTAAAACAATGACGATTTAAATATACAAAAAGCGCTGCCTTTTTTCTCAAATCATTTGTTTTATTAAATTCATCCCTTAATTCATAAAATGCAGTTTCAGTGTTGTTTTCTGGTGTAAATAACTGACTACAAAATTGAATGAATCCTTGGCCCTCTTTTTGCAAGAAGCGGAACAAATTGATTAAGTCTGGATTTGAGTCTGCAAGTAGGTTTGCAGAGTAATTGGTATTTAGAAAAACCGCTCCAGAGCCGACAAATGGTTCAATAAGACGGCTACCTTGCGGTAGTACTGATTTAATGCGCTCTGTAAGGCGATATTTTCCACCAGCCCATTTTAAGAAAGGTTTCATATTTAAGTTTTACGGAGCGCACTCTGGTTGATAGGTGGCTAATATTACCCTACTTAACCACACTTACTCTCACCACAATTCAAGCAAGTCAGACACCCATCCATAATAATCGCCGCCTTGGTGTGGCATTTGCCGCAGAGCTGGGCGCCTGCCGGGAAGCCTTCTTCGTTCACCGGTTCATGGGCGTTCTTTTCAAGGTACTGGGTCTTTTTTTCTTCGATCAGTTTTTTCTGGTGTTCGTCCGGGCCGGCTTTTTTCAGCATGCCGATTTCCTGCAGGTGCTGTTCGAGCACTTCACCGATTTCAGCGACCAAACTGGGGATGTATTTGCCGCCCTTTTTGAAGTAGCCGCCGCTGGGGTCGAATACGCTGTGCAGCTCTTCGACCAAAAAGGTGACATCGCCGCCCTTGCGGAATACGGCGGACATGACGCGGGTGAGGGCGACGATCCACTGAAAGTGGTCCATGTTCTTGGAGTTGATGAAGATTTCGAACGGGCGGCGGTGTTCCTGCGGGGTGCCTTCGTTCATCACCACGTCGTTGATGGTGATATAGAGCGCGTGCTCGGTCACCGGGGTCTTGATCTTGTAGGTATTGCCGACCAGTTTGTCCGGGCGGCTCAGCGGTTCGCCGAGCTGGACGATTTCGGCCGATCTTTGCGCTTCCTGTTTTTCAGCTTCTGCGGCCTTGGCCTTGTCTTCTTCTGTGACGACGTTGTAGCCGGTGATTTTCTTTTCGATTTTGATAGCCATTGTTCAATCTCCTTCGGAGCGTTAAAGGTAAAACGTGAAAGGTGATGCCCTCCCGGCGCCTTGCGCCACCCTCCCTGCCGGGAGGGTACGTTCACTGTTCACATTTCGCGTTTCACGGATACTCAGAACTTGCCGTAGTAACCTTCTTTCAACGCATCATACAAATTGGCAGCGGAGTGGATTTCGCCGTCGTATTCGATTTCTTCGTTACCCTTGGCTTCGATCACGGTGCCATCTTCCAGGGTGAATTTGTAGGTGGTGTTTTCAAGGTCTTTCTCGGTCACCAGCACGCCCTGGAAAGCCTCCGGGTTGAAGCGGAAGGTGGTGCAGCCCTTCAGACCCTTGTCGTAGGCGTACAGGTAGATGTCCTTGAAATCGTTGAAATCGTAATCTGTCGGTACGTTGATGGTCTTGGAGATGGAGCTGTCGATCCATTTCTGCGCGGCCGCCTGAATATCCACATGGGCCTTGGCCTGAATGGTGGAGGAATCGAGGAAGTAATCCGGCAGCTGTTCTTCCGGCTTGTCGGAAAACGGCATGGCGTTGGGGTTGACCAGCTCGCGATAGGCCAGCAGTTCGTAGGAGAACACATCGACCTTTTCTTTCGATTTCTTGCCTTCGCGGATGACGTTGCGGCTGTAGTGGTGAGCGAAGGAGGGCTCGATGCCGTTGCTGGCGTTATTGGCGAGCGACAGCGAAATGGTGCCGGTCGGCGCGATGGAGCTGTGGTGCGTGAAGCGCACGCCGGTCTTGGCGATCTCCTTGCGCAGGCTCTCGGGGAACTGCTGCATGTACTTGCTGTATAGCCCCATCAGCACCTTGCCCTTGACCTTGGTGCCGAGCTTGATGCCATCGGCTTTCATTTCCGGGCGCTTGGCCAGCATGTCGGCGGTGACTTCGAACTCTTCTTCCATGATCGGCGCCGGGCCTTTTTCCTTGGCCAGATCGACGCCCACTTGCCAGCCCACTTCGGCCATCACCTTGGTCACTTCTTCGGTGAATTTCAGTGAATCGGCATCGCCGTATTTCATCTTGAGCATGGTCAGGGTGGAGCCGAGGCCCAGATAACCCATGCCGTGGCGGCGCTTGCGGGCGATTTCATCGCGCTGTTGCTGCAACGGCAGGCCGTTGATCTCAACCACGTTATCCAGCATGCGGGTGAAAGTGGCGACGACTTCGCGGTATTCATCCCAGTCGAAATACGCCTTGTCGGTGAAAGGCTGGCGCACGAACTTGGTCAGGTTGACCGAGCCGAGCAGGCAGGCGCCGTAAGGCGGCAATGGCTGTTCGCCGCAGGGGTTGGTGGCGCGGATGTTTTCGCAGAACCAGTTGTTGTTCATCTCGTTGACGCGGTCGATGAGGATGAAGCCCGGCTCGGCGAAGTCGTAGGTGGAAGACATGATGACATCCCACAGACGTTGCGCCTTGATGGTTTTGTAGACGCGGCAGGCGACCTTGCCGTCTGATTCGCGCGTCAGGTACTTGTTCTTCACCGGCCATTCGCGCCAAACCACCTGGCTGGCGTCGCTCAGGTCGAGCTTGTCGGCTTCGGCCTCCTTGGCGGTCACAGGGAAAGCCAGCTTCCACTCGGCATCGGCCTTCACCGCCTCCATGAATTCCTTCGTGATCAGGCAGGAGAGGTTGAACTGGCGCAGGCGGCCAGCCTCGCGCTTGGCCTTGATGAAATCGGTGACATCGGGGTGCGAGATGTCGAATGTCGCCATCTGCGCGCCACGGCGGCCACCGGCGCTGGATACCGTGAAGCACATCTTGTCGTAGATATCCATGAAAGACAGCGGGCCGCTGGTATAAGCACCGGCACCGGCGACGAAGGCACCCTTGGGACGCAGGGTGGAAAACTCGTAGCCGATACCGCAACCGGCTTTCAGGGTGAGACCGGCTTCGTGGACTTTTTCCAGAATGCCGTTCATGGAGTCTTCAACAATGCCGGAAACCGTGCAGTTGATGGTGGAAGTGGCCGGCTTGTGCTCCAGCGCGCCGGCATTGGAGGTAATGCGGCCGGCAGGAATGGCGCCACGGCGCAACGCCCAGACAAACTTCTCGTACCAGAGCGCACGCTTCTCTTCGGTATCTTCGGCATCGGCCAATGCACGCGCCACGCGTTGATAGGTGTCGTCGATGGTGGCATCCAGGCATTCGCCCTGCTTGGTCTTGAGCCGGTATTTCTTGTCCCAGATATCGAGGGAGACGGATTGTAGCGGAACTTCTTTTTCAGTCTCTTGAGACAATTTAACGGCCTTGAGCATGGGATGCATCCTTCCTGAATTTGCTTGATTTTCTTATTTGCGACAAATGGCAAAAATAGATACGAGACCACAATATGTTGTGATTGGATGTAAAGTTATGTCATTCGCTTGGGTTCGTCAACCACAAATTTGTATCAGCCGATGCACCGCAAATGTGCAGCCAAATGTGTAGCAAACACAAGCCCCTGATTGGCCTTGCGATTGCTCAAGGTAAGCCCTCGCTCACCGCACCGAAAATAATTTGCTGGACATTTTTTCAAGCTTTTGGGACGGCTGTGAGAAAATCGCCGCATGTCCCGCATCCTCTATTCGCTGCTGCTTTATCTGCTGTTGCCGCTGACCCCGCTCAAGCTACTCTGGCGCGGCATCAAACAGCCGGAATACCGCCGCCACCTGGCCGAGCGCTACGGGTTTTACCGCGCCCAACGCAACGGTGCAATATCCTCCCGCCCGCTGATCTGGCTGCATTGCGTGTCACTCGGCGAAACGCGTGCCGCCGCGCCGCTGATACAGGCGCTGATGGCGCAACACCCGCAGCATCGCATACTACTGACGCACGCCACACCCACCGGCCGCGAAGCCGGCGAGCAGTTGTTCGGCGACCGCGTGGAGCGCGTCTATCTGCCCTACGACACGCCGGATGCCGCAGCCAGGTTCCTCGATCATCTCCATCCGGCTATCGGGCTGCTGATGGAAACCGAACTGTGGTTCAACCTGATCGCGGGCTGCAAGCAGCGCGGCATTCCGCTTCTGCTGGTCAATGCGCGCATGTCGGAAAGGTCCGCGCGCGGCTATGCGAAATTCGCCGGACTGACTCGCAACGGCCTGCAAAATCTCGCCGCCATCGCGGCGCAAACTGCGCAGGATGCCGAACGGCTGCAGGCGCTGGGCGCCAGCAATGTCACGGTGTGCGGCAATCTCAAATTCGACGTCGAAGCCCCGGCCGATGCCGCCGCCAAAGGCAGGCAACTGCGCCAATGGCTGGGAGCGGCGCGTCCGTTATTTCTCGCTGCCAGCACGCGCGAGGGCGAGGAGCGCCTAATTCTCGATGCCGTTGCGCGATTGACGGTTCCCGGCCTGCTCACCGTGATTGTGCCGCGCCACCCGCAGCGTTTCGACGAGGTCGCCGCCCTGCTCGAAAGGCTCGGCCTGCACTATGCGCGCAAATCAGCGCTGAACGGGCCGCTGGCGCCGGATTGCGAAGTCTTGCTGGGCGACACCATGGGCGAAATGTTCACCTACTATGCCGCCTGTGACGCGGCTTTTGTCGGCGGCAGCCTGCTGCCACTGGGCGGGCAGAACCTGATCGAGGCCAGCGCAATGGGCAAACCGGTATTGATAGGCCCGCATACCTTCAATTTCGCCGAAGCTGCGGAACAGGCAGTCGCCTGCTGCGCCGCATGGCGCGTGGCAGATACCGGGGCGCTGGCAGCTGCGCTGCAGAAATTATTGAGTCATGAGGAAACACGGCAGAAGATGTCGGCCGCCGCGCTGAATTTCAGCCGCAGCGCCACAGGTGCCACACGGCGCATTGCCGCCCTGATCGAAAATTACTTGAAGGGAAATTGAATCAGCGCACCAGCTTGCTGATCTGCTTGAACGCATCGCCTTCGGCGCGGCGCAGCCATTCGAACACGATGGATTCGGTATTGCTGACAATCACCCCGGCATCACGCAGCCTTTGCATGGCATTGGCCTTGTGCTCGGGGTTGCGCGAAATCACCGCATCGGCGGCGACAAACACTTGACGCCCCTGCTCATGCAAGCCCAGCGCGGTCTGCAGGACGCAGATATGCGCTTCCATGCCGGCCAGCACGACCTGCGGCCGGTCGGCGGTGAGTTTGCGGCAGAAGGTCGGCTCATCGCAGCAGGAAAACGCCGTTTTCTCGACGCGCTGATGTGCCGCCAAATGCGGCAGCAGGCTGACGCAGGTCGCACCCAGCCCTTTCGGATACTGTTCGGTGTAAATTTGCGGAATTTCCAGAAGCTTGGCGGCTTGCAGCAGAACACCGGTATTCTTCAACACCTGCTGCATGGCTTCCGGCTGCATCGCGGATGCGAGTCGCTCCTGCAGGTCAATCAACACCAGTTCACTGTTTGCGGCCTGGCAGAGCAGGTTCGGTTTCATCAGGCTTATCGCTCCGCCAGCAATAACTGGTTGATTTCCACCAGATCGTTCTCGTTCAGCAGGCCGGTCGCCGCTTTCAGCCGTATCAGACCCAGCAGATAGTTGTAGCGAGCCTCCAGCAGATTGCGTCTGGCGCCATACAACTGCTGTTGCGCGTTGAGTACATCGACACTGGTGCGCACGCCGACTTCATAACCGAGCGTGGTCGAATCGAGCTGGCTCTGGCTGGATATCAGCGCCTGCTCCAGCGCCTTGATCTGAGCCACGCCGCTGCTGACATCGAGATATGCCTGACGCGTATCGAGGTCGGCCTGCCGTCTGGCCAATTCAACATCTTCACGGCTTTTATCCAGATTGGCCGCCGCTTCGCGCACGCGCGAGCTCACCGCACCACCTTGATAGATCGGGATTTCCAGCTGTACCCCGACCGTCAGGTTTTCAAGGTCGCTACCGAAACCGTTGGCACTGCCGCTGGCACGCGTGTCAGTGTAACTGGCAACGGCATCCAGCGTCGGCAGATGACCGGCCCGGGCACGTTCGACCTCGCGACTGGCGAGCTGAAAATTGTATTGTTGAATCGCCAATGAAAGATTGTTCTTGTCGGCCAGCGCAACCCATTGCTGCATGTCGTTAGGCTCAGGCAATACCGGCTGCAGATCCTGTCTGACCTTGGCCAGCGCTTGCGGCACGCTGCCGGTGATCGCCTGCATTGCGCGCTGCTTGATCTCCAGCTGGTTGATGGCGGCGATCTCCTGCGAGGTTGCCAGGTCGAAACGTGCCTGCGCTTCGTTGACATCAGTGATGGTAGCGGTACCGACGTCGAAATTGGCCCGCGCCTGCGCCAGCTGATGGCTGATGGCAGCTTTCTGCGCACGGATCAGCTCGATGCGGTCCTGCGCCAGCAGGACATCGAAATAGGCCTGCGAAACACGGGTCATCAAATTCTGCTTGTCCAGCATCAGTTTTCGGTCCGCCTGCGAGACCTGCAACTTCGATTGCTCGATTTGCACCAGATTGTCTTTGCGGTATATGGGTTGATTCAAATTCAATCCATAACCGAACGTATTGAATGATTCGCGCCCCTCGTTTCTGAACACCGAGCCGGTACCGATATACTCCACGTCGGTCTCCGAAACGCTGGCATTGCTTTTGAAGGTGATCGTCGGCCGGTAAAGCGCCTTGCCCTGCTCCAGCTTTTCCTGCGCGGCCAGATTGGCGTTGCGCGCCGAAGCCCAGGACGGATCCTGGTTCAGGGCGCTCTGGTAGATATCGAGCAGGTTCTGGCTGGCTTGCNTTTCCGCCGCCGCTGGAAGAATCGCAAACCCGCCGAGAGACAGGGTTAGAAAAACGAAACTGACAGCAGTTTTTACGGCGGACATGTCAACCTTAAAATTGAAAACGATCGGGTTGTGGGGCGTTGATCAATGGTGGCAGGCAAGTTTCAAAAATCGCATCCTGCTTGAAACCGTCTGCGCTGACGCGGCGGAACATCATGGCTTCCATCACGGGCGCATCGCCGGTCACAACGAACATACGACCGCCGATGGCGAGGCTTTGTTTCACGCTTTGCGGGCTGACGGGCAAAGAACCGGTAAACACGATGACGTCATAGGGCGCTTGTGCCGGCCAACCCTCGGCCGCGTTGCCGATCTCCAGGGTGACATTGTCGACATGCTGTTGCGCCAGTCGCTTGCCGGCCGCCTCGCTCAGCGCGGGGAAGAGCTCGACGCTGACAACCTCGCGCGCCGATTTTGCCAGCAAAGCAGTGAGATAGCCGCTGCCGGTACCGATTTCCAGCACCTTGTCGGTTTTTCTGATTTCCAGCGCCTGCAGAATGCGGCCTTCGATCTTGGGCGACAGCATGAACTGGCCTTCGCCGATGGGGATCTCGATATCGGCAAAGGCCAGACCGGCATATTGTGGCGGCACGAAAGCCTCGCGCGGTACCTGCTTGAGCAGGTCGAGCACGGCGCCATCGAGCACCTCCCAGGTGCGGATCTGCTGTTCTATCATGTTAAAACGAGCCTGCTCGTCTGGCATATTAAAGCGAGCCTGTTCGTCTGGCATGTTAAAACCAGTCTGTTCAGCGGCGGTTTTGGCGGGTGCGATATCGGTTTGCATGTTGATCGTTCAGGATGGTTGGTTGATGGCTTGAATTATAGCCCAAGCCCATGACAGATTTAAGGAAGGTTTGCTGCCGGCGATTCAGGATGAAGCCTTGCCTTCCATTGCCGGGGCTTCCTGTTCAGCATTGCCGTAAATACCGAGCTTGTACCAGAGCGAGCGCTCGCTGATGCCGAGCAGTTTTGCCGCCCGGCTTTTGTTGCCGCCGGTACGCTCCAGCGCAGCCAAAATCAGATTTTTTTCCAGCTGTTCGACAGCCGCCGGCAGCGTCGGCAATACTGCATCCGCCTGCGGCATGATGGGCGTCACGGCACCTTGCTGTGAACCGGTCAGAATGTCTGCCGGCAAATTCTCTTTTCTGATGCAATCGCCGTTGCACATGATGGCAGCGCGTTCCAGCACGTTGGACAGTTCGCGCACGTTGCCCGGCCAATCATATGCCTGCAACGCCTGCAGCGCGTCGTCGGCAAGGGCGAGGTGACGCGATTGCAGAAAGTGGGCGGCAAGCAGGCCGATATCTTCGCGACGTTCGCGCAAGGGTGGCAGGTCGATGCGGAACACATTGAGCCGGTAATAGAGGTCTTCGCGCAGCTTGCCGCTTTTGACCGCTTCGAGCGGATCCAGATTGGTGGCAGCCAGCACTCGGATATCGACCGCCAGCGGCCGGTTGCTGCCGAGCCGTTCGATCACGCCTTCCTGCAGGGCGCGCAACAGTTTGGCCTGCAGCGCTATCGGCATTTCCGTCACTTCATCCAGAAACAGCGTGCCGCCGTCGGCCAGCTCGAATTTGCCGACGCGCTCCTTGACGGCGCCGGTGAAAGCGCCACGCTCGTGACCGAACAGTTCCGATTCGAGCATTTCGCCGGGAATCGCGGCGCAATTCACCGCCACAAACAACGACTTGCTGCGGGCGGAAGCGCGATGAATGGCTTGCGCCACCAGTTCCTTGCCAGTACCGGTCTCGCCAACAATCAGCGTGGTGGCTTTCTCCGGCGCGACCTGGGCGATGGCGTGCCTGACCTTTTGCATGGGCGCGCTCTCGCCGATCAGATGCTCTCCGTCGCGTGTGACTTCCTCGCGCAGAAACTGATTTTCGATTTTAAGACGGGTGACGGAAAGCGCGCGGTTGATGGCGATTTCCAGCGTCTCCAGATCGAACGGGCGCAATATGTAATCGGAAGCGCCCAGCTTCATGGCCGCCACCGCGGTGGCGATCTCGCCCTGCGCGGTGACGATGATCACCGGCGTTTCCAGACCTTCCTCACGCATGGTCTCCAGCAGTTTGAGTCCGCCCATGCCGGGCATGTGCAGGTCGCTCACCACCAGATCGACGCCGCCCTGGCGCAGCTGACCGAGCGCCTCGCGGCCATCGGCGGCCAGCACCGGCTGATAGCCGGCCTGCTTGAGGCTGATCTCCAGCAAGCGGCGCATGCTGGGTTCATCATCGACGGCAAGAATACGCTTCAGTTCGGTCAAGGGGTTTCCTTAATGGGCAGCAACAAGCGGAATTCTGCACCCTGCATCGCACTCTCGCCAACACTGATTTCGCCGTGATGCGCGGCCACGATCTGGCGCACCACCGCCAGACCCAGGCCGATGCCACCACTGCGCTTGCTGAAAAAAGGATCAAAAATATGGGGACGCTGTTCCGGCGGAATGCCGGGGCCGTTATCGGCAACGCTGATCTCGACCTCGTCCGGCAGCTGTCGGACGGAAACCAGCACCTTGCCGTTCTGCGGCAGAATCTGGATGGCGTTGAGCAGCAGATTGAGCAGTACCTGCATGATCTGCTCATGATCGCAGGCGGTCATCACGCCTTCTTCCGCCTCGCACACCAGCGTAACGGCTTTCTTCTCGGCCTGCGTGCGCAACATGGCAACAGCCTGCTGCGCCAGCTCTGAAATGTTGGTGAGCCGGAACTCCGGCGCGCGCGGACGGGCGCTGTCGATCAGGGTCGAAACCAGTTTGTTGAGCCGCTCGGTCTCGGAAATGATGAAACCGCAGACCTCCCGCCCTTCCGGCGAAAGATCAGGCTCGCGCAGCAACACCTGGGCAGAGGAACGCAAAATCCCCAGCGGGGTGCGTACCTCATGACTCATGGCGGCCGCCATCTCACCGACCACCGCCAGTTTCGCCGCACGCGTCAGGTGTTCCTTCGAGCGCTCGAGGTCGGCAATCATCTGCGCGAATGCCTTCGACAGGCTGGCGACTTCGGCCGGACCGCCGGCCGGCGGCGGCAGATTGCTGGGCGCGCTGATGAAACGGTTGGCGAAATCGGTCAACTTTAACAGCGGGCTGCTAATGCTTCTGGCCAGCGGAATTGCAATAAAACTGGATAACAGCAAAGTCGCCAGCAGCAAGCCGATGAAGATCAGACCCATGCGCCGGATGGGGGCCAGCGCCTCATCGCGATGCTGAGAAAAAACCACGCGCCAGCCGATCTCGGTCAGTCCCTGAAATCCCTGCATGCCCACATTGGCGGAAATACGCGCCTTCACCGTGTTCTGCCACAGGGCGGTAGCGGCTATCACCCGCTCGTTTTCGTCCAGCAATGCGGCCGAGGTACGGCCGGAGACGGCGCCGCTCATGATATCGCTGACCTCCAGCCAGTTGAATTCGGCCACCAGCAACGCAATCGGACGCGCTTCGATCGCATCGAAAATCTCGGTGCTCATGCGCAGGGTATGGTTGTACGGACGCGAAACGCGGATCGTGCTCTGCGCCAGCGTCACTTCGAACCAGCCCGGCTGCCGGCCCAGCGGTTGCCCGAGCATGGCGGCGTCGCTGGCGGCAATCACCATACCTTGCGGGTCGGTCACATAGAGGCCGTGATACACCTTCTGATAACTATCCTTCAGCTCCGCCAGAAATTTCGACAAACGCTTGTCGACATCGCCTATCATCGCGTCCTGCATCACCTCCAGCTTACGCCAGGATGCCACGTTCTGCAGGCGCTCAAACATCATGCGGTCGATATCGTCGGCAGTGGCGTTGGCACGGGTTTCCAGATCGTGCTGGATTTCGGTCTTGAGCGCAGTGCGCGCCTCATAAAAGGCTAGCCCGGTAATCAGGGTGACCGGCAACAGGCTGGTGAGCAGAAAGGCACCCAGCAAAAGATAGCGGATCGGCAGATGCGTCACGCGCATGCGAATTTCCGTTGTTTCAGATGGGGCGGCATGGCTTTTGCGTGCCTTCCTGTTTGATTGTGAATAATCAAGATTAGAATGTCCGCTAAAACATGGCAAGAACATGGTGAAAATTATGATCCCTGCATCGACCATTTCTGTAACAACCATTTTTGGGGCGCCCTGCCGCGCGCTTCGTCGCACCCTGCTCAGGTTTGGCCTCTGCATCGCCTGCCTGCTGTCGGGACCGGCGCTTACCGCCGCGGCCGGAGAAGCGACACCAGCCGCAGAAGAAAACAGTGCCAGCCTGATCGAAGGCTTCAAGCTCGGCGGCTATGCCAGCGCCGGCATCGTGGTGCCACGCCATGCGCAAACGGAAATCGCGGTCAACGAAATCAGTCTGATCGTCACCTGGGAAGGTGACAGCCGCTGGAAATTCTTTTCCGAACTGGAGCTGGAGCGGCCGGTGGTCTGGCGCGAGGGTGACGATTTCTCCAAGCAGGAATCCTTTCTCGATCTTGAGCGCCTCTACCTCGATTACAACGTCAACGAAAAACTCAACCTGCGCGCCGGCCGCTATCTGACCCCTGCAGGACGCTGGAACCTGATCCATGCTTCTCCGCTGGTGTGGACGTCATCGCGCCCCCTCGTTACCAGCCGGCTGTTTCCGAAGTCATTGAACGGGGTCATGGTTTATGGCGCCCTGCCTTTCCGGCAGGAAGCCTTCGAATACACGCTGTTTGCCGAAGCGCTCAAGGATCAGGATGTCGAGCGCAACGAAGTGCCGTTCCGCGACACGCTGGGCGCGCGCTTCACGCTCAGCGGCAAAATCGAGTGGGGCTTGTCGCTACTGGAATTTTCCGAAGATATTCCCGACAGACCGCGCTTCAGAATGGTCGGACTGGATTTCCACAGCAAGCACATGGGTTGGGAATTCAGCGGCGAGGCTTTTCAGCGTTTCTACAGTGACGGCAAGGACGGCGGCAAGGGCGCATACCTGCAATCGGTCGCACCGCTCGGTCATCAATGGTTCGCCATCCTTCGGCTGGAGAATTTTCAGCGGCCGACGGAAGAAGCCAGCGACCGCTGGCTGATCGGCGCGGCCTGGCGGCCTGCGCCCAACCGCATCCTGAAGATGGAATATGTCGGCGGCGATGAGCAGCGCGACGATTCGCCCAAAGGGTTTCTGGCTTCTTACGCGATTCTGTTCTGATGAGTTCCAGCCCGATGTTACACATGCGTCTTTTTTGGCTGCTGCCTATGTTGTGGCTGCTGTTTGCCCTGGCGGCGGGCCTGCTGCCTGCCAGCAGGGCGCAGGCGGCAAACAACAGCCTGATTGCCATCATCGCGCCGGCCGATTTTTCCAGCAGAAACCTCAGCCGCGCCGAGCTTGGCCTTATCTTCCTGCGCAAAAAGCTTTACTGGCCCAACGGCAAACGCATGCGGCCAGCCAACCTGCCACCCCAACACGAGCTGCGCAAACAGTTCTCGCAGCAGATTCTCGGCAGCTTGCCGGAAGCGCAGAGCGAATACTGGAACGAGCTTTACTTCCACGGCACCACGCCGCCCCATGTCGTCAATTCTCAGGAGGCCATGCTGCGATTCGTCGCCGACACGGCCGGCAGCATCGGCTATATCGATGCCTGCCTGCTGGACGAGCGGGTCAAGGCGCTCGCCTGGCTGCAGGCAGACGGCAGTCTGAGCTTTTCAGCACCGGTACTCAGCTGCCCGCAGAACACACCCTGAAATCCCTGCAAATTTTGATGAAACCCTGCAAATTTTGCATGGTTATGCCCTGCAAAATTTGTCTTTTCTGCCGCGTCAAAGCGCAAATTCTTCTCTCCGGCACACTTTCGCCACGCAAAAAATTTCTCAAGCCATTGTTTATAAGAGATTAATTTACAGCCATCGGCGCCAAGGCGCTTTCCATTCCAATACTGGCACGGCGTTTGCCATCTATCAGGTATTCATATCGTGGAGCACCTGAACATGCTGTTGGAACCATTGCAAACCGAAGCCCTGTCAGTACCGGAAACCACCGGGCGCCAGTTGTTAAGGACAGCGCCTTACATCCATGCCGCAGCGGATCGCGCGCATCGCCATTTCAGCCCGTCAGGAAACCTGAGACGGCAGAAAGCCGAAGTACATCTGCACTCCGCCGAAAACGTGCATACCGCTATCTCCGGCCGAGATGCGAAAGATCGCGCCGAACTGGAAGACTTCGTACACGACATCTTTGCACGCGCCTACGGTGCCGATGTCAGGGAATTCATGCCCCAGCTGATGAGCCTGCGCAATACACAAGGCGAGCTGCTCGCAGTGTGCGGCCTGCGTCATGCCGAAGACAGCCGCCTCTTTCTCGAACGCTATCTGACCCAGCCGGTCGAGCACATGATCGCCGAGAAAAGCGGTCAGGCCGTCGAACGTCAGGATATTGTCGAAATCGGCAATCTGGCCGTCGCCCACCCGGAAACTTCGCGCAGCCTGCTGGCCAGCATCAGCCTGTATCTGCACGGCACCAACACCGCCTGGGGCGTATTCACCGGTATCCCCAGCCTGAGAAACTCGCTGTGCAAACTCAATATGCTGCTGCTGCCTTTGGGCATTGCCAGCCTGAGCCACTTGCCGCAGCACGAGCATGCCGCCTGGGGCACTTACTACGATGAAAAGCCCCATGTCATGGCGGTTCAGCGTCTGCAACCGGCAAGGAGCGTTGTCTGATGGCGTCGCAGATTCTTGCCGCGATTGCGCGCCATGCAGCGCAACAACCCGAAGCGATTGCCATGCAGGAATCGGCAACGGCACTGAGCTATGCCGAACTGGCGACGGAAATCGTGCGCATGCAAAAACGTCTCGTGCCTGAAAGCGCACACGTCATCGGGCTGGCAGTGGAAAACTCGCCGGCCTGGGCAGTGATCGACCTTGCGGCCATAGCCGCCGGTGTGCCAGTGGTGCCTTTGCCCGGCTTTTTCTCGGCAGAGCAGACCCTGCACGCGATAGGCAACGCTGGCATCAACAAACTGATCACCGACCAGCCCATCGTCATGGAAAACCTGCTGGAAACGCAGGGCAGGGCAGTTTCGGCACGCCAGCGCTATCAATTGGCCGGGCGCTGGCTCACCCAATTCACGCTGGCAGAAATTGGTGAGTGCCGATTGCCGCCGGGTACCGCAAAGGTGACTTACACCTCCGGTACCACCGGTCAACCCAAGGGCGTTTGCCTCAGCCTGGCGGCCATCGAGCAGGTCGCGCAAAGCCTGCTGCAGGTGACCGAAGCCGGTTCGGCCGACCGCCACCTCAGCATCCTGCCACTTTCGACCCTGCTGGAAAACATCGCCGGCCTGTATGTGCCGCTGATGGCAGGCGCACGCTGCACCCTGCTGCCCTCGCAACGCGTCGGCCTGAGCGGCGCCACCGGGCTGGATCCGCTGCAGCTGCTGGAAAGCATACAACACAGCCAGGCAACCACGCTGGTGCTGACTCCGGAATTGCTGAAAGCGCTGGTGATGCTGGCCGAGGCCGGTCACGCGCTACCTGACAGCTTGCGCTTCGTTGCCGTCGGCGGTGCCACCGTTTCCCTCGCCCTGCTCGACCGCGCGGCGGCGGTTGGCCTGCCGGTATTCGAAGGCTATGGCCTGTCCGAATGCAGCTCGGTGTTCGCCGTCAATTCGCCCAAGGCCCATCTCACCGGTAGCGTTGGCAAGCCCTTGCCGCATGTCGTACTGAAATTCGCCGAAGACGGCGAGATTCTGGTTTCCGGCAGCACCATGCTCGGCTACACCGGCGCCGACCTTGCCGATTACGGCAACCGATTCTGGCCGACCGGCGATACCGGCTATCTGGATGAAGCCGGTTATCTCTACATCAATGGCCGCAAAAAGAACATTTTCATCACCTCCTTCGGCCGCAATGTTTCGCCCGAATGGGTAGAAAGCCAGCTCGCGCAATCACCGGCCATCGCCCAGGCAGCGTTGTTCGGCGAAGCGCGGCCGTGGAATACCGCGGTCATTGTGCCCTCCGCCCATGCCAGCATGGAAGACATTGACGCTGTCATCAACACCGTCAATGCCGGCTTGCCGGACTATGCCAAGGTGCGGCGCTGGCTGCGGGCCGATGCGCCTTTCAGCGGCAAAAACCAGCAGCTGACGCCCAATTTCAGGCTGCGCCGCGACGCTATCTGGCAGGCCTACGCCAACCGAATCAATCACTTATATGAGGAATCCGCAGATGTCTGTTTATGAAACCCTGCTCAACGCCACCCGCGAACAACGGGAGGCCCTGCTCAGCCTGCCTTTGCTCCAGGCCGGCGCCCGCGGTGAAGTCGGCCTTGATGCCTATATCGCCTTTCTGACCGAGGCCTATCACCACGTCAAGCACACCACCCCATTGCTGATGACCTGCGGCGGTCGCCTGCCGGAACGCTACGAGTGGTTGCGCGACGGCATGGCCGAATATATCGAGGAAGAACTCGGCCATCAGGAATGGATACTGAACGACATCCGCGCCTGTGGCGCCGATGCCGAAGCGGTGCGTCACGGCAAACCGGGACCTGCGACCGAGCTGATGGTGGCCTATGCCTACGACATGATTCAGCGCGTCAACCCGATCGGCTTTCTCGGCATGGTGCTGGTGCTGGAAGGCACCAGTACCGCGATCGCCTCGCAGGCAGGGATTGCGATCCAGCAAAGTCTGGGGCTGGACAAGAAAGCCTTCACCTACCTCAGCTCGCACGGCGCGCTGGATGTCGAGCACACCGCTTTTTACGAAAGCCTGGTCAACCGCATCAACGATGCGGACGACCTGCAAACGCTGATCCACAGCGCCAACATGTTCTACAAGCTTTACGGCGATATTTTCCGCGAACTGGCAGCACGCTTTCTGCCACAGACATGCAGCGGAGAGGCAGCATGTTGCTGAGAGGCAAAAAAATCCTGCTGACCGGCGCGACCGGCGGCATCGGCCGTCACCTGGCCCTGCAACTCGCAGCAGAAGGCGCCGAACTGGCGCTGGTCTGTTTCGATGCGGAAAAGTTGCAGGCACTGGCTGCCGAAATCGGTACGCAGGGCGGCAAGGCCGCGGTCATCGTCGCCGACT
This sequence comes from Methylophilales bacterium LSUCC0135, assembly GCA_001704575.1. Classification (GTDB taxonomy): domain Bacteria; phylum Pseudomonadota; class Gammaproteobacteria; order Burkholderiales; family Methylophilaceae; genus UBA6140. Next base: position 195,207 of record MCAW01000002.1, read on the forward strand.
TCACCCATGCCCATGCTGCCGAAGGCGTGGCGGAAGCCGCCATGATCAAGCTGCGCGGCGTCGATATCCTGATCAACAACGCCGGCATTCTGGATTTCATCATGTTCGCCGAACAGGAACCAAAACGCATCGCACAAATGGTACAGATCAACCTGACGGTGCCGATGCAGCTGACACGCGCCCTGCTGCCCGGCTTCATGGCCCTGAACAGTGGCCAGATCGTCAATATCGGCTCCATGTTCGGCTCGATCGGCTTTCCGCATCACGCCTGCTACAGCGCCACCAAATTCGGCATGCGCGGCTTCTCGCAGGCGCTGCGCCGTGAGCTGGCAGGACGCGACATCGCTGTCACTTATGTCGCTCCGCGAGCCGTCAAAACGCCGCTTAATGACCTGGCCACGGCAGCCATGCAAAAGGCGACCGGCACAAACGTTGATGCGCCGGAAGCGGTTGCGGAAAAAATCATCGCCGCCATCAAGCGCGGCAACGGCGATGTGTACATCGGCCAACCGGAATCGTTTTTTGCCTGGCTCAACGGCTTTTTACCGGCGCTGGTGAGCATGGGCCTGAAGAAAAAAACCGCCATCGCCGCACACTACGCCAGCAGAAAACAACCATGACCATCACAGGAGCCAACATCATGAAAAAACTCATTACCGCCCTCTGCCTGCTGGGCAGCTTTTCTTTCACCGCCATGGCCGGCGCCAGCCAGCCCGACGAACAGCTTGCTGCCGATATCGCACAGCTGCAGCACGACTGGGCAAAAACCAACTACCACACGGTCAAAAGCGCGCAGGAAAGCGCTTTCGAAGCGCTGGCAGAACGCGCTCACCGCTTGAGTGAACAGCATGCCAACGCGCCCGAAGCACTGATCTGGGAAGCCATCATCCTCAGCGGCTACGCCAAAGCAAAAGGCGGCCTGGGTGCCCTCAAGGAAGCAAAAAAAGCACGTGACCTGCTGCTGCAGTCAGAAAAGATCAACCCAAAAGCGCTGCAGGGCTCTGCCTACACAACGCTCGGCTCGCTGCATTACAAGGTGCCGGGCTGGCCGGTCGGCTTCGGCGACAAGAAGAAGGCGCGTGCCTATCTGGAAAAAGCCCTGCAGATCAACCCCGACGGCATCGATCCCAACTATTTCTATGCCGACTTCCTGAGCGAACAAGGCGAACATGAAAAAGCCCTGCAGTATTTCGAGAAAGCATTGGCCGCCCCACCACGCCCCGGCCGTGAAGATGCAGACGCAGGTCGTCGTCAGGAAATCGAGACCGGCATGCAGAACGCCCGTAAAAAGCTTTAAGCAACCTGACGACATTGTTTCACCAATTTGAAGAAAGCGCCCGGTGGCAGAAGCCGGGCAGAAAGACTACATGAGCACCATGCAAGCCGGCGAGTCACTTGAATTCGCCAAAAAATACAATCCAGACCACGCGCAGGAATATTTCGAGAAGCACGAGCAGGAATTCTGGCGGCGCCTCTCGAATTGGCGCGACCACCAGATCGCGCGCAAGGCGCTGCGTCTGGCCGGCAACCCGCAATCGGTGCTGGACGCGCCGTGCGGTTCCGGCAGATTCTGGGATGCGCTGGCCGAAACGCCCGGCCGCATCATTCATGCCAGCGATTACAACCAGACCATGATCGACGCCGGCATGGCGAACCGTCCGAAGGCAATTACCGGCAGAATCAAAACCTTTCAGGCTTCGGCTTTCGCGCTGCCGGTTGCGGACAATTTCGTCGATAACATTTTCTGTATTCGCTTCATGCACCATCTCGGCAAAAGTGAAGACCGCATGAAGTTGCTGAAGGAATTCCATCGCGTCAGCCGCGATACCGTCATTGTCTCACTCTGGGTAGACGGCAATCTGAAGGCCCGCCGCCGCAAGGCACAGGAAGCCACGCGACGCGCGCACAGCTATCAGAACCGCTTTGTGATCCCGGTTGAAACCATCGAAGCAGAATTCAGCGCCAGCGGCTTCGACATCGTCGAGCGGCTGGATTTTCTCAAGTATTACCACATGTGGCGCACCTACGTGCTGCGCAAAAAGCAGGGTTGACGCGCATGTTCGAGACCGAATACATCAACGAAAACTGGCGGCAAACACTGCAGAGTAACCATGCCGCAAACTTTGACGCATTATGGCAACTGCAACAGGACAACTGGTTCGAAGCGCCCAATCAGCGGCGCGGCGGCTGGAGCGGTGTCTGCAAAACGACGCTGACCATGCCGGATGGCGGCGAAACCGGTATTTTCATCAAGCGTCAGGAAAACCACTTTTACCGCAGCTGGCGCCACGGTTTTCAGCTACGCCCGACCTTCGAACGCGAATACCGCAACATTATGGCCTTTCACCGGCATGGCGTACCCACGGTCGAACTGATTTATTTCGGCTGCCGCAAAGTCGACGGCAAATGGCGCGCGATTCTGGTCACGCGCGAACTGCAAGGCTACCGGCCACTGGAGGATGCTGCGGGGCTGATGTCGTCCGCACTGCCGCTGGCTGAGCGCAAGGCGCTGTTCGCAAATCTCGCCGCATCGCTGCGCAAGATGCACGGCGCTGGCTTTCAGCACAACTGTCTTTACCCGAAGCACCTTTTTGTGCGCAGAGAAGCCGGAACCGCAACCGCGAGCTGTTTCATCGATCTCGAAAAAGCGCGTAAAACCATGCGGCCCGAACGTGCTGCAATCAAAGATCTGGGCATCATGCACCGGCACACCGAGAACTGCAGCAAGACCGACCGTCTGCGCTTTTTTCTGGCCTATCGTCAGGAAACGAAACTGAGTGCAGCCTCGAAAGCGATGATTAAAACGATTACACGCCCGAAAACGCGAGCCCCTGTGAGTGCTGCAAGAGAAACCGTTACGGCTGATCAAACGGCGCAAAAAATGCAGCCGGGAAAGAACGTCAGCACGAATAACGCCGCAAGCATGAACGCCGCCATAAATCAGCAAGGCAAGCTGATGCTGAGCAGTGTCCGTTATCCGCTATTCCTCGCCGCCATGACGCTGACCCTCTGGCTCATCCTGCGGCTGGGATTGTGGCTTGAGGTTGGACCGGAAGAATTGAGCCTGGGCGAATCGCTCAGGGTCTTTGGGCTGGGCGCCTGGTTCGACTTCTGGACGCTGGCCTGGCTGGTAAGTGGTTTTCTGCTGATTTCGGCACTGCTCGGTAACCGTTTCCGCGCCGGCAGAATCGCCCACGCCATCCGCTGGGCGGTCGCCTGGGGCGCAGTGGCGGCATTGCTGTTCGGCATCGTTTCGGAATATCTGTTCTGGCAGGAATTCAGCACGCGTTTCAATTTCATCGCGCTCGATTACCTGATTTACACGCACGAAGTCATCGGCAATATCCGCGAATCCTATCCGGTGATGTGGATTTTCGCGGCCATTGGCTTGCTGGCCAGCCTGATTGTATGGGTCTGCAGCCGTTATCTGCGCTTTGCCGACAACCCCCACAGCTGGCAGCAACGGGCTTTTTTGGGTGCGCTGGCGCTGATCTTGCCCCTTTCGGCCAATCTGTTCGCCAATCTCGACCAGACCGCATTGAGCGGCAACGCTTACGCGCAGGAACTCGGCGCCAACGGCCTGTTCAATCTGGCCGCCGCCATGCGTCGTAATGATCTCGATTACAACCGCTTCTATGCCACCATACCCCAAACTGAAGCAGACGCCACGCTGGCAGCTCTGGGCGTCAGGCGGCGGCCGGACATGCACAAGGTCAACTTGCCGGCAGGCAACGACGGCATGGGGCCATTCATCAAACGCCCGAAGAACCTCGTCATGATTACGGTCGAGAGCCTCTCGGCCAGCTATCTCGGCACTTACGGCAATCAGGAAAACCTGACGCCTGAACTGGACAAGCTGGCAAAACAGGGGCTGAAGTTCGAGCACCTTTACGCCACCGGCACGCGCACCGTGCGAGGACTGGAGGCATTGTCTCTGGGAACGCCGCCGATTCCCGGGCAAGCAATCGTGAGGCGTCCGGACAACGATCATCTGGCAACCCTGGGCGAATATCTTGAAATTCAGGGCTACGCAACCGAATTCGTCTATGGCGGTTACGGCTATTTCGACAACATGAATGCCTATTTCGAGGGCAATGATTTCAAGGTGACCGACCGCACCGATTTCGATGCGCAATCCATCGTCATGGAGAATGTCTGGGGCGTGGCGGACGAAAGCCTGTTCGACAATGCCATGCTGTCCCTCGACCGCGCCGCCGCCGGCACTCAGCCCTTCTTCGTGCAGATCATGACCACCAGCAACCACAGGCCCTTTACCTTCCCTGATGGCCGTATCGACATGCCAGCGGGAAGCCGCAAAGCGGCGGTAAAGTACACCGATTATGCCATCGGCAGATTCATCGAACAGGCACGGTCCGAACCCTGGTTCGACGATACGCTGTTCGTCATCGTTGCCGACCATTGTGCCTCGGTCGCCGGTAAAAGCCGGCTGCCAGTCGCCAAATACCATATTCCGATGATTTTCTACGCCCCTGCGCTGCTCAAGCCTGCGACCCATACCCGCATGGCAAGCCAGATCGACGTGCCGCCCACCCTGCTCGACCTGCTCGGCGTTGCCGGTGCCGAGCATTTCTTCGGACAGAACATGTTTGCAGCAGACACGACGGCGCCGCGCGCCTTCGTCAGCAACTATCAATCGCTTGGCTATTACAAGAATGACCAGCTCGTGGTGCTGTTGCCCAAGCAACAGGTGGAAGCCTACCGCATCGATCCGCAAACTTATGAAGCAGAACCGGCCGAGGCTGACCGGCAGATGGTGAAGGAAGCGATTGCCTATTACCAGACCGCAGCCAACGCCTTCAAGCATGGTGGGCTGAAGGAGTTACCGGTGATGGCTGCCAGCAGCCCGCTGGATGTTGCAGTCACGGTGAACTGAGCATGCCGGACCTGCTGTTGGAACGGCTGAAAAAGCCGCTGTTTCTGCGCGCGTCGCTGGCGCTGGCAGTCATCGCCATACTCATGCTATGCGTCGGCCAGATGAGCAATATCGACCTTCTCATCGAGGACTACTACTTCGATGCGGCGCAGGGTATTTTCCCGTGGGACAAATCCTGGTTTGCGGACAGGCTGATGCACGGCTACGTCAAAAATGTCATCATCCGCATCGGTTATCTGATCCTGCTCATTGTGGCGCTGGACAGCCTGCGACCCTGGCGTATCATCAGCCCGTTCGTCAGGGCGCGATTGCGCTTTGTCGCACTGGCATCGGTGCTGGTGCCCACTACCATACGCAGCATCAAGCAGTTCTCTGTACTGCATTGCCCCCAGGGCATCGACCGTTATGGCGGCGACCGCCCTTTCATCCGGTTACTCGATAGTGTTCCTGACGGCATCAAGTACGGCCACTGCTTTCCCGCCGGGCATGCGACGGTCGGCCTTTGGCTGGCGGCATTCTGTGTATTCTGGCTGCCGCACAAACCACGCACCGCACTCTTTGTATTTTTCATTGGATTGAGTGTTGGATTTATACTAGGCTGGGTACAGCAGATGCGCGGCATGCACTTCCTGTTTCACACGCTCTGGGCCGCATGGCTGGCCAGCCTCGTGATTTTGCTGATGCTGCTGGTATTCGCAGACAAATTATTCGAGCAAGAGGAGAAACCGACATGAGCACAAAAAACCGTCAGGACAAATATGCTGCGCCCGTCATCGTGCTGCACTGGCTGACGCTGCTGCTGCTGATTGCGGTGTACAGCTTCATCGAGCTGCGCGAACTTTTTCCGAAAGACTCCGATCCGCGCAACCTGCTGAAAAGCCTGCATTTCATGTTCGGCCTGACGGTGTTGGCTGTCGTCTGTTTACGACTTTTCTTCCGCTTGTCGAGCCGCACGCCGGCCATTGAACCGCCGCCTTCGCCACTGGTGCACCGGCTGGGACAAGCCATGCATGTGGTGCTTTACGCTTTCCTGCTGTGCATGCCACTGGCCGGCTGGCTGATGCTGAGCGCGGCAGGCAAACTGATACCATTTTTCGGTCTGGAATTGCCGCCGCTGACCGGCGAAAACGAAGCGCTGGCAAAATCGATCAAATCGGTACACACCACTGCCGGCAGTATCGGTTACCTGCTGATTGCCGCGCATGCGCTGGCCGGGCTTTACCATCACTATGTCAGGCGCGACAACACGCTGAAAAGGATAATGCCGGGCTGATAAAAATGACCGCCGGGCATGCGGCCTGAATGATTGCGGGAATATAACCGGAATTAAGCTTCGTTTAAGCTTGATTTTGTAAATTCCGGCACCATCTGAATAGCACTTTTGCTTCATCAAATTTACATATAACAGGCTGATATGCTGGAAAAATTCTGGAAACGACTCGAATCCTTGGGCTATTACGCACCGCTGGTAGCGATGTATCTGATTTCGCTGCCCCTGCTTTCGCTATCCCGCGCCGGGCTCATGCTATGGCAATCCGACCGTGTGGCCGCCACCGGCATCTGGCCGGAGATGTTGCTGCAAGGTTTGCGCGTCGATATCATCCAGATGGGCCTGATGGTCATCATTCCGTTGTTGCTGACGCCGCTGTTCGCCCATCGCAAGGCCTGGCCTTGGTGGCGCGGATTCACTTTTTTCTGGGTGGTTGCCTGCGTCACCCTGCTGATTTTCATGGAAGCGGCAACGCCGGGCTTTATTGGCGAGTACGACACGCGCCCCAATCGCCTGTTTGTCGAATACCTGAAATACCCGAACGAAGTGCTGCCGATGCTGTGGAACGGTTTCCGCGTGCATGTGTTTGCCGGCATCGGCGCGCTGGTCCTGACCTTGTGGGGCATGAGCCGTATGATGCGGCCCTGGCTCCGCCAACAGGCACCGGCCAGACAGCTGAAGCACTGGTTGGCCTTGCCGCTGATTGTGGTGCTGGTGGTATTTTCCGTGCGTTCCACCGCCGACCACCGCCCGGCCAATCCGGCGATGTTCGCCATCACGTCCGATACCATGGTCAACACGCTGATCATGAACTCGACCTGGTCGGTATTACATGCCATCTATAACCTAAAACATGAAGCCAAATCGAGCGAGATGTACGGCGACATGAACGAAGCGGAAGCGATGGAGCAGATCCGACTGGTGCGCGAGATGCTGCATGACCAGCGCCCGCTGATCGGTGACGAACACCTGCCGACCCTGACCAGCCAGACCGCCAGCGTCAAACGCGAGAAGCCGCTCAACCTGGTGATCATCCTGCAGGAAAGCCTGGGCGCGACTTTCGTTGAGTCGCTGGGCGGCATTCCGGTCACGCCGGAGCTGGAAAAACTGAAGTCGCAGGGCTGGTGGTTCGAGAACCTGTACGCTACCGGCACCCGTTCGGTACGCGGCATCGAAGCTGTCGTGACCGGCTTCCCGCCCACCCCGGCACAGAGCGTGGTCAAGCTATCGCTGTCGCAGGACCACTTCTTCACGCTGGCGAGCCTGCTCGGCAAGAAAGGTTACCTGAACGAATTCATCTATGGCGGCGAAGGGCATTTCGACAACATGCGCAATTTCTTCGTCAACAACGACTTCAACCAGGTGGTCGACAAGAACGATTACATCAACCCGGTGTTCACCGGCAGCTGGGGCGTTTCCGACGAGGATCTGTTCAACAAGGCGCACGAACAGCTGATGAAGCACCATGAATCCGGCCAGCCGTTCTTTACCCTGGTGTTCACTTCCAGCAACCATTCGCCGTTCGAATTTCCCGACGGCCGCATCGAACTCTATGAACAGCCCAAGGCGACCGAGAACAACGCGGTGAAATATGCCGATTACGCCATGGGCCAGTTCTTCAAGCAGGCCCAAGCCAGCCCCTACTGGAAAGATACGGTGTTTCTGGTGGTAGCCGATCACGATATCCGTGTGCGCGGCGATGATCTGGTGCCGGTCAAGAATTTTCATATCCCCGGCCTGATTCTCGGCGCCGATATCCAGCCCAGAGTGATCAAGACGGTGGCGAGCCAGATCGACCTGCCGACCACGGTTATTTCACTGATGGGCATAGACGGCGAGCACCCCATGCCCGGCCGCGATCTCAGCGCCGAACCGGAAGGTCTGGCCGGCCGCGCCATGATGCAATACGAACAGAACTACGCCTGGATGGAAGGCGAGCGTGCCGTTGTGTTGCGTCCCGGAAAAGCGCCTACACATGCGGTATACGACCGCAGCCAGAAAAAGCTGCAACCGCAACCGGCACCGGACGATGCTGCGGCGATGGAAAAACGCGCACTTGGTCACGTCATGCTGCCCTCAATCCTGTACCGCGAGCAGGATTATCACTTGCCCGGTGCTTTCGCCGAGAACACGCAATAAGCGGCTTGGCCGCTATATGAGCAGCTGACGGAACGTAGTAACATCAGACATGCTCGCAATTTTGCACACGAGGGTTCAAGACGCATGCGCACTCCGCAGATGAAACGTTCGATCTGGCTGCTGGTTTTCTGGCTGATCGGCCTGCAGCTGATTGCGCCGTTCGTGCACGCCCATCTGGAAGACGATGCGATTGAGCATGCCAGCGTGATGCACCTGCATACTGCCGCCTCTTCCGCCCACGATCACCAGCATGCCACGCCAACCTGGGAAAATCCCCACGGGCCGCATCAGATCTTTTCAATCGCCGATGGACTTCGCAAGCACTTCGATCTTTTCGACCTCGCCGAACAATTACCGTCGGCCTCGTTCGGCTTGCTGCCATTATTGCTTTGTCTTTCGATCCTGAGTCTTGCGGCCATCCCGTTACGGCCAGCAAGACAACACCTCTGCCCGCAACCGCAGGCGCCCCCATCCCTCTGCTGACAGAAACGGGCGTTCTCGCCTGATTGCAAACAGCGCATTTGCGCTGAGTTTCTTCTGAATTGGAGGGTGTCATGTCGACCCTGTCATCATTCCGGTCATCGGCCGGATCAACCTTGATTTCAATATGGCTGCTTTTTGCGCTGCCATCGCATGCCGAAGAACCGCATGAAGATGTGCTGGTGACCAATCCGGCCCTGAGCCTGCAACAAGTGCTGGAGCAGACCTTCGGCCGCAATCCGCAGCAATACCAGCTGCAGGCGCGCGACTCCGAGGCGAAAGCGCGGCAGGCCAGTGCCGGCAGCCTGCTGCCGAAACCGGCGGCACTATCTTTGACGCATCAGAACGATGCCTTCGGCAGCGGGCGCGGCGAACGCGAATGGCAGGCAGATATGGAAATCCCGCTGTGGCGCGCGGGCCAGCGCAAGGCCAGGGCAACGCTGGCAGAAAACCTGCAAACCGCGCTGACCGCCAGCAAACAACGACTGTTGCTGGAGGCGGCCGGGCAATTGCGCGAAGCAGTCTGGGAAGTGCAGATGGCGAGAAAACAGCTCGAACTTTCCACACAGCGCCTGCAGACTGCAGAAGCGCTGGAGAAAGACGTGGAACGACGATTCAGTGCAGGCGAACTGGCCAGAACCGATCTGATTCTGGCGCAACAGGAAACCCTGCAAGCCAGAACAGAAACGATAGAAGCCGATGCCGAAGTGAACCATGCGCATCACCGCTATATCGTGCTGACCGGACTCGACCAGATTCCGCTCAAGCTGGAAGAACAACAGTCACCGCTTGACACCTATGACGCACAGCACCCGCTCTGGGTGGAGGCGGAAAGCAAGGTCGGCATGAGCGAACAGGAGCGGGCACTCACCAGCCTGGAGAGCCGCGACAATGTGCAACTGGTGCTCAATACGCGCAGTCAGCGCGGCCCGTTCGATAATGCCTATAACGACAGTATCGGGCTCAGCGTCCGCATCCCGCTTGCCACCGAGGCGCAACGCGCGCCGCAGATCGCACAGGCGGAAATTCAGGTCGGCCAAGCCATGAGCGAGCGCGAGCGCTTGCGCTACGTGCTCGAAACCAGCATGCATGAAGCCGAGCACAATCTCGGGGTCAGTAGAAAGGCGCTGAAAATCGCAACCGAACACCATGCCCTAGCGGCCGAGAATCTGCGGCTCGCGGAAAAAGCCTTTCAACTCGGCGAAACCGACCTCGTCAGCCTGTTGCGCAGCCGGGCGCAAGCCTATCAGGCAGAGCATGCCTTCAACTTGCGGCAGATAGAAGTGCAATGGAATGTCGCCCGCTACAACCAGGCCGTAGGAGTATTGCCATGAAAAAACATCACTGGATCTGGCTCGTCATGCTGATGGCATTCGAGCTGCAGGCCGAGCCCATCGTCATCAGTCAGGCACAGCAAGAGAAAATGGGCATCAAGCTGATGGCCGTCAGCGTAGCCATTGGCAGCACCTCACGGCGCCTGCCGGCGGAAGTGGTGATTCCGGTCAATCAGGAACGCATCGTCAGCGCGCCGCAAGCGGGCTTGCTTACCGCCCTGCATGCCGCTGCCGGACAGACCGTGCGCCAGGGGCAAGCACTGGCGGAGATCAGCAGCCCGGAACTGGTCAACCTGCAGAGCGAATATCTGCAGGCGCTGACACGTCAGCAGCTGGCAACCGAGCTGCTGGCAAAGGACAAGGCGTTGTACGAGGAAGGCATCATCGCGCAGCGACGTTACCTTGCGACCCGTAGCCAGCACGCAGAAGCTACAGCCGTGCTGTCACAGCACAAACAGGCCTTGCAACTGGCCGGCATGCCGGCGGCCGAAATCGCGCGTCTGCAAAAAAGCGGCAAACTCAGTAATCAGCTGACGCTTCAGGCACCACTGGCCGGACAGGTGATCGAACTGATGGTCGCCACCGGTCAGCGCGTCGAGGTCGCCACACCGCTTTACCGCATCGCCCGCCTCGATCCGCTCTGGCTCGATATCCGTGCACCGGTCAATCTGCTGGCCGCCTTGAAAGAAGGCCAGACCGTGCGCGTGGTGGGCGGCAGCGCCGAAGGTCGCCTGATTCGGATCATGCGCAACGTCAACAAGCGCGACCAGACCGTGCAACTGCGCGCCGAGATCGGCCGCAATGCCGGCACACTCTTTCCCGGCCAAATGGTCGAAATCGAAATCGCCGGTCAGCAGCCAGCTGGCTCAGATAGCGGCCATTACAACATCGCCCGCTCCGCCGTCATCAGAAAGGGCAATCAGGATTATGTCTTCGTGCAGGCTGCGCAGGGCTTTGAGCCGGTAGCGGTAGAAATCCTCGGCGAGAAATCCGGTCAGGTCATCTTCAAGGCCAAGCTGAGCGGTCAGGAAAAAATCGCCATTTCCGGCACTGCCGCCATCAAGGGGCAGTGGCTGGGCGTGGGAGACGAATGATGCTGGCGCGCCTGATTCAGTTCGCCCTGACCCAGCGCCTGTTGATGCTGGTTGTTGTCGCGCTTCTGCTGGGCCTGGGGCTGATGTCGTTCCGCGCGTTGCCGGTCGACGCTTTCCCGGATGTCTCGACGACTCAGGTAAAGATCATCATCAAGGCGCCCGGCATGACGCCGGAAGAAGTCGAAAGCCGTATCACTGCGCCCATCGAAGTCGAGATGCTCGGCCTGCCGAAGCAGACCATGTTGCGCGCCGTCGCCAAGTATGCGCTCACTGACATCACTGTGGATTTTGCCGAAGGTACCGATATCTATTGGGCGCGGCAGCAGGTTGCCGAGCGCTTGGGTGGGGTCTGGGACAAACTGCCGGCGGATATTTCCGGCGGCATCGCACCGATGACGACGCCGCTAGGCGAAATGTTCATGTTCACCATCGAGAGCGATCAGCTCAGCCTGCAGGAAAAACGCAGCTTGCTCGATTGGGTGATTCGCCCGCAGTTGCGCACTGTGGCGGGCGTGGCTGATGTCAACGCGCTGGGCGGGCTGGTGCGCAGTTTTGAAATCATTCCCGACAACGCCCGCATGGTGGCACGCGCGGTGACGCTGGACGATTTGCAGCAGGCGCTCAGGCAGAACAACAACAACGACGGCGCCGGCAGACTGGAAGATGGCGAAGAAGCACTGTTGGTAAGATCGGAAGGCCGCTTTCTGACACTGGAAGATGTCGGCAATACCGTGGTTCGCAGCGATCAGGGCATGCCCCTCAGAATCATGGACATTGCCGAAGTGCGGATAGGCGCGCTGACGCGATACGGTGCCGTCACCAGCAACGGTGAGCAGGAAGCGGTACAGGGGCTGGTACTGGGTTTGCGCGGCGCCAACGCGCAGCAACTGGTCAAGGGCGTCAAGCTGAAGCTGGCTGAAATGGCGCCGACCTTGCCCGAAGGCGTCAGCATCAACGTTTTCTATGATCGCGGCAACCTGGTTGAACGTGCTGTCAACACCGTCTCTAAGGCTCTGCTGGAAGCCATCGTGCTGGTACTGATCCTGCTCGTGCTGTTTCTCGGCAATCTGCGCGCCGCGCTCACCGTCGCCCTGGTGCTGCCACTGGCGGCACTGGTGACTTTCATCCTGATGCGGCAGTTCGGCATCTCGGCCAACCTCATGAGTCTGGGCGGGCTCGCCATTGCCATCGGCATGCTGGTCGATGCAGCCGTGGTGGTAGTGGAAAATATCGTGTCTCATTTGGCCGATGAACAACGCGCGCAAAAACTGCCGCGCCTGCATCTGATTTATCGCGCCGTCAAAGAAGTCAGCCTGCCGATGACCGCCGGCATTCTCATCATCATCATCGTGTTCCTGCCCCTGCTCACACTGCAGGGGCTCGAAGGCAAGCTGTTCTCGCCGGTAGCGCTGACCATCGTTTTCGCGCTGGGCGGGTCGTTGCTGCTGTCGCTGACAGTGATTCCGGTGATTGCTTCCTTCCTGCTCAAGAAAGTCAGCCATGAAGAACCGTGGCTGGTGCAGAAGGCGCAGGCCATCTATCAGCCAACGTTGCTATGGGCATTGCAACATGGCCGTCAGGTAGCGCTCGGCGCACTAGCAGCGCTGCTGTTGACCGCTGTCGTTTACACCCAGATCGGCAAGACTTTCATGCCGGCCATGGATGAAGGCGACATCATCATCGGCGTCGAGAAACTGCCGTCGGTCAACCTGCAACAGAGCGTGGAAACCGACCTCATGATTCAGCGCGCCATCATGGCGGAGGTACCGGAAGTGGCCGGCGTTTACTCGCGCGTCGGCTCTGACGAACTGGGGCTGGATCCGATGGGCCTCAACCAGACCGACAACTTTCTGGTACTGAAACCACAAAGTGAATGGCGCGTCAGCACCAAGGAAGGTCTGATCGACCACCTGCGTGAGGTGATGGCAGAGATACCCGGCATCGCCTTCAGTTTCACGCAGCCGATCGACATGCGTGTGAACGAAATGATTCTGGGCGTGCGCGGCGATCTCGCCATCAAAATCTTCGGCACCGACCTCGATGTGCTCAACCAGAAAGCGGAGGAGATTATGACCGTGCTGCACGGCATCAAGGGTAGCGAGGATATCTACACCGCGCAGAACAGCGGTGTGCAATACCTGAAAATCGAAATCAACCGCATGGCCGCCGGACGGCTTGGCTTCACCATTGCCGAAATCGAATCCATGTTGCGCATGCAGCTCGAAGGCAGAATGCTCGATATTGTGCAGGAAGGCCAGCGCCGCACGCCGCTGATTGTGCGCGGCGACGAAAACCTGCGTAGCTCGCCGGCAGAGTTCGCGAACTTGCTGCTGACGCTACCGGACGGGGCCAGCGTGCCGCTCTCCACCGTCGCGAAACTGCTACGGGTCGAGGGCCCGGTAAAAATCGACCGCGAACGCGGGGGTCGCATGGTGGTGGTGACAGCCAATGTACGCGACCGCGATCTGGTCGGTTACGTGGAAGAAGCGAAAGCCGCCATCGGCAAACAGGTGCAGCTGCCGGAAGCCTATGCCATTCAGTGGGGCGGGCAGTTCGAGAACCAGCAACGCGCCGCTGCCAGATTGGGGCTGGTGGTGCCGGTCGCACTGGGACTGATATTCCTGCTGCTGTTCGCCACTTTCGGCTCAGCCAAGCAATCGGTACTGATTCTTTCCAACATCCCGTTTGCGATGATAGGCGGCGTATTTGCCTTGTGGCTGTCGGGCGAATATCTGTCAGTGCCTGCATCGGTCGGTTTTATCGCCTTGCTCGGGATTGCCGTGCTCAACGGCGTGGTGATGGTGACCCACTTCAACCAACTGGCTGCCACCGGCATGGCGCTGGCGGAAGTGGTGGTCGAAGGTGCCAGACGCCGTTTGCGGCCGGTGCTGATGACCGCCTTCATCGCCGCGTTCGGTCTGGTGCCGCTGGTTTTCGCCAGCGGTCCCGGTTCGGAAATCCAGCGACCGCTGGCAATTGTCGTCATCGGCGGACTAGTAAGCTCAACCCTGCTGACCCTGATCCTACTGCCGATTCTTTATCGTCGTTTCGGGAGGCCATAAGATGGAACACGCCTTGTTAACGCTCAACACATCGCCACAACTGGAAGAGGCGATGGTCGACTGGCTGCTGGAACATAACCCCGGCGGCGGCTTCACCAGCATGGCTGTATATGGTCATGGCAGCGGCCTTTCTGCCATGAGCGTAAGCGAGCAGGTGATGGGCCGGCAAAAGCGCGTACAATTCTCCATACATGGAGAACTTGCCGCCCTGCAAAGCTTGCTTGTACAACTGCAACGCGATTTCCCGGCGGCCAGCATGCACCACATGCTGACGCCGGTCATCAGCGCCGGGCCGATCGTCGGAGAGTCTGCGGAATAAAGCATCAGCCACAGAGGTCACAGAGCTCACAGAGAAAACCGATTACTAGCAGAGCGGCGGTGCAGATAACTGATCTGTAGCGAGATAAGCTACGCATTTGGTTTAACTCTTTGTCCTCTGCGCGATCTGTAGCTAGCATTCTGTTTTCCGGCAGAATTGCTAAACCCCTGTCAAATTAAGGGTTTTCCGCCAGAGAAACGCTCCTTTTGCTTGCATTTCATGCTACTTTCGCGTAACTTCGGGCCATTGCTGGGGGTCTGCGAAATCGGTGATTTGGCAGTGAGAAACACCCTTTGAACCTGATGCGGGTCATGCCGCCGTAGGGAAGCATCGAACATGCTTCCCTATTGATAAACAGTAGCGGAAGCTTTTTTTATGCTTCCCTGCAAGTAAAACCATAGGGAAGGCGGCATCGCCACGCTCCCTATGCCATCTGAAACTGGAGCATTATCGTGAACGCAACCGACAAGAATCTGACCCAATTCCTCAACGAAACGGCCGAAGTCGACCCCGGCACTACGCAGCCGTTTGCCAAATCGCGCAAAATCTACGTGGAAGGCTCACGGCCGGATATCCGCGTGCCGTTCCGTGAAATCAGCCTGTCTGACACGCCGTCTGCCTTCGGTGCGGAAAAAAACCCGCCGGTCGTGGTTTACGATACTTCCGGCCCTTATACCGACCCAGAAGTGAAGATTGACATCCGCAATGGCTTGCCGGCATTGCGCGCAGGCTGGATCGCCGAGCGCAATGATACCGAGGAATTGGCTGGCCCCACTTCAACTTATGGCCAGGAGCGCCTGAACGACCCGGCACTTGCGCAAATGCGCTTCAATCTGCACCGCAAACCGCTGCGTGCCAAGCCGGGCCATAACGTCAGCCAGATGCACTACGCGCGCAAGGGCATCATCACGCCGGAGATGGAGTTCATCGCCATCCGCGAAAACCAGCGCCGCGAAAACATGAGCGAGCTGTTGCAGACACAGCATCCCGGTCACAGCTTCGGCGCCAGCATCCCCAAAATTATCACGCCGGAATTCGTGCGCGATGAAGTGGCTCGCGGTCGCGCCATCATCCCTGCCAACATCAACCACCCGGAAATCGAGCCAATGATCATCGGCCGCAATTTCCTTGTAAAGATCAATGCCAACATCGGCAACTCCGCGCTGGGTTCTTCCATCTCGGAAGAGGTCGAGAAGATGGTTTGGGGTACGCGTTGGGGCGGCGACACGGTGATGGATCTATCCACCGGCAAGAACATCCATGAAACGCGCGAGTGGATCATCCGCAATTCCCCGGTCCCGATCGGCACCGTACCGATCTATCAGGCACTGGAAAAGGTCGACGGTAAGGCCGAGGACCTGACTTGGGAGATTTTCCGCGATACCTTGATCGAGCAGGCAGAACAAGGCGTGGATTACTTCACCATCCACGCCGGCGTACGGCTGGCTTACATCCCGATGACCGCCAAGCGCATGACCGGTATCGTCAGCCGCGGCGGCTCCATCATGGCCAAGTGGTGTCTGGCGCACCACAAGGAGTCGTTCCTGTACGAACACTTCGAAGAGATTTGCGAGATCATGAAGCAGTACGACGTCAGCTTCTCGCTGGGCGACGGCCTGCGTCCCGGCTCCATTTATGACGCCAACGACGAAGCACAATTTGCCGAATTGAAGACGCTGGGCGAACTCACACAGATCGCCTGGAAACATGATGTGCAATGCATGATCGAAGGTCCTGGCCATGTGCCCATGCACATGATCAAGGAAAACATGGACCTGCAGCTGGAACACTGCGGTGAAGCGCCGTTCTACACGCTCGGACCGCTGACCACCGATATCGCCCCAGGCTACGACCACATCACTTCCGGCATTGGCGCTGCGATGATCGGCTGGTACGGCTGCGCCATGCTCTGCTACGTGACACCGAAGGAGCACCTCGGCCTGCCGGACAAGGAAGACGTGCGTGTCGGCATCATTACCTACAAGATCGCCGCGCACGCTGCTGATCTCGCCAAGGGCCATCCCGGCGCGCAGATTCGCGACAATGCGCTATCCAAAGCGCGTTTTGAGTTTAGATGGGAAGACCAGTTCAACCTCGGCCTTGATCCGGAAAAAGCCAAGGAATTTCATGATGAAACCCTGCCACAGGAAGGCGCCAAACAGGCGCACTTCTGCTCCATGTGCGGCCCGCATTTCTGCTCCATGAAGATCACGCAGGACGTGCGCGACTATGCTGACAAGCTTGGCGTGGATGAGAAAGAGGCCTTGCAAAAAGGCATGCAGGAAAAGGCGATTGAATTTGTCAAAAAGGGCAGCGAGGTCTATCAGAAAGTCTGACGCTTTTTGGCAGGCGCGTAGCAGTTTAAGGCATGCCGGCGGTTAATAACCGGCTGGCATCGCCGCTGATCGCCGCTGGCACTGAAGAACCTGAAGCTCAAACAAAACAGCCTGCCGGCAAATACCGGCAGGCTGTTTTTTTATGGCACATCAAACGCTTGTCATACGCCGAAAAGAATCTTGAACAGTGACTAATTGCAGGGGTGCTGAATGTCATACAGCAGTCACTGCAATCCTTCTTAAATATCGAGGTTGTTCACACCCAGCGCATTGTTTTCGATAAACGCGCGACGCGGCTCGACCTGATCGCCCATCAGTGTTGTGAAAATCTCGTCGGCAGCAATGGCGTCGTCGATCTGCACCTTGAGCAGGCGGCGAACATTGGGGTCCATGGTAGTTTCCCACAACTGTTCCGGATTCATCTCGCCCAACCCCTTGTAGCGCTGGATACCAAGCCCATGTTTGGCTTCGTCCAGCAACCAGTCCAGCGCCTGCTTGAAGTTGGCAATGCGCTGTTCCTTTTCGCCGCGGCGGATGATGGCACCGGCGCCGAGAAGGCCTTCCAGCATGCTCGCTACCTTGCGGATCTGGCGGTAATCGCCGCTACCCATGAATTCATTGTCGATAATGCAGCATTGCAGGTTGCCGTGGACGTATTTGTTGATTTCTAGGCGATAGCTCTCAGTTTCGGCATCGTAGCCGACGATGACTTCTGAACCGATGGCACCAAGTATGGGACGCAGTTTGGCGGCGGCGTCTTCGGTACTTTCCTTGCTGGCAATGCTGATTTCGCCCAAGTCCTGCAGTGCACGCAACACGCTTTCGTCATACAGCATTGAAATTCGGCGAATCACCGCTTCGGTCAGTACCATTTGCTTGGCAATTTCGGCCAGCGGTTCCCCGGTGATGGTCTCACCGCCTTCCCTGGTCAGCAGTTCCGCGCCTTTGAGCGCAGATTGCAGCAGGTATTCGTCCAGCTCATGCTGATCCTTCAGATAACGCTCTTCCCTGCCCTGCTTGACCTTGTATAGCGGTGGCTGGGCGATGTACACATGGCCACGCTCAACCAGTTCTGTCATCTGGCGGTAGAAGAATGTGAGCAGGAGGGTTCTGATGTGCGCGCCGTCCACATCGGCATCGGTCATGATGATGATGCGGTGATAACGCAGTTTCTCGGCACTGAAGTCATCCTTGCCAATACCTGTGCCCAGTGCGGTGATCAGTGTTGCGATTTCCTGCGAGCCGAGCAGTTTGTCGAAACGGGCTTTTTCCACGTTCAGAATCTTGCCCTTGAGCGGCAGAATTGCCTGATTCTTGCGGTCACGCCCCTGTTTTGCAGAACCGCCGGCGGAATCGCCCTCAACCAGATAAAGCTCGCATTTGCTTGGGTCGCGCTCCTGGCAATCCGCCAGTTTTCCGGGCAAGCCCATGGTATCCATGGCGCCTTTGCGCCGCGTCATCTCACGCGCCTTGCGTGCAGCGTCGCGCGCGCGCGCTGCATCGACAATCTTGTTGCAAATCACTTTGGCATCCACCGGATTTTCCAACAGAAACTCGGCTAGCTTGGCTGCAACGATTTCCTGCACTACCGGCTGCACTTCGGATGAGACCAGTTTGTCCTTGGTTTGTGATGAAAATTTCGGGTCCGGCACTTTTACGGACAATACGCAGGTCAAACCTTCACGCATGTCATCGCCGGTTGTTTCGATCTTGGCTTTTTTCGCCAACTCGTTTTCTTCGATGAAGTTGTTGAGCGTACGTGTCATCGCCGTGCGCAAGCCGGTCAGGTGGGTGCCGCCATCACGTTGCGGGATGTTGTTGGTAAAGCACTGCACGGTTTCTGCGTAGGAATCGTTCCACTGCATGGAAACCTCGATGGTCATGCCGTCCTTTTCGCCTTTGGCGTAAAACGGTTTTGGGTGCAACACGGTTTTGCTGCGGTTCATGTATTCGACAAAACCCTGCACGCCGCCGGAATAGGCAAAATTTTCAGACTTGCCGTTACGCTGGTCTATCAACTCGATCTTGACGCCGTTATTGAGAAACGAGAGCTCGCGAATGCGTTTCGCCAGTATTTCAAAGTGAAATTCGACATGGGTGAAAGTATCGATAGAAGCCAGAAAATGGACTTCAGTGCCGCGTCGTTCGGTTTTGCCGGTAACGGCCAAAGGCGCCACCGGCACACCGCGATTGAACTCCATCTGGTAGGCTTCGCCGTTTCGGTAAATCTTCAGGCGCAACCAATCCGACAGCGCATTCACCACTGAAACACCCACTCCATGCAGACCGCCGGAAACCTTGTAGGAGTTCTGGTCAAACTTGCCGCCGGCATGCAGTTCGGTCATGACGATTTCTGCCGCAGAACGTTTGGGCTCGTGCTTGTCGTCTTCCTTGATATCGGTAGGAATGCCGCGACCGTTATCCGACACGCTGATGGAATTGTCTGGATGAATGATGACCTTGATGTCATCACAATGACCTGCCAGTGCTTCATCAATGGCGTTATCCAAAACTTCGAACACCATGTGGTGCAAGCCACTACCATCGGAGGTGTCGCCAATGTACATGCCGGGACGTTTGCGGACCGCGTCCAGGCCTTCAAGGATTTTAATGCTGGATGAATCGTAATCTGTCATGGTGTTTATCTTTTACTGTGTTTCAGGTGAAACATGGAAAGGTGGATTGATATGGTCAGATCCGCATTGGCATGACTACATATTTGTAGTTCTGATCTTCGGGAACGGTTACCAGGCAACTGCTGTTGGCATCGGCAAAAGCAAAAATCACCTGGTCGGACGCTACATTATTCAAAACATCGATCAGGTAAGTCACATTAAAGCCGATATCGAGCGCATCTCCAGCGTAAGCGATTTCAAGTTCTTCTTCCGCTTCTTCCTGTTCGCTGTTGGTGCTGATGAGACGCAGGCTGTTGTTGGTCAATACCATTCTGATGCCGCGATATTTTTCATTGGAAAGAATCGAAGCGCGCTGCATCGAGAGTAACACGGTCATTCTATTAACGGTAAACGTATTTTTATGACCGACCGGAATCACACGGTTGTAATCCGGGAATTTTCCGTCAATGACCTTGCTGATCAGGCGTATGTCACCGAAAGAAAAATTCACCTGCCCCGGTACGATCTCGACACTGACTTCTTCATCGCTGTCATCCAGCAGTTTGATCAACTCAATGACAGTCTTGCGCGGCAGGATCAATTCCTGTTTTTCATAGTTCTGGCTCAATTGCGAAGAAGTAAAACTCAACCGGTGACCGTCCGTACCAACCACATTGAGCCGGTTGGCATTGACCTCAAACAGCAATCCATTCAGATAGTAGCGGATATCCTGTTGCGCCATTGCAAACTCCACCTGTTTCAGCAGGCGTTTCAGCGCATTCTGGCTGATGGAAATGACCACCGCTTGGGAGCCAGCTGCCTTGGACATGACCGGATAATCTGCTGCCGGTAATGTTTGCAGGTTAAACCGGCTTTTCCCGGTTTTGACCTGCATGCGGCTGTCGCTTGTATTGATGTTGATATCTGCACTTTCCGGCAAGGCGCGACAGATATCGAGAAGTTTTTTCGCAGATACCGTAGTGGATAATTCACCGCCGGTGGCGCCATTGATCGACAAGGATATCTGCATTTCGAGATCGGTTGCCGTCAGAATCATTCTGTCCTGCTTCGCTTCCAGTAACAGATTCGACAATATGGGCAGTGTATGACGTCTTTCGACGATGCCACTGACAGCTGAGAGTGGTTTGAGTAAGGTATCTCTGTTTATTTTGATGTTCATTGTTTAAAACCTGCCCGGTTTGGATCTCTGATCAATAAATTAAATATATATATAGCTAATAACAATAGTAATGCAAATCGGTTTTGTGGATATCTTGTATTTTATTTTAAAAACAATACATTAAAACTTTATAGACCTTAGCATAACCCACAGTTTCTACTGTGGATGATTTGTTGGTTATTTTAAGCCATCATGCAAAATGCGCCTAAACCGAATTTTCATCCACAGATAACCCACTGCATTAGAGTCATGCTTAACCGCGTATGACTTGAACAAGAAATGCGATGTCACGCGATACATTCGGGTCGTTTTTTCTTAACTCTTCAATTTCGTCGCAAGCGTGCATGACAGTAGTGTGATGCCTGCTACCGAATGCCTCGCCGATTTCCGGGAAACTGTGATTGGTCAGTTCGCGCGACAGTGCCATGGCAATCTGCCTGGGGCGTGCAAAGTTACGTGAACGTTTCTTGCTGTACATTTCAGCCACCTTGATCTTGTAGTAGTCGGCTACCGTTTTCTGGATGTTTTCCATGGTGATCTGGCGTCCACGCACGGCAATCAGGTCTTTCAGTGCTTCCTTGGCAAGGTTGACGTCGATTTCGTGGCCGGTGAATTTTGCCATTGCAACAATACGGTTCAGCGCTCCTTCCAGCTCGCGCACGCTGGAGCGCACTTGTTTGGCAACAAAAAAGGCAACATCTTCATGCAGTTCAAATCGTGCAGCTTCTGCTTTTTTAAGCAGAATGGCCACACGCATTTCCAGTTCCGGCGGTTCTACAGCTACGGTAAGACCCCAACTGAAACGGGTACGCAGGCGTTCATCCACATCTGCGATTTCCTTCGGGTAAGTATCGCAAGTGATGATGATCTGTTTTTTTGCCTCGATCAGCGAGTTGAAGGCGTAAAAGAATTCTTCCTGCGTGCGGCTTTTCTTGGCGAAAAACTGAATATCGTCTATCAGCAAAAGATCAAGTGAATGATATTGACGCTTGAACTCGTCAAAAGCCTTGTGTTCATAGGCTTTTACCACATCCGAAACATAGCGCTCGGCATGCAGGTAACGTATTTTGGCTTCAGGATTCTGCTGTTTGAGATGATTACCGATAGCCTGCAACAAGTGTGTTTTGCCCAAACCGACGCCGCCGTAGATGAATAGCGGGTTGTAAGCGGTTCCTGGATTTTCGGCGACCTGTAATGCGGCAGCACGGGCCAGTTGATTGGCTTTACCGGTAACAAAATTATCAAAATTGAAACTGGGGTTCAGGCCGTTTGATTCGCCTTCCGGTTTTGTTTTTCTGGTAGTTTTTTGGCCGTTTTTGCCAGCCGTTTTGACAGCGGAAGCAATTGCGTCAGTCACGGAGTCAGATGCAGTATCGTGATTTGAATCTGCCGGTGGTTTGTTGCCGGAATTTCCCAGGGTTGCACGGGCGGAAGAATCCGGCAGTTGTTCGTTTTTATTGAAAACACCAAGTTCGATTTCAAGCGGGTGGGCCGCTACCTCTTCCGCAATCAGTTTGATGCGGTCCAGAAAACGGTCTTTCACCCATTGCAGGACGAAACGGTTGGGTGCTAATAGCCTGCAGGTACCCTCATGCGTTTCAAATTGCAGAGGTTTGATCCAGGTGTTGAATTGCTGAGCCGACAATTCCTGCTGAAACCGACTCAAACAAATAGACCAAAAGTTATCCATCGGTTGCCCGATACCTCGAAATTAAATTGATATAAAGAAAAGTACCCGCCATGTTTTGTTTGCCATGTTGTTTTTATAATCGGCATTTTTGGGCGAAGTGGTGGCTAACCGGTGGCGCAACGGGCCGGGGCTGTTTAATTGCTTTTATTTTTGCATGGCCCGGCATGTATATACGGCATTGATAACGTCATTCAAGGTTAGCTGTTCTGTGCTTCATTTTAGCCTGATTGAGGCAACTTATCCACAGCCTTGTATTTTGTTCACAAACTAAATAAACATTGACAAAACAAGGCTAAATCGTGTTAAATCGCGGTCTTGTCAAGAACTTCACAGAAGTCACCGGAGATTTTTAATGAAACGCACTTATCAACCATCCAAAGTTCGCCGTGCACGCACACACGGTTTCCTGGTTCGCATGAAAACCCGTGGTGGCCGCGCAGTGATTGCTGCGCGTCGTGCCAAGGGCCGTGCGCGTCTCGCAGTCTAGTCCAGTCCGGGAACCCACCATATCCCGGGAGCAGCAGACGTTGATCCAGGGTATGAAGCTACAGGGGTTTCCCCGTCAGGTCAGAATTACAAAAACGGATGAATTTTCATCCGTTTTTAGTTTCCGCAAGCGTGTTTCTGGTCAGTTTCTGGCCATACATTATCAATTCAACCAAAGCGGCAGAGCCAGATTGGGCTTGGTGGTCGCCAAAAAAGTGGCGAGAAAGTCCGTGGATCGCAACTACATGCGCAGGACACTTCGCGAGCTTTTCAGAAAACAACAAATCCGGATTGCCGCATTGGATCTGGTCATCAGGCCGTTGAAGCGATTCGATCGGCAACAGGCTCCGTTGGTTACAGACGAGTTTTCAGAATTGCTGATCAAGCTTGCACGCACTGTAAACAAGCGTATTGATGCTCCTTTAGAGTCTCCCTCCAATGCGGTTTAATCCTTTTGTCTGGTTGTTGACGCGATTGATAAGACTTTATCAGATTGCCCTGAGTCCTTATTTCGGCCAGCAGTGCCGCTTCAGTCCGACCTGCTCGCAATATGCCATCGAAGCCATCGATAAGTATGGCGCAATCAAGGGTGTAACGTATACCATACGTCGTTTATGCCGTTGTCATCCCTGGCATGCAGGTGGCCATGATCCTGTGCCGTGAGCGGTCAGAACCGGATTATTTCAATATTAGTAAAGTAGATCGAGCATTCTATGGATACCAAGCGACTGATTTTATTCGTCATTTTCTCATTTTCCCTGCTGATGTTGTGGGACGCCTGGCAGAAGCACAATGCGCCGGAACCGCTTCCGGTAGCTACAGAAACACTGGACGCCAGCATTCCACAGGCTGCCAGGTCTGATTTACCGGTAGCTCCTGCACAGACAGATTTGCCGCAAAGCACCGGATTCAAGCTGGAAACGGGTCAACGTATCCGCATAGAAACCGATCTTTATCGGGCTGAAATTGACACGGTCGGCGGAGATTTACGCAAGCTCGAGTTGCTGCAACATCGCGCCGACAATAGTGAAGTAAACTTTGTTCTGCTGGACGATGCAGCGTCGCCGCTGCTCTATGTGGCACAGACCGGGCTGATCGGTGGCGATCTGCCTACGCACCGTTCGGTATTTACCAGTGCTGCAGACAGCTACAAGATGACAGAAGGCAGTGACCGCCTTGAAGTGCGACTGACCTGGACCAACCAAGCTGGGTTGCAGGTGGATAAGATATATACGTTCAATCGTGACAGTTATGCGATCGATGTCAATTATCAGATCACCAACAACAGCGCATCTGCCCTGACGCCTTCTGTTTATTACCAGATCCTGCACGACAACCAGTCGAATCAGGGTTCTTTCATGATGCCGACATTTACCGGCGGCGCTTACTATACCGATACTGACAAGTTCAAGAAAATCAGCTTCTCTGATATGGCCAAATCCAATCTGTCCAAGAACAGCAAGGACGGCTGGGTTGGTCTGGTGCAGCATTATTTCGTCAGTGCGTGGATACCCAAGGAAGGCGTAAACCGCGAGTTTTACACCAAACAGCTTTCCGGCAATGTGTTTTCGATAGGTAGTGTCAGTGCGCTGGGTGAAATCGCGCCGGGTGCCAGCGTCAGCATGCCGGCCAGGCTCTATTCCGGGCCGCAGACCCAGTCCCAGCTGAAAGCGGTGGCGCCTGGACTTGAATATACCGTCGACTACGGCTGGCTGACCATTATTGCAGCGCCTTTGTTCTGGGTGCTTTCCTCCATCCACAAACTGGTGAATAACTGGGGTGTGGCGATTATTCTGCTGACTGTGCTGATCAAACTCGCCTTCTACCCGCTTTCGGCGGCGAGTTACCGTTCCATGGCGCATCTGCGCGAGTTGACGCCGCGTTTGCAAAGCATGAAGGAGAAGTTCGGTGATGACCGCCAGAAGATGCAGCAGGCCATGATGGAGCTTTACAAGACCGAGAAAATCAATCCGCTCGGCGGCTGTCTGCCGATTCTGGTGCAAATACCGGTATTCATTGCGCTCTATTGGGTATTGCTCGGTAGCGTTGAAATGCGCCATGCGCCATTCATGCTCTGGATACAGGACTTGTCAGCCATTGACCCATATTATGTATTGCCGGTTCTCATGGGTTTGACCATGATTATCCAGACCAAATTGAATCCGAAACCGACCGACCCGATACAGGCCAAGGTGATGATGATCATGCCGGTCGTATTCAGCGTGTTCTTTTTCTTCTTCCCGGCTGGTCTGGTGCTTTACTGGCTGGTCAACAACATTCTCTCCATCGCGCAGCAATGGCACATCAATCGCGCAACGGAGCGTGCAACTGCTGCCAAGAAAAAACTCGGCAAGCGTTGATCGAATCACATTGATCCAGCAACGCCTGCTTTGCTGCCGGCGTACTTTTTTCAGGGTGATGCATGAAAGCTGAATCAGCTGAAACCATCGCAGCAATTGCCACCGCGCCCGGTTCTGGCGGTATCGGCGTGGTTCGGGTTTCCGGCAGCAAGGCAAAAGTCATTGCCGAAGGCGTGCTTGGCCACTGCCCTGCCCCTCGCCATGCTGCCTATCTGGATTTCAAGGAAGCTGATGGCACATTGATTGATCGCGGCATTGCCATCTATTTCGCCGCACCCTACTCCTATACCGGTGAAGACGTTCTTGAGCTGCAGGCCCATGGCGGACCGGCACTCATGCAATTGTTGCTGTCACGCTGCCTGCAACTGGGAGCCAGACAAGCTTTGCCGGGAGAATTTACCAAACGCGCTTATCTCAACGACAAACTCGATCTGGCGCAGGCGGAGGCAGTGATTGATGTCATCAATGCTTCAACCGAAGCCGCCGCCAGAAGCGCGGTACGTTCCCTTACCGGTGAATTCTCAGGCCGTATACAGAGCTTGCTTGACCGGATGATAGAGCTGCGCATGTATGTCGAGGCCTGTCTCGATTTTCCTGAGGAGGAGATCGATTTCATTACGCAGGGACGCGTTGGCGAAAAGCTCGCGGCAATACATCAGCAACTAGAAGCGGTGTTCAATAGCGCCAGACAAGGCAATTTGCTGCGTGAAGGCATTCAGGTCGTCCTGATTGGTCAGCCCAACGTGGGCAAATCCAGTTTGATGAATCAACTGACCGGGGAGGATGTGGCGATTGTCACAGAAATCGCCGGCACGACGCGGGACGTTTTGAAAAGCGCCATCCAGATCGACGGTGTTCCCTTGCATGTGATCGATACGGCAGGGTTGCGGGAAACGGCAGATGAAGTTGAAAAACAGGGCATCGTCAGAACATGGCGAGCTCTGCAAAGCGCCAATGTCGCATTATTATTGGTCGACGCAGCTCATGGTATAGGCCGGACGGAAAAATCGATTCTGCAGCGATTGCCGCAGGATTTGCCGAAAATCAGGGTACACAACAAAATAGATTTGAGCTCGGAGCAGCCAAAAATCGAGACCGTAGCGGGCGAAGTGCATATATATCTTTCGGCCAAACATGGTCAAGGCGTTGATTTGCTGAGGCAGCATCTTTTGCATCTGGCTGGCTGGCAAGCTTCCGGGGAAGGCGTTTTTATGGCTCGTAGCCGTCATCTCGAGGCGCTTGCCAGGGTTTCACAACATCTTGAGCAAGCGAAGGGTTTGCTTGGTCAGGCCGAACTGGTTGCGGAAGAGCTGCGGCTGGCGCAGGAGTCATTGAGTGAAATCACTGGTGAATTTACGCCGGATGACTTGCTGGGCGAGATTTTTTCCAGATTCTGTATCGGAAAGTAGAAGCGTAGAGGTTTCACGTGAAACCTTATATACGATGTTCAGGCAACCGGGTTTTTCTGGCTGAAACTCTTCTCGGTTTTCCTGGAGCGTCGCTTGCAACCGGTAATCATCGCCTTGATCAGGTTGTCCTGATGGACGATGCTCTCTGTGACTACCCCCAGTATGTGGATCACTACGAGAAACAACCATCCCCACGACACATAATAATGCAGATCCTTGAAATAACCGGGGTCGTCGATCAACCAGCCGTCGTTGTATATCAGAAAGCCTGATACGACGGTCGTCAAACCAAAGAACAACATGCTGTAAATAACGACAGAGCCCGCCGGATTATGACCGATAAAACGCCTGCTGCGACCCTGGAACAAGCGCCAGACATAGCGAACAGCTTGTATTGGATTGAGTGGAAAGGCGCGGAAACTGGCGTAACCGGTTTTCATGAAGCCCCAGACGATACGGGACAATAAAAGCCCTGCGACCGTATAACCGGCGTAAACATGAATCAGCCTGTCCCACTCCGATTCACGATAATAGAAAGCAACTGAAAAAGCGGCAACCAAAGACCAGTGGAAGACTCTTACAAACAAATCCCAGACATATTGTTGTGAAGAGTCTTCCTCGTCCTGAATGCGGATATCAAGATCGGACTGGTCTTTAGTCATCTTTTTGCGGGTTTATTTGATGCTCAGCAGATAAGTAATGAAATTGCCCTTTTCCTGAGCGGAGCAATCGCGTCCGATGACGTCGTTGCAGTGATCGGTAAACTCTTTTTCAACCTTGTCGATATCGGCAAAGCGCTTTGGGTTGGCCGATGGTGCGAGAGGGCGAATCGGCTTGCCGGTCACGATGTGCTTGCCGGCATCTGCAGGGTTGGCAGTGTGGCAGGAAGCGCAGGCAACCTTTTGGCCTTTGACAGTAATTTCGCGATTGTAGAAAGCCTTGCCGTCGCTGGCTGAAAGACCTGTGGAGCTTGGGTTGGCATGTTTGGCGAAGGTTGCATATTTGTCTGCGAGCTTTTGAGCGCTGACGACGTCTGCATGTGCAGAATAGCTGGCGAATGCCAGAAACAGACTGATAACGAAGCTGGTTTTTTCATGGTAATGTTTGCTTCGTTTGTGATTAAAAATAAAATCCGTATCGCACGTTCTTTATTACTTGTGCAGCTGGTATGGCATCTTTCGACTTAAAGTGAATTATGAACCAGTAATGTTAATAAATTGTGTAGCAATCGTAATTATAAATCGGAGTTTGGTAACAATGTCGGGCTTCTTACGATTTTTGTAATTGTTTCACGTGAAACACGGTTTTGATGCATGACGTAAAACAGGCTTTGCAGTAAGATGCACTACTTGTTCAATTCGGATATCTCAGTGAAAGCCGAGTGTGTTTTGAACGCCTGAAGCCCCCTAATATAAAGGGTTTCAACAATTCAGACGGGTTATCATACTTAATCGAAATGCAGTATCAAGATCAATTTGATGTCATTGTGGTTGGTGGCGGTCATGCGGGCACCGAGGCAGCGCTGGCCAGTGCGCGCATGGGCCGCAAAACCCTGTTGCTTACGCACAATATCGAAACACTGGGGCAGATGTCCTGCAACCCTTCGATTGGCGGCATCGGCAAGGGTCATCTGGTCAAGGAAGTGGATGCGCTTGGCGGTGCCATGGCTGCCGCCACTGACGAAGGCGGTATTCAGTTCCGCATATTGAATGCCAGCAAGGGACCGGCCGTGCGTGCCACGCGGGCCCAGGCCGATCGAATCCTTTACAAGGCGGCTATTCGCAGCAGGCTGGAAAATCAGCCTGACCTCTGGCTTTTCCAGCAAGCGGTGGACGATATATTACTTGAAGGCGAGCGTGTAAGCGGTGTTGTTACACAGCTTGGCTTGCGTTTTCGTGCGAAGGCCGTGGTGCTGACAGCTGGTACTTTTCTTGGCGGGCTGGTACATGTCGGCCTGAAAAACTATCAGGCAGGACGGGCGGGCGATCCCCCTTCCATCTCCCTGGCAGAAAGGCTGCGGGAGATCGGCTTGCCTGCCGGCAGATTGAAAACCGGGACGCCGCCGCGCATTGATGGGCGCACGATTGATTATTCGGTCATGCAGGAGCAGCCAGGCGATACACCGGTACCGGTATTTTCTTTTCTTGGAAATGCTGCGCAGCATCCAGCCCAGGTTTCCTGCTGGATTACCCAGACCAATGCACGAACGCACGATATAATCCGTAGCGGCCTTGACCGGTCGCCGATGTATACGGGCGTCATCGAAGGCGTGGGTCCGCGCTACTGTCCGTCTGTCGAGGACAAGATCCATCGTTTCGCCGACAAGGAGTCGCACCAGATATTTCTGGAGCCCGAAGGCCTGACCACCAACGAGATCTATCCCAACGGCATTTCAACCAGTTTGCCATTCGATATCCAGTATCAACTGGTGCGCTCGATCAGGGGTCTGGAAAATGCCCATATCCTGCGGCCGGGGTACGCGATCGAATACGATTATTATGATCCGCGCGGCCTTAAGAGCTCGCTGGAAACCAAAGCCGTGGCGGGTCTGTTTTTCGCGGGCCAGATTAATGGCACCACTGGTTACGAAGAAGCTGCGGCCCAGGGTTTGCTCGCCGGTGCCAATGCTGCGCTTTATGCTACTGAAGACGAAGGCTGGACACCGTCACGCGACCAGGCTTATCTCGGTGTATTGGTGGATGACCTGATCACGACCGGTGTGACCGAGCCCTATCGCATGTTTACCAGTCGTGCCGAGTACCGTTTGTTGTTGCGCGAGGACAATGCCGATATGCGCCTGACAGAGGCCGGACGCAGGATAGGTCTGGTGGACGATGCCCGCTGGGAGGCGTTTGCGCGCAAGCAGGACGCGATTGCCCGCGAGCAGGAAAGACTCAAGCGCACGTTTGTACAGCCCGCCACTTTGCCTGTTGAAGATGCGTTGCGTGTCATCGGCAAGCCGATTGAACGTGAATATTCACTGTTCGAGCTTTTGCGTCGCCCTGACATCAGTTATGAGGCGTTGCTTACGCTGCCACTTCCGGTTGAAGCTGGCGCCGTTGGTATTCTGGATGAGCAGGTGCGGCAGCAGGTCGAGATTGCTGCCAAATATCAAGGCTATATCGATCGTCAGGCTGAAGAGATCGAACGTCAGCGCGGCAGTGAAAGCATCAAGTTGCCGCCGGACCTGGATTATGCCGACGTGCAGGGTATTTCCATCGAGGCCCGGCAGAAACTCAATGCGCACAAACCTGAAAATATCGGACAGGCCAGCCGTATCAGCGGCATCACGCCGGTAACCATTTCATTGCTGCTGGTTCATCTGAAGCGCAGGCGCAATAAAGACAGCAACACAGCGGAAAAAGTAGCATGAGTACATTCAACCTGCAGGCTTTGCGGGCCAGGCTTGATCAAGGTGTGGATGCCATGGCGCTGGAGATTGCGCCCGAGACGCGTGAAAAATTGCTGGAATATCTGGCTTTGGTGCACAAATGGAACAAGGTGCACAATCTCACAGCGGTGCGCGAACCGGAGGATATGGTGACATTGCATCTGCTGGACAGTCTTGCCGTGTTGCCGTACATCAAAGCCGAGCGTTTGCTGGATGTCGGCAGCGGCGCCGGGTTGCCGGGGATTCCGCTGGCGTTATGCCTCCCCGGCATGAAAGTGACGGTACTCGATTCCAGCCAGAAAAAAGCCAGCTTCATGCGGCAGGCCAAAGCTGAGCTGGATATTGGCAATCTAGAGGTGGTATGCGGCCGTGTCGAACAGTTCAAGCCGGAAGAGCCCTTCGATATCATCATTTCACGCGCGTTTTCGGATCTCAATCTGTTTACTGGTTTGACCGCGCACTTGTGCAAACCACACGGGCAATGGCTGGCCATGAAAGGCGTTTATCCGCATGACGAACTGGCGCAGATCGTCATCAGGCCCGAGCGCGTGCTACCCCTGGTGGTTGCGGGGCTGCAAGCGCAGCGCCATCTTGTTTTTCTGCCATTCAATCAAGAAGATGCTCACCATGAGAATACTCAAAGCGAGGCGGCATAACCCATGAAAATATTGGCAATCAGCAATCAAAAAGGCGGTGTCGGCAAGACCACCACCTGTGTCAATCTGGCAGCGAGTCTGGCGGCTACCAAGCGCCGGGTACTGTTGATCGATCTTGATGCCCAGGGCAATGCGACGACGGGTAGCGGCATTGACAAGTCGGCCATGAAAAAAACCATCTACCATGTGCTGATCGGAAAAAGCGCGCTGAAGGAAGTCATTCAACCTTCGGTCAAGGGCCAGTTCGACGTGGCACCCGCCAACCGCGATCTGGCTGGCGCCGAAGTCGAGCTCGTCAATGAAATCGCGCGCGAAACCAGGCTCAAGTTCGCCCTGAAGGAGCTGCAGGATGATTATGACTATGTGCTGATAGACTGCCCGCCTGCGCTGAGTCTGATTACAGTGAATGCGCTGACAGCTGCCCACGCCGTCATGATTCCGATGCAGTGCGAATATTTTGCGCTGGAAGGCTTGTCCGATCTGGTCAACACCATCAAGAAAGTGCGCCAGCACCTCAATCCGGAGCTTGAAATCGAAGGTTTGTTGCGCACCATGTTCGACAACCGCAATATGCTGGCCCAGCAGGTTTCCGGCGAGCTGGCACAGCATTTCGGTGACAAGGTTTACCGCACCGTGATACCGCGCAATATCCGTTTGGCTGAAGCGCCGAGCTACGGCGTACCGGTGCTGTTTCACGATCGCGCATCCAAGGGCGCGCAGGCTTATCTGGCGCTGGCCGGTGAAATCATCAATCGTCAGGGCAGGCAGCGCGCCGCCAACGCAAGTTAGGGAAAATCATGGTTAAGTTGAAAGGACTCGGGCGCGGCCTCGATTCATTGCTGGCCGGAGACGGCCCAAGTGACGGCGATTTGCTTAAAACATTGCGCGTGGATCAATTGCAGCCCGGCAAATATCAGCCGAGAACGCAAATGGATCAGGAATCGCTCGTCAGTCTTGCCGAGTCGATCAAGGCGCAGGGCATCATGCAGCCCATTCTGGTGCGGCCTTTGGCCAATGAACTGCAGGAGCGTTACGAAATTATTGCGGGCGAGCGCCGCTGGCGGGCGTCGCAATTGGCCGGTCTGCAGGAAGTGCCGGTGCTGGTGCGCGATATCCCGGACGAATCTGCGCTGGCAATGGCACTGATTGAAAACATACAGCGCGAGAACCTTAACCCGCTGGAAGAAGCGCTAGGCATCAAGCGGCTGATCGATGAATTCGACATGACTCATCAGCTCGCTTCCGAGGCAGTCGGGCGTTCGCGCACTGCGGTGACCAATCTGTTGCGCCTGCTTAATTTGTTACCGCCGGTGCAGGCCATGCTGATGCAGGGCGAGATTGACATGGGGCATGCGCGCGCCCTTCTGGGCCTGGACGATGCGCGGCAAGTGATGGCCGCCGAGCAGGTGGTTGCCAGGCAGCTTTCAGTTAGAGAGGCAGAGCGTCTGGTCAAGCGTTTGTCGGTGGATGAAAAGAGACCGGCAAAGCAGGTTGCTGTCGATCGCGACATTCTGCGGCTACAGGAAAATCTGGCCGAACGGCTTGGTGCGGCAGTACAAATTCAGACCGGGCGCGGGGGTGCGGGCACGCTTAAAATTCGTTACGCAAGCCTAGATCAGCTGGATGACATCATCGCCAGATTCAAGGATTCTTCCCACTGACGGGCTTGACTTGTCAGTCATTAAACAAGACAATTCAGGGCTTGATTAATTTTGCGGTCAAACGCCCGCAACAAATCTGCAACACTGGGTCAGTAAACTTCGGTCTGGAAATCACTTGCCTGACAATAACTTAGCGTCCGATGACGTGGCGAAAAGCCAGCCGGAACCCGATAGAATCACGTCTGTTTTCAGGCGCGCGGCCAGATGGCAAAGCCTCAGTACGGTTGCGATAGCCCTGGTTGCTTTCTGGTTCGCTGGAATGCCGGGCATGATTTCAGGGCTGATGGGTGGTGGTGCGGTTCTGGCAGGCAGTTTCGTTGCGTCGCGTATTGCCAGACGCAGTGAAAACAGTAAACAGGCAGGCGCAATACTCGCCAACATGCTCATAGCCGAAGCGGTCAAGATTCTGGTGATTGTCTTGTTGCTGTGGCTGAGTTTTAAGGTTTACACGGATCATATTGTACTGATGGCGCTGTTCAGCTCGCTGGCGGCTGCAGCGATATTGTCCGGAACGGCAGTGTATGCCCTCAACAGTGAAAGTGAAAAGCAAGGTTAAAAGTTATGGCGACAGAACACGAATTAACTCCTTCCGGTTACATATCACACCACTTATCCAATAACGCGGTCTCGGTCGGCGACGGCGCTTTCTGGACATTGCATGTTGATACGCTCGGCATGTCCTTGATCCTGGGTGTCATTGTTTTCGGTTTGTTGTGGCTGGTTTCGCGTGGCGTGACCTCAGGCGTGCCGGGCAAGCGGCAGGCGTTTGTCGAGTTACTGTTCGGCTTTATCGACGGACAGGTAAAAAGTATTTTTCATGGCGAGCGTCATAAATTCATTGCACCGCTCGCGCTGACAGTATTTATGTGGGTGTTCATGATGAACGCCATGGATTTTCTGCCAATCGATGTCATGGCCTGGATTTACAAGCATGTATTTGGCCTTGAGTACTGGCGAAGCGTACCGACCTCCGACATCAATGCCACATTTGCACTGGCCCTGTCGGTCTGGTTGTTGATGATTTTCTTTGCCATCAACGTCAAGGGTCTGGGCGGCTGGATTCATGAGCTGTTCTGCTCTCCTTTCGGCAGCAATCCACTGGTCTGGATCCCCAATTTCCTCTTCAATGTCATTGAATATGTTTCAAAACCCCTCTCCCACTCCCTGCGTCTGTTCGGCAACATGTATGCCGGCGAAGTGATCTTCCTGCTGCTGGGCATGTGGGCTGCGACCGGATTGGTCGGTACGTTCTTCGGTGCGTTCCTGGGTATCGGCTGGGCAATTTTCCACATTCTGATTGTGACATTGCAGGCCTTCATTTTCATGACGTTGACAGTGGTTTATCTCTCGATGGCGCATGAAAGTCACTGATTTATTTGTAACTTGGTTTGTTGTTTTAGTGTTTTTTAGCAGTAGCCCTTAATCTCGAAAGGAAAAGTAATGGAAAGCGTGCAATTTTTAGCAATGATTCAAGCATACACAGGCATTGGTATCGGCCTGATCATCGGCCTCGGCGCTGCAGGCGCCTGTATCGGTATCGGTATCATGAGTGCCAGTTTCCTGGACGGCGCAGCGCGTCAACCAGAATTGACAGCTTCTCTGCAAGTCAAGGTCTTCCTGCTGCTGGGTCTGATCGACGCTTCCTTCATTATCGGTGTTGGTCTGGCCATGATGTTCGCCTTTGCCAACCCGCTGTTGGCTGTCGTTTCCTAAGTCGTTAACTTACCAGTTTAGCTGCAGAGTCCTGCCGTGATGGCCGGGCTTTGCTGCTAGGAGCAAAAGATGAATATAAACCTGACACTCTTTGCGCAGGCTATTACATTCGCGGTGCTGATTTGGTTTACAGCCAAGTTCATATGGCCACCTTTGCTGGGTGCCATTGAAAAGCGTCAGAAAGAAATCGCGGATGGTTTGGCAGCGGGTGAACGAGGTCGTAGTGAGCTGGAGCAGGCTGCGAAACGTTCGGCCGAGACCATAGATGAAGCCAAGTTGCGCGCAAGCGATATCATTTCCCAGGCTGAAAAGCGTGCGACAGAAATCGTTGAAGCTGCCAAGGAGGCTGCCAAAACCGAAGGTGATCGCATCATCGCCGGTGCCAAGGCCGAGATCGATCAAGAAGTCAACCGCGCCAAGGAGGGTTTGCGTCAGCAGGTTTCAGCGCTGGCGGTGGCTGGCGCAGAGAAGATTCTGCGTAAAGAGATTGATGCCAAGGCCCATGCAGACATGCTGAACACTATCGCCAACGAGCTCTAGGAAAGACAGGCACGATCATGGCTGAAGCAATCACTATCGTTAGACCTTACGCTGTTGCCGCGTTCCGGCTGGCAAAGCAGAACAAGGCGCTGACCAAATGGTCGGAAATGCTGAGTTTTGCCGCTGCCGTTGCCGCTGATGAGCAGATGAAGGCTTACATCGATAATCCCAAAGTAACAGCAGCTGCGCTTGAGCAGATGTTTTTGTCGATCTGCGATAAAAAGCTCGACGAATCCGGTGTCAATCTGATCAAGTTGCTTGGCGAATACGGCCGTCTGGCATTGTTGCCGGAAGTTGCCAAGGCATTTGAAGAGCTGAAGGCTGAGGATGAAGGCGTGCTGGAAGCGGAAATCACCGCTGCCGCAAAACCTTCCGACACTGCAGTAAAAGCCTTGGTGGCGCGTCTGGAAACCAGATTCGGCAAGAAAATCGAAGCAAGCGTCAAGGTTGATCCCGAGCTTATCGGCGGGATCAAGATCGTGATTGGCGATACCGTCATCGACGCTTCCGTCCGCGGCCAACTTCAAGAGTTGGCCTACACGCTTAAAAGTTAGGCCGCTCATTAATTAGGCCTTCATGGGTCAGGAGACAGAGTAATGCAGTTATCTACATCAGAAATCAGTGAACTGATTAAAAGCAGGTTGGAAAATTACGATACCAGTGCAGAAGCACGTACCCAGGGTACGGTCATTTCTGTGACAGACGGTATCGTCCGTATTCACGGCTTGTCCAATGTCATGTCCGGTGAAATGATTGAATTCCCGGGTAACACCTTCGGCCTCGCGCTCAACCTCGAGCGAGATTCCGTTGGTGCCGTTGTTCTGGGCAGCTACGAGCACATCACCGAAGGCGATACCTGTAAGTGCACAGGCCGCATTCTCGAAGTGCCTGTCGGCCCCGAGCTGGTTGGCCGTGTGGTCAATGCGCTGGGTCAGCCGATTGATGGCAAGGGCCCGGTCAATGCCAAGCTGACAGACAAGATCGAAAAGGTTGCACCTGGCGTGATTGCCCGTAAATCCGTTTCGCAGCCGGTACAAACCGGCTTGAAGTCGATCGACTCGATGGTACCGGTCGGCCGTGGTCAGCGTGAACTGATCATTGGCGACCGTCAGACCGGTAAGACCGCAGTTGCTGTTGATGCCATCATCAACCAGAAGGGTCAGAACATGACCTGTATCTACGTTGCGATCGGCCAGAAGGCTTCGACGATTGCCAACGTAGTGCGCAAGCTGGAAGAAAACGGCGCCATGGCATACACCATCGTTGTTGCCGCTTCTGCTTCCGACTCTGCTGCGCTGCAGTTCATTGCACCTTACGCCGGTTGTACCATGGGTGAATACTTCCGTGACCGTGGCGAAGATGCGCTGATTGTTTATGATGACCTGACCAAGCAGGCGATTGCCTACCGTCAGATTTCCCTGCTGCTGCGTCGCCCACCGGGCCGCGAAGCCTATCCTGGAGACGTGTTCTACATTCACTCCCGTCTGCTTGAGCGCGCAGCTCGCGTTAACGAGGAATATGTCGAGAAGTTCACCAACGGTGAAGTCAAGGGCAAGACCGGTTCTCTGACTGCGTTGCCAGTGATTGAAACCGCTGCCGGTGACGTTTCTGCATTCGTACCGACCAATGTGATTTCGATTACCGACGGCCAGATCTTTCTGGAAACAGACCTGTTCAATGCCGGTATCCGCCCTGCGATCAACGCCGGTATTTCGGTGTCCCGCGTTGGTGGTGCCGCACAGACCAAGGTCATCAAGAAGCTCGGCGGCGGTGTGCGTCTGGCACTGGCTCAATACCGTGAACTGGCAGCGTTCGCACAGTTCGCATCCGATCTGGACGAAGCAACCCGCAAGCAACTGGAACGCGGCCGCATGTTCACCGAGCTGATGAAGCAGGCACAGTATGCACCTTTGAGCGTTTCCAACATGGCCTTGACCTTGCTGGCAGCCAACAAGGGCTACTTCGATGACGTGCCTGTGGATCGTGCTCTGGCATTTGAATCCGCATTGCACTCCTTCATGGCTTCCAAATACAAGAGCCTGATGGACAAGATCGAAGCGACCAAGGATTTGGCCGGCGACGACGAAAAGGCTGTAGAAGCCGCAATTCAGGACTTCAAAGCCAACAACGCGTACTAAGAGCACGCTTACTGACGCTTAATAGATAGGCAGATTAGACAATGGCCGGTAGCAAAGAGATTAGAACCAAGATCAAGAGCGTGGAAAACACGCGCAAGATCACCAAGGCGATGGAAATGGTGGCCGCATCGAAAATGCGCAAAGCGCAGGATCGCATGCGTGCTGCGCGTCCGTATGCGGAAAAAATCCGCAATGTGGCGGCTCACCTTTCCAAGGCCAATCCCGAGTACAAGCATCCGTTCATGATCAAGCGCGATACGGTCAACAACGTTGGTGTGATCGTCGTCAGCTCCGATAAGGGTCTTTGCGGCGGTCTAAATACCAATGTGTTGCGTATGTCGCTGAACCGCATGAAAGCGTGGGAAGCCGAGGGCAAAGGCGTTACCGTCAGCGCCATCGGCAACAAGGGTTTCGGTTTCATGAACCGTGTGGGCGGCGACCTCAAATCGCATGTCGTCGGTCTTGGCGATACCCCACACATGGAAAAGCTGATCGGTGCGATCAAGGTGATGCTCGATGCTTACGTTGCCGGTGAAATCGATCAGCTTTACATCTGCTATACCCGCTTCATCAATACCATGAAGCAGGAGCCGGTGATGGAGCAGCTGTTGCCACTTTCCACCGAGCAGCTGGCAGAGGAAGACGGCAGCGCTAAGGGTCATTGGGACTACATATATGAGCCCGATGCGAAAAGCGTTCTGGACGATTTGATGACCCGCTATATCGAATCCCTGATCTATCACTCGGTTGCCGAGAACATGGCTTCTGAGCAAAGTGCACGTATGGTCGCCATGAAGGCCGCTTCTGATAATGCCAAGAACGTCATCGGCGAACTGAAGCTGGTCTACAACAAGGCGCGTCAGGCAGCGATTACCAAGGAAATTTCGGAAATAGTCGGCGGCGCAGCGGCGGTCAGTTCATAACGAAAGCAGCAAAGCAGTTTGACAGAGTTCATTTGGCAGATTGAGTTTGAATAAGGAATTTAAAATGAGTACAGGTAAAGTTGTTCAATGTATCGGTGCGGTGGTTGACGTTGAGTTTCCCCGCGATCAAATGCCCAAGGTGTATGACGCACTGATTATCGATGAGGCGGATTCCACCGCTGAAGAAGGTTTGACACTGGAAGTGCAACAGCAACTGGGTGACGGTATTGTGCGTACCATTGCCATGGGCTCCTCCGACGGCCTGCGCCGTGGCATGAAGTTCAAGTCCACCGGCGCGCAGATCAGCGTTCCTGTCGGTACCGGCACACTGGGCCGTATCATGGACGTACTCGGTCGCCCGATTGACGAAGCCGGCCCGATTGATTCCGACGAACGTCGTTCCATCCACCAGCCCGCGCCGTCCTTCGAAGAGCTTTCCCCGTCTGTCGACCTGCTGGAAACCGGCATCAAGGTGATTGATCTGGTATGTCCGTTCGCCAAGGGCGGTAAGGTCGGTCTGTTTGGTGGTGCCGGTGTGGGCAAGACCGTGAACATGCTGGAGCTGATCAACAACATCGCCAAGCAGCACTCCGGTTTGTCCGTATTCGCCGGTGTCGGTGAGCGTACCCGTGAAGGTAACGATTTCTACCATGAAATGGCAGAAGCCGGCGTTATCAAGCTGGACAACATGAAGGAGTCCAAGGTTGCAATGGTGTTCGGTCAGATGAACGAACCTCCAGGCAACCGTCTGCGCGTTGCGCTGTCCGGTCTGACCATGGCGGAAAAATTCCGTGATGAAGGCCGTGACGTGCTGTTCTTCGTCGACAACATCTATCGTTATACCCTGGCCGGTACCGAAGTATCCGCGCTGCTGGGCCGTATGCCTTCCGCCGTGGGTTACCAGCCTACCCTCGCTGATGAAATGGGCCGCCTGCAGGAGCGTATTACTTCTACTAAGGTTGGTTCTATTACCTCGATTCAAGCGGTTTACGTTCCGGCGGATGACTTGACTGACCCATCCCCTGCCACCACTTTCCAGCACTTGGATTCGACCGTTGTTCTGAGCCGTGACATCGCCTCCCTCGGTATTTACCCCGCGGTTGACCCGCTCGATTCCACATCGCGTCAGCTAGACCCGCTGATCGTTGGTGAAGAGCACTACTCGGTTGCGCGCTCTGTACAGGCAACTCTGCAACGCTATAAGGAATTGCGCGACATTATCGCGATTCTGGGTATGGATGAACTCTCGCCTGAAGACAAACTGGCAGTGGGTCGCGCACGTAAAATCCAGCGCTTCCTGTCGCAGCCTTTCCACGTCGCTGAAGTATTTACCGGTGCACCCGGTAAATACGTGCCACTGAAAGAAACCATCAAGGGCTTCAAGGCGATTGTTGCCGGTGAATACGATCACCTGCCGGAGCAGGCGTTCTACATGGTCGGTGGTATAGAAGAAGCAGTGGAAAAAGCCAAGACAATGAATTGATGATGCGTGCACGTCACGTGCGCTGCAACAGATTCATTTACAGCTAAAGAGAACAGACCATGGCAATGACAATACATGTAGACGTAGTAAGCGCTGAAGAATCCATCTTTTCCGGTGAGGCAGAGTTTGTTGCCGCGCCGGCCAAGATGGGCGAAGTCGGTATTTACCCTCGCCATACGCCGATGATTACGCCGATCAAGCCTGGTGCATTGCGCATCAAGCTGCCGGATGAAGCCGAAGAGCAGTTGATTTTCATTTCTGGCGGCGTGCTGGAAGTCCAGCCAGGCGTGGTGACCGTGCTGGCAGATACCGCGATTCGCGGCCATGATCTGGACGAAGCCAAGGCCAATGAAGCCAAGGCGGCGGCAGAGGAAGCGATGCGCAATGCGAAGAGCGACATTGATTTTGCCAAGGCAGAAAGCGAATTCGCAGCGATGGCAGCACAGATCGCCGCGATTCAGAAACTCCGCAAGATCAAACACTGAAAGATCAAGCACTAAGCGCTTCACCACCAATCAGCAGCAAACATCAAGGCAGCCCCGACAGGCTGCCTTTTGTTTTATACTTCATCATCCTCACCTACCGTTTTTTTCATTTTTCAAATACATGAGCCCAACACCACTCAATATCGTCATACTTGCCGCAGGCAAAGGTACGCGCATGCATTCCGCCAAGACGAAGGTGCTGCATGCGTTGGCGGGCAAGCCGTTGCTCGGGCATGTGCTTGATGCTGCGAAAGCACTTAATCCCGCCAGCATCATCGTGGTGTACGGTTATGGCGGTAACGCAGTGCGAGACGTTTTCAAGGAAGAAAAGATAGTCTGGGTAGAGCAAAAAGAACAATTGGGCACCGGCCATGCCGTGCAGCAAACCCTTTCCGCGCTGGACAAGAATGGCAGGACGTTGATTTTGCTCGGCGACGTACCTTTGCTCAACATCGAAACCTGTCAGCGCTTGCTGCAAAAAACTGCGCCGTTGGGTTTGCTGACAGTAAGAAAACCGGACCCGACAGGCTACGGGCGGATTGTACGCAACGCAAACGGCCGTATCGCTGCAATTGTCGAGCACAAAGATGCGACTGAAGAGCAACGCAGCATCAACGAAGTGAACACCGGGATCATGGCGGTCGATAACGCTACACTTGCCCGCTGGCTCGGCAATCTTAAGAATCACAACGCACAAGGCGAATACTATCTGACCGACATCGTCGCCATGGCGGTGGCTGAAGGCCATGAAGTCGCAAGTGAAACGACGTATGATGAATCTTCGGTCGAAGGGGTTAATTCCAAGCAGGATCTCGCCGGCTTGGAACGGGTTTATCAGATGCGCAAGGCCACTGACTTGTTGCAGACAGGCGTTACCCTGAGTGATCCGTTCAGGCTCGATGTGCGGGGTGAACTGCAAACCGGCCGCGACGTGGAAATCGATGTGGGTTGTATTTTTGAAGGCAGCGTCACACTGGCCGATGGCGTCAGTATCGGCGCCTATTGTGTGATCAAGGACAGCAGCATTGGCCCGGGCACGAAGATTGCTCCTTTTACGCACATCGATAGCGCGGCTGTCGGTCCCGAATGCCGTATCGGTCCTTACGCCCGCATACGTCCCGGTACAGCGCTTGGAAAAGAGGCGCATATCGGCAATTTCGTCGAACTGAAAAACGCCCAGGTGGATGATGGCAGCAAAATCAATCACCTGAGCTACGTCGGCGATGCGACGGTGGGTAAATCGGTCAATATCGGTGCCGGTACCATTACCTGCAATTACGATGGCGCCAACAAGTTCCGTACCGTCATCGAGGACAATGCCTTTATCGGTTCGGATACGCAACTGGTGGCGCCAGTGACTGTGGGGGCAGGCGCCACCGTAGGGGCGGGTTCCACCATTACGAAGGATGCGCCGCCGGGTGAACTGACCATTTCGCGTGGCAGGCAGCTGACAGTGCGTGGATGGAAACGGCCGGTCAAAATAGTAAAGCAAGGATAAAAGAAAAATATGTGTGGAATCGTAGGGGCGGTCGGTTCGCGCAACATCGTACCCGTATTGATCGAAGGCCTGAGCCGCCTTGAATATCGCGGCTATGACTCCGCCGGGGTGGCCGTATTGGCCGGAGACCGCATCAGGCGCGTACGTACGGTCGGTCGCGTCGCGACCATGCAGGAAAAGGCCAATGCGGAGCAACTCACCGGTTTCGTCGGTATCGGCCATACGCGTTGGGCAACCCACGGCGGCGTGACGGAGTCCAATGCCCACCCTCATGTTTCCAGAGGTGAGATCGCCGTTGTGCACAACGGCATCATCGAGAATCACGATCAACAAAGACAGCGTCTGCAAGCGATTGGTTATGCCTTTGAATCACAGACCGACACCGAAGTGATTGCTCACCTCATTCACCATTATCTGAGCCAGGGCAATACGCTGCTGGTTGCCGTACAGGCTGCAGTCAAGGAACTCACCGGCGCGTTTGCCATCAGCGTCGTCGCCCTCCATTCCCCTGAAAACATGGTTTGTGCCAGACAGGGTTGCCCCCTGTTGATCGGCTTGGGTGATGGCGAAAACTTTATTGCTTCCGATGTTTCTGCTGTCCTGGCAGTAACGCGCAAGGTCATCTATCTTGAAGATGGCGACGTTGCCAGCATCGCACGCGAACGGGTCAGCATTTATGGTGTTGATGGCAACCCGGTAGAGCGCAGGATTCATCTAAGCGATGTGTCGCTGGCATCGATGGAGCTGGGTCCTTATGCACATTTCATGCAGAAGGAAATCCACGAACAGCCGCGCGCATTGACCGATACCATCGAAGCCTTGATCGACGATGCCAGTTTCAGCCCGGCCTTGTTCGGGGAGCCAGCCGCTGAGGTTTTTGCACAAGTAGACAGCTTGCTGATTCTGGCAGCAGGCACCAGCTATTATGCCGGGCTTACCGCCAAATACTGGATCGAAAGTATTGCCGGATTGCCGACCGCAGTCGAGATCTCCAGTGAATACCGTTACCGTCAATCGGTCCCCAATCCAAGGCAGTTGATTGTCACCATTTCGCAATCCGGTGAGACACTCGACACCATGGAAGCGCTGAAGCATGCCAAGTCACTCGGTCAGGAATTAACACTGGCGATTTGCAACGTGCAGGAAAGCGCGATTCCGCGTGCCTCCAGACTGATTCTTTACACCCGTGCCGGTGCTGAAATCGGCGTAGCTTCGACCAAAGCCTTTACTACGCAGCTGGTTGCGCTGTTTACTTTGGCGGTCACGCTGGCCAAACAGCGCGGTTTGCTTGCACCGGCGCAGGAAAATGCCTATCTGGATGCATTGCGTCATCTTCCCGGTAGTGTGCAATATGCCCTCAATCTCGAACCGCAAATCCGTGAATGGGCCAAAGCTTTTGCCAACAAACAGCACGCATTGTTCCTTGGTCGCGGCGTGCATTATCCGATCGCGCTTGAAGGCGCATTGAAACTGAAGGAAATTTCTTACATTCACGCAGAAGCCTACCCTGCCGGTGAACTCAAGCATGGTCCGCTGGCACTGGTCG
The DNA here is from genome assembly GCA_001704575.1 of Methylophilales bacterium LSUCC0135. Classification (GTDB taxonomy): domain Bacteria; phylum Pseudomonadota; class Gammaproteobacteria; order Burkholderiales; family Methylophilaceae; genus UBA6140. The sequence continues at coordinate 237,909 of MCAW01000002.1, forward strand.
ATAGCGAAATGCCTGTCGTCGTGATCGCGCCCAATGATGCTTTACTGGAAAAGGTGAAATCCAATATGCAGGAAGTCGCCGCGCGCGGCGGCGAACTGTTCGTGTTTGCCGATGCCGACAGTCACTTCACTGAAAGCCGCGGCGTACATGTGATCCGCACACCGCGACATGTCGGTGTGCTTTCACCGATACTGCACACCATCCCGGTGCAGTTGCTGGCGTACCACGCGGCCTTGCTCAAGGGCACGGATGTCGACAAACCAAGGAATCTTGCAAAGAGCGTCACAGTGGAGTAACTGATGGTGCAATCAATATATAGCGCCGTGTTTTGATAAGTCTAATTGAAGTTACCTGGAATGCTGAGCAAAAAGTGCTCAGTACAATACGCACGACCGTTTTCATTGATGAGCAGCATGTGCCGCCCGAGCTGGAATGGGATGGCCTCGACGCAGAGGCGCTGCACTTGCTTGCTTGTAATGCGGCAGGAGATGCCATTGGATGCGCCAGAATTTTGTCCAGCGGCATCATAGGTCGTATGGCGGTGTTGGCGCCGTGGCGCGGCATGGGTGTTGGTATGGCTTTGTTGCATAAAGCGTTGCAAGTTTGCCGCGAACGCGGCTGGGGCGATGTCCGGCTTTCAGCGCAGATTCATGCGATTCCGTTTTATGAGAAAGCCGGTTTTGTCGTCTGCAGTGAGGAGTATCTGGATGCCGGCATTCCGCATCGGGATATGCGTATGGCAGCGCCTGATTAAGGCTTGGGCCGGTTCTTGCAAGCAATTGCTTTTCAATCCGGATGTTTAACGCGTTTGTTGATTGCATCCGGCTTCGGTAAAATGGCGTTTTTTCTGCCAATCTCCAATCAAAGGAATTCCATGTCCAAAATCATTTTCAAGGCTGGTGAAGCCACCGTTTTCAGTGAAGGTAAAGATGTTACGGCAGCGATGCCGGAAATTCTCATCGGTGCCGTTGATGGCCCGGTTGGTACTGCATTCGCCAACATGATGGCGCAAAGCAAGGGTCATACAGCGATGTTCGTCGTGCGCGATATCAACCAGCTGGTGCGTCCGGCCGCGATGATGGTACCCAAGGTAACACTGAAGGATTCCATCAATATTGAGCTGTTCGGCGGCGTAGTACAGGCTGCGACTGCTGACGCGATCGTCGATTGCGTGATCGAGGGCATCATTCCCAAGGATCAGGTCAACGATCTATGCATCGTTTCCCTGGTCTGGATCGATCCGGGTTGTGCCGCCTTGGCCAAGGAAGGCAAGCTGGACAAGGCCGACATGTACAAGAACAACTACGAAGCGACCAAGCTGGCGATCAAGCGCGCACTCAATGACGAGCCTTCGATCGATGAGCTGATCAAGAACCGTCACACCATCAAGCACTGCATGTGGGAAGATAGCTGGGATCAGAAGTAAGACCAGCAGCTGTTACGGATCAACCTGCCGCTCCATGCAACGCATGGGCCGGCAGGTTTTTTATTGGCTGCTTTCCGGGCTGGCGTCTTTGAGTTGCGCCAGCGAATCAATCATATTGGCTTCGCCGAGCTGGCCGGCAAAGCCCGCTTTTTTGAGTTTTTCGAGCACGTTTGCTCGTGTTTCGCATAATACCAGACGGGTGTGATATTTAATGCAGGTGTCGCGCAGATCCCAGAGTGACTGCATGCCGGTGGCGTCGATGAATGGTACCTGACCCAGGCGCAAGACCAGCGTGTCGGCGTGATGATGGATGTTTTCCAGCGTGGATTCCAGTCGCTCGGCGGCGCCGAAAAAGAACGGACCTTCCATTGCAAAGACGACGGTTTTATCCGGCAGGACAAAACCGGCATCGCGGATTTCTTCCTGCAATTGTTGCGGTGATTGCTCGGCGAAGACTATGGCTTCCGCCATGCGCTTCATGAACAGCAAGGCAGCAATCATCACCCCGATATTGACAGCGATCACCAGATCGCTGAACACGGTGAGCAGAAAAGTCACCAGCAGTACGGTGACATCGGCTTTGGGCGCCGTGAACAGCATGTGTTTGAAGCGGTGAAGTTCGCTCATGTTGTAGGCGACGACAAACAGAATGGCAGCGAGTGCACAGAGTGGTATATCTGCTGCCAGCGGCGACAGCAGAAGCACGATCAGCAGCAGCGTGGCGGCGTGCACGATGCTGGAAAGCGGGCTGTTGGCGCCTTGCCGGATATTGGTGGCGGTTCTGGCGATAGCGCCGGTAGAGGCAAAACCGCCGAACAGCGGCGAAAAAATATTGCCGATACCCTGCCCCATCAGCTCCTGGTTGGAGTTGTGTTTGCCGCCGGTCATGCCGTCGGCCACTACGGCGGATAGCAGCGATTCGATGGCGCACAACAGCGCGATGGTGAATGCCGGCCCGATCAGATGCAGCGCATCGGATACCGTGGTCTGCGGCCAGGCAAAGTCCGGCAGCTGCTGCGGAATGCCGCCGAAGGCCGAGCCTATGGTAGCAACACCCTCGAACTGAAAAATCGCCTGCGCCAGCGTTGCCAGTATGATGGCGGTCATAGGTGCTGGAATGCGTTTGAACAGCCTGGGGGAAATCAGTAATACCAGTAGCGTGAAGAGACCGAGCAAGGCAGTAGCAAGGTGCGTGTCAGCCAGTGCCTGTGTCAGTATCCAGAATTTTTCGTGGAAGTGTTCCAGTCCGAGCGTGACCTGTAGTCCGAGAAAATCCTTCCACTGGCCGACGAAAATGATGACCGCGATGCCGCTGGTAAAGCCGACAATGACCGGATCGGGAATATACTTGATGACGCTGCCCATGCGCGCGAGGGACATCAGAATCAGCATGACCCCTGCCATCAGGGTGGCGATTTGCAGGCCGGCAATGCCGTATTTGGCGGAAATGCCCGCGAGGATGACGATGAAAGCGCCGGTCGGCCCCGATACCTGAAGGCGGCTACCGCCGAAGACGGCAGCCAGCGCACCGGCGACGATGGCAGTATAGATGCCTTGTTCGGGCTTGGCCCCGGAAGCGATGGCAAAGGCCATGGCCAGCGGCAGGGCGACTACACCGACGATCAGCCCCGAGACGATATTCGCCATCCAGTATTGTCTGGAAAGCAGGCCTGCACGTTTGGCTTCGAGTATGGCAATCATGATGTAGTCCTGATTTTGGCATGAATCGGGCAGCCTATACCATAGAACAACAACAGCCGGAGATAGTCTGATCCGCTTATCGGCGCTAAATGGAGTTCAGTGATGGATCTTTTTTCCGGCCTCATGGATGAATCCCCGCATTTGCAACTGGGGACAGCTGCCTGGTTGCTGCGGGGTTTTGCACTCAATCAAGAAACGGCGGTCCTGCAGGCGCTCGAAACGGTGCTTGCCGTTGCTCCGCCGCGTTCGATGAAGACGCCTGGCGGCCAGCAGATGTCGGTCTTGACCACCAGTTGTGGCAATCTCGGCTGGGTTTCCGATCGCAGCGGTTATCGCTATGAAGCCTGTGACCCATCCACGGGCAAGCCATGGCCTGTCATGCCTGCGGTGTTTGCGTCGCTTGCTGCGGCAGCGGCGGCGGAATCCGGTTTCCATGATTTCAGGCCGGATGCCTGTCTGATCAACTGTTATGAAGCTGGTGCAAAAATGGGCTTGCATCAGGACAAGGACGAGCGCGATTTCAGCCAGCCGATCGTTTCGGTTTCGCTCGGCATCGGCGCAATTTTTCTGTTCGGCGGCTTGAAGCGCAGCGACCGGGCATTCCGCATCGCACTCAATCACGGCGATGTGGTAGTTTGGGGCGACGTGGACAGATTGCGTTTTCATGGTGTGCAGCCGGTCAAGCCGGCTATGCATCCCAGACTGGGCGCACGACGTATCAATCTGACCTTCCGCAAGGCTGCTTGAGCAAGTGCTGATAAATGTATTAAACAGCGTTTGCTTAGCGATATTCCGGCAAATTGTTCAGCAAGGTTCTGACCGGGGTTGGCAAGGCTGCACCACTTGCATCTGCGCGATTGAGCCAGACTGATGCAGTTTGATGCGCTGCTGCAGCATGGCCTGCTACGCGCATGGGCTGCGGCGTGATGTGCAGGCGGAAATGCGTAAACGCATGTTTCAGCATAGGCATCGGTTGCAGCAATTCGGCTTCGATACCAAAACGTTCGCGCACATGGTTGATGGCATCGGTCCCTTGGGTTATTTCGGGCAGGCTCCAGAGGCCGCCCCAGATGCCGCTCGACGGACGTTTTTCGAGCAGTATCTGGTCGCCGTCCAGCAACAAGAGCATGGTGACCGATTTTTCCGGGATGGCCTTGCGCGGCTTCGGGGCCGGTAAAGCCTTGACCCGGTTTGTGGCAAAAGCGCCACAGCTTTGCAACAACGGGCAATCGGAGCATTTCGGCTGGCTGCGCGTGCACAGCGTTGCGCCCAGATCCATCAGCCCCTGCGTGTAGGCGACCATGCCGGTTTGCGGCATCAGCGTTTCCGCCAGCTGCCATAACTGTTTTTCCACTTTGGGTAATCCGGGCCAGCCTTCGATGAGAAAGTGGCGCGCAAATACGCGTTTGACATTGCCATCGAGTATCGGCTGCGGCTGGTCGAAAGCGAAGCTGGCGATGGCGGCTGCAGTCGAACGGCCGATGCCGGGCAATTTGACGATATCTTCAAAGTGCGCCGGGAAGCGACCGTCATGCGCATCCATGATGATTTGCGCGGCGCTGTGAAGGTTGCGCGCGCGCGAGTAATAGCCGAGCCCGCTCCAGTGCTGCAGTACGGCATCTTCGTCCGCAGCGGCGAGGCTGCGGATATCCGGAAAGCGCTGCATGAATTTCCGGTAATAGCCGATCACCGCGCTGACCTGCGTCTGTTGCAGCATGATCTCGGAAACCCAGATAGCGTAAGGATCGCGCGTATTCTGCCAGGGCAGGTCGTGGCGGCCGTGCTGTTGCTGCCAGTGAATCACGATGTTGGCGAAATCGGACATTGGTATTCCGGGGTTTTTATTCATGCAGCAAAAGCCTGACCGGTCGGTCAGGCTCGATGTCTTTTACAGACCCAGCAGTTTGTTGAGCTTCTGTTTGGCTTTTTCTTCCACCGACTGTGGTTTTTCTTCGGCTGGTGCCGGGGCCGGAGCAGGTGCTACCTCCTGTGCTGCAGCCGGGTCACTTTCAGCAGGCGCCGGTGCGGTTTTGCTCTTGCTGCCGCCAAGCAGGCTTTCGAGGCCGCCCGCAGTGTCGCCGCCGATCAGCTTCTGTACTGCCTCAACCTTGCTGCCGCCGACCTTTTCCAGCACTTTTTTCTGCGCCAGTGCGGTGGCAATGCCGGCAAAGTCGAGCGCATAACTCGGCTTGCTGAAAGTGCCGGTCAGTTTGACCGGAATGGTGACGCCGCTCAATTCTTCCAGTCCGGCACCGCCCTGCCCCTTCAGCGTCGAGACTACCGTGGGTTTGGCCAGGTAGTTGATTCTTTCGTTGCCGATGTCGATGTCACCGCTACCGGTGATGCGGAACAACGGTGCTTTCATGCTGAGGTCGTCATTACGGGCAACGCCGTTCTTGATATTGAAGCTGGCAGACATCTCGCTGAAATCGGTTTTTTTGGTCATGTCGCCTTCGACATTGGTCTCGCCCTTCAGCGTATTGAGCTTGTTCTGATAACCGCGCAGCGTGCCGGCGATATCGATGCCCTTGACCGAGCCGTCCGCCAGGTTGGTAGCAGCCTTACCGTTCAGGCCCTTTTTCAGCGCACCGACTGTGGCACCCTGCGTGGTGACATCGACGCTGAGGTTGCCCTTACCGTTGAGCATGTCATTGTTGATGGCATCGACCAGCAGGGGGCCGATCGTGATGTTTTTCATATCCTGCTTGAAGGCGATGGCCGGAACGTTGCGTGCATCGACCTTGAGGCTGCCGGCCATGCTGCCTTCGTAAAGATTGGCCGAGAATGGTGTCAGGTCAACCACACCGTTTTCGGCCTTGAGGCGCACTTTGACATTGGCGGTTTTAACGTTTGCCAGTTTCAGCCAGCCGATGTTGGCATCACCGCTGGCATTAAGCTTTTTTAGTGCGGAAAGGTCCAGCGGCGTATCCGTTTCCGCCTTGGCAGCTGTCTGTGTACCCTCGCTTTTGGTGATGTAGCGGTCGGCATCCAGCTTGTCGATGTTGACGTCGAAGTTGAATACCGGATCGGCGAAACGGCTGATGCCGAGGCTGGCTTGTATCTGGCTGTCGTCAACCTTTGCAGCCAGCGGGCTCAGGCTCAGTTTGTCACCGTCCGCCTTCAGATCGATGCGGATGTTGGAAGATTGAATCTTGCCGTATTTGAGTGCACCGATGCGCAAGCTGCCGTTCGCATTAAGCGCCTTCAGCGCCGAGAGATCCAGCGGCTTGTTATCGGCCGCTTTGCCGGAGGAATCGCCGACGTAACGGTCGGCATCAATCTTGTCGATGTCGATATCGAAGGTATAAAGCGGTCTGGTGAACTGGCTGATGGCAAAACTGCCCTTGATCTGCGATTCGTCGAGCTTGAGGCTTAGCGGGCTGACGCTGAGTTTCTGGCCATCTGCCTTGACTGTCAGGGCAAGGCTGGACACCTTGTATTTGTCATAGAGCACGCTGCCTATATTCACGCGCCCATCCAGCAAAAGATCCTTCAGTGCAGAAAGATCGGCTGGCTTGCCTGCTGGTTCTGCAGTTTTGCTTTGCGATGAATCGGCCTTGCCGAGCAGCTTGTTGAGATCGAGCGTATCGGCATTGAGGTTGAACTTGATGTCCGGTTTGGCAAAACCTGCCACTGCAACGTCGCCGTTCAGCCTGGTGTTGTCGATGGCGAGATTGAAATCGCTCCTGACCTGTTCCTGCTTGACGTCAGTATGGAGTTTGAGCGCAAAAGTACCCTGCATGGCGGCTTTCGGCAGCGCCGGATCCTTCACGTCGAGGTTGCCGGCCAGTTTGGGCAGCTCGAAAATCATCTGTTCAATATTGCCGCTGAATGGCGACGAGAATTTGCCCTGCACGGTACGCGCACCCTGCTTGGCAGCGATATCGCCGCTGATGCCGCTGCTCTGGATCGCCTTGGGCGAACCCTTGACGTCGGCCAGCACCAGGTTGGCCTTGAAGGTATCGCTGCCTTTCTCGTGCGTGATGCTGAGCTTCGCATCCTTGCCGCTGACTTCGTCCTTCAGAATGGTCAATTTCGGTGCTGCCAGATCAGCAGCCAGTTTTGCGCCACTGAAGTTGCCGGTGACGGCGAGTTTCAGCCCATCGATCAGGAGCTCGGTATTTTCCGGTTTGGCATCGATATCGCCGGCAAGTTTGATGACGACATCCTTGCCGCCCGCCAGGTCGCCCTTGATATTGGCATCCAGCGACTTGGCGACAAAATGCTTGGCCTCCGGGTCGGCCATGAAATTGCCCTGAATATCGGCGCTGAGCTTGAGTTCCGGTTTGCTCGCTGTCAGATCGAAATCCGTTTGCAGATCAAACGGTTGCGCAAGTGCGACGCGGCCGGTTTTAAGGTTGAACTTGCTCAGCGCATATCGGCTGCCTGCCTGCAGGTCGTCGAAATTGACGGCGGAGTTGGTGACGATGACGCCGTCGATGTCGAACTTGATCTGTTCAGACTCGGTTTCATCCTTGCTCAGCAGGTCATCGAAATTGGTGGTGCCATCCTCGTAGCGCACGATGTTGGCGCGCGCGCCATCGACATAAATCGTATCGACGATGAGCTCTTTTTGCAGCAAGGGCAGCAATGCCAGTGACACCTTGAGCCCTTTGACTGAAGCAAACTCCTTGTCGCTTTTGTGTTCGGAAAGCGAAATCCTGCCGAGATCGGCCCCTATGCTGGGCCAGAACGCCAGCTTGATATCTCCCTCGATATTCAGCGTGCGCTGCTTCTTGTCCTGCACCAGCTTGACGATCAGCGGTTTGTAGTCATTGGGGTTGAAGGTGGCGGCGACAATGCCGGCCACGATCAGTGCCAGTATGATCAGGCCGCCGAGGGCAAACGCCATGTATTTCAGGGTCTTGTTCATGATGGTTCCCGGTTCATGATGCAAATTTCAGATATTCGAACACTTGATTACCAAGCACATAGAGGCCGATAAAAAAGGCCGCGAAATAAAGAATAGTAACGATGATCCAGACAAATGCAATGATGGTCATCAGACCGTCGCTTTCCATATCGCCAAAGCAAAAAAAGATGACCGCGAGTGCAGGCAAAGTATTACTCATGGGCAATAAGCCGAACGGAACAGCGATCAGTGTACCGGCAATCATCAGAATGACGCCCCCTGTTTTCTGACCCTGTACGCCTTCCACCAAGCCGAATAGCCGCGGCCTGGTAAATACATGACAAAATCCTACTATTTTCAAACAAGTCTTGCCGAGCAAGCGCCAGGATTTCTCGCTCATTTCCAGGTTGCGTATGTTGTGTGGCAACACGGGTGAAGTGTGGCCGCGCCACATTTGCCAGCCCATGACGACATAGGTCAATCCTATCATCACGGAAACCGGGCCGAGCGGTATGGGCTGTATGAACGGCGTTGAAAGTATCAGCGCGATCAGCGCGTAAGCCGAGCCATGCAGGCTGTCCATCGCTGCGCCCAGTGTCAGCGGTTTCTGCTTTGCATCATGCTCAAAGCGCGAAAGTGCTGCTACCAGACGCTCATAATCATTCATCACGCATCCCAGAAATAGGCCAGTACGATGCAGCCGAACACGATGCGATAGTAGGCAAAAAGACGGAAATCGTGATTGGCTACGTAACGCACCAGGGTCTTGACTGCCAGCAGCGCTGCAAAAAATGCCGTAATGAAACCGACTGCAAATATGAAGACATCATCCCAAACCAGTAAATTCCGGTTCTTGAGCAAGTCATAGATGGTCGCGGCAAACATGATGGGAATCGCCACAAAGAACGAAAACTCGGTCGCTGCCTGCCGTGAAAGACCGAACAGCATGCCGCCGAGTATGGTGGCGCCTGAGCGCGAAACGCCGGGAATCAGTGAAAGGGATTGTGCAAGGCCGATTTTTAAGGCTTGTGACATGGTCATGTCGTCGACCATACGGGTGCTGGGCTGCAGATTGAGCCGTTCGACCAGCAGAATGACAAAACCGCCGGCGATCAGTGCGATTGCCACGGTGAAGGGAGAGAACAGGAATGCCTTGATCTGGCTGTGGAACATCAGGCCCAGTATCGCGGCCGGCATGAAGGCAATGGCCAGGTTGCGGATAAATCTCTGGGCAACGGGATCATGTAACATCTGGCCGCCAACGAATTCCAGCCGCGCCCGGTATTCCCAGCAAATTGCCAGGATAGCACCGAGCTGGATGAAAATCTTGAACACCTTGCTCTTTTCATTATTGAAATGAATCAGGTCGCCGACGATGATCAGATGGCCGGTGCTGCTCACCGGCAGGAACTCGGTAGCGCCCTCGACCAGGCCAAGAATGAAGGCTTTGAAAAGCAGCACGATGTCCATCAGGTGAAGTTCTTTCCTCTTGTTTGCTCAATCAAACTGCTCAGAAGCGCTCACCCGGCATCAGGTAGCGCCATTGCCCCAGCGGCAGTTTACCCAGTGTCACGCTGCCGATGCGAACACGCTTGAGGCCCACCACCTTGAGCCCGACCAGTTCGCACATGCGGCGGATCTGGCGCTTTCTGCCTTCGCGCAGGACGAAGCGCAGCTGGTCTTCGTTCTGCCAGGAAACCTTGGCCGGTTTGAGCTGGACCCCATCCAGCGACAGCCCGGAATTGAGCATGTTCAGACCCTTGTCGGAAAGCTCGCCCTCAACCCGCACCAGATATTCTTTTTCCACTGTCGAGTTTTCGCCGATCAGTTGTTTGGCCACACGGCCGTCCTGAGTGAGTACAAGCAAACCTGTGGAATCAATATCGAGGCGCCCAGCCGGGGCCAGGTTTTTGAGATGGCCGCGTTTGAAAGGCTTTCTGCTGGGGTCTTCCAGCCACTGATTGTCCGGGTGTATCAGCACTACGGCGGGCTCGTAGCCGTCTTCCGCCTGGCCGGACACATAGCCCACCGGCTTGTGCAGAATGATGGTGACGATCTCGGCCAGATGTTTTTGCGCCTCGCGGCTGATTTCTATCCTCACGTCCGTTGCAACTCGCGTTCCCAGCACATCGATCACTTGTCCGTTCACCTTGACCCAGCCGTTGAAGATCCATTCATCTGCCTCGCGTCTGGAGCAGAGTCCGCGTTCTGCCATCAGTTTGGAGAGTCTTGGCAATTCCGGGCTAGAGGCTTGCGGCTTGGGCGAAAACATCGGATTGGTGGCGCGATCCCGATTGAAATCGCCAGGCTCGAAACCGTCGCGGGCCTTGCCACCACGGCGTGGTGTGTCGCGGCTCTCAGCCAGATTTTTCGAAGGGTTGCGCTTGAATTCATCGCGTTTGAACTCACCGCGTTGCAGTGGACGCTGGGCTGGTGCACGGCTGTCTGGCGTAAGTGGCTGATGCGGCTTGCCGTCATGACGGTGGTTGCGCTGAGAGGGTTTTTCGTTGTTCTTGACGCTTTCAACCGGCTTTTGCTGTTTGGCGGTTTCTGGCGTTACGACCGGTTTGGTCGGCGGTGCAACGCGCAACCTTTTGGCCGGGTCGGTGCGCCGGGCCGGTGCACGAGATTTGCTGCCGGAATCTTTCGTCGGTTTGGTCAGTTTTAGCGTAGTCAAAGCGGTCTTCCTTTGCCGCTATTCTAACAGACGCAATCTGGCAGACGCACTCTGGTCAGGCCGACAGTTTGCGTTGACGGCAGAAGGGTTTGCCATCAAGCATGATTGATTACGGCACAATTGGCGCTACGCTGTCCGTTTTGATATGTGTTATTTCTATATGTCTCATAACTTGAAAGGCTGAAAGTAAAAATGTCTGAAATCAAGATTTATCATAATCCCCAATGCAGTAATTCTCGCGGCGCTCTGGCCTTGATCCGGGAGCGCGGCATTGAACCAACCATCATCGAATACCTGAAGGCGCCACCAAGCAAGGAAAAACTCAAGATCATGATGATGGACGCAGGCATCACGCCGCGCGAATTGTTGCGGGCGAAGGAGGCGGTTTATGCCGAACTGGGGCTGGATGATGCCAAGTGGACAGACGACGAGCTGGTGGATTTCATGTTGCGGCATCCGGTCCTGATGAACCGGCCTGTGGTGGTGACCGCTTTGGGAACAAGATTATGCCGTCCGCCCGAGCTGGTGCTGGAAATCCTGCCCGGGATTTGAAAAATATATGCCAGGTTCAAGCAGGAGTTCAGGGCATTGTCATCAGATGTTGACTGGCCCGAAAAAATAAAACCCGGCAGTTCAATTGCCGGGTTTTATTTTCACCAAGATAAAGCCCGATTACTTGGCGACTTGTTTTTCGCGGATTTCGTCGAGTGTTTTGCAGTCGATGCACTGCGTGGCTGTCGGGCGTGCTTCCAGACGCTTGAGACCAATTTCAACGCCGCAGCTGTTGCAGTAACCATATTCTCCCTCGTTGATTTTATTGAGGGTTTCGTCGATCTTCTTGATCAGTTTGCGTTCACGGTCACGATTGCGTAATTCCAGCGCCATGTCGGATTCCTGGCTGGCGCGGTCGTTGGGGTCGGCAAACATGGTGACTTCGTCCTGCATGGTATGCACGGTACGGTCGATATCATCGCTCAGTTCGGCTTTCCAGTCGTTGAGGATTTGACGGAAATGGTTGAGCTGTTTTTCGTTCATGTATTCCTCACCCGCCGCAGGCTCGTAAGGAACGAATTGTCTTGAGATTACATCGGCCATCTTGGTCTCGTCGGGATAACTTCCCCGTTTCGTAAATAGCGTTAACAGAAAAATAAAGCAGGCGCAAGTTTACTACGATTGGAAATAATGTCCAGCACGGATTTCCATGCCATTTATGCGGCTAAGCTACTGAAGATTCGCGCAAAGTCTGCGCCAGAAAGGTGTTTTCCATCAAGGTGGCGACCGTCATAGGACCAACACCGCCGGGAACCGGCGTGATCCAGCCGGCACGTTCGCTGGCAACCTTGTATTCGACATCGCCGCAGATGGTTCCATCCGGCAGGCGGTTGATGCCGATATCGATGACGATGGCGCCCGGCTTGATCCATTCTCCCTTGACCAGACCGGGCTTGCCGGCTGCAGCGACGACGATGTCTGCACGCGCAACATTCGCTGCCAGGTTCTTGGTGTGGCGGTGACAGCAGGTTACCGTACAACCTGCCAGCAGCAGCTCGAGCACCATGGGCCGTCCCACGTGATTTGAAGCGCCGACGACAACGGCATCCATGCCGAGAATGCGCAGGTTTTCGGCTTCCAGCATCTTGATCACGCCAAAAGGGGTGCATGAGCGCAACGTGGGCTGACGAACCGCCAATCGGCCAATGTTGTAGGGGTGAAAACCGTCAACATCCTTGGCTGCGCTGATCGCCTCGATAATGCGCTTTTCATCGATTTGAGCCGGCAAAGGTGCCTGTACCAGAATGCCATCCACTGTGTCGTCTGCATTCAGCTGATCTATCAGCGCGAACAGCTCGGTTTCAGATGTGCTGGCCGGCAGATCATAGGAAAGCGAGCGTATGCCGACTTTTTCACAGGCCAGTCGCTTGTTGCGCACGTAAATCGCAGAAGCCGGGTCTCCGCCGACCAGAATCACTGCCAGCGTAGGTGCGCGATAACCTTGCAAAATACGCGCATCTATCTCGGTTTTAAGGCGAGCGAGCATTTGTTCAGCGATAAGCTTGCCGGAAATGATTTGTGCAGACATAAGATCGATGAATGAAAAAACCACTATTTTAGCAGGGTATGTCAATTAAACCGACTATATCGTCGATTGGATTTGACCTCTGGACCGGATTCGGATATATTTCACGCCCTCGGGGTGTAGCGTAGTCTGGTAGCGCGCCTGCTTTGGGAGCAGGATGTCGGGAGTTCGAATCTCTCCACCCCGACCAGGTTTAAAGTAGTGTCTAGATTGCCCGACAATCTGCCCGTAGCTCAATCGGATAGAGCACCAGCCTTCTAAGCTGGGGGTTACAGGTTCGATTCCTGTCGGGCAGGCCAGGTTTCTGATACCCGTCAGTTTCAATGGTGGCTGTAGCTCAGTTGGTAGAGCCCTGGATTGTGATTCCAGTTGTCGTGGGTTCGAGCCCCATCAGCCACCCCATCTTTTCAAATACCCCCCCAATCAAAACTCTGCGGCCTGCAACGTCGTTAGCGTATGGCCAGTTTTCGTTTTCGCAACCGCCTGTTCCAGAGGTCGACACTCACGCTGTTAAATCCATTATTTAAATAATGGTATTGCCGTTTGCCGGAAATTGTGAGATAAATTCCCACGCTGTATCCAAATAATCATTTGCAAAATAACTAATAACAAGTGCGCATTTATGAAAATAACATGGATAACGTGCCTGGCGACTGCGATGCTATGGGTGCTGTCTGCCTGTAGCCATCAAAGTACCGTTACTCCCTCCACCGGTCATATCGACGGACCGGCATCCCCACATCAGAAAACGCCCGCTATAGCCGATGGTGATATACCTAAGCCGGTCAACAGCTTCAATTACTTGCCACCCCCATCAGCAAAGGCGGCGGAGCCGACTTACAGCGTCCTCGTCAACGAGGCTCCGGTGAAGGAAATACTGTTTGCTCTGGCGCGTGAAAGCAAATTAAATATGAATATTCATCCAGCCCTGCAGGGCCTGGTGACCCTGAACGCGGTAGACCAGACGCTAGCGGAAATTCTTGAACGGCTTTCAATGCAAGTCGATTTTGCCTACCGTTACGAAAACAATGTGGTCAGTGTTCGTCCGGATTATCCTGAGCTTCGCAGCTATGTTGTTGATTACATCAACATGTCGCGCGATACCAAAGGTTTTATCGGGGCGGCAGCCGAAATTTCAGGTACCGGTCAGGGTGCTGACAGCAATGGCGTCAACACAAATTCGGAACATAACAGCTCGCGCACATTGGTCAGCAGTGATTCGCGCAACCATTTCTGGGAAAACCTTGAAAAGAATATCCGGGAGATTCTGACTGAAACCGACAAGGAAGTAATGATCAGCCGGGAAGCTTCGGCAGAAGAGATGTCAGCCCTATCGCGAGATAACGAAAACCTGCGGCCGGACCCCGTGCTCAAAGCAGAAAATGCCAAACGGGAAAAGACCTGCTCAGGGCTGAATATAAAACCTTGCTTGCTTCAACAGTCATATCAAACCGCGAAGCCGGCATTATCAATGTGCGCGCTACTGCCCGGCAGCATGACAAGGTGCGGGAATTCATCGAAAAGGTGATGAGTAGCGCAAGACGTCAGGTTTTGATCGAAGCCACCATAGTCGAGGTGATGCTGAGCGATACATTTCAGGCAGGCATAGATTGGAGCCGAATAGGTAACTCAGGTGCCAGTAGCGGATTTCAGTTTTCTCAATCACTGGGTAGCAGTGCGGGCATGGATGCAACTACGGGCAGAATTACCGGCAGCGGAACGAATGCGTTTGGCGCCAGCTCTTCAGCAGGATTTATTGCCGCTTATGTCAATCCGGTCAGCGGATTGGGCAACATATTTGCTGCCATCAGCCTGCTCAGACAGTTTGGGGATACCAGGGTGCTATCCAGCCCCAAGCTTATGGTACTGAATAATTAGACTGCTGTTCTGAAGGTGGTGGACAATCTGGTTTACTTCACGATTTCTGCCGCTACCACCCAATCACAGACCAGTTCGCTGACACGATAAAGTTCCACGCCGCATACGGTTCCAGTCGGTGTTGTCATGAGCGTTACCCCGCATGTCGATGAAAACAGGACCGTGATGCTGAACGTCAGGCCTACGGTTTCGCGCATCGTCGATGCCATTCAGGACCCGAATCCCGGCCTCATCATGACGGATGAAGCTGGTCACAACAGTGGTGTTGTGGAGTCAAAAATACCGGTGATACAGACCCGGGAAATGGAATCCATACTGCGCGTGCAAAGTGGCGATACGACCGTGCTCGGTGGCTTGATGCAGGATGAGGTACAAAAGAAAACAGACAAGGTGCCGGGGCTTTCAGAGGTTCCTTGGGCCGGCAAGGTATTCCGAGGAAAAAATGACGGTTATCGCAAATCGGAGCTGGTGATTTTCCTGCGCCCTACGGTTGTCAGCAGTGCCAGTCTGGATAGCGAGGATTTGTCGGCCTATAGAAAATTTCTACCCTCGCAGCTTCCGCAACAAGGCTTTCATGAAAAGCCCAACTGATAGCAGGAAGCAAGCAGAGGCAACTAAACCTGCCCCGGACCTGCCGGCTGATGGAGGCGCGAGGCTGTCATTCAGGCTTTTGCTTGGGGTTGGGTTGGCGCTGCTGCTGGCGGAGGCAGCTTACTATTATTTTTCAACGCTCGATTCTGGCTGACCAACGTTACCGGTAGTCATGGCCGATCCTGCAGTACCAGAGCACGCAGAAGCAGAGCAGCAACTGCTGGCAGAAACTGCAAGCGAGTCGGAATGACTGTCGTTGCATATGGAACCGCTACCCAATGTAAGCAAGGCCGAAAAATCAGCATCAGGCCATCAACCCAGTATCTTTGCAATCGCAAGCGACTCTACTGCAGAAATCAGTATCCCGACAGATCAACATATTCAAATCCGGCTAAGCGGTGTCAAGCAGACAAATCCGCAGCTGGAGTTTGCTTATCAAGCCTATTTGCGCGGTGATGACATAACTGCGCAAAGCGAATACCGCACTTTGTTGCAGACGGATCCTCATACGGCGCGCTGACTTTGCCGCACAGGTGAACGCACTGACCAGCGACACCACGTTTCTTGCATACCTGGCAACCGTCAACATCAGCGGCAGCAAGGGTACGGATGCCATCGATTGCGTGCAAGCGCCCCACCCGGCTTTTTGCCAGCACTGGCGCGAGATGCTGCTCCTTACCGCCTTGCCGGCGCCCGCCAGCGTGATAGTGGATGGTAGCCCGACCGAAACCGCTTGCGCGCGCGTACTGATTTTTTCCGGCAGCCGGTCTCCACAACAGCAAAGAAAGACGGAGACTGACAAATCGCGCCCGGAAAATTATCTGGAAGGACAAAATCTTGCGGCATTTTCTCTGCCGGTCGCACGCCATGCCGGATTTGCCGGAATGTCCGCCTTTTCTGCGCAGAATCCCGCTGCCGATACCCTCAGGTGCTTGATAGATGATGAATAGAAAACGGATACGCACTCGAGGCTTCAGCCTGATTGAAATGACCGTGGTGCTGGTGGTATTGGGCCTGCTGCTGGGCGGTTTGCTGATGCCGCTGGCGGCCCGGATAGACATCGTGCATTACAACGAAACCAGGCAAAAACTCGCGCTGATCAAGGAGGCCATCAATGGTTTCGTGATGGTGCACGGCCGTTTCCCCTGCCCCGCTTCGCCCGCCATAGCTTCATCGGCAGCCGGTGCCGGCACCGAAAACTGCAGCCTCGGCGCCGGGGTTGTGCCTTGGGCCACACTGGCCACGCCGGAACTGGATGCCTGGGGCGGCAGGTTCAGCTATGCGGTGACGGCATCGATGCAGGATGAAATCTTAGCCAATACCGTGACACCGCCTACAAGCTGCACGACAATACCGGCTGCAGCATCCTTTGCCCTTTGTTCGACCGGCAGCCTGACGGTAAACTCCACTGCTGGCGGATCGATTGCGTTGCAAGTACCGGCTGTGGTCATCTCACATGGCAAGAACGGCTTGGGTGCCTATCGTGATGATGGCAGCCAGTTATCGCAGGCGGGTGCATCGGCAGCAGAGTTGCAGAATTCGGACGGCGCTTCGCCTTTCGTTCATGGCGAAGCCGTGCAGAACGGCTACGACGATTTCGTCGAATGGATTTCGCTTAATGTGTTATTTAACCGCATGGTATCGGCAGGCAGGCTACCCTGATGAATGACAATCAACTGCTGCGTTACAGCAGACACATACTTTTGCCGCAGATCGGCTACGAGGGCCAGGAAAAGCTGGTCAATAGCCACGCCCTCATCGTCGGCGCAGGCGGGCTCGGTTCGCCGGTGGCGCTCTATCTGGCGGCAGGCGGCGTCGGCAAGCTGACCATTTGTGATTTCGATAACGTCGATCTGACCAATCTGCAACGCCAGATCATCCACACCACGGCCTCGGTCGGTATCAACAAGGCGGTTTCAGCCCAGCAGGCGATTTACGAAATCAATCCGGACGTGGAGGTGAACACAATCTGCGGAAAATCCAGCGAAGAGGCTTTTGAGGCGCTGGCTGCAGAGGCCGACGTGGTGATTGATTGCAGCGATAACTTTGCTACCCGCTACGTCTTGAACCGGGTCTGCGTCAAGCTGAGCAAACCGCTGGTGTCCGGTGCGGCAATCAACTTCGAAGGCCAGGTCACGGTGTTCGACATGCGCTCAGAGGAGAGCCCCTGTTATCATTGCCTGTTTCCTGATCTCGGTGCGGAAGAAGGCCTGCGTTGCGCGGAAAGCGGGGTGTTCGCGCCGCTGGTCGGCATCATCGGCACGACGCAGGCGGCCGAAGCCATGAAACTGCTGATGGGAATGGGTACAAGCCTGCAGGGCCGCTTGCTTCTGCTCGACGTGCAAGCGATGGAGTGGCGCAGCATCAAACTGGCACGCGACCTTGCCTGCAAGGTCTGCGGGGGCTAGTCACAGACCTTGCAGTGATATGCACCGGCGTTTGCCGGGATTACTTTCTGCCGCCGGGGCCGGCCAGATACCAGACAATCAGGCCAACTACCGGGAATATCAGCACGCCGACAATCCACAGCGCCTTGGCCAGCGTCGTCGCCGAGCTCTGGGCGGCGTTTATGTTGCTTGTAATGCCTTGATTTATAAGNCCACTATTAAAAACCGCCTCTCTCATTCCCCTATAATTCCCTTTTTTAGCTCCGCTTGGGTGGAAAGCTCTTAGCAAACTTCTGAAAGGCGTCTTTCTTTTGCTCTTGGGTCAGGCTGGTAGTTTCAAACATCATATTCTCCTTTGCTGGTGAAAATCATAATTATACCCTTTGGGGTTGTTGATCGAGGTTCCTGTATCGCTCTTGAGTGACTCTGCTCGAGTAGTCCCGTGCCCAGTCTGAGAATACATCTGGGCCTCGACCAATGAGCCACATACCCATCTCTGCATCCTCACCAAACTGATCCCTCACTCTTTTGCAGAAGGTCAGGAAATATGCGTCCCTCGCCTTGCTGCTGCTGCTGCTGCTGCTGCTGGTGGGGGGTGCGTGCCCTCCCATCATCTGAATCATCGTGCCATAGCTTATATCGTTAATCATCGCTTATCTCCTTCTCGTAAATTTCTACCCAGTCCACCTCATCACCAGAGGCCACGTTCGCTGCTAGTGGGCCGTGACCTCGCATCTGTGCCTCTATCAACCCTTGCAATTTATCGACCTCTGCGGGGATCAATCTGAGCTTTGTGGTGATCGAGGCCACTTGCATCACTCGGTTATGCTGTGCACTCACCAGAGGGCTTACCTTAGGAACCCCTGTTCTGGGGTCCACGAACACCTCGCCCTCGTGCATGATCCTTTTGTTCAATCTGTTGCTAGCTATATGACTCTCCGCCAGCTCGAGGGTCAGCATCCTCACTGCTGTCATCCCCCGAACTGAAGAGGGCTGTGCTGCTAACAGGGTGTCATACATCTCCCTTGCCAGAGGGCAACTTGGTTCGCTTAGTGGTGGAAAATAATTTTCACCAGCCATTTGAGCCTCGTTAATCCTTTTCAATCTTGTATTTTTTGCCATCGTTTATGGCTCCTTTCTCTTGTTGAAAATCTGTCCGAAAACCTTGTAAAAGGGCGTTTTTATTGGACACTGGACAGAAGTTGGACAGATAGTTGGACACCGTAGAATGACCTTAAACCAGCCTTAAAACCGCCTTGAAACCGCCGAAAACCTCTCATCTGTCCAACTGTCCAACTTTTTTTGGGGGTATGAGAATGAATATAAAAAACACCCTTTCTGACCCTAAAAAACTCTCTGTGAAATCCTACTTTTTTATTGGAAAAAGATTCCCACGCCGGTAGCCTGAGGACCCCCTTCCCCTTCTACCCCGCCCCCAACACTAATGAGAATCATTCTCATATAGACCAGGGCTGATCAACTGCTTGCTGGTGTCTGCCCATGTCTTCCCATAACCAACCTCGCATATTCCTTTGGTCGAGCAGTCAGGCCAGATCGTCTTGTACCCATAGGTGAAGGCTGCATGAATCAGGCGAGCAGCGTCTGTCTCTCTTCCTTCCTTGCAGACCACCACCAGCTCGTCATAGACAGTGTGAGAGAGTCTTAACCAGTCAGTGCTTGCGTGCTCATATACATACCTTAGAGCCAGTGCCAGTATCTCAAAGGCAGTGCTCTGCACTGGGTGGTTCATAGAGAGGGTGTAAGGGTCTCTCTGTATATCTTTGGTGAAATACTCTCTCTCACCAAAGTGTCTCGTCAGTCGTGCATACTGACTCTCTGTGCAGCCCTCTGTAATAGAGTGCTTCACTATCAACCTTTGCCACTCAGTGAGGCCTGCATACTTCTGGTGGAAGAGAGTCTTAGCATCTTCTGCCTCTTTAAGGGTCAT
Source organism: Methylophilales bacterium LSUCC0135 (assembly GCA_001704575.1). GTDB lineage: Bacteria > Pseudomonadota > Gammaproteobacteria > Burkholderiales > Methylophilaceae > UBA6140. Next base: position 257,446 of record MCAW01000002.1, read on the forward strand.
ATTCACACCATAGGAAGCCTTCACATAGCTCTGTAGTCCTCGTGCACCACCACCAAAGAGAAGGCCAAAGTTGACTCCCTTAGCTGCTGTTCTCATGCGTTTGAGTAAGAGCTGTTCATCACCACCAGCCTCAGACAATCTCTTGGCTCTCTCTTCAGAGGTCATTCTGTTGATCATGTCCTGAGCCATGCTTAGGTGGAGGTCTTGCCCATCTGCATAAGCCTTGTTAATAACAGGGTCTTGAGATAGCAGACCAGCCACCCGCAGCTCTACCTGAGAGAGGTCACTAGCAACAAAGGACCAGCCCTCTGGTGCTATGTATATGTGCTTGAACCCTTCTCGGGGCTGGTTCTGTATATTGGGCTTAGTGCACTGGTATCTGAAGCCAGCCATCCCTGCAATACGATACTGGGGGACCAGTCTGCCGTTGATAGAGAGACTCCTATACTTGCTTCCATAGTTGGCGAGTCTGCTGGTGTATAAGGACCATGTTGCGATTGCCTCAAGCTCTGGTCTGCTGTTGGTGCTTTGTAGGGCCTTCAGTGTGTCACTGTCGCACTTCAAGGCTCCTGTAGAGGTCTTGGGCCAGTCTGCCAGCTCATCTCCATAGAGCACTCTCTTGAGGTAGTCTTGCTTGGCCTTCACCTTGCTAATCTGGTCAGAGGGGAGTCCATACTCAGCAAGGGTCTGTTCTGCTTGTTTAACCTTCTCCTTCCACTCACCCGCCACCTCTGCGTGTGCCTGCCAGTCCACCAGCAAGCCAGTCTCCATTTGTTGGTGAGTTGGTTCGATCAGGTCTCTCAGAAAGAGATAGGCAGTCTTATAGTGGGGGTGCTCAGCAAACCACTTTGTAAACCTGTCATAAAGGTCCATCACCAGCACTGCATCCAATGCTGCATAGTCAATCTGCTCTGGTGAGAGAGTCTCTGCTGACCAGTCACTTGTTTGCAGTGTCTTGTCGATCTTCTCACCTGACTGCTTCTCCACCAGATCAGCCAGTGACAACCCTGACTCGCCTAAGAAGACTCGAGCCATCAGCATGGTGCATTGGTAGTTGGTGAGGGTGATGCCTGCCTGCTTTAGGTGACCATACTCAAACTGGGTGTTGTGGATGACCAACTCTCTGGTGCAGAGGTCGTTCATAAACTCCAGACCAGTCTTCCTCACATCAACAACCCAGACAGTGTTCAACTCTCTCGAGTAAACTTGCACTGTTCTGATTGTGCTGATCTCAGGTATCAATCCACCCATCTGGTGAGACTCGAATCCTTCCTTAGGGTGAGTCTCAATGTCGAACCCTAAGGGTCCAGTTGTCTCTCTTAAACTGGTCATCATCTCTCTGGTGTCAGTCACAAAAAGAGTGGTCCAGAGCTTCATTTTTTCTTTCATTTGTGTATTCCTTGAAAAAGCTGGACAGTTGGACAGATAGGCCATTTTTCGTGGTTTTGAGGTGGTTTCACGCCCATTTTGCTGTCGTTCTAGGGTGTCCAACTATCTGTCCAACTTCTGTCTAATGTCCAATAAATCGGCCATTTCAGGCCTGTTTTGGTGAGTTTCTAGCCAGATACTCAGCCACCCATTCTGCTGACTGGAGCACCAGCCCATCGTTGTCATCAGGAAGCTGGAACTCAGGCCCCAGCTTCAAGCGTGCTGGCTTTTTAGGTTGCAGCTCGAGGTTAATAAGCTGGCCCTGCTCCACTAGCTTAGATAACTGATAGTGAATCGTGGCTTTGGGGATTTGCGTCCCCTGAGCTATCGACCTGACAGAAAGGGTCAGGGACTTTCTCCCAGCCCTCATGTCCTCATCCATCTGTTCATATACCCACGCCAGCACCCTGTCACTCTTCTCGGTCTGCTTAATGCCCACTGTGCGTGCAAGGGCAGGGTTGATCAGCTCACGAGCAGCCGCATAATCTTCAAGGGTTGCTATCAGTGATCCATCTGGAGCCTTCTCTCTGTTCATGCAGTGCACCAGCGTGTGGGCTCTGACCAGACCATAAAAGGTGGAGGGGATGTCTCTTCTGAATCGCACTGGGTTATAAATCAACCCTTCTGGAATTGCCTCAGCGAAAGGCACTATCACGTTATGGCTGGGTTGCAGAGAGAGCCATTTATCGAAGGCCTGCCACTGCTTGGTGATCTTCTCTGGGTCTCCCTTCACCAGATTGCCAGCCCGTCTCCTCGCATCGGCACGAATGATCGCCATCGTTTGCTCTGGTGACTCATCGACAAACAAACTAATGCAGCGGGTTTCTAGCTCGTGATCGAGCCCGTCTCTGGTCGTGCCTACAAATAACCCAGTAGGGCCGTCCTTCTTAAATATCTGGGTTCCCATCTCACCAGTCTGAGGGTCTTTAATCGTGACTTCGTGGCTGATACAACCGTCAGTCAGGAGCTGCCTGAGCAGGGACAGGAGCAGCTCGCTGTTCTCTTGATGCAGTTGGTTTGCTTCAGGGATGAAAAGCACTTTATTTGCCCAGACTCTGTCGCTGTAAATCAAGGCCTTCTCACTCAAAGTGCTAATCTGAAACCATGCCTCTCCTTCCTCAAACAGCTTGAGAATCGCTTTTGCGGTATAGCTTTTCCCTCCTGAGGACTCACCTTTGGAAATGACAGAGAGAGGGCGATCGTCTGACCCTGTGGTGTGCCTGCTGATCATCGCCAGATATAAAATCTTGAGTGCGTGCTCCTCACCAACAACCCCCATTTTTTCATGCAGGGTTTTCACCAGAAGGTCTAGCACGTTTTTGCTGGTGGCAATCTCTTGCACCTGAGGCCAGAGCTCTTCCCTCAGCTCCTGCTTCTCTTCTGGTGTTAGTGGTTGCTCACTCTCATCCTCTTCCTCTGCTGACTTGCTGGCGATCTTCTGGAGCACTTGGGCATCTAAATAAGAAACTTTTAGATCAGCAAGCTGGGCTGCTTTCTTTCTGGTGACCTGATACTCGAGCTCTGACATCGCTGCACAAACCGCCGTCACTGCCTCGGCCTTATCTTGGGGTCTCTGTGCATGAAACCATGACAGACCATTGATGAGGTCTGCCTCGAGGTCATGCACTGTCAGCTCAGGGAAATCGGCAGCGTCTTGCCCATCAATCCAGCCTGCTCCCCTCATGTCGTGCACCTGAATGTCTGAGACACCTTTTAAGATCGCACTCGCCACCAGTTGAAGGGCATACCTCAGCCCTGCCTCGTCTGCATCAGGGTAAACTTTCAGCTTGCTGATTGTGGTCAGGCAGGAAAGGTCACTCTTGGTGAGGGAGTTGGAGCCACCTTGGGTGGTCATCGCCACTGCTTTGTCACCGTAGAGCTTCTGGAGGGCTGTGGCGGTCTTTTCACCTTCAGCCCATACCACGGGCTTTCCCTTGTCCTTCTCATGCTGGTGGAGGTTGAAGGGTGGCACTCCTTCAGGGAAATCGGGCAGGGACCACGAATAATCGTTCCTTTCTGGCAGCCACCTGACAGGGAGCGTGACCTTGCCTCCCTCTCGTTCCGCACGCACCACCCAGAAGAGCAGCTCGCCCTGCTTGTTCCTGTATTCCCAGCTCGCTGTGACAGGATCGACATCCAGCGTCCACTCTGGGGGCTCGAGATCGAGAAGGGATTGCTGCTCCCCTGTAATAGGAACTGCTGGCTTTGGTTGCCTGACTTGTTTTGTCTGCTGGTGGGCGGGCATCGCTTGCAGGGTGACAGCCAGTGCTCGTGCTTCCCTGAGGGCCGCCACCTGATCACCAGCGTGTCGTATGTATGCCAGCAAGGAAATGAGGCCGTGGCCTTTGTCTCCTGTCGCATTGTCTAGCCATGCCCCTGTGCGTGTGTTGATTTTGAAGCTGCCCAGAGAGCTGTCATTTCTGGTGGGGTTATAGGCCAGATATTCCTCGCAAGAAAGCTTACCCCTAGGGAGCCAGTCGTTTAACAGTGTCAGAGAGTGCCCTGTCAGGCATTTCTCTATTTCGCTGGTGCTCAGCATCAGATCGCTCCCTTAGGTTTTGCCATCAGGGCCTTGCGAATTTCTGAGGGCAGACTCTTGATCTTCTCTGCGTTCGATTTGATGTTGATCCCTTCCTCACCCTCACTCACCAGCACGATCAACTCTGCCTCAGGAAAGGAAGCCACCTCATCAAACAGGCCGCACGCATATTCGTAATAACCCTTTATGCGAGGCCATTGGCCGTTCTCCTCCACCTCGAGCCCCAGCTTTCGTCCTGCAAGGTCTGCAAGGCTCTGCACATCGTCCTCAAATACGCTGAGGAGCTGGGCCATGTTGCTGGCTGGGTGGATGCTGTTGGGCATGACCTTGGTTATCACCCGCCCATCTGCGAGCTGGAAGGTGAAACCATGACTTTCTTTTGGGGGGTCCTGAGGGTCAAAGGCTGGAACCAGACCTACATCGACCACATGAATGATTCTTGCTGCGTAGGTCCCAGACTTAAGCACCAGGGATTGCTCTTGCTTTGCTTTTGCTAAATCGAAAACTGCCATTTTGGGTGTCCTTTATGAAATAAATTTGCGTTGGTCTATGAGGTCCTGCATCTTTCCAGCTAGGAATTCGTGGAGGGTGCAGACAATGCTGATCGCCCCCGTCTCCTCATAGCTGGCTGCGAGAATCTCTAAAGCCTTGGGGAATTTGTGACCTAGCCCTACCCCAGATATGTCCTGCGAGGTCACGATCTGCACATAAGCTGAGTCAGTCGAGAATTTGCCTGTGGCTTCCACTGCATAGCTGACGCATCGCCAGAGACTTGTGCACTGTGGACCTGAGATAGCGTGCACCTTGATTCTTACTGCCAGCCCCTCAAAGTTTGCGAGAATGTCGTAGGGAATCAGGCCTTGCTCTGGTCTATATTTTGTCTGCTTGGCGATAGCGTATTGATTGGGTTCTAGGCGGTCTTCTCGGTAACCTATGAAATCATTTCTGGTCATCCCTACATCTGAGAGAGCCTGTGCGACAAGCAGCACGCCAGTGTCGTGTTTGTTCCTGCTGCTTATATAATCATCGCCTCTCATTTGCCGTCACCAGCGAGGCCGAGCAGGAAGCGGTCTATGTCGGGTTTGTAGTAGATCTCCTTGCCCCCATTTCCCTTCACTGGCTTGGGCCATTCTGGGCGGCGTTTGAACTCCCAAAAATCCCTTTCAGTAAACGGGGCAATATAGGATTGCACTTCTGTGCTGGTAATGAAAAACTGCTGCTGCTGGGTCATCTGTAACTCCTTGATTAAAAACGAAAGAGTGATCAGTTTCCCATTCTGAAAAATTGTCTACAACCTGCTTCCTAGAGAACTTTTTAGACATGAAAAAGGCCCGTTTTAAGGGCCTTTGAGGGGTGGTTTTCTAATTGAAAATTTCTTAGAGATTGATTAGAAATTGTTTTAGAGATTTAGGTCGCTCCTTCTCTGGTTCTTTCTGCCATGCGAGAGGTAATTCTTTCTTGCATCCATGATCTCGCTAGCCGAAAAGATAATAGACCCCTCTTGCTCTTCTTCAAGCTCCTTTGCCAGCTCCTGCATCGTCCTCTTTTTATATAAAGGATCCGCCTGCTTTCGCTCTTCCTCTCTATCAATCCTCCGGCAGAGCTCTACCGCTAGCTCTATTTTAAGAGCCTTGAGATCTGGGGGTTTTGGAACATATCGGAGCAGGAGTTCACTGACAAACCCTTCTGACAAGCCTCCATCCTTCTCGCTATATAGCTGGCCTTGAATAGCCAGTGCCTCAGCGAACATTTTAATGGTGATCATCTTAGGTTTTGCAGAGGTGCTGGTTGCTGTCCTCACCAGCACAGTCCCTGCCACTGGTTCAAAGTGAAAGGTCCCTGCCTCGTCTATGGTGATCTTAGGCCACTCCTCCTCTGCCTCAGGCGATAGCCATGCAGCCCTCGGGTCGACATATCTCGTGACTACTGGCTCCTCTTCCCTGAAGTTTCGCTGGACCAGCAAGTGAATCCAGTCCCTATATGCCTCATAACGATCAGGGGTCTGGTTTATGCCTGCGATAGCTATTGCTAGCTGGTGCTCAGTCAGCTCCTTGGGCTCACCTCTGATTAAACCAAAGGCTTGCCGCACTCGCTGGTCTGCCTCGTTATACTGTGCTGGTGTGTTCATCCTTTTAGTCATCGCTTTGCCTCCTCTTTTGCTGCCACCAGCTGATCGCCCCACCAGAGCAGCACTCGTGCCATGCCGTCTATCGCCTTCGCTCTCGTGTAGTGCCCTTCGACACCAGCCACTTTGTGATCCAATACATCCTCGACCCACCTATGAGAAAACAGGGGCCGCCCATCATCGTCTGCCGCATCGTTTGCCAGCGTTCTAAGGGAGGACCTCCAACCATGCCCAGTGTGCAGACCAGCGTAGCCAATCCTTGTCAGACCGTGACTGATCAACTCCTTGAGGGTGTGCTTGCTTTTGTCTCTGGTCGAGGGGAAAACCCACTCGCTGTCTTTTGGCAGCCCTTTGAATAGGTCGAGCAGATAAGGGTGCAGCTTTACGACCTGATCGTGGGTCCTGTCCTTTTCTTTCATGCGTCCTCTGGGGATTGTCCACCAGCCTCTATCGAGGTCGATCTCTTCCCATCGTGCTGGTGCAATCTCACCAGATCGTTGGCAAGTAAATGCCTGTGTTGCAATCATGGCTCGAGCTGAGGGGTTCAGAGGGCTCTGGTCTAGCTTCAGCAACAACTCTCCCAGACCTCGCGTATTAATAATGGCAGGGTGGCTCTTGTATTCAAACGGGGATCTAACTGCCGAGAGAGCTTCCTTATATTGTCTGGCTGGGTTGCTGGTCATTTCTCCCCTTAGCACTGCCCAGTCCATGACCCTTCTAAGGTCGAGCAGGATGCAGACTGCAAGCCCCGCCTTTTCCTTGTGCACCATTTCTAATGCCTTCTCGACATCTTTTGGGGTTACTTCATCGAGGGGCATCTGCCAGAGATCAGTTGGTGCGATCCACCGTAGCATCCTGCTATCGTATTTTTTAAGGGTGACCTCGGCCCACTTGTTGGTGGCCCCTAAATACTCAGCCCATAATGTCTCAAAGGTCTTTTTCTCTTTCGCTGGTGAGACTTCCTCCACCACCAGCAAGCCCTGCTTAATCTGCCACGCCTTGTCCCTGATCTCCTTGAGCCAATCCTCTGTCACTGGCCCCATGACTGGAGCTGCGACTCGCACATCCTTGCCGTTCACTCGCTGCCATGCCGTCAGGGAGCCGTCCTTATTGCGTATAAAGGAAAGAGCTGCCCCATCGCTGGTCTTGCCGTGCTGTTTCTTTCGATTCAGTGTCGCTGCTGTGTGAGTGTATTTAGCCATTCCCTTCACCTCATAACCTTAAAAAGAGGGGAATGAGGAGGGGTCCCTTCTATGCCCTTCCTGCTCCCTTGAATTATTATAGGTTATTACGAGGTGGTTTTGGGGTGGTTTTTCGGTTGTTTTGAGGTTAGTATCTGATTTACTTAATAAAAAAGCACCCTGTGAGAGTGCTTTTGAGGTTGGTCCTAGGTTGGTCTAGGGTGGTTTTTTAGGGGTTTAAGAGCTCTGGGCAATCTTGATGATGGCGTAAATATCTGCGATCAGTATCAGTAATCCGATGATGCTTTGCATGCGATGCTCCCTTGGGTCGTTGAAGATGGCCTGGTTGATGATACCGTGCTTGGTGATTGCTTATTTGCTGCCGATCAGCGTTTTCACCGCGCCGATCAGATCGCCCGGCATGACGACGATCTTGCTGTTGTCGGAAGCCGACATCTTGCTGAGCGACTGGATATAGCGGTCGCCGAGCAGGAACATGGCGGAACCGTTGTTCTCCTTGACGGCTTCCGAGATCAGGCGCATGGCCTCGGCTGATGCCTTCGCTGCAACTTCCTGTGCTTCTGCATCGCGCCGCGCCGCTTCCAGCCGGGCCTCGGCATCCAGAATCAGTGCCTGTTTTTCGCCTTCGGCCTGGGTGACGACTGCCACTCTTTCCCGTTCGGCAGCGGCTTGTCTTTCCATCGCCTGCTGCATGTTGGGTGAAGGTTTGATGTCCTGAATTTCCACCGATTTCACAGTCAGGCCCCAGTCCGCCGCTTCATCGGCAACGGCGGTTTTCAGCTCGGCCTTGATGCGGTCGCGCGAGGATAGCGCATGGTTGAGATCCATGCCGCCTATGATGGAGCGCAGGCTGGTCTGCACCATATTGCGCATCGCTTCGGCAAAATTGTCGATGCCGTAGACGGCCCGCTCGATGTTGGTCACTTTGATGAAAGCCACGGCATTGGCCAGAATCACCGCGTTGTCCTTGGTGATGACTTCCTGCTCGGGAATATCGAGGATGATGTCTTTGGTGGTGACCTTGTAGGTGACTTTGCTGAAAATTGGATTGATCACGGTCAGGCCCGGCCTCAGCACGGCATTGAATTTGCCGAGGCGTTCGACCACCCACTCCTCGCCCTGCGGCACGATGCGTATGCCCTTCCAGATCAGAATCGCGATCGGGATGAGCAGGATGAAGGTAAATTCGGTCATGTTGTTTTCCTTTATTGGCTGGTATGGCGCTTGACGCGCAAGGCGTTGCCTTCGATGGCGGTAATCACGGCTTCGGTGCCGGTTTCAATTTCCTCGTCGGCAATCACCGCCCATTCGCGGCTGCCCATGACGCCCTGGGCGAAGCGGATGCGACCGTTCTGTTTGCGGCTGACAGACTCGATGATGGTGCCGACGCGGCCGATTTCATCGCCCTGCGATTGGCCGATGCGGAGGTCGTTGACGGCTTCTTTGCGGTAATGCAGTTTCCAGATGGCGAGCGAGCTGAGCGAGAGCGCGCCGAACATCAGCAGCTGCATGCCGATGTGCATTTCTGGAAAAATCAAAAGCGCGAGACTCATGCAAAGGGCCGAGACGCCGAACCATAAAATGTAAATCGTGCCGGTGGCCATTTCCGCTGCCAGCAGAATCAAACCAAGTATGCCCCAAAGCCATGTGCTTTCCATCATGCATGCTTCTCCCTGTGCTCAGCAGCTATCCTATCAGAAAAACACAGATTTAACTGGAAGGCGCAGCCAGCGGGGCTGTGGTAAAATCGCGCGCTTATGACGACCGAAAACACACCCGAAAAACAGCCGGCACCAGCGCTGGCAAAATCCTTCGACCCCAGCGATATCGAAAGCCGCTGGTATCAGTTCTGGGAGAGCCGCCGCTATTATGCCGCCGGCGACGATGCGACGAAGTCGCAAAACTTCTGCATTCTGCTACCGCCGCCCAATGTCACCGGCACGCTGCACATGGGTCACGGCTTCAACCAGACCATCATGGATACGCTGACGCGCTATCACCGCATGCGCGGCGACAATACGCTCTGGCAGCCAGGCACCGACCACGCCGGTATCGCCACCCAGATCGTTGTCGAGCGTCAGCTCGATGCGCAGGGCGTTTCCCGCCACGATCTCGGCCGCGAGAAATTCCTCGAAAAAGTCTGGGAGTGGAAAGAGTATTCCGGCAATACCATCACGCGCCAGATGCGCCGACTCGGCACCTCGCCGGACTGGAGCCGCGAGCGCTTCACGATGGACGAAGGCCTGTCGAAAACCGTCACCGAAACCTTTGTGCGCCTCTATAACGAAGGCCTGATCTACCGCGGCAAGCGGCTGGTGAACTGGGACGTCAAGCTCGGCACCGCTGTTTCCGACCTCGAAGTGGTGCAGGAAGAAGAAGACGGCCATTTGTGGCATATCCGCTACCCGCTGAGTGACGGCTCCGGCCACCTGACCGTCGCCACCACGCGCCCGGAAACCATGCTGGGTGACGTTGCAGTGATGGTGCATCCCGAAGACGAGCGTTACCGCAAGCTGATCGGCAAGACCGTCAAACTGCCGCTGTGCGAGCGCGAGATTGCCGTCATCGCCGACGATTATGTCGATCGCGAGTTCGGCACCGGCGTGGTCAAGGTCACGCCGGCGCATGATTTCAACGACTATGCAGTCGGTCAGCGTCACCAGCTGGACAAATTTATCGTCATTGACCTCAAGGGCCACATCCCGGCAGCTGCACAGGTCATCGGCGCCGATGGCAGCATCAAGGCATCTGTCGCCATGCCGCAGAATCTTGCAGGCCTCGAACGCTTCGATGCTCGCAAACAAATCGTCGCCGATCTCGAAGCACAGGGTTATCTGGAAAAGACCGAGAAGCACAAGCTCAAGGTACCGCGCGGCGACCGCACCAACATCGTTATCGAACCGATGCTGACTGACCAGTGGTTCGTTGCCATGAGCAAGCCCGGCAAGGACGGCAAGAGTATCACTGAGCAGGCGCTGGAAGTAGTGGCCAACGGTGAGATCAGGTTCCATCCGGAAAACTGGGTCAACACCTACAACCAGTGGCTCAACAACATCCAGGATTGGTGTATCTCTCGCCAACTGTGGTGGGGGCATCAGATTCCGGCCTGGTACGCCGATGACGGGCGCGTTTATGTTGCGCATGACGAGGTGGAAGCCAAGGCGCTGGCTGCACGAGATGGTTACAGCGGCAATCTGAAGCGCGACGAAGACGTGCTCGATACCTGGTATTCCTCCGCGCTGTGGCCGTTCTCGACGCTGGACTGGAGCGGCGATCCGCAACAGGACGCGCAAAACCCCATGTTGCAGCGCTACCTGCCGTCTTCCGTGTTGGTCACCGGTTTCGACATCATTTTCTTCTGGGTGGCGCGCATGGTCATGATGACCAAACACATCACCGGCAAAATCCCCTTCAAGGACGTTTACGTGCACGGTCTCATCCGCGATGCGGAAGGCCAGAAGATGTCCAAGTCCAAGGGTAACGTGCTCGACCCGATCGACCTGATCGACGGCATCGGCCTCGAAGATCTGGTGAAAAAGCGCACCACGGGGTTGATGAACCCGAAAGATGCGGAAAAAATCGAAAAGCGTACGCGCAAGGAATTCCCCGACGGCATACCGGCTTTCGGCACCGATGCTTTGCGTTTTACTTTCGCCAGTCTCGCCAGCCCGGGACGCGACATCAAGTTCGACCTCAACCGCTGCGAAGGCTACCGCAATTTCTGCAACAAGCTGTGGAACGCCACCCGCTTTGTACTGATGAACTGCGAGGGGCAGGATTGCGGTCTGGAGCCTTGCCAGCACGATTGCGGAGGCTCTTCAGATTCCGCCGGAAACGGCTCAGAGGGCTATTTAGTCTTCTCCCCGGCAGACCGCTGGATCGTCAGCCAGCTGCAACGCACAGAGGCCGATGTCGGGCGCGCCTTCGGCGAATACCGTTTCGACCTTGCCGCCAAGGCCATCTACGAATTCGTCTGGGATGAATACTGCGATTGGTACCTCGAGTTGGTCAAGGTCCAACTCCAGAGCGGTACAGATGCGCAACAGCGCGCCAGCCGCCGTACCCTGCTAGGCGTGCTGGAAACCATCCTGCGTCTGGCCCACCCGGTGATTCCATTCATCACCGAAGAGTTGTGGCAGACCGTCGGCCCGCTCAGCGGCAGAACCGGCCCCAGCATCATGCTTGAAGCCTATCCGCAGAGCCAGCTGAACAAAATCGACGAACAGGCGGAAGCCTGGGTGGCAACGCTGAAACAAGCGGTGGATGCTTGCCGTAGCCTGCGCGGTGAGATGAATATTTCCCCGGCGCAGCGCGTGCCGCTGATCGCTGCCGGCGATATGCAACAGCTACAGGCGTTGGCGCCTTATCTGAAGGCGCTGGCCAAGCTGGCTGAAGTTGAAATAGTCGCAGACCTGCCGGAGGCCGATGCTCCGGTCGCGCTGGCGGGCGATTTCAAACTGATGCTGAAAATCGAAATTGATGTAGCGGCGGAGAAGGAGCGTCTCGGCAAGGAAATCGCCCGTATCGAGGGTGAAATTGCCAAGGCCAACGCCAAGCTCGGCAACGAGGGTTTTGTTGCGCGTGCACCGGCAGCAGTGGTCGAGCAGGAGAAAAACCGCCTGGCCGATTTCAGCGCTACGCTGGAAAAACTGCAGGCCCAACTCGCCAAGTTGAAATAACCGGATTACGTAACCGTCTTCTAAAGCAAAAAGCCCCTGCGAGAGGGCTTTTTGCTGGCAGAAACCGGCACGGTCAGATGAACAGGTTGACGTCAGATTCGCCGGCGAATTCGAAGAAGGTTGCCGCACCGCCGAACTCTACGCCTTCAACGAAATCCTCCGGCTTGAAGTCGAACAGGTCGACCGTCATCTGGCAGGCAATCAGTTTGACGCCGGACTCCAGACAGGCGGCGCGCAGATCTTCAATCGATGCCACACCTTTGCTGGCGATTTTCTGCTTCATCATCATGGTGGCCATCGATTCCATGCCCGGAATCATCTGCACCAGATTGGGCATTGGTACCGGCATCGGCATGCCGGGGTTGCCAAGCGGCGAAACCTTGAGATCGCTGATGTCCTTCTTCAGTAGCGTCAACCCGTAAAAAGTAAAGAACACCTGCACCTCGTAATCCAGCGCCGCAGCGGTAGAGGCGAGAATAAAGGGCGGATAGGCCCAATCCAGCGTGCCCTTGGAAGCGATCAGCGCAAGTTTCTTGCTCATGGTTTTACCTGCTTGCGGATGTGGAAAATGAATTCTTTCTCATGTGTTTCCAGCGACAGCAGTTCGTGCCCGGTCTGTTTGCAAAAGGCCTGAAAATCCTTCACCGATCCGGGGTCGGTTGCCATGACCTTCAGCACCTGGCCGTCCGTAATTTCCGCCAATGCTTTTTTGCAACGCAGGATAGGTAACGGGCAATTGAGCCCGCGCGCGTCGAGTTCCTTCTGAAAGTCCATATTGATTCCTTCAAATCGGCTAAATGCGTTCGAACGGGAAACCCGCCTTGCCCCAGGCCAGCACACCGCCGATCAGGTTGAATACGTTTTCGCGCCCTTTGCTTGCCAGAAAGGCTGCTGCCTGCGCCGAGCGTATACCGCTATGACAATAAAAAACCAGCGTTTCATCGCCGTGCAGGTTGTCGTGCCTGACCGGCAACATGGCCAGGGGCAGGTGAACTGCACCAGGGATGACGCCGCGGGCAACTTCGTCATCGTTACGTACATCGACCAGCTTGATCGGCTGGTTTGCCATCAGCCTGTGCAGATCTTCAGCTTCAATTTCCTTGAAACCTGTCATATGGGATTGTCCTGAAAACTTGTCATGTTGGTTGCTGAATTGTTGACTTCGACATTCTAGCTGGGAGCAACCTTGCGGCAAACCTTATTAACTGCATGGGTATGGCCTGATTCAGGTTGCAGAGAGAGTCATTTACTCCAACGGTTTGTCCAAATTTGATAAAAATGAAACAATGAGCGGCGAATAGTTCGAGAAAACCAGGGATGCTTTTAAAAACATATGCGCCAAAAATACGTAAAACTCAGGTGGGGCATCATGAAGCGAGAATTGAAGAACCTGTATCAAATCGGCTTTTCACTGATCGAGATGATGATCATTGTTGCGATTATTGGCATACTCTCTGTAGTAGCTATTCCTAAATACCAGGATTATTCCATTCGTACCATGGTAAGCGAGGCACTCAATCTCGCTGGTGGCGCCAAATTTACGGTTTCAGAAAATCTGGCCAACAGACAATCTGCCTGCATGGGTGTCGGAATGGCCGGCGTCATCAAAAAGAACAGAACCGTGGTGACCTGCAGAGATACTGATACTGGCGTCAGGCTGGAAGCGATCGTAAATACCGGAGTGGCAAAAAAGCAGAGCGTCAGTTTGGCACTGTTTTCTCCGGATGGTGGTTCCTGGAACTGCTATGCAGAAGATACAGAATGGGGTTACGTGCCACCTGAATGCCGCTCGGATTACATGTCGCCGACCTGAACCGGCAAAATATGCCTCATGAAACAGATTCTTATTTATTCGGATTCATTGTCATGGGGCATCATTCCCCTGACGCGCAACCGACTGGATTTCGAACAACGCTGGCCGGGCGTGCTGGAAAATCAGCTACGCCAATCCGGCACAGATGTCCGCGTGATTGAAGACTGCCTGAATGGCAGGCGCACGATGTATGAAGATCCGCTAAAGCCCGGCCGCAATGGTCTGGTTGGCCTGGCGCAGCGCGTTGAGCTTAATTCACCACTCGCGCTGGTGATTCTCATGCTGGGTACCAATGATTTCCAGTTTAATCATGACCATGTCGCATCAGACGCTGCACGTGGAATGACAGAACTGATCAAGGCGGTTCGCAGCGCGCCGATTGAACCCGGCATGCCGGTACCCGATGTGCTCATAGTCGCCGCTCCCCCAATTACAGAACCCAAGGGAGATATTGCGGCCAAGTTCAAAAATGCTGAAAAGAAATGCGCAGGTCTTGCAGCAGCTTACAAGAAAGTCAGCGAGGAGGTGAATTGCCATTTTTTTGATGCGGGGCTTGTGACAACCTCAAGCAAGGTCGACGGCGTACATCTTGACCTCGAACAACATGCCATTCTCGGAAAGGCATTGTCTGGGTTTGTTGCTGACATTCTGCAGCAGAAAGGGAATTGGGGTTTTGAAGGCAGATAGCTAGTCTTATAAGGTCAACGAGACAGCTATGCGGATTGCGACTCTCGTCAAACTTTCTGCAATCATCCGGAGTATTAGCGCACACCCTAAACAAGACATTTATATTAAAAATGTGCGTATTGTTCAGTGACATTAAATCTACTCAGAACGATGGCCAATTTGAAATACGTAATGCATGATGCGGGTGCCTTTTTTATTCCATCCCTCTGATTCTATTTGACATAGCACTATCGACCATAAGCTAGATGCGCTAGTATTCAAGTATCACTTTTACTATTTCTACAGCATCATGACCGGCAGTGAACGCATTCAGCGCCTTGCCAGCAAGTACACTGAACTCAGCCATCGCGACATGGATGCCAGAACCATTCTGAAATCGATGGGTGATTACCTGGCCAAAATCGGCCGAGTTGAGATTCGAGGCTTTGGCAGCGTCCAGAACAAGGTCAAGCCAACTAAAACTGGTAGAAATTTCAAGACTGGCGAAAAGGATTGTTCCCGTTGAGCACGATTACTGTATTTAATCAGAAGGGCGGCGTTGGTAAGACCATTACAAGCCTCAATCTGGCTGCGGCAATGCATCGATCCAATATGCCGACCCTCTTGATCGACATGGATCCGCAAACGCACCTAACGAACATTCATTCCGCGCCTCCTGGCGATAAGATGAAGTCATTGTTCGGGTTCTACGAGCAATATACGCATCTCGCCCGCCTAGCCATCGATTGGCCTGGTATAGGCCATTTAATTCCATCTCATCGTGAACTCATTTCAGTTGAAACTCGCTATGGCAGAGGGCCAATGGTGCTCAAACGCTTAAATAGCGGTATTAACGCATTTAATCAAGCAATTCCAGTAAAGCACGTTATACTCGATTGCAGTCCAACAGTCGGGGTTTTGACGCTGGGGGCGATCTTCGCGGCTGATCTGGTGTTGATTCCAATTTCCTCCGACTTCATGGCGTTGCAAGCAGCAAAAAAGGTCGAAAAAACGCTGCAAGCCCTCGAAATATTTTTAAAAAAACGCGTACCAAGGCGCTACCTATTAACACGCTTCGACCGTCGCCGTGGCATGACTGTCAATGTGAAACTGGAAGCGGATGTACTATTCAACGAAGAATTGCTGAGGACTGTCATACCGCTTGATGTCGCTCTGGCTGAGAGTCCTGCTGATAATCAACACATTTACCAAAAAAACAGCTCTAGTAAAGGTGCGAAAGCATATGAGGCGCTACTTGATGAACTTGAGAGAAATGAACTGATCTCATCAAAAAACAAGGGGGCACTAATATATTAAGCGCTACATATCATCATCCCGTTGCGATAATTTCATCATCTCAATCCACAGACCGGTGTTTAACTCAAGCTTGTCGCCAGAAAAGCCACACTGTTTACTGCCAGTAAAGCACTCAAAGACGCTGTGAACTAAATCCAACCCATAGCAATTCAAAAAAAACAAGACAAGAACGGTGCCAGCGGGTGCCGTTTCTGATTGCATCCTACTGATTCTATTTAAGATAGTACTACCGGTAAGAAGCAAAATAGACTAGTATCCAAGTATCATTTTTACTATTTCACCCTATCATGACCGGCAGTGAACTCATTCAGCGCCTTGCCAGCAAGTACACTGATCTCAGCCATCGCGACATTGATGCGGTTG
>MCAW01000003.1 GCA_001704575.1 Methylophilales bacterium LSUCC0135
AAGAAGTTAAGAAGTTACTCCGCCTAAAAAGCAAATCTTAAGCTCCAGAAGCTTTGGGCAGCCGGTCAGGGATTACCAGAGTCTGGCCGAATCACTGACGCTTTACATGAGCCGTGCCGCGGAGAAACTGCGCAGACAACAGCACTACGCCGGTTCAGTCCATGTCTATATCCGCACCAGTCCGTTCAAGCAGGATGAACCCTACTACGGCAACAGTATGACCATCCCGCTGCCCGCACCGACCGATGACAGCAGGATACTGGTGAATGTCACGTTATGGGGGTTGAAGCAACTATACAAACCCGGCTTCAATTACGCCAAGGCAGGCGTCATGCTGAGTGAGCTGGTGCCGCAACAAGGCTGCCAGACTGACTTGTTCAGCATGGCCGCCAGCAACCCCGCAAGTTGTGAAAAATCTACCAAACTCATGCATGCCTTTGACAGTATCAACAACAAGATGGGGCGGGATACGATGAAGCTGGCCGGTGAGGGCACAAGACGCCCATGGAAAATGCGGCAGGAAAACAAGACGCCGGCTTATACGACGAGCTGGGAAGAATTGCGAGTGGTTGCGTAGTTTGTTAGGCTCAAGCTAAATGGTTTAATCGGTGTGTTGCCGGTTGAACGCTGCCGACTGACCGGAGGGTGGAATGCAATCAATGACACTTTATTACGATGGGCGCTGCCCGTTATGCATGGCAGAGATTCATATGCTTCGGGCACGCAATAAGCAAGGTCTTTTGCAATTTGTCGATGTGACCGAAGATGGGTTTGACGCAGCAGGGCATGAGATTAGTTGCAGTGCAGCACTTGCGCAGATGCACGGCCGTTTGCAGGACGGCAGACTGTTAACCGGGTCTGTCGTTTTTGCAGAAGCGTACCGCCGCGCCAATCTTCCCGTATTGGCATGGGTGTTATCACAGCCTTTGTTGCAGCCGCTAATGGCAGTTCTCTATCGCTTGTTCGCCAGATACCGCCATAGCATCTCAAGATGTTTGGGACCGGTACTGCTGCGTTTCGTCAAGCCTGCCGGTCGCTGATCAGATTTGCCCTGATGTATCACTTCCAGCCTTGCATCCAGACTGCGGGGTCCAGTAACTTCTGCCATTGACAGGTCCACTGTCTTTTTGTCATCACGGCTTCTATCACGACCTGATCGAGCTGCCCGGGGATATCTGCATCATCGATCAATTTGACCACGATAAAATGCCGTTCTTTATGAGTTGGATGTACTGCCGTCCATTTACTGTGCAGCAGTTTCTTGGGATTGACCCGGTGCGTTTCAAGAGGTGTCACAAAGTTTTTCCTTCAGAGATGATGTGCGCCCGTTATCCCAATCAGCGTAATTCATCCTGACACGCTCGTTTCTGGTGTATTTGCGGGAAGCAACACTGGAAGAGAACGATATTACACATGATGCCGATTTTGCCTATGAGCTGACCGAATTGATTTATCGTTTTGTTATCCGGTTGCCGGAGTCGAGCTGATCTATCTGATGCTGTTGAACCAATGCAGCTCTATATGCCGAGCTGCATTGGGTTTTTGCTGAAACTTGCTTATTTTGTCTTGCAGGCAACTTCCATGCTGCGGTTCTGCGTAATCAGGCTTTCTTGCATGTTTCTGGTGTCATAGCCGTTGGCACAGAGTTTTTTGGCTTTGTCGTGGCAGACTTGCCAATCTGAAAAGCCGATGCAGCTCACTTTGACCCATTCACGCTTGTCAGCTTTGCTGCCGCCCAGCATGCTGCAACCGGATATGAAGACTAACAAGATGATGGTGCTGAGTTTTTTCATGGTGATTCCGAGTGATTGTATTAAGTAATAGAGAAGTGCATTTTTGCACAAACTGAGAAATCCCTCATCAATTGTTTGAACAAAAGAAAAAGCACCGGAGGAGCCGGTGCTTTTTCGGAGCAAACGTTAACTGATCAG
Organism: Methylophilales bacterium LSUCC0135; assembly: GCA_001704575.1. GTDB lineage: Bacteria > Pseudomonadota > Gammaproteobacteria > Burkholderiales > Methylophilaceae > UBA6140. Next base: position 1,932 of record MCAW01000003.1, read on the forward strand.
CCGAACTTGCCGGTGATATAGTCTTCCGTTTCCTTGCGCGTCGGGTTGGTGAAAATGCGGTCGGTATCGCCGTATTCGATCAGTTCACCGAGGTACATGTAGGCGGTGTAATCGGAGATTCGCGCGGCCTGCTGCATGTTGTGGGTCACGACCAGAATGGTCAGTTTGTTGCGTAGCTCGGACATCAGTTCTTCGATATTGGCAGTAGCGATCGGGTCCAGCGCCGAAGTCGGCTCGTCGAACAGCATGATTTCCGGGTCGGTCGCCAGCGCACGGGCGATGCACAAACGCTGTTGCTGGCCGCCGGAGAGATTGAAGGCGAGGTCGTGCAGGCGGTCTTTCACTTCGTTCCAGATCGCAGCGCCTTTGAGTGCTTCTTCCACCTTGTCATCAACAATGCGCTTGTTGCGCTCGCCGCGAACCCGCAGTCCGTAAGCGACGTTTTCGTAGATGGATTTCGGGAACGGATTGGGTTTCTGGAACACCATGCTGATGCGCATGCGGACTTCGATCGGATCGACACCATTTGCCAGCACATTGGTGTTGTCCGGGTGCATGACGATCTGGCCGTCATATTTGTTGCCAGGGTAAAGATCGTGCATGCGGTTGAAGCAGCGCAGAAAAGTGGATTTGCCGCAGCCGGAAGGGCCGATCAGCGCTGTAATCTTCTTTTCGTACAAGGGCATGCTGATGTTTTTCAACGCTTGATGGCCGCCGTTGTAGAAGAAATTCAGATTGCGGGATTCTGCTTTCATGGGTGAGGTGACAGTAACCATGTTCTATATTCCTAAAGTTTTCAATAAATTTACGGGTAGCCGATTTACTGCCACTTGATCTTCTTGCGGATGTTGTAGCGCATCTTGATGGCGACACCATTCATCAGCAGTGTCACGATGATGATGATTGCGCCTGCTGCTGCGGCATTAACATGGAACTCTGGGCTTGGTCGCGAAAGCCAGCTGAACATCTGAATCGGCAATACAGTGAAGCCAGACCAAAGCCAATCGAAATTCAAGAAAGGTGGTGTGGTTGTAATTGGCGACGGCGGCAGGAAAGCGATAAAAGTCAGCGCGCCAATGGTGATGACAGGGGCAGTTTCACCAATAGCACGTGCCATGCCAATAATCACACCAGTCAGAATGCCACCTGTCGCGTAACGAACAACATGCTGGGAAACTACCTGCCATTTGGTGGCGCCTACCGCATAAGCTGCTTCACGAATCGCAACAGGAATACCGCGAATTGCTTCGCGTGTTGCCACAATCACTACCGGGAGAATCAGAAGGCCCAATGTCAGTCCGGCAGTCAAAATACTGGTGCCAAAATCAAGGATGTAAATAAACAGGCCTAAAGCAAGCAGGCCGTAAATGATGGATGGCACTGCAGCAAGGTTGGTTACATTGATTTCAATCACTTCGGTAAACCAGTTCTTCGGGGCATATTCTTCGAGGTATATTGCTGCAGCAACACCCATTGGTACGGCTGACAAAAAGGTAATGATCATCACCAGTGCGGAGCCGACCAGTGCGGATAATAAGCCTGCTTGTGAAGCTCTCCGTGATGGGAAGCTGCTGAAAAACTCATAGGAGAGCAGCTTCGGGTAGCCGTCAATGATCAGGTCAATAAAAAGAGCCAGCAAAGTCAGCAATACCAGCATGATGCAGACTAAGCCAACACCGGAAAAAATCGCGTCATTCATCTTGTGACGCTTGATCATGGCTCTTACTTCATCGAGGTTGCTGAGTGTAGATGCTTGTTTATTCATTTTAGTAAGCCTCGCGGAATTTCTTGCGTGAGAGGTGGCCAAGGATGTTGAAAGCAAGTGTCATCAACATCAGCACTAGACCAGCAGCAAAAATGGTCTGGTAGCCAATGCTGCCGTGTGGCAAGTCACCCATTGCGACCTGGACGATATAGGCTGTGATTGTAGCTGCCGAATCCATGGGGTTGAATGTGAGATTAGGTTGCTGACCCGCTGCGATGGCAACCACCATGGTTTCTCCCACTGCGCGGGAAATCGCCAAAATGTAAGCGGCGATGATGCCGGAAATGGCAGCAGGGGTTACAACGCGAATCGCCGTCTGGAAACGTGTGGCACCCATGGCGTAGGAACCTTCGCGCATGCTCATAGGTACTGCGCGCATGGCATCTTCTGCCACTGATGCAATGTAGGGAATCACCATGATGCCGATGACAATGCCTGGGCCAAGCATGTTGAAGGAAGGTAAATCCGGGAATATTTTTTGCAGAAGCGGTGTGACCAGCAAGAGCGCAAAATAACCAAAAACAATGGTCGGTACACCCTCCAGTAGCTCAAGAATCGGTTTCACTGTTTCGCGCGTTTTGTGTGAGGCGAATTCAGATAGATAGATAGCGCCAATCGTGCCGACCGGAATTGCAAATAACAATGCTACTCCCGCAATTGTTACCGTGCCGGATACCAAAGGCAAAATCCCGTAATGAGCATCTTCAAACAAGGGGGTCCATTGGGTGTCTGTAAGAAAATCGACAATAGAGACGTGCTGGAAGAACGTATAGGATTCATAGAGCAGGATTGCGACAATCGCAATGGTTACAAAAACCGCAGAGAGTGCGGCCAGCATCAGAATGCCTTCAATAATTCGCTCGATGAAATGCCGCCGGAATTTTTTCACCAAGCGGTCGCTGATTTGAGTATCCATGGGATTTTGTAGCACTTGATTAGCCGTATTCACGTTGATTTGACTCTCGTATTGTAACGGATTTGCAATATTTAGATGAGTCAGGCTGATGCGTTTTCAACGCATCAGCCTGTAACACAGGTAAAGCAGGATTTACTTGATACGGGAAAGTAAATCTTGAACCTTTACACCAACCTCAGCTTTGCCACCAAAGCCGGTACCTGGCTTCAGTGCCTTCCAGTGAGCAATAACAGCCTTTTGGTCAGCTTCGGGAAGTGGAACGTACTTGACTTCTTCGATCAGTGGGCGACCTTTTTCCAGGTAGTAATCCACGAAAGCCTTGACGTGCGGCTTGAACGCAGCGCCGGTAGCATTAACGTAGATGAAAATCGGACGGGCCAATGGCTGATAGCTGCCGTTCTCGATACTCTCTTTCGAAGGACCTACAGCAGGCTTGCCGTCCTTTTCGATAATGCCAACAGCAGCCAGTTTGTCCTTGTTTTCTTCATAGTAGGCATAACCGAAGTAACCCAGCGCATTGACATCGCCGGATACGCCCATGACGAGCACATTGTCATCTTCAGAGGATGTCACGTCACCGCGAGCAGACTTGGATTTACCGACGATAGCTTCAGTAAAATAATCGAAAGTACCCGAGTCTGCGCCTGGTGCGAACAGCTTCAGGGGTTTGTCCGGAAATTTGGCGTTAACTTGTTTCCAGCTCTTTACCTTGCCTTGAGCAGCCGGTTCCCACATTTTTTTCAGGTCAGCAACGGTCATTGTCTTCGCCCAGTCATTCTTTGGGTTGATGACTACAGTTAAAGCGTCAAAAGCAACTGGGAGTTCAATGAATTGAATGCCGTTGGCCTTGCATTCGTCAATTTCCTTTTGCAGGATAGGGCGGGAAGCACCCGAGATATCGGTTTCACCACGGCAGAACTTCTTGAAGCCACCACCGGTGCCGGAAACGCCAACCGTTACTTTGGTTTTGGTGGCTTTCTGGAATTCTTCTGCAACCGCTTCCGTGATAGGGAAAACAGTACTGGAGCCATCGATCTTGACGATCTTTTCAACCGCGAAGGCGGTCGGGGCAGAAAAAGCAGCAGCGACGAAAGTCGCGACGCTCAGGGTTTGTGCGAGTTTGAATTGCATTACAACCTCCATCATTAATAAGTAACTTGCAAAGCACGGAATATTCGCATCGCATGTTTTGCGATAACGTAATCACTTTAATGACTGAAGATGACGGTTTTGTGACAAATAGTCAGTTAGTCGTTATCGGGTGGGCAAGCAGGCATGAAAAAGCCCTGACATGGCGGTCAGGGCTTTTTAGGGGTGCCAGCCGGGCTTGTAAGCCGGATCAGATACGTTTCAGCAGATCCTCAATTTTGACACCGATCTCCGGTTCGCCGCCGAAGCCGGTGCCGGTCTTTCTCTCCTGCCAGTGTTTGATCACGGCGCTGACTTCGTTGTCCGGCAACGGAATGAATTTGACTTCCTGAATCAGTTCCGTCGAATTCTCCAGATAGTAGTCGATGAAGGATTTCACTTCAGGGACTTCTGCCGATGCTGCGTTGACATAAATAAAGAGAGGACGCGAAAGCGGCTGATAGCTGCCGTTGCGGACGTTTTCTTCAGAAGGCGCAACCGCTTCGCCGCCTGCCTGGGCGACGATAGGTACCGCCTTGATGGTCTGCTGGTTTTCGGCGTAGTAGGCAAAACCAAAGTAGCCGATGGCGCCGATATCACCGGAGACGCCCTTGACGATGACGTTGTCGTCTTCAGATGCGGTGAAGTCGCCACGGCTGGACTTGGCCTTGCCCATGATGGCTTCGGTGAAATAATCGAACGTGCCGGAATCGGAACCGGCGCCGAACAGTCTCAGCGGACGATCGGGCCAGGCAGGGTTGACCTGGTTCCAGTTCTTGATGACGTTTTGCGCTGCAGGTTCCCACATCTTCTTCAGTTCATCCACGGTCATGCTGGTGATGAAATCGTTCTGCGGGTTAATGACGACCGTCAGCGCATCGTAGGCGATCGGCAGTTCGATGTATTCGATGCCGGCTGCCTTGCAGGCTTCCATTTCCTCATGCAGGATGGGTCGGGATGCCTGCGTCATGTCGACTTCGCCGCGGCAGAACTTCTTGAAACCGCCCCCGGTACCGGAAATGCCGACCGTTGTTTTGATGCGGGTGGTGATCTGGAATTCTTCTGCAATCGCCTCGGTGATCGGAAATACTGTGCTGGAGCCATCGATGCGGACAATACGTGTATCAGCCTGCTCGCTTGAGCAGGCACTGATGCCCAAAGCGACCGCTGAGAGCATGAGGCAGGCGCCCAGTTTGGCGGAGATGGATTTTGCAGCGGGTGCTGCCTGGTGAAGATCGGATTGCATGGAAACCCCTGAAGGTGTTGGCGATATTGCATTTTAACAAAATTGACATCTTATTTTCACAATAGATGGCATTTCAATCCGGGCGCTTTACCCTGCAATCGGCGGTTGGCAAGTTACAGTCGCAAAGCGGGCTTAATGTATAATTACGCGTTTTGAATCAATCAACAGCGGAACAACAGAATCAATGGAAGCCGAGCAACTCAATCAGATCAGCAACCGTCTGCAGGACCTCGCCGAACGCAGCCAGGCATTACGGGGGTATCTTTGACTTCGACAGCAAGCAACAACGCCTGCAAGAGGTCAGCCAATTACTCGAAGACCCCAATATCTGGAACGATAACGAGCGTTCGCTGAAACTCGGCAAAGAGCGCCGGGAACTGGAATTTATCGTCAACAGCCTGCTGGCGGTTGAAAGCGGCGTGCGTGACGGACGAGATCTGTTCGAGATGGCGCGCGAAGAAAACGATGACGACACCCTGCTCAGTATCGATGCCGACACGCAAGAAATAGAACAACGCGTGGCCGAAATGGAGTTCCGCCGCATGTTCTCCAACCCGATGGACGGCAATAACTGCTTCATCGATATCCAGTCCGGTTCCGGCGGCACCGAGGCGCAGGACTGGGCCTCCATGCTGTTGCGCATGTACTTGCGTTATTGTGAACGACGCGGTTTCAAGGTTGAAGTGCTGGAAGAAACCGAAGGCGATACTGCCGGCATCAAGGGCGCCTCGCTCAAGGTCACTGGCGACTACGCCTACGGTTATCTGCGTACCGAATCGGGCGTGCACCGGCTGGTGCGCAAATCACCGTTCGATTCCGGCAATCGCCGCCATACTTCGTTCGCCAGCGTCTCCGTCTATCCTGAAGTCGATGACTCGATCGAAGTGACGATCAACCCCGCCGATCTTCGTATCGATACCTACCGCGCATCCGGCGCCGGTGGTCAGCACATCAACAAGACCGATTCCGCCGTGCGTATCACGCACGAGCCGACCGGAATTGTCGTGCAATGCCAGAACGACCGCTCACAGCATCGCAACAAGGATGAAGCCATGGCGATGCTGAAAGCGCGACTGTATGAGCTTGAACTGCGCAAGCGTAACGAGGAAAAACAGGCGCTGGAAGACGCCAAGACCGACATCGGCTGGGGCCACCAGATACGTAGCTACGTGCTTGATCAGTCTCGTATCAAGGACCTCCGTACCAATGTCGAGATCGGCAATACCCAGGGCGTGCTTGATGGGGATCTGGATCCGTTCATTTCCGAGAGCTTGAAGCAGGGCGTCTAGAATCTTGAACCACGGAGAGCACAGAGATCACCGAGAATTGATTCTCAAAGAGCTTTCTGAGGGAATTATCGGCTGTGCAATTGCTGACTTACATGGAGCTTGCAGATTGCAGGCTTGGCATGCTGATCAACTTCAATGAGAAGTTATTGAAACAGGGCATACGCAGATTTGTTCTTTAAGGTTTCTCCGTGCACTTGGTGTGCTCTGTGGTTAAAGTTTTTATAAGAAATTTTTAAAGGTTTCAAATGGAAGAACATATTTCTGAACAGCAGGATGAAAATCACGTCATCGCAGAGCGCCGCGAGAAACTGAAGGCGATCCGCGAAGCCGCAAAGGTCAATGGCACGGCTGCGTTCCCCAATGACTTCAAGCCGGACTTTCAGGCCTCGGTGCTGCATGCCGAATTCGGCGGTTTCGATAACGAGGTGCTGGAGCCGAAAGCGGTCGAAGTCAGCGTGGCCGGCCGTATGATGCTTAAGCGCGTGATGGGCAAGGCGAGTTTTGCTACTGTGCAGGACAGCAGCGGTCGCATCCAGCTGTTCGTGTCGCGCGAAAATATCGGCGAAGCCTTGTATGACGCGTTCAAGAAGTGGGATATGGGCGATATCCTCGCGGCCGAAGGTGTGCTGTTCAAAACCAAAACCGGCGAGCTTTCGGTCAGGGTGACAGCGCTGCGGCTGCTGACAAAATCGTTGCGGCCGTTGCCGGAGAAATTCCACGGTTTGCAGGATCAGGAAGTCAAATACCGCCAGCGCTATGTCGACCTCATCGTGTCTGACGAAACGCGGGCAACCTTCATTGCCCGCAGCAAGGTGGTCTCTGCCATTCGCGCTTTCATGCTGGAGCATCAGTTCCTCGAAGTTGAAACGCCGATGCTGCACCCCATCCCGGGCGGCGCATCGGCCAAGCCGTTCATCACGCATCACAATGCGCTCGACATGCAGATGTACATGCGCATCGCCCCCGAGCTTTACCTTAAACGCCTTGTGGTCGGCGGCTTCGAGCGCGTGTTCGAGATCAACCGCAATTTCCGTAACGAGGGCTTGAGCGTGCGCCACAACCCCGAGTTCACAATGATGGAGTTTTATGCCGCTTATACAGATTATCTGTGGCTGATGGATTTCACAGAGCGCTGCATTCGTGCCGCCGCGATTGCGGCCTGCGGCTCCGCAGTCGTCCAATATCAGGGCCGCGAACTCGACTTGAGCAAACCGTTCGAGCGCTTGACCATCGTCGGCGCCATCCAGAAATACGCCCCGCAATACACGCAGGAGCAATTGCATGACGCTGACTTTCTGCGTGCCGAGTTGCTGAAGTTCGGCGTCAAGCCGTTTGACCACGCCGGCCTTGGTGCGCTGCAACTGGCGCTGTTTGAAGAAACAGCCGAAGCGCAATTGTGGCACCCGACTTACATCATTGATTACCCGGTCGAAGTTTCACCGCTGGCGCGCGCTTCGGATAAAAACCCTGAGATTACCGAGCGTTATGAACTCTTTATCACCGGCCGCGAGATCGCCAATGGCTTCTCCGAGCTGAACGATGCCGAGGACCAGGCAGCACGCTTTCATGCTCAGGTAGCTGCGAAAGAGGCGGGCGATAACGAGGCCATGTATTACGATGCGGATTTCATCCGCGCGCTCGAATACGGCATGCCCCCGACCGGCGGCTGCGGTATCGGCATCGACCGTCTGGTGATGCTGCTGACCGACAGTCCCAGTATCCGCGATGTCATTCTGTTCCCGCATATGCGGCCTGAGCACGTCTGAGCGAAGTATTGTCAATTACCCCAACGGCGCTTTCAGGCGCCGTTTTTTTTCATATTGTCTGCACCCTCGTCAAGTGGCTGTGAAAGTGTTGTTTTAATACAACAACACTGCCACTTTTTCACTCTGCGTCATCAATTTGTCATATTCAAACACCAGAATCGCTCCTGTTGATTTTTCAACCTTTTGTTTTCTAACCAGGAGTATGACGAATGAAAAACGCAAAATTACGTGGCGTGATTGCTGCCGTATCCGGCGCCCTGCTGATGGGCTTCGGCGCCAACGCAATGGCCGACTCGACTGACGATATCGTCAATGCGCTGATCGCAAAGGGCGTACTGACCGAAGAAGAAGGTGCGCTGCTGATGAAGGGCCGTGCTGGTGAAAAAGAAGCTGCCGAAAAGAAGGCCAAAGGTGCTGTCACCGCGACCTACAAGGACGGCATCAGGATTGGCACTGAAGACGGCAAGAACAGTCTCACAGTAAATGGCCGTGTGCATTTTGACTCGCGCTGGTATGACCACGAAGAAGACAATTCAAGTGCTGGTACAACTAATGCTCCTTCCGAAGTTTTTTCTCGCGGTTCAGACACCTATGATGTCCGTCGTGCACGTATTGGTGTTAAAGCACGTTTCCTTGATTACTATGAAGGTGAAGTTGTACTGAACGGTACTGGCTCTGCACCTGTGCTTGACGTTGCCTACCTTAACGTCGCTTGGTGGAAGCCTGTGCAATTCCGTGTTGGTCAGTTCAAGATGCCATTTAGCTTGGAACAGCTGACCAGCTCCAACAACATCGACTTCATCGAGCGTAGCGTTGTTGATGCATACATTCCAGCCAAGGAAATCGGTGCGATGGTGCACGGTTCCCCAACCACTGGTGTCACATACGCACTGGCCATGTCTAATGGCCGTGGTCAGAATGGTACTGAGAACGACATCCGTGTAGATAACAAAGACGTGATTGGTCGTGCCACCATCAACTTTGCAGAAATCATGGGCAACAAGGACATGGTTCTGCACTTTGGCGGTGCATTCTCCAAGGGTGACATCTCTTCAGCCGACGGTACCGCAGCATTTGGTGGCGATCGTCAAACCGAAGCTCGTGGCATGCGTTACTTCCGTGTTCCAGGTCTTTGCCAAACTCGCTTTAAGAAAGCTAACAATGCAGATCTTGCTGGACCAACTGATTCAGCTAACTACTGTGCAGCAGGCGTAGATGCTGAGATTGATCGTAGCCGCCTTGGTTTTGAAACTTCGCTGGCATATGGCCCATTTAAGGTCCAAGGTCAGTGGGTTAAGAATGAATTTGACTTTGACACCGCTACTGGCAGCTATGATCCTGAAATCAAGACTTGGTACGCTGAAGCTCTCTGGACCATCACTGGTGAGTCTCATGCCAGCCGCTACAAAAATGGTGCGTTTTCAAGCTTGAAGCCCAAGAACAACTTCGATCCTAAGACATTTAGTGGCGGTGCATGGGAAGTGGGTGTACGTTACAGCCGATTTGATGGCAGTGATTTTGACGAATCTGGTTTAACTAACAGAAGCAAAGATGCTTCAATTCTCGGAGACGGCGCTCGCGGTTATGCAAAAGCCAAGACCATCACTGCTGGTATCAAGTTTGTGCCTAATCCACACACACGTTTCATGTTAGATTTTGTTCACACAAAGTTTGATGATCCGTTTGGTTCAAAGGACATCAATGGTAATTTTGAACAAGGCTTTGCAAACGACTTTAACGTAAACGGAGATCTGGTTGATGACGAAAAAGCCGTCCTCTTCCGTACACAGTTCGCGTTCTAATCTCAAGCATCACACAGTAGTAGCGTAATGACAAAAAGCCCGCCAAAAGCGGGCTTTTTGTTTTGTTGTTTAAAACAACATTCATACGCCAGCCTGTTTCATTTTGTTCAATGTCTGCTGCGACTGCTGTAACTTTGTAGTTGCTCGCCGCTGCTTGACACGATTCTGCTCGGCTTTGACTTGATCGGTGACACGCTGCTTTTGTTGCTTGAGGGCACTAAGGCGCTGTTCGCCGGGCTTGAGTGGTTTGAGAGGTTTGATGACTTCTTGGATGCGCATGCAGTTATTTATGCAGTTTCGCTAGTTCACATTATGTGAATTGTAAATGTAAATGGTGAACTGGAATTGGTAAATAATGGCAATGTACGTGATTGTCAGCTGGCAGAAATCCCTGCATATGACCCTAAAACCAATACGATCTGGGTGGCGGGCGCCGTTGGTGTTGATGTTCTGAATGCCAGAGACGGCAGTCTGATTGAGCATATTGATGTGACCGGCTACGGGTATGTCAATAGCGTTGCGATCAAGGATGGCGTGGCAGCCTTTGCAGTCGAGGCGTCCAGTTTTGCACTTGACGGCCTATGTAAACCGATTGCAAACGATGGTGATCGCCGTAATCCTGGCAAGGTGTTGTTTTATAGCACAAAAACACGTCAGCCTTTTACCCGTAATCCTGTCGTAGAAGTCGGTGCCTTGCCTGATATGCTGACCTTCACACCTAACGGAAATAAATTGATCGTAGCTAACGAAGGTACGCCGAATGCAATAGCGGACGAAGTTTATGATCTCGATATTGATCCGGAAGGAAGCGTCAGTATTATCGATGTCAAGAAACGTCGTTTGATTGCAACTGTTGGTCTGGATGGTGTACCGACTTCAGGTAGTGCGTTGCGAGATGCCAGCGTGGTCGGTATGGATTACGAACCGGAATATGTGGTGGCTGTCAGCAACGAGAAGGCGTATGTGACTTTGCAGGAGGCCAACGCAATCGCAGAGCTGGATATCAAGCGCAAGCGTTTTAACAATATCGTTGGTCTGGGCGTGAAGGATTTTACTGATCCTGATAACTATATTGATCCAAATGACCGAGACCCCAGGATTGAGTTGCGCTCTGCGGATGTTGTGGGCTTGTATCAGCCGGATTCGATTGCCAGTTATCAATGGAAAGGCAAAACTTTTCTGGTAATGGCCAATGAAGGCGATACGCGTGAGGATGAGGAAGACAAGGCGCGTGCGAAAGATGAATATCCTAATACGCACGACGATGCATCAGATCTGAATCGTTTGAATATCTCGACGGTTGATTCTACTGAGACTGATTTGGTAACTTTCGGTGCTCGATCTTTCTCTATTCGTGACACACGTGGCAATCTGATTTACGACAGTGGCAATATTCTCGATGCTGAAGCCATCAAATTGAGTATTTATGATGACGGTCGCAGTGACGACAAAGGTGTCGAACCCGAAGGCCTTGCGTGAGAGCATCACTAAAGACGAGGTGTGTGGCCTGCTGCAACTCTTCTGTGGTCATTTCGAGCGTGGCATCGTGGCCCTGCTGCAAACTATTCACACGTTGATGGTTGATGTCATAGCCGACGGTTGGCAAATGCTTGCCGAATTCGACGGCGAGCGGTAATCCGACATAGCCGAGACCGATAATGCCGATCCTGGCTTCTTGATAATGTGTTGGCATGCTTTCCTGATTCAATGGGGTGGGGTGGTTAATTCTCGATAGACATCCAGCGTGCTTCTCAGCATGGATTCCAGTCTGAAGCTTTCCGGCAGTGGCCTGGGTGCGACAGGTTGTGTAAGCAGGGCAGCACAACGGGCGCTGGCTGCCTCAATGTCATGCATGGCGACTTCGCCCTCAGGCAGCATGGATTGCATGATTTCGCTGACGCCGCCATGTCCGTAGGCGACGACAGGTTTGCCCAGCGCCAGCGCTTCCAGTACGGTGCGCCCGAAAGCCTCCGGTTGGCCGGATAATGAAACGGTCAAGGCGCTGATGCTGAAAATCTCGCGCAAATCGCTCCGATGCCCGGTAAACGTTAGATGTCCGGACAGGCCGGCGTCTGCAGCGGCCTGCTGCAACTCGGCCAGATAGGACTGGTGACGCGCTTCGGCTTCGCCAACGATGAGGCCGTGTACATCCGGCATCATTGCTTTCAGTTTCGCAATGATCTGTATGAAATCGTGATGACCTTTAAGGCGGGTCAGCCTGCCGGGCATGACCACCAGTTGTTTGTTGCTGAGCTGCGGGTATTGCGCATGCCAGTCAGCCAGCCACGCCGCGTCAGGCTGATAGGCAGGGTGGTATTCCCGTGTATCGATGCCGCGATGGATGGTGCGCAGTGCAGCAGGATTGGCATGCTTGTAATTGCTGCTGACATAATCCGTAATGGCATCCGAAACGCAGATCACTCTTTCACCGCGCGTCATGATGGCACTGTAAGCACCAACCGAATAAAAGCCATGTACGGTCGTTACCAGTCGTGGCCGTTTTTGCGCAGGCATGCCGCGCCATGCCAGAAAGGTTATCCAGGCCGGCAAACGCGAATGGCAATGCACGATGTCTATGTTCTGTTCTGTCAGAAACCGGCGCAGCCTGGGGATGAGGCGGAACGTCTGCAAGGATTTTTGGCCGATAGGCCACGCGACATGAACTGCACCATGCAGCTCAAGCGAGTCAACCAATCGTCCGCCGGCCGACATCACCATGGAGGTATGGCCGTTTTCCAGCAGATACCTGCTGACTTCAAGGGTGCCGCGTTCTACGCCACCGCTATTGAGCGCCGGCAAGATTTGCAGCACCTTCAGGCGTTTTGGAACCATTGATGCTTGATCCAGAGAGCACAGCGGCCGGCTTCGTCAATTTTTTCCGCCATTTGTGGCAACAGGCTGCCCGGCTGCCATCTGCGGTAGCATGTGACCCAGCCGCTCTCGCGCAACTTTTCCAGACCACGCACAACCCGGCTCATTCGCTTGGCTTTCAGATTGAAGACACCCACGCTGCAACCAGCCGTCAAAGCTTCATAAAGCATGGAGACACTGTCAGGGGTGACCCAGACCTGGCTGGCGGTGGCCAGCTTTTCTTCGAGCCAACCTGCAGGGGTTTGCTGCAGTGGCATGACTTGCAAATTAGGCAATTTGAGTCTTTGGATCGCTTCCAATGTGGCTGCCGGTGTTCTCGGCGACATCGTCAACAGCCATTGCACTTGGGGTGTTTCCCTGGCAAGGCGGTGAATACTCAATACCAGACGACCGGTTTCCCAGTCAAAATGTTTTGAAATACCGCCGAGCAGGATCAGGCCGGCATGCGGGTTTTTCGACGTTGCAGGCCTGGCAAGGCTCAGCACGCCGTGGGTAGTGATAATGTTGCTGGCCGCATCAACCCCGTCATGATCGGGTACCAGGCAAAGGTCGAACCACTGGCGTGGCAGACTGGGTTTCATCAGCACCACGGTTTTGCCGCCATATGCGCGTTGTGCTGCCAGCATGTTGAGGTGGGTACCATGTCCGGCGCCGATGATCAGATCCGGCGGCGGCAGCTGCTCACCGGGCGCATAGCGCCCCCGCAAGGCTGACAGCAGGGTTTGCCAGGAGGAGCTGGCGCGAATTTCAACTGCCCTCACCGGAATCTGTTTCGCCATGGCCTGAACCAGGCCCTGTACTTGCTTCATGTGTCCCAGTTTGCCGTCGGTGATACACCAGACCACTTTTTCTGTGTTGTTTTGCTGCATGCCAGACTCCTGATACCTACCTTTTAAATCGATAGCTATGCTGGCATCCGATTGTTGCTTTCTGATGAAGTGAATGTGGACTGTAGATGACAACTCCGCTGCTTCTGTTGTGTTTGGTCGGGCGCGGCATCGTCATGCGGCTGCAATAATTGCTTCAGATAATCCATTGAATACGTCATTTGACGATCCCTGCCTGTTATCGAGAATTCACATGCATGCACAGCCTGAAGCAGAAACATTATCCAAGCCGCGATGGTTTGAGGCGAAGGCTCGCAGGCGCGATTTATCGCCGGTTTTGAATGTATCCCCTGCAGTGATGCTGCTGGCTGTAACGGTATGATGGTCTGATCTGACATGTGTGACTACGCGACGTTGTTGCGCCTGTTGCACCGGTTCTCGCAGGAGGCCGGGCAGCGTCCGTTGACCTTGGGCGAAGTCACAGACCGCCTGGACGAAACGGCTTATGCATTCATAGCCATCATTCTGATATTGCCCTTGTTGCAGCCAGTGCCGCTCGGTCCTTTGACGGTGCTCGGCGGCTTGACTCTGGCAATTCTCGGGCGGCAGCTGTTGCAGGGGCATCATGCGCCGGTATTACCTGCACGCGTGCGCGGGGTTGTGCTGGGTAAACGCATGTGGCAAATGATTATTGCGGTCAGTCTCAGATTGGTCGGCTTCTGCAGACGCTTCACTCGACCCAGAATGCAGCATCTTGTCAGCGGACAGAGAGGTCGGCGCATCGCCGGTCATATCCTGATTGCCGGTGGGCTTTTGATGGCGATTCCCTTTCCGGTACCTTTGCCGCTGAATAATTTTTTGCCGGGCGTGGCCGTCATTTTTTACTGTATTGGTGAGCTCGAAGATGACGGCATGATGGTTTTTGTCGCAGTGTTTCTTTTATTTGTGACGTTGGTTTATTTTGTTGCCTTTTACGTGCTGCTCTGGCTGTTTGGCCGTCAGGCATTGAGTTATTTGCTCTGGTAAAGCGCCGCCACGCAGTCATTTTTTCTTAACACTGCTGCCCGACAATGGCTGCATGAAAACGACAGACATGCACGGTATCCCCGTGCCTTCCAATCCATCAAGACTGTGTCTTGTGACGGAAACCTGGCCCCCGGAAATCAACGGCGTGGCAATGACCTTGAGCCGTTTGATGGCGGGGTTGTCGGCAATGGGCTGGCAGGTGACCATCGTCCGGCCCCGGCAAAAGTCGGACAGGTCAGTCGACCCATCCGGTGATATTGAGCACTGGCTTGTACCGGGGTTGCCGATCCCCGGCTATCAGGGCTTGCGCTTTGGCTTGCCCATGCTGGAAAAGCTGCGTAAGTCTTGGCGCAAACATCGACCTGATCTGGTGCATATCGCGACCGAAGGGCCTTTGGGCTGGGCTGCCCTGAAAATGGCCAGGTTGCTTGACATTCCTGTTACCAGCAGTTTTCACACCAATTTTCACCGGTATTGCAAGCACTATCATGTCAGCTGGTTGCGCGGGCTGGTCATGCAGCACCTGCGCGGGTTTCATAATCAGACCTGCATGACCATGGTACCCAACAAGCTGCAACAGGCTATCCTGCAGGAAGATGGCTACAAAAATGTGGTTGTGCTGGGCAGGGGCGTGGACACCGAACTATTTTCACCGGCCAGACGCAATCAGCAGCTCAGAAATCTCTGGGGGTTGCGCAGCAGCGAGATTGGCGTGTTGCATGTAGGGCGTATGGCGTCTGAAAAGAATCTCACCGGTGTCATTCAAGCGTATGAGGCTATCCGACGAATACAGCCGACCGCTCGCATGATTTGGGTGGGTGATGGTCCGCAGCTGAAAAAAATGCGCAGGCAATATCCGGAACATATCTTTTGCGGCAGCAAAACCGGCCTGGAGCTGGCAGTGCATTATGCGTCTGCCGATGTTTTTCTGTTCGCCAGCATGACTGAAACTTTCGGTAATGTAGTCACGGAGGCGATGGCCAGCGGGCTCGCTGTGGTGGCCTATGATTATGCTGCCGCCAATCTCTTTATCAAAAATGAAGTCAACGGCATGTCAGTGCCATTCGCGGATCAGGCGTATTTTTGTGAGGCGGCAGAAAAGTTGGTGTCGGGTCATCCACATCAGCTGCGACAGCTCGGTGCGGTCGCCCGGCTCACGGTTGAGCCGTTCGGCTGGCACATCATTACGGCAGCGTTTGATCGCATGCTGCGGGATACCATCTCCGGCAGGGCATCAGCAGACCACAGCCCGGCGGCCAGTGCTGTTGCAGAGATGAACAATTCATCAAACTGTCATAAATATTCAAAATAATGTCATTTGATTTGTCGATGTTTAATACCCCCATGATTCCTAACGCTCACCGAGTTCAGCCAGGCCCCAGAGTTGCCTGGACAACCCCGTATGGTGATGTATTTACCATACGTAAGATTCGCCCGGAAGATATGATTGCGATGCGTGATTTCTGCGAGAGCTTGTCTTATACAACCCGATATCTGCGTTTCGGCCACGGAGATTTTCATCTTTCCGACAGCGAATTGCTGCACGTGTGCGAACCTGATCATCAACAATGCACCCACCTGATCGCGCTGATGACGGCCGGCAAGCACCAGCAGATTGTGGGTTCGGCTCGCTTCGTCATGCAGGGCAATGGCATCAATGCCGAGTTTGCCATTGAGGTATCCGATCATTGGCATCACGTTGGTATCGGTCATCGCCTGATGACTGCGCTGGAACACGATGCCCGTGAGCGCGGCTTGCGTCGCATGATTGGCCAGGTTCTGGCCAGTAATGCGCATATGCTGGATTTTATTGTCGATTGCGGCTATGAGATTCATTACCATCCGGAAGAGGCCTATCTCAAGCTGGCGATCAAAAGACTCTAAATGCTTGACGGCTGATATATCCCGTAACCAAGAAAGCCGACTTGTAGTGTGCGTCGCGGCAATTTTTTGCTTGAAGCCAGCTAGCGCTGAATTGTTTCAAGCGTATGAAGCTTCGTCAGTTTTTTGATGGTTTGTCATAAAAATTTCAAAATAAATGCAGCGTGAAGTCAGTACACTAATCGCAGATTTTATCAATTTGCGGACTAACATCATGAAAATCAGTAAACCCGAATATCTTGAGAAAGCGCTTCTGCTCAGTGATGACGAGCAACAGCGTATTCTTTCCCGTATGTCTGGCAAGCTGCCGAACCGGCTGCTGAAAGACAAGCTGAGCATCGAAGAGGCGATTGCCATTC
Organism: Methylophilales bacterium LSUCC0135; assembly: GCA_001704575.1. Taxonomy (GTDB): domain Bacteria; phylum Pseudomonadota; class Gammaproteobacteria; order Burkholderiales; family Methylophilaceae; genus UBA6140. Next base: position 18,808 of record MCAW01000003.1, read on the forward strand.
AGCTCGAAATTGAGGACGAACATCTCGCCGAATGGCGCAAGAACTGGGAAAAGATCAGAAAGCAGGAGGCTGACAGAAAAGCCAAGGCAGAAAAGAAACTTGCGGCAAAGAAGGGGACCGATGCAGAACAGGCAACAGCAAAAAAATCATTGGCCAAGTCAGAGGTTGAGACTGGCGTGAAGAAGGTAGCGGCAGCGAAGCCAGCCAAACCAGCCGCAAAGGCCAAAGAGCCTGCCAAGCCGGTGGCAAAGCCCGCGAAGGCTGCCAAGCAATAAAACTCAGCCGAAACTGAAGGTTCGAGCAGCATCAAGCAACAGGGCTTCCATGGAAGCCCTGTTGCATTTCCGGCTCAGCGATGGCCTTCCTTGGCCATGTTGATCGAGTATTTGGGGATTTCGATGACCAGGTCGGCATCGCTGACGATGGCCTGGCAGGACAGGCGCGAATTCGGTTCCAGCCCCCATGCCTTGTCCAGCAGGTCTTCTTCCTTTTCTTCGGCGGCATTCAGCGTGTTGTAGCCTTCACGCACGATGACGTGGCAGGTGGTGCAGGCGCACACCTTGTCGCAGGCGTGGTCGATATCGATATCGTGGTTGAGCAGGTTGTCGCAGATCGACACGCCTTTCTCGGCTTCAAAGGCAGTCCCTTCCGGGCACAGTTCGACATGGGGCAATACGATGATTTGTGGCATATCAGAGTTCCAGTGTTTTCAGGTCCTGCCCGGCCAGCACTTGCCTGACCGAGGCATCCATGCGGCGCGCGGCGAATTCTTCGGTGGCAAGGTTGAGTGCCTCCACTGCATCGTGAATGGCATGATGGTTTTCGGTTTTTGCCAGTTCGGCCAATGCCTGCATTTTCTCAACGATGATCTGCTTTTCTTTTTCAGAGAGCAAGGCACCGTCTTTCGCCAGCGCCGCCGTGATCGCTTCCAGCAGACGTTGGGAATCTACGCGCGCTTCCTGCAGGGCGCGGGCCTGTTTGTCTGTTTCGGCCGACTTGAATGAGGTTTCCAGCATGTTGATGATTTCGTCCTCGCTCAAGCCATAGGACGGTTTCACCACAATATGCGCCTCCACGCCGCTGGTCTGTTCGCGCGCAGATACCGAAAGCAAGCCGTCGGCATCGACCTGGAAGGTGACGCGAATGCGGGCGGCACCGGCGGCCATCGGCGGAATGCCGCGCAGCTCGAAGCGTGCCAGTGAGCGGCAATCGGAAACCAGCTCGCGCTCACCTTGAACAACGTGGATGCTCATGGCGGTCTGGCCGTCCTTGAAAGTGGTGAAATCCTGCGCGCGCGCCACCGGTAGGGTGGCGTTGCGGGGAATGATGCGCTCGGCGAGGCCGCCCATGGTTTCCAGGCCGAGCGACAGCGGAATGACATCGAGCAGCAGCAGATCGTCTTCACCGCGATTGCCGGCCAGCACGTTGGCTTGTATGGCGGCGCCTAGTGCTACGACCTTGTCCGGATCGAGATTGGTGAGCGGATCCTGACCGAAGAATTCAGCGACTGCATGACGTACCTGCGGCATGCGCGTGGCGCCGCCTACCATGACCACACCCTTGACATCTTCGATGGACAGTCCGGCATCGCGCAGCGCTTTTTTGATTGGCGCCAACGTCTTGGCGATCAGGTGCTGCGTCAGTTCCTTGAGTTTGCTGCTGGTCAGGGTGAGATCAACCAGTTCGCCGTTTTTCAGCAGGCTGGTGATGCGTGCTTCGGCGTGATCGGTCAGCCACTCCTTGGCTTCGCGCGACTTGGTCAGCAGCTGTCGGGTATCTTCCGGGCTGATCGGCGCGAGTTTGGCTTGTTCCAGTATCCAGCAGAAAATACGGCGGTCGAAATCGTCGCCGCCGAGGGCGGAATCACCGTTGGTGGCGAGTACTTCGAACACGCCCTTGGACAGGCGCAGCACGGACACGTCAAAGGTGCCGCCGCCGAGATCGTAAATCACATAAACGCCTTCCGCGGCATTATCGAGGCCATAGGCGACTGCCGCAGCGGTCGGCTCGTTGAGCAAGCGTAATACATTGAGGCCGGCGAGTCTGGCGGCATCCTTGGTGGCCTGGCGCTGCGCGTCGTCGAAATAGGCGGGTACCGTGATGACGGCTCCGGCCAGTTCGCCGCCCAGCGCATGTTCAGCACGTTGTTTCAGCACCTTGAGGATTTCAGCGGAAATTTCCACCGGGCTCTTGATGCCGGCACGGGTCTGGATTTGCACCATGCCGGGCGTGTCGATGAACTGATAGGGCAGTTGCACGGTGTCGCCGACATCCTTGAGCCCGCGGCCCATGAAGCGCTTGGCCGAGATGATGGTGTTGTGCGGGTCCAGACTTTGCTGCGCCTGTGCGACATAACCAACGTCGATGCCGCCGTCCTCACGGTAATGCACGACGGAAGGCAGCAGGGCGTGACCCTCCTTGTCGTGCAGCACGGTGCTCATGCCGCTGCGCACGGTGGCAACCAGCGAGTTGGTGGTGCCGAGATCAATGCCGATCGCCAGCTTGTGCTGGTGCGGCGCGGTGCTCATGCCGGGTTCGGCGATTTGTAATAGGGCCATGGGTTTGTATGAATCTGTCTTTGAAGTAATTACAACGATGGTTGACTGGCTATTACGCGGTCTCTGTTGCGCGTCTTTCAGGCATCCTGCAGTTTGCTGATGGCGTGTCCGATGTCAGCCTGCACTTTATCAATAAAACTGAGTTTCCTCACGGTTTCTGCTGCTGCCAAGGTGGCGTCGGCCTCGTCCAGTTGTGCATGCAATTGTTGTTGCAGCTGGCGTGTTGTTTTGCGGGTTTCACTCAAGAGCTCATCGAGCGCGTCGATGTCACTGGCGGCCACTGCCTCCTCTATGGCTTCACGCCACTCCATCTGCAGCATGAGAAAGTCTGCAGGCATGGCGGTATTGCTGTCTTCTTCCGTTTCAACGCCTTTCAACTGCAATAGATGGCGCGCCCGCGAAGTCGGATTTTTCAGTGTCTGGTAGGCTTCGTTGGCTGCGGTCGCCAGTTGCATCGATTTGAGCCGCTCGGCACTGGAACCTGCCGCAAAACGATCCGGATGTACCTCGCCCTGAATTTTGCGGTAAAGCTGGTCGAGTGCTTGCAGATCAATCGCAAAGCGCTCGGGCAGACCGAACAGTTCGAAGTGGTTCTTGTGCATCAGGCTATCAATCCAGAGGCGCCGGCTGCGGAGGAGGGGAGCGCTTTCAAACGGTGAAGCTTTCGCCGCAGCCGCACTCATCCTTCACGTTCGGGTTATTGAACTTGAAACCCTCGTTGAGGCCTTCCTTGACAAAATCCAGCTCGGTGCCGTCGATGTATACCAGGCTTTTGGGGTCGATGATGACTTTTACGCCGAGGCTTTCAAATTCCAGGTCTTCCGGTTTCACTTCATCAACGAATTCCAGCGTATACGCCATGCCGGAGCAGCCGGTAGTCTTGACGCCGAGGCGCAGGCCAATGCCCTTGCCGCGGTTGGAAAGAAACTTCTGCACGCGGTTTGCGGCATTTTCCGTCAGTGTAATGGCCATGCCTTACGCGACCTCTTTGTCCGACTGTTTCGATTTGAGGTCGGCAACTGCGGCTTTGATCGCATCTTCCGCCAGCACAGAGCAGTGAATCTTGACCGGTGGCAGCGCCAGTTCCTCGGCAATGGCCGAATTCTTGATCTGTGCCGCTTCGTCCAGTGATTTGCCCTTCAGCCATTCGGTGACCAGCGAGCTGGAGGCAATCGCCGAGCCGCAGCCATAGGTCTTGAACTTGGCATCTTCGATGATGCCGCTGTCGTTCACCTTGATCTGCAGCTTCATGACGTCGCCGCAAGCTGGTGCGCCGACCATGCCGGTGCCCACGTGCGGGTCGTTCTTGTCGAGCGAACCGACGTTGCGCGGGTTTTCGTAGTGGTCTAATACCTTGTCTGAATATGCCATTTTGTTCTCCTAATATGAATTAAAACGCTTCGCAAACTCTGCGTTGGCAAGCCTTGCCGTACTCGATTGTACTAACTGCGGCTTGCCGTCTTGATTTTGCATCGCCTTTTAATTCATTCGATTATTCAACTGCTTGAAATATTAACTGTTAAGAAATTTTCCCAAGAAAGCGTCAATTTGTTTGGCTGGCGAGGCGCTGGTTTGCGACGTTTAGTTCGTTTTAAACGAGCAGGCCGGCAACAATGCCAGACAAGCAAAGAACGCTTTCTAATGAGCTGCCCACTCTACTTTGGACAAATCAATCCCCTCTTGGTGCATTTCCCACAGCGGGGAAAGTTCACGCAGTTTGCCGATCTTGCTCTTCATCAGCGCAACCGTATAGTCGACATCTTCTTCGGTCGTGAAGCGGCCGATGGAGAAGCGGATCGAGCTGTGCGCGAGTTCGTCCGATCTGCCAAGCGCGCGCAACACGTAACTCGGTTCGAGGCTGGCCGAGGTACAGGCCGAGCCGGATGAAACGGCGATGTCCTTGACCGCCATGATCAGCGATTCGCCTTCGACGAAATTGAAGCTGATGTTGAGGTTGTGCGGTACGCGTTGCTTGAGGTCGCCGTTAACATAGACTTCGTCGATTTCCTGCAGGCCGGCGAGCAGTCTGTCGCGCAGACGACGGATGCGGGCGTTTTCCAGTTCCATTTCTTCGCGTGCGATGCGGAAAGCCTCACCCATGCCGACAATCTGGTGGGTGGCGAGCGTGCCGGAGCGCAGGCCGCGTTCGTGACCGCCGCCGTGCATCTGCGCTTCCAGACGCACGCGCGGTTTGCGACGTACATACAGCGCGCCGATACCCTTGGGGCCGTAGGTCTTGTGCGCCGAAAAGCTCATCAGGTCGACCGGCAGTTTCTCCAGATCGATGGCGACCTTGCCGGTAGCCTGCGCTGCGTCAACGTGGAAGATGATGCCGTGTTCGCGGCAGATGTTGCCGATGGCTTCGATATCCTGAATCACGCCGATTTCGTTGTTGACGAACATGACGGAGGCAAGCACCGTATCAGGACGGATGGCTGCCTTGAATTTTTCGATATCCACCAGACCGTTAGGCTCCGGTTGCAGAAAGGTCGCTTCAAAACCTTCGCGTTCGAGTTCGCGCACCGGATCGATGACGGCCTTGTGCTCGGTCATGACGGTGATGATATGTTTGCCCTTGCCACTGTAAAAATGCGCGGCGCCCTTGATCGCAAGGTTGTTGGATTCGGTCGCGCCCGAGGTCCAGACGATTTCGCGCGGGTCGGCATTGACCAGCTTTGCGACTTCTTCACGGGCGTTTTCCACAGCCTTTTCCGCTGTCCAGCCGAAGGAATGGCTGCGTGATGCCGGGTTGCCGAAAAATTCGGTGATGTAGGGGATCATCTTCTCCGCCACGCGCGGGTCTACCGGTGTGGTAGCTGAGTAATCCAGATAGATCGGTGTTTTAACAGTCATGTTGGGTCCTATGGTTCAGCATTCAATTTTTCGTACAGTCATACGGCGACCGCTGTCAAATGCCGCAGTCTTGCAATTTCGCCTGCCAGCACGGCAAGAAAGCTGTCGATCTGTTCTGCGCTGTTGCCGGCGCCGAGGCTGGTGCGGATTGCGCCCTTGGCCAGATCCGCTTCGACGCCCATGGCCAGCAGAACGGCACTCGGCTCCGAGCTGTCACTGGAGCAGGCGGAGCCGCTGGCAACGGCAAACCCCTTGCGATCCAGCGCCATCACCAGGGTTTCACCTTCGATTTCGTTGAAGGCAAAAAAACTGGTATTGGGCAGTCTTTCTACTTCGGCGCCGAAAATGACGGCGCCCAGCTTTTTCAATCCCGTTTCCAGGTGTTCGCGCATCTGCCGGATGCGGCCCGGTTCCTGCAGCAGTCTTGCATTCAGCAGCTCGCATGCAGCGCCGAAGCCGACGATTGCGGCTACGTTTTCTGTCCCGCTGCGCAGTCCTTTTTCCTGTCCGCCGCCATGAATCACCGGCTCGATGTCGATGCGCTTGTCGAGAATCAGCGCGCCTGCGCCCTGCGGGCCGTTGATCTTGTGCGATGAAAGCGTCATGGCATGTACATTGAGTTCGGCGAAATCCACCCTCATCTTGCCCAGCGCCTGTACCGCGTCGGTATGCACGGTGACGCCGTGTTTGCGGGCGATGGCAGCGATACCGGCCACTTTCTGAAGTACGCCTGTTTCATTGTTGGCCAGCATGACCGATAGCAGGCTGGTTTCTGTTCGCAGCAATTCCTCCACGCCGCTTTCCTGTACGACGCCGTGGCGGTCGACCGGCAACACCGCCAGTTTCCAGCCGCGCTGTTGCAGCGCCTGTGCCGGACGGCTGATACAAGGATGTTCGATGTCGCTGACGACAATCTGGCTGGCGCCGTAGCGCCCGGCAATGCCGGTTACCGCGAGGTTGTTCGCCTCCGTGCCGCCCGAGGTGAAAATTACTTGCGAAGGGTGCGCGTTGACGGCATCGGCAACCTGTTCGCGCGCCCGTTCGATGGCGCTTCTCGCATGCCGGCCGAAACTGTGACGGCTGGTGGGGTTGCCATGCTGTGCCGTCATGAACGGCAGCATGGATTCCAGTACGCGGCTATCGAGCGCAGTCGTCGCGTTATGATCGAAATAGGTACTGCTCATGCGGCATCGCTCAGGCTGTCATCGCCTCGACTAAGGGTTGCATGGTGCACGGGCGGCTACTCATGACTATCTTCTTGCCATCGCGTTGCGATGCGACCAGATCGGCGATGGAGACACCGGCCAGGTACTCCAGTATCTTGTGGTTGAGGCTGGACCAGAGGTCGTGTGTCATGCAGCGACCTTCATCGTGGCAGTTCTCGCGGCCGCCGCACTGGGTTGCATCAATCGACTCATCGACGGCGCTGATGATTTGTGACACCGAGATTTCGTGCTGTTGTTTGGCAAGACGATAACCGCCGCCGGGACCGCGCACGCTTTTTACCAGGCCGCTACGGCGCAGGCGGCTGAACAGTTGCTCGAGATAGGAGAGCGAAATATTCTGCCGTTCACTGATTCCTGCCAGCGTGACAGGCTTGCCGGATTCATTCAGCGCGAGATCCAGCATTGCGGTGACGGCAAAACGACCCTTGGTAGTTAATCGCATGACAAGTTTCCTGAAATATTGGGGTTATTCCGGCGGCATTGATATCCAACAATGATGCCGTTTCCAACCTGTTTTTACAGGCAGGATTCTAGAATACCTTAATACTTTAGTCAACTATTTTATTGAGGTAGTTCACGTCGAAAGCCTTGCCGACTTCGGCGTCGGTTTCGACGTCGGCGCCAAGTTTCTCCAGCTGCTGCATGACTGCCTGCAGTTGTTGATCCTGTCTGGCGGCGTGGTCGAGCAGGGCATGAATGGCCTTGGTCATGGGGTCGTTCATGTTGTCGCTGACCGCGTATGCGGAAAAGCCGATCTTTTGCGCCATGTCATCGCGTTGCTGGGATTTGGCGTCGTCGAGAATGCGCGCGGGGATGCCGACAGCAGTTGCGTTGGTAGGCACATCCTTGACCACCACGGCGTTGGAGCCGATCTTGGCTTGTGCGCCGATGGTGATGGGGCCAAGGATTTTGGCGCCTGCGCCGATCACAACCCCCTGTTCGAGCGTCGGGTGGCGTTTGCCCTTGTTCCAGGAAGTGCCACCCAGTGTGACACCATGATAAAGGGTGCAATCGTCGCCGATGACGGCTGTTTCGCCGATGACGACCCCCATGCCGTGGTCGATGAAGACGCGGCGGCCGATGGTGGCGCCGGGGTGAATCTCGATGCCGGTAAGCCAGCGGGCGATGTGCGAACTGAAACGCGCCAGCCAGTAGAAGCGTTGTTTCCAGATCCAGTGAGAAAGCCTGTGCATCAGCAGGGCATGCACGCCGGGATAGGTGGTCAGGATTTCCCAGCGGGTTCTGGCTGCCGGATCGCGTTCGAAAACAACGCTGATATCTTCTTTCAAATGCGTAAACATATCTTATTCTGACACAAAAGGGAGCAGGGTTTAATCAGCAATCTTTTTGCCGCACTTGCTGCCAGGGATGCGCGGCGATTGCGTCAGTTTCAGCACGCCGCGCAGGATGTTGACTTCCTCCTTTTCCAGGTTGGCGCGCGCATAAATGCGGCGCACACGCTGCATGAGCTTTTTCGGCTGTGCCGGATTGTAGTAGCCGATCTGGATCAGCACTTCTTCAAGGTGTTGATAGAAGCCTTCGAGCTCGTCGCTGGTGGCGAGCGGATTGGTTCTTGCCGCCAGCGCATGCTGACCGGCATCGAGACTTGCCATGCGGATCTCGTAGCACATGACCTGAACCGCAGCAGCGAGGTTGAGTGAGGAAAATTCGGGATTGGCCGGAATCATCGCCAGCAACTGGCACAAATCCAGTTCGGCATTGGATAGGCCGCTCATTTCGGTGCCGAACACCAGGGCGACCTTTTGATTGCCGGCGATGGAGACGGCGCGTTGTGCAGCTTCTCGCGCCGCCAACAGCTCATGCGACAGCTGACGTTTACGGGCGCTGAGGCCGATCACCAGCGCGCAGCCTTCCAGTGCCTGTTCCAGCGTGGCGCAGACTTTTGCCGATTGCAGCAGGTCGGCGGCGCCGGTTGCCATGACAGTGGCATGTGCGTCAGGAAATGAGGCGGGCGCTACCAGATACAGGTCGCTGAGCCCCATGGTTTTCATGGCGCGGGCCGTGGCACCGATGTTGCCGGGATGGCTGGTCTGGCACAGAACGATGCGGATATTGGCTAGGCAGGCGGGGTCTGTCACGTTGGGTTTGGAACTCATTGAATTAGGCATTAAAATGCTATTTTAACAGCTCTTTAATATGGCTTCGTGACCAATCATCGAGGCAACCGCAGAAAGTAATCTATGCATCCCATGTTGACCAACGCGGTGAAAGCCGCGCGCCGTGCAGGCAATATCATTACCCACGCCTCGCAAGATGTAGGCGCCCTGAAAATCCGCAGCAAAACCTACAACGATTTCGTCAGTGAAGTCGATCATGCGGCTGAGCGCGCCATCATCGACACCCTCAAGGACGCTTACCCGACTCACGGCTTTCTCGGCGAAGAGAGCGGCAACAGCAACGAGGAAGCAGAGTACGTCTGGATTATCGATCCGCTCGACGGCACCACCAACTTTTTGCACAACTTTCCGCAATACTGCGTATCCATCGCTCTCATGCATCGCGGCCAGCTGACCCAGGCCGTGGTCTACGATCCCAACCGCAACGATCTGTTCACGGCGACCAAGGGCCGTGGCGCTTTTCTCAATGACAGGCGCATTCGCGTGACTGGCCGCACCAAATTGCAGGAATCCATTATCGGTACCGGCTTTCCGTTCCGCGACTTTACGCATCTTGACACTTATCTTTCCATGTTCAAGGACATGGTGAAGAAGACATCCGGTATCCGCCGCCCCGGTTCTGCCGCGCTGGATCTGGCTTATGTCGCCGCCGGCTGGTTCGACGGGTTCTGGGAGATCGGACTCTCGAAGTGGGATATCGCCGCCGGTGCGCTGCTGGTGCAGGAAGCCGGGGGAATCGTCGGCGATTTTGAAGGCAATGAAAGCTGGATCGATACCGGCAACATCGTTGCAGCCAACCCCAAGGTCTTTGCGCAGATTCTGCAGACCATCACGCCGCACCTGACGCCAGAACTGAAATCGCCAGCCAGAGGCTGAGTTCTTGAGCGAAGACGGTCTGCAACAGCATACGCCGATGATGCGCCAGTATTTGCGCATCAAGGCGGAGCACCCCGATATGCTGCTGTTCTACCGCATGGGGGATTTCTACGAGCTCTTTCATGATGATGCGGAAAAGGCGGCCCGACTGCTCGGCATTACCCTGACCAGACGCGGCGCATCCAACGGCGAGCCGATCAGGATGGCCGGTGTGCCTTACCATGCTGCTGAGCAATATCTCGCCAAGCTGGCGAAAATGGGCGAGGCTGTCGCCATTTGCGAACAGGTCGGTGATCCGGCCAAATCCAAAGGGCCGGTCGAGCGTCAGGTGACGCGCATATTGACGCCGGGCACATTGACCGACAGCGCCCTGCTCGACGAATCGCGCGACAGCCTGCTGTTGGCTGTCTGTCCGGGCGATGGCGTTCTCGGACTTGCGCGTATCAATCTGGCAGCCGGTCAATGTATTCTTAACGAAATTGCGCCCGGGCTTCTCGGTCAGGAATTACAGCGCATACGGCCCGCTGAGCTGCTGTTGCCGGATGATTTTTCGCATGCGGCGATCGAGTTGCTTGCGTGCAGCCGTAAAAGGCTGGCACCGTGGCAGTTCGATGCTGATTCAGCGTTGCAGAGCCTCGCGCGGCAATTCGAAACACGCGACCTGGCCGGTTTCGGCGCTGATGGATTGACGGCAGCCATCGCCGCTGCCGGTGCGTTGCTCGATTACATCAAGCACACCCAGCGCACTGAATTGCCCCATATCACCAGCCTCAGGGTCGAGCAGAGTGAGGATTACATTCAGCTCGATGCCGCGACGCGTCGCAACCTCGAAATAGACCAGACCTTGCAGGGCGAGACAAAACCGACTTTGTATTCCCTGCTGGATACCACCAGAACGCCAATGGGCGCGCGCTTGCTGCGTCAATGGTTGCATCATCCGCTGAGGGACGTTGCAGCGATACAGGCGCGCCAGCAGGCAGTCGATTGGCTGCAACGCGCTGGCCACACTGTTCTGCGCAGCTTGATGGCGGAGATCGGCGATATCGAGCGTATCACTGCGCGTATCGCCTTGAAAACTGCCAGGCCGCGTGATCTTTCAGGATTGCGTGAAAGTCTGCGTCAGCTCGCGCTGCTGGCGCCGGCGCTGCCGCAGGACAGCCTGCTGCTGCGCCAGCTCTCCGATGAAATGCAGGTACCGCAGGCCGTGGTCGATCTGCTCAATGCCGCGATCCGGCAGGAACCGGCGGCCGTGCTGCGCGAGGGCGGCGTGATTTCCGATGGTTATGACGGCGAGCTCGATGAGTTGCGTGGACTGCAGACCAATCACGGCGACTTTCTGTTGCGTTACGAGGCAGAAGAAAAAGCGCGCACCGGCATCCAGAATCTCAAGGTCGAATATAACAGCGTGCATGGCTTTTACATCGAAATCACCCGCACACAGGCTGAGCATGCACCGGCGGAATACCGCCGCAGGCAGACGCTCAAGAATGTCGAGCGATTCATCACGCCTGAGCTGAAAGCTTTTGAAGACAAGGTGTTGTCTGCCAACGAGCGGGCGCTGGCGCGTGAAAAGGCGCTTTATGAAGCATTGCTCGATGCATTGCTGCCGTTCATAGCGATGCTGCAACGCAACGCAGCTGCGCTGGCGCAGCTCGATGTGTTGAGCACCTTTGCTGAGCGCGCCGAAACCTTAAATTATGTCGCGCCGCAATTTTCCGATGAGGCGGGGCTGGAAATCGCCGGCGGACGCCACCCGGTCGTTGAGCAGATCGCCCAGCCTTTCATCGCCAATGATGTCTGCCTGACGCCCTACCGGCAGCTGTTGCTGATCACCGGGCCGAATATGGGCGGTAAATCGACATTCATGCGGCAGACGGCGCTGATTACCCTGCTGGCGCATTGCGGCTGCCATGTTCCGGCGACTTCGGCACGCATCGGCAGGATAGACCGGATTTTTACCCGCATCGGCGCTTCGGACGATCTCGCCGGCGGCCGTTCGACCTTCATGGTGGAAATGACCGAAACCGCCAACATTCTTCATAACGCAACCGAACACAGTCTCGTGCTGCTCGATGAAATCGGCCGCGGAACTTCGACCTTTGATGGACTTTCGCTGGCCTGGGCGGTCGCGCGTCAATTATTGGAAAAAAACCGCAGCTATACCTTGTTTGCTACCCACTATTTCGAGCTGACGCGCATTGTCGAGGAGTTCAAGCAGGCGGCCAATGTGCATCTCGAGGCGGTTGAACACGGCAGGGGCATCGTTTTTCTGCACCGCGTCGAAGATGGCCCCGCCAGCCAGAGTTACGGATTGCAGGTCGCACAGCTAGCCGGCATCCCTAAACCGGTCGTGGCGATGGCGAGGCGCAAACTCGCACAACTGGAACAGCAGAATATAGAAGCGGGGCCGCAAGCGGATATGTTTGCTGCTACCATCGAGCCGCCGATGACACCGGATCACCCGGTTGTGGAAGCGCTGGAAACTGTTGACCCAGACGAGCTGACGCCGAGACAGGCGCTGGATACGTTATACAGGTTGAAGAAATTGCTTTGAGTGTTTGGTCTCTGCAAGGCTGCCGGCAGGTCTCGGCGCGGCAGCCGCGGAGGCAGTGCTTAGTGGTGATGACCGCCCGCACCGTGCACGTGACCGTGCTCGACTTCTTCTGCGGCGGCGCTACGCACACCGGTCACCGTGGCTTTGAACAGCACGCGTTCGCCGGCCCAGGGGTGGTTGCCGTCGACGACGACCTTGCCATCCTGGATGTCGGTGACCGTGTACAGAATGACATCGCCGGTTTCATCTTCGCCTTCAAACTGCATGCCGACTTTCAGATCCTTGGTGGGAAAGGCCGAGGCCGGTTCGATCTGTACCAGTTCCTCGTCGTAATCGCCGAAGGCATCGGCCGGCTCCAGGCCGATTTCAACCGAATCGCCGACCGATTTGCCGTGCAGTTCTTCTTCCACGCGCGGGAAGATATTGTCGTAGCCGCCATGCAGGTAGCTTACGGGCTCCGCACTGGATTCGAGGATGTTGCCTTCGCTGTCGCGGAGTTCGTAAGTCATGGAAACAACGGTGTTCATGGCAATTTGCATGATAAAAGTACCTTAAGGTTTAGAGTGATTTAACGAGATTCAGTATTTCGTGGGCGTGGCCCTTGGCGCTGACGCCGTACTGACTATGCGCTATTTTACCTTCATCATCAATGATAAAGGTCGATCGCAGGATGCACATTTTGCGTAAGCCGTCCTTCTCTTTCTCCTGCCATACGCCGTATTTTTCGCAGACCTTGCCATCCACGTCGGCAAGCAGTTGCACGCTGAGGCCGTGTTTGTCACGAAAGCCGGCGTGGGTCAGGCAGTCATCCCTGCTGACGCCGATCACAACCGTGTTGGCCTTGGCAAATTCGTCGTCGAGATCAGTGAATTCGATTGCTTCAACCGTGCACCCCGGCGTGTCGTCTTTGGGGTAGAAATAAAGCACAACGGTTTTGCCGCGCAATCTGGAGAGCTTGAACATCTCCATGTCGGCATCCGGGATGGAAAAATCAGGCGCGTGATCGCCAATCTGCAGCATAGGAGGGGGAAAGCCAAATGACAGTGATTCGATTCTAACCCATTTCTATTCCGCCTTTGCAATGCGCTATCATGCAGTCATGAAAAAAAATCCTTATCACGAACAACAGAAAGCCCTGCTGGGCGGCGTTTCGGCCAAGCAGTTTCTGAAGCAATACTGGCAAAAAAAGCCGCTCCTGATCAGGCAGGCAATACCGGGTTTCAAGGGCTTGCTGGACGGTAATGAACTGGCCGGGCTGGCCTGCGAAGAAGAGGTGCAGTCCAGGCTGGTCAGTTATGTCAGAAAACAATGGCAGGTGGAAGATGGCCCGTTCGATGAATCCCGCTTCGCCAGTCTCGGAAAAAAGCACTGGACACTGCTGGTTCAGGGTGTCAACCATCATCTGCCGGATGCTGCGGAATTGTTGCAACGATTCAATTTTGTTCCGCATGCGAGGCTGGATGATTTGATGGTAAGTTTTGCGCCTGATGGCGGCGGTGTCGGTCCGCATTTCGATTCCTATGACGTTTTTCTTCTGCAGGGACAGGGTCAACGTCTATGGCGCGTTAGCCAGCAGAAGGATCTCACGCTGATCGACAATGCCCCACTGAAGATATTGCAGAATTTCGATACCGAGCAGGAATACCTGCTGGAGCCGGGCGACATGTTGTATCTGCCGCCCCATGTGGCGCACTGGGGCATTGCCGTCGGTGATTGCATGACATACTCAATTGGCTTTCGTGCCCCATCGGCACAGGAACTGGCCACCGAATTTCTCGGTTATCTGCAGGAAAGAATCTCACTGCAAGGTATGTATGCGGATGCGAGTCTGAGCTTGCAAAAGCATCCGGCCGAGATCGGCGAGGATATGGTGACGCGGGTCAGCGCCATGCTGAAGAAAATACGCTGGAACAAGCAGTCGGTAGGAGAGTTCCTCGGGGTCTATCTAACAGAGCCAAAGCCGCATATCGTCTTTGAGTCGCGCAGCAAGGCCAGCCTGGCACAATTCGTAAAATCGGTCGCAGCGAGCGGCCTAAGTCTCGACTTGAAAACGCAGTCACTTTTTTTCGGCGACCGGTTTTTCATCAATGGCGAATCCATTGCAATGGCCCCGCACTGGCAGCAATGTCTCAGGCAGTTGGCAGATGACAGAGCCTTGCCGGCGGATGCTGTCAACGAGGATCTGATGCAGGATACCGGTTTCATGCAATGTTTGTTTGATTGGTATGTTGCCGGCTATCTGCATGCCGGTAAGAACCACGGTTACGGAGGGCTTGCAGAGTGAATGCAGTGCAGGAATTGCAGCCCAATCAGGTGATTCTTGGGGAACGTAACTACGAAGCTGCAACGGCGCTTCTGATTGGCCGCGCCAGGCGGGAACTGCGAATTTTTGACCCCAACCTTGGCCGGGGCGGTTATCAGAGCATTCAGGTGCATGATCTGTTGAGTCGCTTTCTGACTGCAGATCGTCAGAATCGCCTCACCATCATCATGCATGACAGCGAGTTTCTGACCAGTCGATGCCCCCGACTGATTCACCTTTTGCGCCAATATGCTCATGCCATGACCATCTGCCTGACCGAAGGCCGCGCGCAGGCCGCGCAGGATGCCTTCGTGCTGGCGGATGAAGGAGACTATCTGCATCGGTTTCATGTTGATCATGCAAGATTCAAGTATCAGCTGGACAACAAGGTGGCAGCTAAGCCTTTGCACGAGCGTTTCGGCCAATTGCAGCAGGCGTCACATACAAGATTAAGTGCAGTATCGCTTGGCTTGTAAGGGTAAATCCATGGGTTTATATAATAAAAATGATTACCGGTCTCTTTCATGGGGCGCCGCATAGCGGCCTTGCCTTCAATATTCGCTGAAGCAATATGCAGTTCAGCGTTGGACACTTTGTATCATGCAGCGTTGAAATTCAAATTCAAGCCTGGTTTTAAACGTTTAAGTAGTTTTGTCCCTATTTCGCTTGTTCCTGTCCAGCCGAAAGTGGGTCTGTGCTTTGCGGATAAGCGTGTTAAGCGGGGAGTATGGCGACTGGTTTTGAGAGCGCGGGTAGGAAGTAGGGGGCATTGGATGCCGGCCAGCAGCTGTCGAGCAGAAGCCCTATGCTGATGGCCGATGTGTAAACGCTGATCAGGTACTCTGAATCACGATATTGGGGAACTTGCTGCTGTGATCCAGCGCTTGTTGCGAGAGTTTGATGCCGACCGTGCGGGCGATCTGTCTGTAGGTGGCGGCGATCTTGCTGTCCGGTTCGGCGATGACGGTCGGCTTGCCGCCATCTGATTGTTCGCGGATTCTGATATCGAGCGGCAGGCTGCCGAGTAGGTCGACGTTATAATCCTTGCACATTTCTGCGCCGCCGCCGGTACCGAAAATGTGTTCTTCATGGCCGCATTTCGAGCAGATATGGGTGCTCATGTTTTCCACGATGCCTAGAATGGGGACGCCAACTTTTTCGAACATTTTCAGTCCCTTGCGAGCATCCAGCAGGGCGATATCCTGTGGCGTGGTAACAATGACGGCGCCGGTGACGGGAATTTTTTGCGACAGTGTCAGCTGAATGTCGCCGGTACCGGGCGGCAGGTCGATGACCAGGTAGTCGAGGTTTTTCCATTGCGTTTCACGCAACAGTTGTTCGAGCGCACCGGTGACCATGGGGCCACGCCAGACCATGGGCGTGTCGACATCGACCAGAAAACCGATCGACATCGCTTGTATGCCATGCGCCTGCAACGGTTCCATGCTCTTGCCGTCGACGCTTTCCGGACGGGCCGAGATGCCGAGCATCTGCGGTTGCGAAGGGCCGTAGATATCGGCATCGAGTATGCCGACGCTGGCGCCTTCGGCAGCGAGCGCCAGTGCGAGATTGACTGCGGTGGTGGATTTGCCGACACCGCCCTTGCCGGAGGCGACGGCAATGATGTTCTTGATGTTGGGCAACAACTGCACGCCGCGTTGTACGCTGTGTGGCACGATACGGCTACCGACGTTGACGGTAATGTTGCCGATATCAGGCAGTGCTTGCAGTTTTGATGTGACCAATTGGCGGATTTCATCCTGCACTGATGCGGAAGGGTAGCCGAGAACGATGTCCAGCGATACGTTACTGCCATCCACGCGGATGTTTCTTGCACATTTGCTGCTTATGAAGTCTTTGCCGGTATTGGGATCCTGAATTTCCTGCAGTGCTTTTTGAATCTGTGATTCCGAGATGGCCATGCCGTAATCCTGCTCATGCTTTGAATAAATTGAGACTGCAATTCTAGCCTATGCGGCAAAGTGGTGCATGTGAAATGCGGCAGATTTTTCATGGCGGTTTACACACTGTAGCCTTGCCGAGATAAGCTGAGCGCAAGCACGTGGCATTTGTTAAAATGCCGTTCTTGTTCTGTCACTTAAGCCTGCATTCATGTCCGATATAAAGCCGCGCAAAATCCTCGTTACCTCCGCCTTACCTTATGCCAACGGCAGCATTCACCTCGGGCATCTGGTCGAATACATTCAGACCGATATCTGGGTGCGCTTCCAGAAAATGCAGGGACATGAGGTGCACTATGTCTGCGCCGACGACACGCACGGCACGCCCATCATGCTGCGCGCGGAAAAGGAGGGCATTACGCCGGAGCAGTTGATCGAACGTGTGCATGCCGAACATAGCGCCGATTTTGCCGGTTTTTTGGTGGCGTTCGACAACTACTATTCGACCAATTCGGAAGAAAATCGCGAACTGGCGAGCGGCATCTACAAGGCGCTGAAGGCCAACGGCAAGATCGCGACCAGAACCATCGAGCAGTTCTTCGACCCGATCAAGAACATGTTTCTGCCGGATCGCTTCATCAAGGGCGAGTGCCCGAAGTGCCATGCCAAGGATCAGTACGGCGATTCCTGCGAAGTCTGTGGCGCTACCTACAACCCGACCGAGCTGATCAATCCGTTCTCTGCGGTTTCCGGTGCGGCGCCGGTGCGCAAGGAAACCGAGCATTACTTCTTCAAGCTCTCCGAGTGCGAGGAATTCCTCACGAGCTGGACCCGTTCCGGCACCTTGCAGCCGGAAGCTGCCAACAAAATGGGCGAGTGGTTCGAGTCCGGCCTGTCTGATTGGGATATTTCGCGCGATGCGCCGTATTTCGGCTTCGAGATTCCCGATGCGCCGGGCAAGTATTTTTATGTCTGGCTCGATGCGCCGATCGGCTATATGGCCAGTTTCAAACATCTGTGTCAGAAGGCCGGGCTGGATTTCGATGAATACTGGAAAGCGGACAGCAACGCCGAGCTTTATCACTTCATCGGCAAGGATATCCTCTATTTTCATGCCCTGTTTTGGCCCGCCACATTGCAGTATTCCGGCTACCGCACGCCGACCAAAGTCTTCGCCCACGGCTTTCTGACCGTCAACGGCGAGAAAATGTCGAAGTCGCGCGGCACCTTCATCACTGCCGGCAGCTATCTGGAACATGTGAAAAACCCGGAATACCTGCGCTATTACTACGCTGCCAAGCTCAACAGCACGATGGAAGACATCGACCTCAATCTGGAGGATTTCGTCGCGCGCGTGAATTCCGATCTGGTCGGCAAATACATCAACATCGCCAGCCGCACGGCGGGGTTCATCAACAAGCGTTTCGACGGCAAACTTGATCCGAGCGGCAACAATCCGGTGGTTGCCGAAATGCAGGCGCAAGCTGCGGTCATTGCCGATAGTTACGAGCAGCGCGATTTCGGCAAGGCTTTGCGTGAAATCATGCGGCTGGCCGATATTGCCAATGGCTTTGTGGCAGAAAAAGCGCCATGGGTGATGGCGAAGGACGAGGCGCAGTCTGCTGCTTTGCAGGCAGTCTGCTCGGACGCGCTGGAAATGTTCCGCTTGCTGACGCTCTACCTAAAACCGATACTACCGCGTCTGGCCACGCAGATCGAAGCGTTCCTTGGGGGAGCTCCCATGGACTGGCATAGCGTCAGCCTCGGATTGCCTGCCGGACATGTCATCAAATCCTATGAGCACCTGATTACCCGTATCGACCCCAAACAGATAGACGCCATGATTGAAGCCAACAAGGAATCTCTGCAGCCGGCAGCGCAGCCGCATTCACAAACCCGCCATGCCCAACATCAGCAGAACGAAGCCAAGCCTGCAAGTGAGGCCAAGGCTACAAGCGAAGACAGCTATATTTCCATTGAGGATTTCACCAAAGTGGACCTGCGCATCGCCCGTATCGTCAACGCCGAGCATGTCGAGGGCGCAGAAAAGCTGCTGAAATTGAGTCTCGATATCGGTGAAGAGAAGCCGCGTCAGGTGTTCGCCGGCATCAAGTCGGCTTATGACCCGGAGACGCTGAAGGGCAGGTTGACGGTGATGGTCGCCAACCTGGCGCCGCGCAAGATGAAATTCGGTATGTCTGAAGGCATGGTGCTGGCCGCCAGCGACGAACGCGGTGGGCCGTTCATTCTTTCGCCGGACAGTGGTGCCGAGCCGGGCATGCGCGTGAAGTAGTGATATCGAATGACAGATACACCGGTATGACAGCAAAAAGCCCCGGCTGAACCGGGGCTTTTTCATGGTTGCAGCATGCTGCTATTTTTTCTCGGGTGCCGCCGCCTTTTTTGCTTTGCCTACGGTCAGGTCAGCGCGCATCTTGTCGATGCTGGCTTTACCCAGTCCCTTGACGTTCTCCAGATCATCGACCGATTTGAACGCGCCGTTCTTTTTACGGTAATCGACGATCGCCTGTGCTTTTTTTGGGCCGATGCCGTTAACCGCCTCCAGTTCGGCAACGGTCGCCGAATTGATATCGACTGCGGCCCAGGCCGGGGCAATGGAAAAAGCCAGGAGACTTGCAATAACTAGTAGCAGTTTCTTCATTTTTATTGCTCCTACATAGAATTGAAAAACCGGCCTGAGATAGCCGGCAACGTTTGCATAACCTATTCATAAAAAAGTTATGCAAACGAACAATACACCAAATTCTAGCGGAGTTGAAGTTCCTGATGGATGGCTTGCAGCGCAGATAGCGGGTTTTCTGCCTGCGTAATCGGGCGACCGATGACAAGATAATCGGCACCATTGGCGATGGCCTGGGCGGGCGTGACGACACGTGATTGGTCGTCGAGGCTGGCGCTTGCCGGCCGTATGCCGGGCGTGACCAGACAAAAACCGGGGCCGATTTCGGCGCGCAGCATGCTGGCTTCCTGTGCCGAACAGACAACACCGTCCAGGCCGGATTGGCGGGTCATGCGGGCCAGGTTAAGCACCTGGCTTCTCAAGTCACCTGCAACGCCGATCTGGTTGAGCGTCTGCTGATTCATGCTGGTGAGCACCGTCACGGCAATCAGTAAAGGCGTGCGGCCGCTTCTCTCTACACCGTCGCGTGCGGCCTGCATCATGTCGCTGCCGCCGGAGGCATGCACATTCAACATCCAGACGCCGAGTCTGCTGGCTGCTTCGCAGGCCTTGCCGACGGTGGTTGGAATGTCGTGAAATTTGAGATCGAGAAAAATGTCATAGCCGCGGTCAATCAGCGCCTGCACCAGTTGCGGGCCGGCGGCGGTAAAAAGCTCCTTGCCGACTTTCAAGCGGCAAATAGCAGGATCAAGACGGCGGGCGAGTGCGAGCGCATCCTGCGGATTGGCGTAGTCCAGCGCGACGACGATGCGCGGGTCGTTGTTGACGGTATTCATGATGCGGATTCGCTTGGTTCCGAGGGCAGCGATTCCCAGGCGTTACAGGCCGGGCATTGCCAATGATAATATTTGGCGCGGAAACCGCACTGACTGCAGACATAGGCGCTGCGGTTGCCGAGTGCGTAACGCACGGTCTGCTGAATGACATGCGCGTCCTGTAGCGAATCATCAAGAATCAGACGTGCCTGCAGGAGCTGGTCAAGTGTCTGCAGACTGGGTTTTCTGACCAGCTCGTCACGCGCCAGCTTGGCGGCAGCTTCTGCATCCTGCTGGGCGATGGCGGCTTCGTAGAGCACATTCAGCAGGCTGTGCAGTTTATAGGTTTGCAGATAGGTCTTGAGTAATTCCAGACCTTCGTCCAGCCTGTTGAGTGTGCGATAGCTGGCGAGTATCTTGGTGGCAATCAGGCCGAGATACTCCGGCTGCTGAAACTCGATACGTTTCCAGTAAGAGATGGCGGCTTCATGGTTGCCGGCAAGAGCTTCGATCTCGCCCAGCATGACATTTGCCCGCACGCAGTTCTTGTTGGCATCAAGCGCGTTGGCCAGATGTTTTTTCGCCGCCTCGCGATCATTGCCTAGCAGTGCCTGAACAGCCTGTTCGCAATGATACTGGGCGATTTCCTTACGGAATGGCACACCCGAAAGACGCTCCAGTTCAGTCGCGATTTCAACTGCTTTGTGCCACTCGCGTTCACGTACATAAATTTCCAGCAGAGCGCGCAGGGCAGGTTGTTCGTAGCGGCTGTCGTCAAGCGATTTGAACAGCTCCTCGGCGCGGTCGAACAGGCCGGCTTTCAGATAATCCTGGGCCAGTTCCGCGCGAATCGCAAGTTTCTGCGGTTCGGCCAATTCTTTTCGGTCTAGCAGGCTGAGATGCAGGTTGATGGCGCGATCGACTTCTCCGCGACGGCGGAACAGGCTGCCAAGTGCAAAATGCAGTTCAAGTGATTCACTGTTGGCTTCGACTGCCTCGACGAAAGCCTCGATTGCCTTGTCGTGCTGATCGCTGATGAGGAAATTAAGGCCCTTGAAATAAGCTGCAGGCAGCGCGGTGGATTCGGATAAAAGCTGTTTGATATCGACGCGCGCGGCAAGCCAGCCGAGCGTGAAGAACAGCGGTAGAGCCAGCAGCCACCAGTATTCGAATTCCATCATGATTGGTTGTTTTTATTAAGGGTTTTCAATTCGCGCTCGAGTGATATCAAGCGTCTGCGTTGTTTTATGATGGGTTTGAGGCAGATGATCATGCCGATGACCACGCCGATCAACAGGCTGGTCAACAGCATCAGCGATAACGGCGCTTGCCAGCGTAAGCCCAGATAATATTGCAACTCCACTGGCTCGACATTCTTGATGGCAAAACCGAATACGAGCAGGCAGAGCATGACAAGCAGAACATTGAGCATGTATTTCATGCGCTTATTTTAACGCAAAGCCCCTGCTTTTCCGGAATAGTTTCAAGAGCAATAAAAAACGGCAGCGCCTCAATCAGGATTGAAGCAGCTGCCGCTGGTAGAACGAACAAAGTTACTCGGCTAAATCAACGCGTTCGCGCAGTTCTTTACCGGCCTTGAAATGCGGCACATATTTCTCGGGTACCTGAACCTTGGAGCCGGTTTTCGGATTGCGGCCGAGACGCGGTGGACGGTAGTTCAGACTGAAACTGCCGAAACCGCGAATCTCGATACGCTCGCCGGTTGCGAGATTATCCGACATGGCATCAAGAATGGTTTTCACAGAAAGTTCTGCGTCCTTGACCACCAATTGCGGAAAGCGCGCTGCCAAATTGGCAATCAGCTCTGATTTTGTCATGGCTGGATTGCCTTATTCGTTGTTTTTGCTGTCGAGTTTTGCCTTCAACAGGGCACCCAGATTGGTGGTGCCGGCGTTGCCGGAGTTCTCTGCGCTGAGCTTCTGCATTGAATCTGCCTCGTCAGCCTGATCCTTCGACTTGATGGACAGGTTGATGGTGCGGTTCTTGCGGTCAACGTTGAGAATGCGTGCTTCGATCTCCTGACCTTCCTTCAGCACTGCGCTGACGTCGGTCACTTTTTCCTTGGAGATTTCGGAAGCGCGCAGATAACCTTCGACTTCACCTTCCAGCGTGATTACAGCGCCTTTTTCCTCGATGGCCTTGACGGTACCGGTGACGATAGCGCCCTTGTCATTGATGGCGGTGTAGGCGTTGAACGGGTCGCTGTCCATTTGTTTGACGCCGAGAGAGATGCGCTCCTTCTCAACATCGATAGCCAGAACAACGGCAGAAACTTCATCACCCTTCTTGAAGTTGCGGATGGCATCTTCGCCGGTCTGGTTCCAGGACAGGTCGGACAAGTGAATCAGGCCATCGATACCGCCGGGCAAGCCGATGAACACGCCGAAATCCGTGATGGACTTGATCTGGCCGCTGACCTTGTCACCCTTCTTGTGGGTAGCTGCAAACTCGTCCCATGGATTGGCCTGGCACTGCT
This sequence comes from Methylophilales bacterium LSUCC0135, assembly GCA_001704575.1. GTDB lineage: Bacteria > Pseudomonadota > Gammaproteobacteria > Burkholderiales > Methylophilaceae > UBA6140. Next base: position 41,169 of record MCAW01000003.1, read on the forward strand.
TCATACCGAGCGAGAGACGACGGCGGTCTTCGTCGATTTCGAGAATCATGACTTCGACTTCATCGCCCAGTTGCGCGATCTTGGCCGGGTGTACATTCTTGTTGGTCCAGTCCATTTCGGAAACGTGAACCAGACCTTCGATGCCCGGTTCAATTTCAACGAACGCACCGTAGTCGGTCAGGTTGGTCACCTTGCCGAACAGGCGGGTGCCGACCGGATAACGGCGGCTCAATGCAACCCATGGGTCATCGCCCAGTTGCTTGATGCCGAGGGAAACACGGTTCTTTTCCTGATCGAACTTGAGGATCTTGGCTTCAACTTCTTCGCCCACGGTCAGCACTTCAGATGGGTGCTTGACACGGCGCCATGCCAGATCGGTAATGTGCAGCAGGCCATCGATGCCGCCGAGGTCGACGAACGCACCGTAGTCGGTAATGTTCTTGACGATGCCCTTGACGACTGCGCCTTCCTTCAGCGATTCCATCAGTGCTTCGCGGTCTGCACCCATGGTGTCTTCCAGCACTGCGCGGCGGGAAACAACAACGTTGTTACGCTTGCGGTCGAGCTTGATGACCTTGAAATCCCATTCCTTGTTTTCAAACGGTGTAGTGTCCTTCACCGGACGCAGATCAACCAGGGAGCCTGGGAGGAACGCACGGATGCCGTTGACCATGACAGTCAGGCCACCCTTGACGCGACCGTTGACCATGCCCTTGATGACGCGGCCGTCATTCATGGCTTCTTCCAGATCGAGCCATGCCTGCATTTTCTTCGCTTTATCGCGGGAAAGAACGGTGGAACCGTAACCATCTTCAAGCTTTTCGATGGCGACCTTGACGAAATCGCCTACGTTGACTTCGATATTGCCCTGGTCGTCGCGGAATTCGGCGGTGTTGATCACGCTCTCGGACTTGAGACCGGCATTGACGATAACGAAATCGGAATCTACGGAAACAACTTCAGCGACGATGACTTCGCCGGAACGCATTTCCTGGCGGGCGAGGCTTTCCTCGAACAGTGCTGCAAAGCTTTCCATAGAGGAAGATGGGGTTGTGGAAACGTTAGCCATTAAAATTACCTAGTAATACCCACCTGGCGGCGGGAAAAGTTAAAAAAGCCATCAACCCCGGGGGTTCATGGCACCATGAAAACGCATTGTAACATGTTGATGTAACAAAACAAATAAAGCCGGATCATTTTTTCTGCAGCTCGTAAGCATTGATCACGAAGTGGACCGCATCTTCTATCGTCATGTGGTCGGTTTCAAGCAGACTGGCGTCCCGACATTGCTGCAGCGGTGCGGTGCTGCGCTGGCTGTCTCTGGCGTCGCGTTGTTGCAGATCGCGCAGAATCTCGCCGAAATCGGCTTGCATGCCTTTTTCCAGCAACTGCTTGTAGCGTCGCTCGGCCCGTGTTTCTGCGCTCGCCGTCAGGTAAATCTTGGTCTGTGCATCGGGAAAAACCACGCTGGCCATGTCACGCCCGTCGGCAACCAGTCCCGGCAATCTGCGGAAACTGTGCTGCAGGTCGAGCAGGGCTGCCCGCACCTCGGGGTGAACCGCGACCTCCGATGCGCCCTTGCCTGTTTGTTCGGTGCGCACGTCTTCGCTGACATCCGTGCCGTCAAGCAGAATTCCGCCGTTATCGAATTGAATGTTGAGGGTTTGGGTCAGTGCTGCCAGCGCAGGTGCGTCCTGCCAGCTGATGCCACGTTGCCGGGCGGCGAGTGCTACGAGCCGGTAGAGTGCGCCGGAATCGAGATAATGGTAGCCAAGCTGATTGGCGACGCGTTGCGCGACAGTGCCCTTGCCACTGGCGGAAGGGCCATCGATGGCGATGACAGGAATCAGTGAAGGGTGAAGGGTGGAGAGTGAAGGGTCTACTTGCGCAAGGTTTTCCCCTTTACTCTTTCCCGCTTCTTTAGCCATTGCGTTTGATCGATCAGTCATGAGTAATCGTCGCGAAGCGCTCGAAATAATCCGGGAAGGTCTTGGCCACGCATCCGGGCTCGTTGATGGTGACGGGTACGCCGCCCAGAGCGACCAGCGAGAAGCACATTGCCATGCGGTGGTCGTCATAGGTGTCGATGGCTGCTCCGGGCGTCAGGCTTGCGGGCGGCGTGATGACCAGATAGTCAGCACCTTCTTCGACGCAGGCGCCGACCTTGCGCAGTTCAGTCGCCATCGCGCTCAGCCGGTCAGTTTCTTTCACGCGCCAGCTGGCGATGTTGCGCAGTCTACAGGGGCCGTCGGCAAACAATGCGGCCGTTGCCAAAGTCATGGCGGCATCCGGAATGTGATTGCAATCGAGATCGATCGCTTTCAGCTTGCCGCCTGCGGCACTGGCTTCAATCCAGTTGTCGCCGTAACGGATATCCGCGCCCATGAGCGCGAGCGCTTGGCAGAAACGCACATCCCCCTGAATGCTGTTGCGGCCGATGCCGTGCACGCGCACCGGACCCTTGCCGATGGCGCCAGCGGCAAGGAAATAGGACGCGGAAGAGGCATCGCCTTCGACGTAAATCTCGCCGGGGCTCTGATACGCGCTGCCCCCCGGGACAGTAAAACCTTGCCAGCCGTTGCGCTCGACGGTTACGCCGAAGCGCTGCATGAGATTGAGCGTGATTTCGATATATGGTTTGGAGATCAGTTCGCCGACTACTTCGATGCTGGCGGCTTTGCCGGTGAGCGGCAATGCCATCAGCAGTGCCGTGAGGAACTGGCTGGAAACATCGCCGCGGATACGGATTGGCTTGCTGACATCGATGCTGGCCGGCTCGATCAGCAGCGGCGGAAATCCGGCATTGCCCAGATACGTTATATTAGCGCCCGTCTGTCGCAGCGCATCGACCAGATCGGCGATGGGCCGTTCGTGCATGCGCGGCACGCCGGAAAGGCGGTAGTGGCCGGAGGAAAGTGCCAGCGCTGCGGTGAGTGGACGAATCGCAGTGCCGGCGTTTCCCATGAAGAGGTCTGCCTGCTTGACCGGGAAAACACCGGCCACGCCTTTGACATGCCAGTCGCGTTCGCCGCTTTGATTCAGTTCGACGCCCAGCAAACGCAGCGCATCCAGCATGCGTTCAACGTCATCCGAAGCCAGCAGGTCGTGAATGCCGGTGTCGCCTTCGGCGAGCGCGGCGAGCAGCAGGGTGCGGTTGGAAATGCTTTTGGAGCCGGGCAGCACGATTTCACCGGAGGCGCTGCCGGTGGGCTTGAGGTCAAGCGTCTGCATCTTGTTTTTTTGCTGGTAAATTTGTTGTTTGTGATTCTGCCCAGTCGTTGCGTGCCTGGCTGGCTTGTTCGAACATGGTTTGCAGGGCTTTGCCGTCCTTTGCTTCGAGCAGGGCTCGCATTTGCTGCAGCGTTGCCTGATAGCTGTCGATTTCTGCCAGTAGTGCGTTACGGTTGGCCAGGCTGATATCGCGCCACATTTCCGGCGAGCTGCCTGCAATCCTGCTGAAATCGCGGAAACCACCGGCGGCAAATCCGAAAAGTTCTTCTGCGTCCGGCCGCGAAACGAGGTTGCTGACCAGCGCGAAAGCCAGCAGATGCGGCAGGTGGCTGACAGCGGCAAAGATGTGGTCGTGATGACTGGCGCTCATTTCGCAGACCTTCGCGTTCGTGTGGAGCCACATGTCGCGTACCTGCTTGGTAGCCGCCGGGCTGGTGGCATCGGACGGGGTGAGGACGATGTTCTTGCCATCAAAAAGATCGGCGCGCGCTGCGGCTACACCGCTTTTTTCTGCTCCCGCTATCGGGTGGCCGGGCACAAACTGCGGGAACTGATCGCCGAGGATGGCAGCTGCATAGTCGACGATGTCGGATTTGGTGCTGCCGACATCGGTGATGACGGTATTGCTTTCAATGTGTGGTGCAATCAGCTTGAGGATGGCAGGCGTTTGCGCGACGGGAGCGGCAATCACCACCATGTCGGCATTTTGCATGGCTGTTGCCGGCGAGATAGCCATTTCATTGATGACCCGCAGGTCTAGCGCGGCTTTCAGGCTTTCGCCGTTTCGGCCCACGCCGGTCACGTGCAACGACGGCAGGCGGCGTTTGAGCGAGAGCGCAAGCGAACCACCGATCAGGCCGACACCAAAAATCACGAGTTTTTTCAAACCATCATCGTCCGTCAAAAAAACCGGATTGTAGCATGCAGAAGCCTGATATCAGGCGTGAAAGCGGGATTTTCCCGGCTGGAGGAGCATGCAAAACGGCGCTTTAATGCAGGGTGAATTCCACATTAAAACGCCGCTTGCAGGGAGATGACATTGAATAGGATGAATAGCGATGCAATAAGTTCAAATCCTTTGCAGCTATTTTTTATTCAGCTCGTGTCGTAGCCACTCGCCTTCTATCAGGGCCTCCTGCGGCATGAACTTCTGCTTGTAGGCCATCTTGCGGCTTTCCGCAATCCAGTAGCCGAGATAAAGATGTGGCAGCCCACGTTGCCGGGCCAGATCGATCAGCCAGAGTATGTTGTAGGTGCCGTAGCTGGATTGCTTGTCAGTTGCATCGTAGAAGGTGTAAACCGCAGAAATGCCATCCAGCACGATATCGATCAGACTGACCATTTTCAGAACCCCTTCGAGTCTGAACTCGACCAGCATGGAGTTGACGTTGCTCTGCACCAGGAAATTCCGGTACTGTTCGATGGCATCCGGCTCCTGCCGGCCCTCGTGACGGGCGATCTGATAGGCTTGATACAGCGCAAAATGCTCCTCGCTGAAGGCAAGCGGCACCATGGCCACCGAGAGGCTTGCATGTTGCTTGCGGGCGCGCCGCTGACTGCGGCTGGCACTGAATTCATCAACCAGAACGCGTACCGGCACACAGGCATTGCAGGACTCGCAGTGCGGGCGGTAGGCGAACTTTCCGCTACGGCGGAAGCCGAGCCGGATCAGGCCATTATAGACGTTGGCGTCGATCAGGTGATGGGGTGCGGCAATCAGCGATTGCGCCAGCCTGCCTTCCAGATAGCCGCAGCTGTATGGCGCGGTGACGTAGAACTGGATCTTTTGCAGCGGTGCGTCGTTAGGTAGGGTCATGATCGTTCAGTTGAAGTCTGAAGGGTAATGTATCAATTTCTCCAGCTGCTGTAAAAAATCCTTGCGCGGAATCTCTCTTGCCCCAAAAGAGGCGAGATGCGCGGTTTTCATCTGGCAATCGATCAGACCGAAACCTTTGGCAGCCAGTTCTTGCACCAGCCGCACGAAGGCCACCTTGGAGGCGTCGGTCACATGATGAAACATGGATTCGCCGTAAAACATGCGGCCGATGGCAACACCGTAAAGACCGCCGGCCAGTTGCCCGTCTATCCAGGTTTCTGCACTGTGCGCGTAGCCGGCCTCATGCAGCCGGGTATAGGCGGCAATCATGCTTTCAGTGATCCAGGTGCCATCCTGGCCGGGGCGGGCAGCTGCTGAGCATGCCCGTATGACATCGGTAAATGCAGTGTCGAAGCGCACTTCATAAGGCCCCGCCTTCAATTTCCCGGATTTAAGTGATTTCGCCAGAGAGCGGGAAATTCGCAACTCGGCTGGATACAGCACCATGCGGGGGTCCGGGCTCCACCAGAGCACAGGTTCTTCATTGCTGAACCAGGGGAAAATGCCTTGCGAGTAAGCATCGAGCAATCTTTGCGGGCCAAGGTCGCCGCCGACAGCCAACAGTCCGTTAGGTTCTTTCAATGCCTGATCCGCAGACGGAAACGGGCTGTCTACCTCGAGAATTGCCAGACGACCGGCATGCAATTCGATATAACGATGGGTCACGATGCTGGGTTGGTGATTGAATTCGTTGATGGTAATGGATGGGCAGATACATTGTTTCACAAGCGAGGCGAATATCAAGTCTGAAGCAGATATCACGCCGGCTGATTGAAGTCGCAGGTGGGCAAACATTCGAATTTTGAGGCGCATTGAAACCAGAGTAAAATGGTCAACTTATGCAAATTTCAAAACCCATCAACAGCTATCGGCCCTATTGGGCCAAGCGCTTCGGTACTGCACCGTTATTGCCCATGTCGCGTGCAGAAATGGACGCTCTCGGTTGGGATAGCTGCGACATCATACTGGTTACCGGTGATGCGTATATCGATCACCCGAGTTTCGGCATGGCGCTTGTCGGCAGGCTGCTGGAAGCACAGGGCTTCCGCGTCGGTATCATCAGCCAGCCGGACTGGATGTCCGCAGACCCGTTCAAGGTACTCGGAAAACCCAATCTTTATTTCGGCATTACGGCCGGCAACATGGATTCCATGGTCAATCGCTACACGGCTGACCGCAAGATACGTTCGGATGACTCCTATACGCCTGATGCTGTCGCAGGCAAACGCCCGGACCGAGCCGTGCTGGTCTATTCACAGCGCTGCAGAGAAGCCTATGCTGATGTGCCGCTGGTGATCGGCAGTATAGAAGCCTCGCTGCGGCGCATTGCACACTACGATTACTGGTCTGACAAGGTGCGGCGTTCCATTCTGGTCGATTCCAAGGCCGATATTTTGTTGTACGGCAATGCCGAACGCGCGCTGGTGGAACTGACGCACAGGCTTGCCCGTGGCGAAAAGGTCAGCGAAATTACCGATATTCGCGGCACCGCATTCCTGCGCAAGAAAATCCCCGAGGGCTGGTCCGAAGTCGATTCGACCAATCTTGATCGCCCTGGAAAAATCGATGCGCCGGTAGATCCCTATGCGATGTCGCCGGCGATGGAAAAAACCGGCACTTCATGCGCCACGACCGCCGCCAACGCAGCGGAGGCGGAAGCCGCCAGCAACGTCATCCGCATCGTGCGCAAGCCCAAGGCGGATCGGGCAATGCAGGTAGTGCGCCTGCCGTCATACGAAGAAGTTTTTGCCGACCCGGTGTTGTACGCACACGCCTCACGCGTACTTCATCTCGAAGCCAATCCGGGCAACGCGCGTGCACTGGTTCAGCGGCATGCCGACCGTGAAGTCTGGCTCAATCCGCCGCCGATTCCGCTGACCACGAAAGAAATGGATTACGTCTACGACCTGCCGTATGCACGCAAGCCGCATCCTGCTTATGGCAAAGCCAGAATCCCGGCCTGGGAGATGATCCGTTTCTCGGTCAATATCATGCGCGGCTGCTTCGGTGGTTGTACCTTCTGTTCCATTACCGAGCATGAAGGCCGCATTATCCAGAGTCGTTCGGAAGCCTCCATCCTGCATGAGATCGAGGAGATCCGCGACAAGGTTGATGGCTTTACCGGCGTCATTTCCGATCTGGGCGGCCCGACAGCCAATATGTATCGCATGGCCTGCAAATCGGAGAGTATTGAAAAAGCCTGCCGCAAGCTCTCCTGTGTTTATCCCGGCATTTGCGAGAATCTCAACACCGATCATTCCGCGCTCATCCAGCTGTACCGCAAGGCGCGCAATATCAAGGGCGTGAAGAAAATTCTGGTCGGCTCCGGCCTGCGTTATGACCTCGCGGTGACTTCCCCGGAATACGTCAAGGAACTGGTACAGCATCACGTCGGCGGTTATCTCAAGATTGCACCGGAGCATTCCGAGGAAAATGTGCTTTCCAAGATGATGAAGCCCGGCATGGGTCCCTATGACAGATTCAAGGAAATGTTCGAGCGCTTCAGCAAGGAAGCCGGCAAGGAACAGTATCTGATTCCCTATTTCATCGCAGCGCATCCCGGCACCACCGATGAAGACATGCTCAACCTGGCACTCTGGTTGAAGAAAAACGATTTCAAGCTCGATCAGGTGCAGAATTTCACGCCGACGCCCATGGCGATGGCGACCGCCATGTACCATTCCGGCAAGAACCCATTGCGCAAGGTGACTGCGGACAGCGAAGATGTGCCAATTCCGAAAGCGGGTGGCGTGCGGCGTCTGCACAAGGCTTTCATACGTTATCACGATCCCAATAATTGGCCGATGCTGCGCGAAGCCCTGAAAAAAATGGGCCGCGATGACCTGATCGGTAACGGCAAAAAACATCTGGTACCCGCATGGCAGCCGCTTGCGGTCAAGCCCCCCGCCGCTGTCAGCAATGCGAAAAAACCGTCGGGAATGATAAATTCCGGTGCGGGTAGAACCAGAAGCACAAAAGCCGTGTCCAAAAAAGCGAATCGCCCCCTTCATCAGAAATAGGAATCGCCATGCGTGCTGCTTCATATGCGTTTGCGGGCCTCGTTCGAGGCCTTTTTTTCGGACTGCTGCTGGGCTTCATGGCAGTCGCCCATGCCCAGGACAAAGGGCTGCTGTGGAAGCTCGAAGCGCCCGGCGGCAAGACCAGTTATCTCTTCGGCACCATGCATTCGGATGATCAACGCGTGACGGACCTGCCGCCCGCCGCGATGCAGGCCCTGCTCGACAGTGAAGTCTTTTTGATGGAATTGCAGCCGCCGCAGGATCCTTCTGTTTATTTGATGAAGAACGGCCGTCTCGACCACATGCTGACCGAGAAAGAGTTTGTCGAAGTCATCAAGCTGGCCGATTTTCATTCCATGCATACCGATATCGCCACCACTATGAAGCCATGGTTGCTGGCGGTCATCTTCGACCTGCCCAAACCGCAATCGCCATACACGCTGGATGCGATGCTGATGTCGCTGGCCCAGAGCCGTTCCAAGCCGATCCGTGCACTGGAGACGGTAGAAGAGCACTTTACCGTGCTCGACAGCTTCAGCATCGAGGATCAACTGGTGATGTTGCGTACCGTTTTGAAGCGCACGCCGGCAGAGCGCGAGCGCAACTTCGAGGAACTGGTAAAGACGTATCTTTCCGGCAATCTGGACAAGATCATCGAAGTCAACGCGCGCCAGAGCGGCCAGCAGCTACCGCCGGAACTCTGGGCACGCATTCTGCAGAAACTGCTGGATGAACGTAACGTCAGGATGGCCGAACGCATTCAGCAGCAGACGGCCGAGCGCAGCGCTTTCATTGCTGTCGGTGCGGCACATCTGGCGGGTAAAGGTGGTTTGCTGGCGCGGTTGCGCGGTGCGGGGTACCAGGTGACGCCGGTCAAATAGGCGATTAAGATGCGGCTGCAGAATTCGTTTGTATGACTGCCTGATTGGCAAGCTTCAGGATATGGGCAGCAAAATCCGGGTCTTCTCCTTGCAGCAGCTTCGGTAGCAGGCGGCGGAAATCCTCGCGCGCGCACCACTCGCGCATGAAATCCTCCCACGACAGCCAGCGCCTGCGCTGTTTCTGTGTCATGACATCGTCATAACTCAGCAGGTAGGCGCGCTCGAACAGGGAAATCAGAATCTCGAAGATGATCAGCATGCGTTCTTGCTGCTCTTCAGTCAAATCCTGCGTATGCGTCTGCGAGCGCAGTTTGAGGTCCGGATTTTCCATAACCAGCTTGAGAAAATCCGTGTAGTCTGCAGTCAGCAGCTGATAGACCTCTTCATCTTCATTCTCGCGTTCCTTGCGCTGTTCGACGATGAAGGCATAGATCGCCACCGGCAGGCCGAAAACAGTGACGATGTAGCTCAAGAGTTCCCAGGTTTGCAGTTCCATGTCGTCACGATACCAGTTTCAAACCGATAATCGAACCGATCAGCAATACGAGAAATACCAGCCGCAGTGTGGTGGCAGGGTCGCCGAAGAAGCAGATGCCGATGACGGCCGTGCCGAATGCGCCGATGCCGGTCCAGACTGCATACGCAGTGCCGAGCGGAATGGTTTCGGCGGCCTTGGTCAGCAGCCAAAAGCTTAATATTGCACACACCAGAAAGCCCATCGATGGTATTGGTTTGGTGAAACTCTCCGAGAGCTTCAGGCAGGTCGTAAAGCCGACCTCGAACAGTCCGGCCAGCACCAGTAATCCCCATGCCATGCTTGCATGCTCCTTTTTTATTTTCTGACGTGTCTTCCCGCTTCGTAATCTACCGGGTCGGAAGATTGATTCACGTAAATCAGCTTGTCTGTATCGAAGCCAAGATGTTTAGCCCTGGCAACCAGATGCTGCTTGACAGGGTAGGACAGCTGGGGTGTGCGGGCAAGTATCCAAAGGTAGTACTTGTCCGGCCCGGCAACGAGTACATGGTTGTAGTAAACCTTGTCGAGCTCGATAATGTTGTAGCCGCCGTAGAACGGCCCGAAGAACGATACCTTGAGCTTGCCGATATCCGGCGTTTCGACGAAATAGGCCTTGCCTTCCGCTTCCTTCCATTCCTGTTTGATCGGGTCATAGCCGCGGTTGATGACCTTGATGCCGCCATCCTCGCGCATGCTGTAGGTCGCGGTGACTTTTTCCAGGCCGCGTTCGAAGGAATGATCGAGGCGCGCGATTTCATACCAGGTTCCGAGATATTTATCCGCCTCGAAGCCGGTGACGACCTTGACGCCATCGGGCGTGCCGGTGCCGCTACAGGCGCTGACAGCCACGGCAAGTATGAGCAGAAAAAGGTTTTTCATTCAGGTTCTCCGGAAGATTGTTCCCGTAGCGGGCTTGTGCTGGAATCGCTATGACGGTGCAGGAAACGATCCAGTTCCGCCGCAAATGCTTGCCGGTCGCTCTGGCTGAAGGCGGCGGGTCCTGAAATATCAACGCCGCTACCTCTCAATTCTTCCATGAAATTGCGCATGGCAAGGCGTTCCTGAATATTGGCCGTGCTGTAGAACTCGCCGCGCGGATTGAGTGCATGACCACCTTTTGCGATCACCTGGGCGGCCAGCGGAATATCGGCAGTGATGACGAGATCGCCCGGTTGCAAGTCCTGCACGATACGGTTGTCGGCCACATCGAAACCACCCGGCACTTGCAGGGCGCGGATATAAGGCGACGGTGGCACCCGCAACAGCCTGTTGGCAACGAGGATGGTTTCGAGCCGGGTGCGCTGCGCTGCCCGGAACAAAATCTCTTTGATGACAACCGGGCAGGCGTCGGCATCGACCCAGATCTTGATCCGGCGCTTCATGCCTTAATGCCCCCGGTTGCCCCTGTGTATGGGTTTTGGCGAGAACAGTGCCGCCTGCGGCATGGCCTGATGGCGCGCTGCTTCGGACATGGGCTTGCCGGATTTGCGCGGTGCTTCTGCCGCCGGTCTGGCTTGCGGCTTCTGCCCGGATTTTTGCCCCTGACGCTGCTGCTGGTTCTGCGGTCTGCGCTGCTGGTTTTGCGGTCTGGGCGGACGTGGCGCTTCCGCTTCGATTCTGGCGGGTGGTACGAAGCCTTCGACGGCAACGCGCGGAATCTCCCGCTTGATCAAACGTTCGATGCCCTTCAATAACTTGATTTCTTCTGCATCCACCAGCGAGACAGCGGCACCGCTGCTACCGGCGCGTCCGGTACGTCCGATACGATGCACGTAATCTTCAGGCACATTGGGCAGCTCAAAATTCACGACTTGCGGCATTTGATCGATATCAAGGCCGCGGGCGGCGATGTCGGTCGCGACCAGTACGCGCAGACTGCCATCCTTGAATTGCGCCAATGCTTTGGTGCGGGCGCCCTGACTTTTGTTGCCGTGAATGGCTGCGGCTTCAATGCCGTCTTTCACCAGCTTTTCGGCCAGGCGGTTGGCACCATGTTTGGTGCGGGTGAAGACCAGCACCTGTTGCCAGCCGTTGGCTTTGATCAAATGGCTCATCATGTCGCGCTTCTGGCTTTGCGGAACGAGGTGTAAAGTTTGTTCGACCAGCTCGGAAGCAGTATTGCGACGGGCGACCTCGACAAAGCCGGGATTGTTCAAGAGACTGTCGGCCAGTTCCTTGATCTCATCCGAGAAGGTGGCGGAAAACAGCAGGTTCTGACGCTGTTTCGGCAATAGTGCCAGAATTTTTTTGATGTCGCGGATGAATCCCATGTCCAGCATGCGATCGGCTTCGTCGAGCACAAGAATTTCAACGGCGGAGAGATCGACGGTTTTCTGGCCGACATGATCGAGCAGACGGCCCGGCGTGGCAACCAGGATATCCAGCGGTTTTTTCAGGCGTGCGATCTGCGGGTTGATGTTGACGCCGCCGAACATCACCATGGATTTCAGCCGCAGATATTTGCCATAGGTTTTTACCGACTCCTCGACCTGTGCCGCCAGTTCCCGCGTTGGCGTCAGAATCAGGCAGCGCGGCTGGCCGGCTTTGGCCTGTATGGGTTTTGCCGACAGCAAGTGCAGCAAAGGCAGCGTAAAACCGGCTGTTTTGCCGGTGCCGGTCTGGGCGCCGGCCAGAAGGTCGCCGCCGCTCAATACTTGCGGGATGGCTTTCAGCTGGATCGGGGTGGGGGTGGTGTAGCCTGCGTCGCCGATGGCGCGCAGAATGGGTTCTGCCAGATTCAAACTGGCAAAGGTGACTTCAGTGGACAATACAGACTCCTGCGACGGCCTTTTGCCATCAGGGCAAAACCAATCGGGGCAGACGAATAGGTGATCGGAAAGATCGGGGTAATAAAAAAGACCGCTACGCTGATTGGTTAAGCGCAGGGAAAACGCATTATACGGGGCTGCCGCAGGAAAGCCAGCTTATTCTGTGTTCATGGGCCATTGCCGGCGAACGGTAACGTTTGCTTACAATTCAGGAGGAGTTTGAAATATTTTAATTACATCATTAACTTAGAATGGCACTCAATTGTTCATCTCCCCTTTGTGACAATTCGGACGCTTGCAAAAGCGAACTTCTCAAACCGCCCGCCAGGGCGGTTTTCTTTTTTCTGCGCAGCACACTTTTTCAGTAATGCACAAACGTCTTATTTGTTGTCGTGATTGGCCATCCAGGCGAACAGCGAGGAACGCATCGCTTCTTCTACCGACATGTTGAGCGGTTGTAGCCAGTCGCGCGGCACAAATACCGTGTAGCCGCCTATCATGTAGCCCATGGGGAGATAGACGGCGACCCGGTCGCCCGGCATGAAACCATCTGGCAGGCCATAGAGGCTTTGTCGTGTCACCAGGCCCACCATTTCCAGATCCTGTCCCGGGAATCGCAGCGTCACCACTTGTTGTGCAGGGCCTTCCTTGTCCGGGGCAAAATATTCGGCAAAATTCTTCAGTGAGGAATAAACGCTTTTGATTACCGGCAGGCTGGTGAAGGGCAGCTCAATCAATGAAAGCAGCTTCAGCGCACGTTCGTTGGAGATGATGAAGCCGAGCAGAACGATACTACCGATGCCGAACAAAAGCCCCAGGCCTGGAATGTAGAAATCACCGATGATGGGCCGCACCCACCACATGGCGATGCCTTCGGTCCAGGTCAGGAAAAGATAAAGCAGGTAAATGGTCAGGCTCAACGGCAAGGCCGCGAGCAGGCCGCGAAAAAAATACTGATATAAATGTTTCATTAACGGATCACTCCAAATGCACGGCGCGGGCCGTGGTACTGCAAGATATCAATATCCGGCATTGCCCGTGCCCGACGGTATTATTGAGCAATGTCGCGGCTATCAAGCTTTCCAGCCCAGTCTGAGCATATCTTCCTCCGAAAGCCAGCGCCATTTGCCGGCTTCAAGGTCATCCGGTAGTGCCAGGTCGCCGATGCGGATGCGTTTCAAAGCTTCGACCCGGTTGCTGACGGCAGCGATCATGCGTTTCACCTGATGATATTTGCCTTCCGCCAGCGTCATCTGCAGTATCTTTTCGCTCACCTGTGTGCAGGCGAGAGCGGCAATCGGCGCCGGTTCATCGATCAGCTGTACGCCCTCCATCAATGCGCGGATAAGCTTCTGGTCAACCGGGTGTTTGGTCGTGACCTCATAGACTTTCGGCACTTTCCATTTGGGCGAGCTCATGCGATGGATAAACTGGCCGTCGTCCGAGAGCAGAATCAGACCGGTCGTGTCTTCGTCCAGCCGGCCTATGCATTGTACGCCGCGTTCAACCAGCGGATGCGGCAACAGGCTGTAAATGGTCGGGTGGTGCTGGGTCTTGTGCGAGCATTCATAATTGGCCGGTTTGTGCAACATCAGATAGGACGGCTGGCGATATTCCCAGTTTTCGCCGCGCACAGAAAACTTCAGCCCGGCAGTTTCAAACTCGGCATATGGGTCGTCGCAAGGTTCGCCGTTGACGGTCACCTCATTCTGCCAGACCATGATGCGACAGGCCTTGCGGGCGCCGAAACCCTGTGCATGCAATATGCGTTCCAGGGGCATCAGCATGGCTGTTCCATCTTCATTGACGGTGAGCCGGCGAGACGTTGTTGCGAGTTGGTTGTGGCAATGTCACGCATGAGATGATGGCATGTATTCAACGAATTTTCCTGCAGATTGATACGTACCTGATTTTACCACCCGGGCTACCTGTTGAATCAGCAGATCAGCAGTAGCTTGCCGATTTACTGCACCGCACAGGTCCGGCAAGTTAAAATGCCGGTAAACGCAGACAGCAAAGTCCTTATGGCCTATCAACATATCAGTTCACGCGACAACCCCTGGTTCAAACAGCTGAAAGCGCTTGCCGGATCGGCACGCGAGCGGCGCCTGCAGCGAAAAATACTGCTGGATGGCGCGCATCTGGTCGAGGCATATCTTGAGACGTTCGGCGAGCCCGAGCTTCTGGTTATGTCGGATGGCGATTGCGCGCTTGATGTCATGAATCTGCTGGACAGGTTGGCAGACATCAAAACCATTACCATGCCGCCCTCAATGTTCGCTGCCGTTTCGCCAGTTACCACGCCGACCGGCATCCTGGCGCTGGTCAAGACGCCGGTTTTGCCGATACCGGAATCTCCGGCTTTTGTGCTGATGCTGGAAAATATCCAGGACCCCGGCAATCTCGGCAGCATGCTGAGGAACGCTGCGGCCGCCGGGGCGGAAGCTGTGTATTTGTCCGAAGGCTGTACTGAAGCCTGGTCGCCGAAAGCTTTGCGGGGTGGGCAGGGCGCGCATTTCGTGCTGCCCATTGTCGAGCAGGCTGACCTTGTCGCTGCAGCAAGGGGATTTCAAGGGGTGACGCTGGCGACAGCCATGCATGGCGCATCCCTGTTCGAACAGGATCTGACTGCAAATGTGGCTCTCATCATCGGTAACGAAGGTGCCGGCATCAGCCAGACATTGATCGATGCCGCCAGCCGTACCATTACCATTCCCATGCCGGGCAGGGTGGAATCGCTCAATGCGGCGTCCGCCAGCGCAGTCTGTCTGTTTGAGCGTGTACGCCAGTTGTCGTTGGCAAGTTAGGGTTTTTCGCGTTCTGCTTTATTTCGCAGTTCGGCATTTTGCAGTTCGGCGCGTTTTCTGCGGTTTCTGGCCAGCCGTTGCTTGCGGAAGGTGCCGCGCAGATGCCAGATGGCGTGGGTCAGCACATATGCCAGAATCGAACCCACCACTGCCATGATGACGATGCCGGTGATGAACGGCAGGCCCGCATCGCGTAACCAGGTCATGGCGCCATCGACCCAGCCGAACCAGCCGCTGTTGGCAACAACATCTTCAGGATTGATGGCGACCGATTCAGCAATGATATCTGCATGCACTGACTCGGTGCCGCCGCCGGTTACAAACAGCCCCAGCTTGTAGGCTAGCCAGTAGATGGGCGGGAAGGTGAACGGATTGGTGACCAATGTGCTGGCGACGGCAATGGCCAGATTGGCGCGGAAGAATACTGCGGCAACGGCAGCAAACAGAATCTGGCCGAACGGAATCAGGAAGCCGAAAAACACGCCGATCGCGGCGCCTCTTGCCGAAGCGTAACGCTCGAAGCGCCAGAGATGGCGGTCATGCAGATGCTCACTGAAGGGGGCAAGCCAGCGCGATTCCAGGATATGCTTGCGCTTGGGAACCCAGCGGGAGAAGTTGAATCGCATGGATCGACCGTTGCTATCGGATATTCAGTCAGTGACGGCCAGGTGGTGCCGGCATCGTAATGTCTGTGAAAAACAATTGCTCGGAATCGATTCTGTCGAATCGGTAATTCCGGTTGCAGAAATCACAATGCACCTCAACTTCACCACGCTCCTCGATAATACTTTTTATTTCTTCCTGCCCCAGCATTCTGAGCATATTGCTCACATTATCACGAGAACAGCTGCAAAGGAACTGCACGCTCTGACCGTCATACAGGCGCACATCTTCTTCATGAAAAAGCCGGTGAAGCAAGTGTTCGGCAGGCAGTTGCAGAAGCTCCTCATTTTGCACGGTCTTTGCCAGCATATTGATGCGATTCCACGCATCGGTATCTGTTTCGTGCTGGCCAGGCAGTTTCTGCAACAGCATGCCGGCCGCTTGTCTGCCGTCGCATGCAAGCCAGATGCTGGTCTCGATCTGTTCCGAGCGCCGCATGTAGTTCTCCAGCATTTCACTCACCGAGTTGCCTTCCAGTGGCACGATGCCCTGATAACCGGCACCGCCATCTTTCGGATCCAGCGTGATGACGAAATGACCATCTCCGATCATCTGCAGCAGGCTGGCGGCTTGCAGGTTCTCGCTGAATTTGGCTGTAGCGCGCAAGGTCAGCGCGCCTGTCTCTGCCTGTCGACTGCATTCAACTACCAGTAGTTTCAGCGGACCCTTGCCCTGAATCTGCAATATCAGCGCGCCGTGCATTTTCAGCGTGGCCGAAAGCAGCATGCCAGCGGCCATGAGCTCGCCGAGCGCGATGCGCAGAAAATCCGGATAAGCTTGATTCTGCAGTGCGATCATGAAGCTTTGATGAAGCTGGATGGTGTTGCCGCGTATCGGCGTGTTTTCAAAGGTGAAACGGTGCAGGGTATCCTGCTCTGGCGCATTGGAAGACATGTTTGCGATCAATCTGGTGCAAATGTGTAATGGTAGCACCAGCCGTGTGCAGAAGCGCAGGGCTGGCAGGTATTTCAGCCGCTAAAAGTCAGCGCGCGTACCCTGGCAATCCGGCCCGGCTGCCAGTGCCCAAGTGCCCATTGCCATACTTCCGCTGTTGTCGCCCGCTGCAGTGCGGCAGGCGGATGCTGACCGAGAAAATCCAGCACCGTCCAAAGCGCTGCCGCCGCGTTTGCATTGTCCAGCGCACGGGCTTTGGTCTGCTTGCTGAGTTTTTCACCAGCCGCGTTGACCGCCACCGGTAGATGCGCGTATTGCAGCGTGGGGAATTGCAACAGATGCTGCAGGTAAATCTGACGTGGCGTCGAATCCAGCAGATCGGCGCCGCGCACGACATGGCTAACGCCCTGCGCTGCATCATCTGCGACTACGGCCAGTTGATAGGCAAACAGACCATCGGCACGCTTGAGGACAAAATCGCCGATGTCGCGCGCGAGGTTCTGATGGATCGCGCCCTGAATGTCATCGTTGAAACTGGCCGGTGCATCTTCGGTCATGATGCGCCAGGCGCGGGCTGTGCGGCCCGGCATGAGGCCATTGCGGCAGGTGCCGGGATAGACCGCACCCTCTATGCCCTGAACGGCGGAATCGGCGATTTCCTTGCGGGTGCAGGCGCAAGGGTAAACCAGGCCGCTGGTTTGCAGGCGTTCGAATACCTCCGAGTAGTATGCCGTGCGTTGACTTTGATAGAGCACGCTGCCATTCCATTCAAAGCCGAAAGCCTCCAAGCTGATGAGAATCGCATCGGCAGCACCCGGCATCGTGCGCGGCGTGTCGAGGTCTTCCATGCGCAGCAGCCAGAGGCCTTGATGCGTTCTTGCCTCAAGATAACTGGTAACGGCTGCAACCAGTGAGCCGAAGTGCAGAGGGCCGGTGGGCGAGGGAGCGAAGCGGCCGATGTAGTGCATGCGCGGCGCTCTGCTCAGTACAGCGGTTGCAGATAGGGCGGGATATGCCAGGATTGCAGCTGTTTGCCGAGCAGCACCAGATGGCATTCGAGGCGGTCGCTACCGCTGGTGCTGACCTCGAACTCATAGGTACGCATGATTTTAAGCTGTCCGCGGGAATTGCGTCCCAGACGCAGGCGGGTACAGGCAACGGTTTCATCCAGCAGTTGCAGGTTCCAGCGCTGGGCCAGCTCGCGGCCGGTATGAATCGCCGCTTCGCGGGAATTGATGCTGTCAAGCCAGTACCAGGCGCCGGACAACATGATGACGATCAGAATGATTTCCAAAGGGATGCACCGATATAAAAAATTGTTTGGTAGACTTCAGCGATGACATGCTGATTCAGGCATGCCGTATTATCGGGTTTTATGGGCGATTTTGAAAACATCCGATTCGACCCGAATATAAATTTGCTCGACTCGCATCATGCGAAGTCAATCATCAAGAGCAATACTCAACGATCTCAAGCGGACCTGAAATACTGATGACAACGATGCAAACGCGTGAACACGAATCACTGAATGCGTATCTCAAGGTATTGAAGAGCAACGGCGCAGACGATGTTGCGCTCGGCCGCCATTGCGAGTTTCTGCTGGCCATATTTCCGGCTATTGAAAATGCCGATTTTGATAACGCTGCCTATCGGGACGCCGTGGAAAATGTACTGGGCAGGTTCGATAAACGGGAATGGCTGTTCGGTCTTGCCGTTGCGCGAGAATATTTCATTTCTGGATCAAGGATTTCAAATCGATTGCAGCGCTAAATGCCGAGGGCGGTTTCAGCGCCAATCCAGTCGATTGGCAGCCGTTGGATATCGACCTCAAGGCACTGTGGAAAATACTGGATACGACAAAGTTTGACACTGCCGAAACCTGGCCGCTGAAGGCTTACACGTTGGCACTAAGGCAGGCCGGTGCCGATAAAGCCCTGGTCGATGCACGCATAAAGCTGGTGAAAATATTGCTCATACGGTTGCGCGATGCGCCGGAAAAACCCAATCGCAACTACCGTATCGTCGTCGATGCCACGCTGCCCTTGCTCGAAAACAGGGAAATGCGCAGAGTGTTTTTTACCGTTGTGCGCGAGTTCTATTGCTTCTGGATGGGTGACCCTGATGCGGCCAGCCGGATCGGCATGGTCTCCGCTTCGACGAGCTTCGTTTAGTCCCTGCGGCCGTTAAGTTTTTCTTCCAGTGCCTCGCACAGGGTTTTGAGCACCTTGATGCGGGCATGGTATTTGTCGTTGGCTGGCACCAGCGTCCACGGCGCATCGACCGTGCTGGTGCGGTCGATCATGTCGGCGGCAGCGATCTGGTAGGCTTCCCACTTGTCGCGGTTGCGCCAATCCTCCTCGGTGATCTTGAAGCGTTTGAACGGCGTTTTTTGCCGCTCCTCGAAGCGCTTGAGCTGTTCTTCCCGGCTGATCTGCAACCAGAATTTGACTACCAGCGTGTCATGCGCGGTGAGTTGTGCCTCGAAATCGTTGATCTCGGCATAGGCGCGCATCCAGTCCTGTTCGCTGCAATATCCCTCAAGCCGCTCTACCAGCACGCGCCCATACCAGGAGCGGTCGTAGATCGTCATGTGCCCCTTGCCCGGAATATGCCGCCAGAAGCGCCATAGATAAGGCTGCGCCCGTTCTTCATCGGTAGGCGCAGCAGTCTGTACCACATGGTAGAAACGCGCATCGACTGCCTGTGTGATGCGGCGGATGCTGCCGCCTTTGCCGGCGGCATCGGCGCCTTCAAACACGATGACGAGGGAAATGTCGCGGAAGCGCGGGTCGCGCGTCAGCAGGTTAAAGCGGCCCTGGCAGGCTTCCAGTTCTTCGGCATAGCGGTTTTTGTCGAGCGATTTGCTCAAATCCAGCGTATTGAGCACATGCTGTTTGTCGATCGGGCGCAGGATGGGAGGGGCCGCCTTGCGGTTGGTGGCGTCGCGGTCAGCAAGCTGTTTTTTGATGCTTTCAAGAATGTACTGGCCTGCCGTCAGGTTGCGGTAATTGGCATCGAAGCCCTCGATCACCACCCAGGGAGCGTTTGCGGTGTTGCTCTCCTGCAGGATATGGCCGCTGAGGCTGTGAAACTTGTCGTAAAGCTCAAGATGCTTGAGATCTATCTCGGTGACGCGCCAGCGCGTCTTCGGGTTTTTCTGCAGATCGTGAATGCGTTTCTTCTGTTTTTCCTTCGACAGATGCAACCACAGCTTGATCAGCAACGCCCCTTCATCGGTCAGCATGTGCTCGAAGCGCACGATTTCCTCGATCATGTTGTCGAGTTCGGCTTTCTTGATCTCGCCGTAGGCTCTGCGAATGAGCGGGGCTGTGTACCAGGAGCCGTAGAAAATGCCGATCCTGCCCTTGGGCGGCAGCGCGCGCCAGTAGCGCCACATTGGCGGACGGGCGCGCTCTTCCTCGGTAGGCTGGCCGAAGGCATGTGTGCGGATCAGGCGCGGGTCCATCCATTCGTTGAGCAGGTTGCCGACTTCGCCCTTGCCTGCACCATCAACCCCGGCAATCAGGATGACGACCGGGAACGCCTTGCTTTCCGCCAGCTCCGATTGCACCTGCAACAAGGCTTCGCGCAGGGCCGGCAGCGCGGCCTTGTAGACTCCCTTGTCGATCTGATGGCCCAATTCGGCGGATTCGAACATGTCTGCCTTTCTGCATGCAAAATATGACGGCTGGTCATGGATGGTGCATAAAATCGGCGGCGCTGTAAACCTGCTCAGTCAAGTTGCCAGCGGCGCATGGGCATACCGTCGATCAACTCGAACACCGCCTTGAGGTCGGGCGTGTTAGCCGTCTGCAACTTGATGCCGCCGTCGAGCCCCACCAGTATCGCCACCGCCACTCTGTCCGCTTTCAGGCCCAGCGCCTGCATTAATGCCGCGCTTTGAGCGGCGGACAAGGCCACGCCTTCCCGTTGCGCGGTGGTTCCCGTGACTTCGTAATGGATCATTTTGCGGGCATCAAACTCTGCACGCATCGCTGGGTCTGACAGTTTTTGCCTCACGGCTGCCAACATGGGATGATGTGCGTCGGGAACGCTTACAACCAGCGGGCGGTGTTTCCACAGCTCGTCGAGCAGGGGATTGACGGCGCTCTCCGCACGTGCGGAACTGAAAACAGCCGCCGCCATCGATAAAGACAATATCCATATCATGTGTCGCATGGGGAGTAGAACCTGATGGCGGCGCTTTGTTCAACATGCGGGAAAACCCCGCATCGGGAGTACAACATGATACTGTTCAGATGTCTCATCGTGATTGCCGGCATGATCGGGTTTCTCAACCCGGTAATAGCTGCGCCTGCTGTTTCCTACGGGCCGGATATCGGGCTGGAACGTGCCAGGCAGCTGGCGGCTGTCGCTGCCGCCGAAGCGCAGCGCATGCATCTCAGGGTGGCCATCGCGATTGTCGACACGGCCGGTCATCTGGTCTATTTTGAGAAAGCCGACGATACGCAAACCGCCAGCGTCGAAGTGGCGATTGCCAAAGCGCGTTCAGCCAGCAACTTCCGGCGTTCAACCAAGGTGTTCGAGGATGCCTTAAACAGCGGCAGAACTTCGCTGCTGGGCTTGCCCGGCGCGGTGGCGGTCGAAGGCGGCGTGCCGTTGGTTCATATGGGCAAAGTGATAGGCGCCATCGGCATCAGCGGCGCCAGCTCGGTTGAGGACGGTCTCATCGCAGCGGCAGCTGTAAACAACATTAAATAACACGGCACGTACCAGTGCCGGAAACAGGTTTTTCAAGGGAGAAGACGATTGATTCCAACCGAATATCTCATCATCTATTTTGTCTCGCTGGGCGTTTGCTCGCTCTCCACCATTTACAAGACCGTCAGCTTCAAGAACATGCTGTGCCGGCAGATCATGGGCAACATGTTCTGGAGTCTGGTGCCGGTGCTGAACACGTTCAAGGCCCTGCTGTGGATACTGACACTGGCATACGGCTGGATCAGAAAAAAGAACGAAGATTGAAAATGCTGCCCGGCAGTAGAAGGCCGGGCACGCTCAGACAGTCAGCCGCATGATCCTGTCGATCGCCAGCCTTGCCAGCGCAAAGGCGCGCTGTTCCAGCATGGCCTGACGCTCGCCCTCGTCAAACGGCAGATAACGGCTGCCGTGTGTAAGCGAGAACCTGACGGAGCTCTCGACATTGCTGTAGGCGATCATCATGTCGAGCAGTTTGTCTTCATAGGTCAAATACAATGTGTGCATGGTGCTTCAGTCCTGAGCGTTTTTTGTTCAAAGCCGATGCCAAATCATCGCTTTTTATCGTTGGTTTTGCCAACATAAAATTTCAGCATATGCAATTTGCACTGATGATGTGCAATGCACTCAAGGGCGCACCAAGTCTGTGCGGTTGTATGGATGATGTTGTATAAAATATCAATAAAAACATGATATTGCGTGATTGGCGTGGTTTTTGCTCTTATCCGGCACAGATAAAATTCCGGAGGAGATGCAACAAAATGGAAGCATTGCAATCAGCAGGGGATGTGTTATTCGTATTGCTTGGCGCCATCATGGTGCTGGCGATGCATGCCGGTTTCGCTTTTCTTGAAGTCGGTACCGTGCGCAAAAAGAACCAGGTCAACGCTCTGGTCAAGATCATGGTGGATTTTTCGATGTCCACCATCGCGTATTTTTTCATCGGCTACAGCATCGCCTATGGCGTCGGTTTTCTGCAAGGCGCCGAGGCGCTGTCGGCGAAGAACGGTTACGACCTGGTCAAGTTTTTCTTTCTTCTGACCTTTGCTGCAGCGATTCCGGCCATCGTTTCCGGCGGTATTGCCGAGCGCGCCAAATTCAATCCGCAGCTGGCGGCTACGTTTGCGCTGGTCGGTTTGGTTTATCCTTTTTTCGAGGGCATTGTCTGGAACGGCAACTTCGGCGTGCAGTCATGGATTGAAGCCAGCTTCGGCGCACCGTTTCACGATTTTGCCGGTTCTATCGTGGTGCATGCCATGGGTGGCTGGATCGCGCTGGCAGCGGTCATGCTGCTGGGCGCGCGCATGGGCCGCTACAGCAAGGATGGAAGATTGCATGCCTTCCCGCCCTCGAACATTCCTTTCCTGGCGTTGGGCGCATGGATTCTGACGGTTGGCTGGTTCGGCTTCAATGTGATGTCGGCGCAGGCGATCGAGGGTATCACCGGTCTGGTGGCGGTCAATTCGCTGATGGCGATGGTGGGCGGTACGCTGGCCGCGTTGCTCATGGGCCGCAATGACCCCGGCTTTGTCCACAACGGCCCGCTCGCGGGTCTGGTAGCGGTTTGCGCCGGTTCCGACCTGATGCATCCGCTCGGCGCACTGGTGACCGGTCTGGTTGCCGGCGGCCTGTTCGTCTGGACATTTACTCTGACCCAGAACCGCTGGAAGATCGACGATGTGCTCGGTGTCTGGCCTCTGCATGGCCTTTGCGGCGCCTGGGGCGGCATCGCCGCCGGTATCTTCGGCAGCGCAGCGCTGGGCGGTATGGGCGGCGTCACATTTGCCGCGCAACTGGCCGGTAGCCTGATGGGCATCAGCGTGGCACTGATCGGCGGTTTTATCGTCTATGGTGTGTTGAAAATGCTGGTCGGCATCCGTATGAGTCAGGAGGATGAATACCTTGGCGCCGATCTTGCGATACACAAGATTTCGGCTACGCCTTCCAGCAACGCCAGCGGGGACGAATAACCCCGCTCTTTTGAAATTTCCAGGTGTCGGTGCAGCCTGCACCTGGCTTTGTCTGCATAACCCATCCGGCCTTGCATGTTAGAATCCTGCATGGCCAATTTTCATGTTCTGATCCCCGCCGCCGGTTCCGGCAGCCGCATGGGCAGCGATGTTCCAAAGCAGTATCTGCAGTTACTCGGGCTTCCCCTGATTGCGCATTGTCTCGATACGTTTATCCGTAGTCCGCGTATTGCCGGCGTGCATGTGGTGATCAGCGCGGAAGACGGTGATTGGCAAAGGCAGCCGGTCAGCGCAACCCCCAGGCTCTTTGTCTACCGTTGCGGCGGTGAGACGCGCGCCGCTAGCGTATTGAACGGGCTCGTGGCGATGCAGGATGTTGCCGATGATGATTGGGTGCTGGTGCATGACGCCGCACGCCCGGGGCTGACGCAGGCCTTGCTCAATCGTTTGCTCGACGCTGTGCAGGATGATGCCGTCGGCGGTTTGCTGGCGATTCCGCTGGCCGATACCCTCAAGCGCGCGGACAGTGCGCAGCGTGTAGCCGCGACCGAGCCGAGAGCGGGACTCTGGCAGGCGCAGACGCCGCAGATGTTCCGCTACGGTTTTCTGAAGAAGGCTTTGCAGAACGCTGGTGCAACCCCGACCGATGAGGCACAGGCCATTGAAGCGCTCGGCCTGAAGCCGTTGCTGGTACCGGGGGAATTGCGCAATCTTAAGATTACCTATCCGCAAGATCTGGCGCTGGCGGAGGCGATATTGATGGCAGACCGTAACAAGAAGGAGGAAAGCAGATGATCAGAATCGGACATGGTTTTGACGTACACCAGCTGGTAGTGGGGCGGGCCTGCGTCATCGGCGGTGTCGATATTCCGCATGACAAGGGTTTGCAGGGTCACTCCGATGCTGACGTGCTGTTGCATGCGATATGCGATGCCTTGCTGGGCGCGGCGGCGCTGGGCGATATCGGCAAGCATTTTCCGGATACGGATGCGCGCTACAAGGGCATCGATTCGCGCGAATTATTGCGGCAAGTGCACATGCTTTTGCACGCCAAACATTTCGAAATCGTCAACATCGACGCCACCATCATGGCCGAAGCACCTAAAATGGCGCCGCATATCGAACAGATGTGCTGCAACATTGCCAGCGATTGCGACATTCTGCGCGATTGCGTCAACGTCAAAGCAACAACGACGGAAAAACTCGGCTTTACCGGCCGTGGCGAGGGCATAGCGGCTGAGGCCGTGTGCCTGATCCAGCGCTACCAGATTTGATAGACCTGTTGCTATTCCGGATCAGCCGGCTTTCAGCAGCACAATCACCGCGCCACTGCCGCCATCCTCGCGTCTGGCCTGGGCATAGGCGATCACTTCGTCTTTCTGCATCAGCCAGCTGCGCAATTTGTGTTTGAGTACCGGTTCCCGGTTTCTCGACCCCAGCCCCTTGCCGTGCACGATGCGCACGCAGCGGATTCCACGTTTTTTGCATTCGACCAGAAACTCGGCGACATAGGCGCGCGCCTCGTCGGATACCATGCCGTGCAGGTCGATCGCCGCCTGCACGACCCAATGACCGCGCCGTAGCTTGCTGAGAATGTCCGGCGCATGACCCTGCCGCAGATATAGCAGCTCCTCTCCGCTTTCCAGTTCGTGAGCGGGAATGTAATCGTCGCTGAGAGAGTCGATCAGCGCCTGCCGCTCGTCACGCAGGAACTGGCGCGGTGTCGGGCGTGGTTTGGGTGCTGCATGATAGACGCGCGATGAACGTAGCGGGCGGGCGTCGCCAACCGCCTTGCGGAAGAGTTCAAGATCGTCTTCATCGTTTGTCATGTCGAAAATCCTTCACCACAGAGCACACGGAGTTGATGGCAGAAATACGAGCTTCGTGTGTTTTGCTTGGCGTGATGGCTACTTCAACTGGTCAAGATAACGCTCGGCATCGAGCGCCGCCATGCAGCCGGTGCCGGCGCTGGTGACGGCCTGACGGTAGATGTGATCCTGCACGTCGCCTGCCGCGAATACGCCGGGGATGCTGGTGGCGGTGAAGTTGCCTTCGCGACCGGCCTTGGTGACGATATAGCCGCCTTCCATTTCCAGCTGGCCTGCAAAAATGTCGGTGTTCGGCTTGTGGCCGATGGCGATGAACACGCCTTTCAGCGCGATCTCTTTGGTAGTGCCACTGTTGACATCCTTGATGCGCATGCCGGTGACGCCGCTGTCGTCGCCCAATACTTCTTCCAGCGTGTGGAAGGTCTGCAGTTCGATCTTGCCTTCAGCCACGCGCGCCATCAGCTTGTCGACCAGAATCGCCTCGGCCTTGAACTTGTCGCGTCTATGCACCAACGTCACCTTGCTGGCGATATTGGCCAGATAGAGCGCCTCTTCAACTGCGGTGTTGCCGCCGCCGATGACGGCGACTTCCTGATTGCGGTAGAAGAAACCATCGCAAGTGGCGCAGGCGGAAACGCCCTTGCCGGCAAACGCTTCTTCCGACGGCAGGCCGAGATACTTGGCCGAGGCGCCGGTGGCGATGATCAGCGCATCGCAGGTGTACTCTCCGCTATCGCCCACCAGCCGGATTGGTTTCTCCTTCAGGTGCGCGGTATGGATGTGATCGAAAATCATCTCGGTATTGAAGCGCTCGGCGTGCTGCTGGAAACGCGCCATCAACTCCGGGCCCATGACGCCATTGGCATCGGCAGGCCAGTTATCGACTTCGGTGGTGGTCATCAACTGGCCGCCCTGCGCGATACCCGTGACCAGCACCGGCTTCAGATTGGCGCGTGCGGCATAAACCGCGGCAGTGTAACCGGCCGGGCCGGAGCCCAGAATCAGCAGATGGGCGTGTTTGGTAGACATGACTTGAATGAACTCCTGAACAATTTTACGAAAATATTTTTACCACGGAGGGCACTATAAGGTGCTTCAAAACTTTAACCACCGAGAACACAGAGGACACCGAGATTAAACATCTGGCTCCGTCCACTCTGTGCGCTCTGTGGTGAATACGGCTTGGTCAATCAACTTGCTTCAAAACTTTAACCACCAAGAACACGGAGCACACTGAGATTAACATCTGACTCCGTCCACTCTGTGCGCTCTGTGGTGAATACGGCTTGGTCAATCAACTTGCTTCAAAACTTTAACCACCAAGAACACGGAGCACACTGAGATTAACATCTGACTCCGTGCACTCTGTGTGCTTTGTGGTGAATACGGCTTGGTCAATCAACTTGCTTCAAAACTTTAACCACCAAGAACACGGAGCACACCGAGGTTAAACATCTGGCTCCGTGTACTCTGTGCGCTTTGTGGTGAATGACGTTTAATCATTTCTCCAACAGGCTGCGCAGCATCCAGGCGGTCTTTTCATGCACTTGCAGGCGCTGGGTGAGCAGGTCTGCGCTGGCTTCGTCAGCTGCTTTTTCCGCCGCAGGGAATACCGAGCGGGCAGTGCGGCAGACGGCTTCATGGCCGGCAACCAGTTCGCGGATCATGTCCTGCGCCTTGGGCACGCCTTCGCTTTCCGGTATCGATGCCAGTTTGCTGAATTCGCGGTAAGTGCCGGGAGCCGGAAAATCCAGCGAGCGGATGCGTTCGGCAACCGCGTCGACCGCCAGTGCCAGTTCGTTATATTGGGTCTCGAACATCAGATGCAAGGTATTGAACATGGGGCCGGTGACGTTCCAGTGAAAATAGTGTGTTTTCAGGTAGAGCGTGTAGGTGTCGGCCAGCAGGTGCGAGAGGCCTTCGGCAATTTTTTTGCGGTCTTTTTCATTGATTCCGATATCCATCATGTTCTCCTTTTAGGTGATTCACTGAAATTCGCGTTGATTTCTCAATTATGGGGGCGCAGCGCGCGCGCGGCAAACCCCTTAATGACTCTCCTGCGGCGGCAGGTCGAGCGGCACGATGCCGGTCAGGTTGGCCTGCAGGATCGCCTGTCTGACGGCTTCGACCGCTTGTGGACGCGGGAAACTCTTGCGCCAGGCCAGCGCGACGCGGCGCATGGGCGCGGGCTGGTCGAACGGCCGGAAAGCCAGCATACGGTTTTCTTCACGTGTCGGTACGCAGGCGGTGCTGGGCAGCACGGTCATGCCGACGCCGGATGTCACCATGTAGCGGATGGTTTCCAGCGAACTGCCTTCCAGCGTCTGCTGGATGCCGCTGGCGGTCTGCGTGTTGCCCAGGCTGGGGCAGATTTTCAGCACCTGGTCGCGGAAGCAGTGGCCGGCACCGAGCAGCAGCACGGTTTCATCGGCCAGTTTTTCCGGTGCAATGGTTTTTTCCGCTGTCCACGGATGGTCGGCTGGCATTGCCAGCTGGAAGGGCTCGTCATATAGCGCCTGGGTGACGACACCGGGTTCTGAAAACGGCAGCGAGATGATGATGACATCCAGCTTGCCGCGTTTAAGCAGCTCGCGCAGATCGCCGGTGTAACTCTCCTGTACGATCAGCTGCATCGCAGGTGCGCGCTCGCGCAGGATGGGGATGATCTGCGGCAGCAGGTAAGGCCCGACCGTATAAATGGCACCAAGCCGCAACGGGTGGCCGAGCGGGTCGCCGCTCTGCTGCGCGATGGTTTTGATGCTGGCAGCTTCTTCCAGAATGCGTGCGGCCTGTGCGACGATCTGTTCGCCGACATGGGTCAGGCTGATCTCGTTGGAGGCACGCTCGAATATCGCGACGCCGAGTTCTTCTTCCAGCTTCTTGATGCCTACGCTGAGCGTCGGCTGGCTGACGAAGCATGCGTCGGCGGCGCGGCCGAAATGGCGTTCGCGGGCAACAGCTACCACATAGCGGAGTTCAGTAAGCGTCATGTCGAATCTGGATTCACCGGAGAAATTTCAGCCAACTATTTTACGCGGATTTCATCGCCTGCGCGGCGCTGGCCGGAGTCTTTTCTCGCTGTTAGAAAGCAGCATTGATGCTGCTATAATCAATTCGTTCAATCCATAGCGCCGGGTCCAGCCATCTTGTTTTTCCAGAAAAAATCTTCAGCAGTCAACAGCCGCCTTGTGAAGCCGGCCGCCAGTGCCGAGAATCCGAAGAAGGCGCGGCTGGTGCGCGAAGCCTGGTGGCTGGCACTGGTTGCAATCGGTATTTTCCTGGCGTTGATCCTTTTTACCTATCACCGCGACGATCCTTCATGGTCGCACAGCGCCAGCGATGCCGCGCTCATACACAATGCAGGCGGTGCGCTCGGCGCCTGGTTGTCGGATATCCTGCTCTACCTGTTCGGTTTCTCTGCCTGGTGGTTTGTCGTGCTGAGTTTTTATGCGATGTGGCTGGTCTATATCAAGCTCGAAGCCGCTAATAACGAGCAGCCGCTACTGATTTTCAACATCGTCGGTTTTGGCATGCTGCTGCTGGCTTCGGCTACGCTGGAAGCCGGCCATATCATGGCCTTGCCTGCCGAGCTGCCGCTTTCGCCGGAACGCGGCGGACTGATCGGTACTGTCTTTGACGGCTTGCTGCAAAGCCTGCTCGGTTTTGCCGGTTCGACCATGGCC
This sequence comes from Methylophilales bacterium LSUCC0135, assembly GCA_001704575.1. Taxonomy (GTDB): domain Bacteria; phylum Pseudomonadota; class Gammaproteobacteria; order Burkholderiales; family Methylophilaceae; genus UBA6140. The sequence continues at coordinate 70,027 of MCAW01000003.1, forward strand.
TTGCTGCTGCTGTTTGCCGTCGGCTTCAGTCTGTTTACCGGCTGGTCGTGGATACTGATTACGGAAAAACTTGGCACCGTGCTCGAATGGATTTACAGCAAATCCGTCAACAGCTGGCAGGATTGGCAGGACCGAAAGGCCGGCAAGATGGCTGAGCAATTGCGCAGCGAGTTTGTCGAGAGCGAGCGCAAGCGCACCGAAGACCGGCCTCCGATACAGATCGTCACCCCCGCGCTGGAGATTCCGAAAAGCGAGCGGGTGCAGAAGGAAAAGCAGGTTTCCCTGTTCGAAGGTATTCCCGACACCCCGCTGCCGCCGCTGCATTTGCTGGATGAGGCCAAGGGCGAAATCGAAGTGCAGTCGGCCGAGACACTTGAATTCACCTCGCGGCTGATTGAGCGCAAGCTGATGGATTTCGGCATCGAGGTCAAGGTGGTCACTGCATTGCCCGGGCCTGTCATCACGCGCTACGAGCTGGAGCCGGCTCCCGGCGTAAAAGGCAGTCAGGTCACCAATCTGGTCAAGGACCTGGCCCGCGCGCTTTCTGTCGTTAGCGTGCGCGTGGTTGAAACCATTCCCGGCAAGACCTGCATGGGGCTGGAAATACCGAACCCGAAGCGGCAGATTGTTTTTCTTTCCGAGATACTCGGTTCGCAGGTCTATCACGACATGCATTCGCCGCTCGCCATCGCGCTCGGCAAGGATATCGCCGGCAAACCGGTGGTGGCGGACCTGACGAAAATGCCGCATGTGCTGGTGGCAGGTACGACCGGTTCAGGCAAGTCGGTGGCCATCAACGCCATGATTTTGAGCTTGGTCTACAAGGCCGAGCCGAGTCAGGTGCGCCTGATTCTGGTCGATCCGAAAATGCTGGAGCTGTCGGTCTATGAAGGCATTCCGCACCTGCTGGCGCCGGTGGTGACCGATATGCGGCAGGCTGCCAGCGCATTGAGCTGGTGCGTGGCCGAGATGGAGCGCCGCTACAAACTGATGTCGGTACTGGGCGTGCGCAACCTGGCCGGGTACAACCAGAAAATACGTGAGGCGACCAAGGCTGAAACCAGTATTCCGCACCCGTTCTCGCTGACGCCGGAAACCCCCGAGCCGCTGGAGGAAATGCCGACCATCGTGGTGGTCATCGACGAACTGGCCGATCTGATGATGGTGGTCGGCAAAAAGGTGGAAGAACTGATTGCCCGCCTCGCGCAGAAGGCACGTGCCTGCGGCATTCATCTGGTACTGGCAACGCAGCGGCCTTCGGTCGATGTCATTACCGGCCTTATCAAGGCCAATATTCCGACCCGCGTCGCATTCCAGGTCTCCAGCAAGATCGACTCGCGCACCATACTCGACCAGATGGGCGCCGAGGCTTTGCTCGGCCAGGGTGACATGCTCTATCAGCCGCCCGGCACCAGCAATCCGCAGCGCATCCACGGTGCCTTTGTTTCCGATCAGGAAGTGCATCGCGTGGTCGATTATCTAAAAACGCTGGGTGAACCTAATTACATCGAAGGCATTCTGACCGGTGAGACGGAAGAAAACGGCGATGCCGGTTTCAGTGCAGGTGAGGGCGGCGGCGAAGCCGACCCGCTTTATGACGAGGCCGTCGCCATCGTTCTGAAAACCCGCCGCGCGTCGATTTCTTCCGTTCAGCGCCAGCTTCGCATCGGCTACAACCGTGCCGCCCGACTGATCGAGGATATGGAACGTGCCGGCCTGGTTTCTGCCATGCAGAGCAACGGCAACCGTGAAGTGCTGGCACCAAAATCAGAATGATCATGCGGGAAATGCCATGAAAAAATTTGTTTTATCGCTGTTGCTGGCGGCACCCATCTTGGCTCATGCGGCCGGTGCCGACAGATTGAAGGAATTCTTCGAAAAAACCGGCGCCATGCGCGCCAAATTCGAACAGGTGGTGACTGACAACCGCGGCCAGAAAGTGCAGGAAGTCAGCGGCACCATGCAGCTATTGCGCCCGGGTAAATTCCGCTGGGACTACAACAAGCCATATCCGCAGGAGATTGTCGGCGATGGCGGCCGTATCTGGCTCTATGATCCGGAGTTGAATCAGGTCACGGTACGCAACATGAGCGAGGCCATCGGCTCCAGCCCGGCGGCGCTGCTGGCAGGCAGCAAGGAAGTGGAGAAAAACTTTATCCTGGAAAATCTGAAGTCGCCAGACAAGCTCGAATGGGTTCTGGCCAGACCGAAAGACCGCGACAGTGGTTTTGACGAGGTGCGGCTCGGTTTCGGCAGGAACGGTCTCGAACAGATGCAGATGCAGGACAGCTACGGCAACACCACCAGCATCCGCTTCTCCGGGCTGGAACGCAATCCGCGTCTGGATGCACAGAGCTTCATGTTCAAACCGCCGGCAGGCGCCGATATCGTCGGCGAATGACGTAAACGGTCAGCCGTATGAGCAGCCTGTTTGAACCTGTCAGCCCGCAAGCACCGCTTGCGGAAAGGCTGCGGCCGAAATCGCTGGGTGACGTCGTCGGTCAGTCGCATCTGCTCGGCGAAGGCAAGCCGCTCAAGCTGGCGTTCAGTTCCGGCAAACTGCCGTCCATGATTCTCTGGGGGCCGCCCGGTGTCGGCAAGACCACGCTGGCGCGGCTGATTGCCAACACTGCCGATGCCGAATTCATCCCGATCTCGGCCGTGCTCTCCGGCATCAAGGATATCCGCGAGGCAGTCGAGCTGGCAGAGAACACGCTGCAGCAATCCGGCCGCAAGACCATTCTGTTTGTCGACGAGGTGCACCGTTTCAACAAGGGCCAGCAGGATGCCTTTCTGCCTTTTGTCGAGAGCGGGCTGATCACCTTCATCGGCGCAACGACGGAAAACCCCTCATTTGAAGTCAACAGTGCGCTGTTGAGCCGCGCCCAGGTATTCGTACTCAGCGCCTTGTCTGAAGCGGAGCTCGGTCAGTTGCTGGAGCGTGCGCAAGCCGTCATGCAAGCCCCTGCGATGACGGCTGAAGTGCGCGAACAGGTGCTGGCTTATGCGGACGGCGACGCCAGACGCTTGCTGAACTTTGTCGAAGGATTGTTCAACGCTGCGGCTTCCGCCGATGTGAAGGAAATCGACGAAGCATTCCTGCAAACCACCATGGCCAGCAAGCTGCGTCGTTTCGACAAGGGCGGCGAGGCGTTCTACGACCAGATTTCGGCGCTGCACAAATCGGTACGCGGCTCCAATCCGGATGCCGCGCTTTACTGGTTTCTGCGCATGCTGGACGGAGGTGCAGACCCGCTTTATCTGGGCCGCCGAATCATCCGCATGGCGATCGAGGATATCGGTATTGCCGACCCGCGCGCGCAGAGCATGGCGCTAGAAGCCTGCCAGATTTACGAACGTCTCGGTTCTCCGGAAGGCGAGCTGGCGCTGTCGAATGCCGTTATCTACCTCGCCGTGGCACCCAAGAGTAATGCCGCCTACATGGCCTATAACGAAGCCAAGTCTTTCGTCGCTGCCGACAAATCGCGGCCGGTACCGTTGCACCTCAGAAACGCGCCGACCAAGCTCATGAAAGCGCTGGATTACGGCAAGGAATACCGTTACGCACATCATGAGCCTGAGGCTTATGCCGCCGGTGAAACCTATTTACCGGACGAAATGCCGCAGGTCAGCTTCTATGAACCCACGCCGCGCGGTTTGGAAGGTAAAATTGGCGAAAAGCTGAAGCACCTGCGCGAGTTGGACCGGCAGGCAGGCAAAAAGAACAAATAGCAAAACAATATTCAGCCACAGAGGACACAGAGTTCACAGAGAAAACCTTCTGAAACACAGACGCCCATGATTCAAGGTTTTGTTTTTGAATTTCTCTGAGTGCTCTGTGTGCTCTGTGGCTAAAAAGAACTTGTGGCAAATCAACAATAAGGATTTTCATGTTAGATATACAAATGTTGCGTAATGATTTGGACGCTGTTGTCGCGAAACTAGCAACCCGCAAATTCGTATTTGATACCGATAGATTTACAGCGTTGGAGCAAGAGCGGAAAACAGTGCAGACGCTGAATGAGGAAATGAAAAGTAAGCGCAATACTTACAGTAAAGAGATTGGTGTATTACTTGGCCAAATTGCCAGATTGAGTGCCAGTGAGGAGTTTGACCAAGCTGATTTTAATAAAAATCAGGCAGAAAAACTCAAGTTAGAAGTCTCCGAGATTAACGCCAAGATAGCTTACTCTGAAGCGAGGTTGGAAGAGATTGAGCGTGAGAGAAAAACCCTACTCTTGAACGTGCCCAACTTGCCGCACGATAGCGTGCCGGCCGGCAAGTCGGAAGCAGACAACGTCGAGGTGCGCCGCATCGGCACGCCGCGCACGTTTGATTTCGAGATCAAGGATCACACCGATGTCGGCGCGCCGCTGGGGCTGGATTTCGATACCGGCGCCAAGCTCTCCGGCGCGCGCTTTACGCTGATGAAAGGCCCGGTTGCCAGACTGCACCGCGCGCTGGCGCAGTTCATGCTGGATACGCAGACGGAAAAGCACGGCTACACCGAGTGCTATACGCCTTACATCGTTAACGATATGAGTTTGCTTGGCACTGGCCAGCTACCGAAGTTCGAGCAAGATTTATTTCAAGTAAGTTTCGGAGGCACGCAAACCAAAGCTGCCGGATACGATATTTACTTAAAGGGTTCCGAAGATAATCCTGAAGATCACAAGGTCGCCGAACGAAATTGGTATCTGATTCCCACCTCCGAAGTCACGTTGACCAACACCGTGCGCGACGAGATCGTGCCGCTGGAGTCGTTGCCCATCAAGCTGACCGCGCATACGCCGTGCTTCCGCTCCGAGGCCGGTTCCTACGGCAAGGACACCAAGGGCATGATCCGCCAGCATCAGTTCGACAAGGTCGAGATGGTGCAGATCGTGCATCCGGACAAGAGCTATGAAGCGCTGGAGGAGATGGTCGGCCATGCCGAGCACATCCTGCAGGCGCTGGAACTGCCGTATCGCGTCGTTTCCCTGTGTACCGGAGACATGGGGTTCGGTGCTGCCAAAACCTATGACCTCGAAGTCTGGCTGCCGGCGCAGAATACTTACCGTGAAATTTCTTCTGTTTCCAACTGTGAGGCTTTCCAGGCACGCCGCCTGCAGGCGCGCTTCCGCAATGAACAAGGCAAGACGGAGTTGCTGCATACCCTCAACGGCTCCGGCCTCGCTGTCGGCCGTACGCTGGTGGCGATACTGGAGAACCACCAACAGGCGGACGGCAGCGTGACGATACCGGCAGCGTTGCGCCCTTACATGGGTGGGCTGGAGCGGATTAGCGCCGCCGGTTAAGGACGATGGCGGTCTATCAGGAACTCGCTTTACTTCTACTGCTTGCGGCCGCAGTGGGCGCGCTGGCCGTAAGGCTGCGGCAACCGCTGATTGTCGCTTTCATACTGGTCGGCATGCTGGCCGGGCCTTCGGCTTTCGGCTGGGTGCAGGCGCACAGCGAAATCAACCTGCTGGCGCAACTGGGTATTACCATCCTGTTGTTCGTCGTCGGGCTCAAGCTGGATCTGCATCTGGTCAGAAATCTCGGCCCGGTGGCGCTGGCGACCGGACTCGGTCAGCTGGCCTTCACCATCTTTTTCGGCTATCTGATTGCGCGCGGCCTCGGCATCGAGCAAATCACTGCGCTGTATATAGCGATTGCGCTGACCTTTTCCAGCACCATCATCATCGTCAAGCTGCTCTCCGACAAGCGTGAAATCGATTCGCTGCACGGGCGTATTTCGATGGGTTTTCTGATCGTGCAGGATATCGCTGTCGTTATCGCCATGGTGCTCATGAGCGCCTACGGTGCCGGTGCGGACGAGGGCGCCCTGGGCATGACGGCGTTGATGCTGGTGCTGAAGATGATGGCCATGCTGGCCGCGGTTGCCTTCATGATGCGCTATGTATTGCCGCGCCTGTTGCATCATCTGGCGCAATCGAGCGAACTGCTTCTGGTGTTTGCCATTGCCTGGGGAACAACGCTGGCCATGCTGGGTGACGTGGCCGGTTTCAGCAAGGAAGTCGGCGCTTTTCTTGCCGGTTTTTCGCTGGCCTCGACCAGCTACCGCGAAGCGATCAGTTCGCGCCTGACCTCGCTGCGCGATTTTCTGCTGCTGTTTTTCTTTATCGACCTCGGCGCCAAGCTGGAGCTGGGCTCGCTCGGCACAGCCATTCCCGAAGCCAGCGTGCTCTCGTTGTTTGTGCTGATCGGCAATCCGCTCATCGTGCTTGCCATCATGGGCTATATGGGCTATCGCAAGCGCACCGGTTTTCTTGCCGGGCTGACGGTTGCGCAGATCAGCGAATTCTCCATCGTGTTTGCCGCGATGGGTGTCACTCTTGGTCACATCAGCATAGAAGCGGTCGGGCTCATTACCCTGGTGGGGCTGGTAACGATTACCGCTTCGACCTACATGATTCTCTATTCGCAGCCGCTGTATGAATTGTGCCGTCCCTGGCTTGGCGTATTCGAGCGCAAGAAGCCGTTCCGCGAGATGGCGTTTGAGCATGGGCGCAAGCTTCAGATCGAAGCGGATGTCATCGTTTTCGGCATGGGGCGTTTCGGCGGACGTCTGGCGAAAGCGCTGCATGCCCAGGGGGTGGCGGTGCTCGGCATCGACTTTGACCCTGAGGTGACCAGGTTATCCATGCGCCACGAGATTCCCGTTCGTTTCGGCGATGCGGAAGACCCGGTCATGGTCGGTACGCTACCGCTGGCTTCGGCGCGCTGGGTGGTCAGCACCATCAGCGATGTCGATCTCAATCTGTCATTGGTGAAAGCCTTGCGCCACCACGGATACGAAGGCAATATCGCCACGACGGCACATCTTGCAGCCGACGCTGCGCGGCTCAAGCGGGCCGGCGTCACCAGAGTGCTGCAACCGTTCGAGGACGCAGCCGATTTCGCCGCGAAAACACTATTCGACGAAGCCTATCAGGGAGCAAAACCATGAAAGCCTTTCAACACATTCTGCTGGCGACCGATTTGTCCGAACGCAGTGAATCTGCTGTGCAGCGTGTGCTGCAACTCGGCCATGTCGGCATCGAACAGCTGCGTTTGCTGCACGTGCTTTCCGGCTCGCTGATGGAGGAATTGAAACGCCTGATTTCGGGCAATATGCCGGCACGGCTTGAAGAAAGTACCAGGCAGCAACTGCAGACAGAGGTTGAACAATGCATGCAGCTGCCGGGTGCAACGGTCCAAGGCCGGCTTGAGATCGGCCGCCCTTTTGCCGTGATTGCAGCGCAGGCGGCAGAGATGAATGCCTTGCTGGTCATCGGCGCGCATCGCCAGCATGCGGTGCGTGACTGGTTTCAGGGCTCGATGCTGGAGCGCATACTGAGTTGTAGCCGGCAACCGCTACTGGTGGTGAAACAGCCGGCGCAAACGTCATACCGCCGCCTGCTGGTGCCGGTAGATTTTTCCCTGTCGTCAATGGCTGCGGTGGATGCGGCGCTCAAGATGGCGCCGGATGCCGAAATTACGCTATTGAACGTATTCGAGATTCCGTTCGAGAGCAAGCTACGCTTTGCTGGTGTTTCGGATAGCGAACTGGCGGGCTACCGCGCCTCCAGCAAGCAACAGGCCGAACGAGATATGGCGGCCTTCATCCGCACACTGCCGGATGCCAGCAGTGCCGGATTGAACAGCGTGCTTGAATATGGCTACGCGCCGGAAGTAATCATCGGCCAGGCCGAGCAGATCGGCTGCGATCTGATCGTGATGGGGCGCTACGGAAAATCCGGTGTCGAGCAATTGCTGCTCGGCAGCGTGACCGAGTACGTGACCATGGAATGTAGTTGCGACATCATGGTGGTCAACGAGAAATAGAATGCAGGAAGTCGAACGATGAATAAAGCTCCCTGGTTGAACGGCCCGCCAACGCGGGTGCTGCTGGCGACTGATCTCAGCGCAAGGTGCGATCGCGCGCTCGACCGTGCCGTTCAGCTGGCGCAGCAATGGCAGGCGCAACTGGTCGCGGTCAATGTGGCGGAGAGCACGCAGACACCCGACATGGTATTGAACTGGGCATATGGTGCCGAAGAGGAGAATCTGCAGATTCTGCAGCAACAGATGCGCGATGACATATCGAACGCGAATGTGCCGGTCAGCATCAAAGTGGTGAAAGGTGAACCGGCAGGCGGTATCGTTGAGGCTGCCGCCAGCGAGGCCTGCGAATTGATCGTCACTGGCATGGCGCGCAGCGAGCCGTTCGGCCGCTTTATTCTGGGCACCACAGTGGAAAAGCTGGTGCGGTTGGCGAATCAGCCGGTGCTGGTGGTACGCAAGCGTCCGCATGGCGCTTATCGCAGGATAGTGGTGGCCAGTGACTTTTCACGCGCGTCTTCCCTTGAATTGAGTGCGGCGCTGAAGTTGTTTCCCGGTCAATCCATTGTATTGTTCCATGCCGTTAAACAGAATCTGGCCGAACTCGCCAGTGAGAAGCCGCAGCCCTTGCAGGCGGATAGCGCTTTTCAGGCCAGGGCGGATGCATTTTATGATGACATGGGTTTGAATGCCGCGGAGCGTGCTTGCATAACGCTGCATGTAGAAGCCGGCCGGCTTGAATCGGCGTTGACGCAATATGTGCGGCAGCACGCCGTTGATCTGGTGGTGATCGGCAGCCGCGGTCAGAGCAGTCTGATGGCAGGGCTGGTCGGCAGCTCTGCTTCAAAGCTATTGCATTGGCTGCCATCTGACACCATGATCATTGGCGCGCAGCAGAGCGCCGACTGAGTGGATAAGCCGCTGCCGGCCGCGGCTCAGGCAGCCGATTTGGGTGCGAAGCGCTGCATCACGTGGTTGGTCATGCCGCGCGCCAATTCCTCTTCGCCGTAAAAAACGGTGCCCAGATTTTCCTTCCGCAACAGTACCGATTCATCCTCGTTGTGCGTGCGCAGTACGATCTCGATTTGCGGATTCAGCGTGCGCGCCGTATCGACCATCTGCCGCACGTTGATGGAGTCCGGCGTTGCCACCACCAGCATGGCTGCTTGTGCGATATGTGCTTGTACCAGCACGACAGGGTCGGAAGCGTCACCGGAAACGGCCGGGATGTTCTTCTTTCGCAGGTTTTCGACGATCTCCCGATTTTGTTCAGCCACCACATACGGGATACCGCGCTCTTTCAGCGCATCGGCGATGCGGCGGCCGACGCGGCCGAAGCCGACCAGCACGACCTGGCCTTCCAGATATTTGCGCTCCGTGCTCATCGGCAACTCGGCATAGGGGTCAACCCGGGTGTTAAGACGGCGAGCGGTTGCCGAACGGTTCAGCAGCCATTTGCTGACGGGCGCGATGGATGCGAATACCAGTGGATTAAGTGCGATGGAAATCAGCGCGCCGGCCAACACCAGGCTCAGCCCTTCGGATGGCAGTATGCCCAAGGCCAGACCGAGACCGGCGAGGATGAAAGAAAATTCGCCGATTTGTGCAAGGCTGGCCGATACCGTCAGCGCCGTGTTGAGCGGATAACGGAATGTCAGCACCAGTGCCATGGCTGCGAGGGATTTGCCGATGATGATAATACCTACCACTGCAAGCACGTGTAGCGGCTCTTCGACCAGTACACCGGGGTCGAACAGCATGCCGACAGCGACAAAAAACAGCACGGCAAACGCATCACGAAACGGCAGGGATTCCTCTGCTGCACGATGGCTGAACTCCGATTCGCGCATGACCATGCCTGCAAAGAACGCACCAAGGGCGAAAGACACGTTAAACAGAGCGGTAGCACCATAGGCAATACCTATGGCTGCAACGATGACGGAAAGGGTGAAGAGTTCACGTGAACCTGTTTTGGCGACATGCCACAAGAGCCAGGGCATGATGCGCCGACCGGCGACCAGCATCAGGGCGATGAAGGCGGATACCTGCAACAAGGTGATGCCGATGGTTTGCCATAGCGGCATATCGGTAGCCTGGGCGTTGCCGCCCAGCATGCCGGCCAGCGGTGGCATCAGCACCAGTACGAGTACTGTTGCAAGGTCTTCGACCACCAGCCAGCCAACGGCGATCTTGCCGTTCATGGTATCGAGGATGCCACGGGTTTCCAGTGCCTTTAACAGCACGACCGTGCTGGCGCATGAAAGCGCAAGGCCGAAGATCAGGCCTTCGCCAATGGACCAGCCCCACCACGACGCCACCCCCATGCCGAGCAGGGTAGCGAGACTCATTTGTACCACCGCGCCCGGCAGTGCGATTCGCTTGACCGAGAGCAGGTCGTCAATGGAAAAATGCAAACCGACCCCGAACATCAGCAGCATGACGCCAATCTCGGAAAGCTGGCTGGCAATTTCGATGTCAGCGACAAATCCCGGGGTAGCCGGGCTAAGGAAGATGCCTGCCAGGAGATAACCTACCAGGGCCGGCAGGCGCAGTTTCTCGGCGATGAAGCCAAAGATCAGGGCAAGCCCCAAACCTGCTGCAATCGTGGTGATCAGCGAGATGTTGTGTTCCATTGAAAACGGTTCTTTCTCTTGTTCTTTTGCAATCTGCCGGTCCGGCGTTTCTATTCAATCAACTGGACTTGATTGAAGAGTCTCGCCAGATTGAAGCCAAGATCGAAATCCGGCAGCAGCGGACTGTGTGCTGGCTCGTATTTTTCGAGAATCTTGTGGTAGGTACGAATCGACTCGACGAAGATCACGGGTGCTCCGCCCGGCGCATAACCGTATTTCAGCGTTGTGTAGTATTCGGCCTTGTTCAGGAGGGGCAGCGTTTTCTTGACATCGGCCCAGCTGTCCGGGTTCAACTTCATGCGCTGTGCCAGCACCCGCGCGTCCTCGACATGCGCATAGCCGATATTATAGGCGGCCAGCGCCATCCAGGTGCGGTCCGGCTCCGGCACCCGCTTGGGGACACTATCCTTCAGCATGTTGATATAGCGTGCACCGCCCATGATGGCCTGACGCGCATCCAGCCGGTCGGTCACGCCCAGCATGTCGGCGGTGGCCTCGGTCAGCATCATCAGTCCGCGCACATTGGTCGGCGACGTATTGAGCCTGTCCCAGTGCGATTCGCGATAGCTGACTGCCGCCAGCAGGCGCCAGTCGAGGCCGGTCAGCTCCTGTGCCTCCTTGAACAGATCGACATAAAGCGGTAGCAGACTGCGGGTGCGTTTGAGGAATGTCGTGACATCCAGCGTATCCAGTCGTTTGGAATGGCCGTAATAGCGATCGACCAGGTTGCGCAGACGGCCGTCTTTCTGGATGCGGGCGAAGAAGATATTCGCCTGATCATAAAGCCAGCGGTTGCCGGTCTTGGGGAACGCCCAGGCGATGTTTTCCTTTGCGCCTATCGTCATGCCGATACCAAGGTTGGGGTAGTAGTTGCGCAGCATCGCCACCAGATGACTGTCGGAAATGGTGAAGTCGAGCAGACCTTCGGCCACCTGTTCCATCAGCTCATCCGCACTGGCTTTCTTCAGCGTCTGCCACTCCAGTTCAGGATGGTTGTGCGCGATTTCGCTCAGCCGCTCGGCGTAACTGGTGCCCTCAGGCACGGCGATACTAGCGCCGATCAGATCCTCGATCTTTTTCGGCGCCTTTGTGGTTTCGGTGTTGTAGACCACATGCTGCTGCACGTTCTGGTAGGGCGCAGTGAATTGCACCAGATGCTGACGCAGATGCGTGACAGTGAGGTCGGCAGCGGCAAAATGGGCTTCTCCCTTGAGCAGGGTGGGGATGACTTGGGTGATATTGTCGACCAGCAGAAATTTGACGGTGTACTCCGGCCCCAACTCTTTGGCGAACAGCATCGCCAGATCATGTTCGATGCCGGCCGGCTGATCGCTGCCATCGATGTAATACGTGTTCGGGCCGTTGTGCGTCACCACAATGATTTCCTTGGTGATGCTCGGGTCCGGCAATGGCTTTACGGACTCCTGACAAGCGCTCAGCACAAACAATGCGAGAAAGATGAGTAGCCAACGCATGGCGTCAGTTTCACCAACTTTGGCTGTTTTGTCCAGTTGCAAAAAATGCCGCTGGAGCATTTCTGGAATGGCGTTGCAAGTGCTAGAATAGCGCCCTTCGGAGAGGTGGCAGAGTGGTTGAATGTACCTGACTCGAAATCAGGCATACGTGCAAGCGTATCGAGGGTTCGAATCCCTCCCTCTCCGCCATCGGGTCGTCAGACCCTGGCCTGACAGATTCTCTGTAATCGCTGCGCAACGGCGAGTATCAGGTAAGATTCAAAAGATCTGTCGTAAAACTCGCATATTTCGGGGTGTAGCTTAGTCTGGTAAAGCGCTACGTTCGGGACGTAGAGACCGGAGGTTCGAATCCTCTCACCCCGACCAGATTCCAATATGACAGGTGTCTTTCTGATGACGATTCCTGATTTTTTATATTCACTTCCAGCCTGGCCTGTCTTGATCAGTTACGCACGGTTTCCTTGTTCAGCCACCGGTTGATGCGCGGCCACAGATGCGGCAATAACAGTAGCGCTGCAATCGCTGCGGCAAGGTTGAATACCGTATGTACCATGGCGACTTTTTGCCCCGCGGTCAATTCCGAGGCAAGGATGAAGCCGATCACGGGTTGCAGCACAGTGGCGAAAATGAGAACGCCGAGCAGGATGGAGGCGGTGTTCAGTAGCGCCAGTCTGCGCGTGGAGTTGTCGAGCGGGGCACTGGCCAGCATCGCCGTTGAGGTGGTGCCGATGTTGGCGCCGGCAACCATCCAGATGGCAACAGAGGGTGTCAGTATGTTGTCGGCCACGGCGATTACTGCCAGGCCGCTGACGACAGATGAGGATTGCACCACGGCGGTCAGCAGGGCGCCAAAAATCAGTGCTAGCGCAGGTGAGTCCAGCGTCGCCTGCCATTCGTAAATGTGCGGACTTTCTGCAACCGGCGCGAGCGCCTGGGAGATCAGGTCAAGCGCGAGAAAAATAATGCCGAAATAAAACAGCGGCTTGCCGTATGGCCGCCAAGGGCGCGGGCCAAACAAGGACCAGAGGCCGCCCAATGTAAGAAATACCGGCCCGAGCCCGGCCACCTTGAAGGCGATCAGCCAAGCCGTCAGCGTAGTGCCGACATGCGCGCCTATCATGATGGAAAGCGCGCTGCGTGCGCTCAACGTATGGTTGTGGGCGAGCCCCACTGCCATCGAGGTGACTGCCGATGATGATTGCACGATGGCAGTCGCCACGGCCCCGGCAATCGCGCCGCGCCAGTCGGGGCGGGTGATGCGCCGCAATACTTCGCGCAGACGTTCGCCGCCGAGCCGTGTGACTTCTTCGGAGAAAGAGGCCAGGCCATGCAGAAAGAGCATGATGGCGGCGAGGATGGTGAAGGTCCAGGTCATGTAGGTGTTCATCGGAATACCCCCAGCTGTTTACATGCGTTCGATCTTGCAGGCGCGCCACACGGCTTTTTCCACTTCAACCGCGATAAATTTCAGCAGCCCCAACGTCAGAATGAATGCCCATGAAAGCAGATCGAGCGAGGTGCTCTGGAATATCTGCTGCATGGCTGGTGCGTAGGTGAACAGCAGTTGCAACACAATCAGTATGGCGCTCACCATCAATGCGACGCGATTGCCGGTCAAAGTTTCTAGGTTGAAGGCGGATGCGGTGAAGTGGCGCACGTTGAACAGGTAAACCAGTTCACCGACTACCAGCATGTTGACTGCGGCGGTGCGTGCAGTCTCGATGCTGTTGCCGCGCGCCAGCTCCCATTCGAAGACGGCAAATGTCACCAGAATCATCAGGATGCTGACGTAAAGGATTCTGATTGCAAGCGCCCGGGTAATCAATGGTTGTTGCGGTGAGCGTGGAGGGTGTCGCATGACGCCGGTTTCTGCAGGTTCGAATGCGAGTGCCATGGCCAGGGTGATGGCAGTGACCATGTTGACCCAGAGAATCTGTCCGGCGGTGACCGGAAGGGCCAGACCGGCAAAAATCGCCAGCAGGATGACGCCGGCCTGGCCACCGTTGGTCGGCAAAATGAACAGCAGTGATTTCTTGATGTTGTCGAAGACGACCCGGCCCTCGCGCACCGCATGGGCAATTGTGGCGAAATTGTCGTCAGTCAGCACCAGATCAGACGCTTCGCGTGCGGCATCGGTGCCCTTCTGGCCCATGGCGACACCGATATCCGCTGCCTTAAGGGCCGGCGCATCGTTGACGCCGTCACCCGTCATGGCAACCAGATGGCCCTGCGCCTGTAGCGCAGCGACCAGACGCAGCTTGTGTTCCGGACTGGCGCGGGCGATTACGTCGGTTTTCAGTGCGCGTTGCTGCAGTTCCGCATCGGTGAGAGTTTCGATGATTTCGCCAGTTAGCAAATGCGCTGTGGCAAGCCCCAACTGGCGGCCGATAGCGGCGGCAGTGACAGCATGGTCGCCGGTAATCATTTTTACGCGTATGCCGGCGCGCTGGCATTGAGCGACAGCGGCGATGGCTTCCTCACGCGGCGGATCGATGAGCCCGATCATGCCAAGCAGTTCGAACCGCGCAGAGATGTCTTCGGTGCCAAGACTGGTCGTATTTGCCGGCATCTCCGCGCTTGCCAGTGCAAGCACGCGTTCGCCGGCGCTGGCCGCATTTTCCATGCGTTTTTGCCAGGCGGCCTTATCCAGTGTTTTGCCTGTTGCCTCGTGGGTGCAGAGTTCCAGCACTTTTTCCGGCGCGCCTTTCAGCAGCACGAACGCCCGCTTTGCGTGGTCGTGGTGCAGCGTCGCCATGTAGCGGTGTTCCGATTCGAACGGGATGACGTCGACACGGGGAAACTGCTCGGCGGCGATGAGGGGATCAAACCCCGCCTTGAAGGCGAAAGTCAGCAGGGCACCTTCGGTCGGGTCGCCGACCAGATGCCATTCACCCTTATCGTCATGTTTCAGGTGCGCATCGTTGCATAGCAGCGCGCAGCGCGCGAGTGCCTGCAGCGCTTCATTGTGCTCCGGGTCGACGGGGTTGCCGTCAGCATGAAAACCACCCTCTGGCGCGTAGCCGGTGCCGCTGACGCTGATGTCGCCATCCGGCAGCATCAGGCGCACTGCCGCCATCTCGTTGCGGGTGAGCGTGCCGGTCTTGTCGGTACAGATGACAGTGACGGACCCCAATGATTCGACCGCCGGCAGGCGGCGCACGATGGCACGGTTTTTTGCCATGATGCGGGTGCCGATGGCCAGCACGATAGTGACAATCGCCGGCAGACCTTCCGGAATGGCCGCGACGGCGAGACCGATGACGGCAAGAAAGATGTCGTGCATGCTCATGCCTGCCAGGTAGTGGCCGTAGAGGAAAGTGAACAAGCCGACAATCAGGATGAAGGCGGTGATGCGGCGGGCGAACTGATCGAGACGGCGCGTCAGTGGGGTAGTCAGGGTCTGGATGTCGCCCACCATGGCGCCGATGCGGCCGATCTCGGTCTTTTCGCCGGTGGCGACGACCAATCCGTGCGCCTGGCCGGAAGCAACCTGGGTGCCAGAGTAGGCCATACAGGTGCGGTCGCCGATAGCCGCATCCTGATCCACGGCAGCGGTGGATTTTTCTGCCGGTAGCGATTCTCCTGTCAGCACGGCTTCCATGACGCGCAGGTTTTTGACCTTGAGCAAACGCAGGTCGGCCGGGATTCTGTCGCCGGATTCGAGCAGCACATGATCGCCCGGCACCAGTTCGTCTGCGCTTATCCGGTGCCGTTCGCCATCGCGCAGCACGGTCGCATGGCTGGCCAGCATGGCTCGCACGGCCTCCAGCGCTTTCTCGGCCTTGCCTTCCTGCACAAAGCCGATCAGCGCGTTGATCAGCACAACACCGAAAATGACGCCGGCATCGATATAGTTCTCGATCAGCAGCGTGGTGATGCCGGCTGCAATCAGCACATAAATCAGTGGGTTATGGAATTGCAGCAGGAAGCTGAGCCAGCGCGGCCGGCGTTTTGCTTCCGGCAGTCTGTTTTTGCCGAAGAGGATTAGCCGGGCATTGGCGTCATGTCCGGAAAGGCCGTGGATATTGCTCTGCAGAATACTCAAAGCTTGATCGGCGGGCATCGCATGCCAGTGCGGAGCGGCATGCTGCTGCTTTGCTTGTTGGCGATGTTTCATGTGCTTGCCGCAGCTTTATCAGATATCAATAGAAATAATAAGTGGCATTGAGGTAGCGACTGACGTCCATGATTTCTTCATTGCTCCATTGCATGCCGATGGCGTCCTGCCAGCGATCGACCTGCGCGACCAGCTTGTGCATGTCGGCGGCAATGCGTGCGTCGCGCCAGTGAATCTGCTGGTTGTGGCATTCGATGCAGTGGTTGCGGTAGAGCAATTCGCCGCGCGACATGGTAACGGTGCTGTCCTGGTGGTGCGGTTCGCCGGAATTTTCGGCCGGCGCGGCAAGCGGTAGCATCAGCAGGGTGGCAACAAGAAGAGGGCGGTACATGATGTCTGAAATCCTTGTGTTATGTGAAAATGGGTTGGTGCGTTCAAGGCCGGACTATAGTACCGAGCATAGGCGAAATGAGGCTGCCCGGTTTGATGTCGCTCAAATACTGCGTGTGCAAATATCGAGTCCGTTGATTTACATCAAGCCAGGACGGACGCTATTCCAATAGGCTGTGAGGATGCGCATGGCGACCCCTGAAAATATATCGCAAAAAACTTTGCTGCTCAACGAAGCCAGGCCGGAAGCTGGTGTGGCTGCGGTGTTGGACGATCCGCTCGAATGGCCCAATTTCAGCCAGCAGAGTTCTGCCGGTAGTGCGGAGTGGGATTCGCACATGGTGATCGAAGGCATGCATTGCGCAGCCTGTGCTTACACCGTCGAGCGTGCGCTGCAGTCGGTACCCGGCGTGCTCGGTGCTGATGTGAACGGCGTCACCGGCCGTGCTTCGGTCAGGTGGTCATCGCACCGGACCAGACCTTCCGAATGGGTGGCTGCGGTGAACAGCGCCGGTTATGGCGCGCTGCCGGCCTCCGGTGTCGATGCCTATGCGAACCGGGTCCGCGCCCAGAGACTGGCGCTGTGGCGCTGGCTGGTGGCAGGTTTCTGCATGATGCAGGTGATGATGTATGCCGCACCCGCTTATGTTGCGAACCCTGCCGACATGACGCCTGATATCGTGCATTTGCTGCGCTGGGCTTCATGGGTGCTGACCCTGCCGGTGATGCTGTTTTCCTGCACGCCGTTTTTCGAGAATGCCTGGCGCGATGTCCGCCGCCGCCAGATCAGCATGGATCTGCCGGTTTCGCTTGGCATCGTCATCATGTTCATCGTCAGTTCGATTGCGACTTTCTGGCCGCAGGGCTGGTGGGCGGAGGAAGTCTATTTCGATTCCATCACCATGTTTGTCTTTTTCCTGCTGACCGGCCGTTGGCTGGAAACGCGCTTGCGCAACAAGACAGCCGGCGCGCTCGATGATCTGATGCGTCGGCTGCCGGAAAGCGTCGAGCGTCAGACTGCGCCAGGCACTTTCGAACGGGTTTCAGTCAAGCGCATCAGGCCGGATGATATTTTACGTGTATTGCCGGGCGAGGCTTTCCCTGCAGACGGTGAAGTGATCGAGGGCCAAACGCTGGCGGATGAAGCGCTGCTGACCGGCGAATCGCGGTCGGTCGACAAGGGGCTGCATGCCAGTGTGATCGCAGGCACCCACAACCTTTTATCCGCAGTGCTGATACGCGCCCGCAAGGTCGGACAGGAGACCCGCTATGCGGAAATTGTCGCGCTGATGGAAAAAGCTGCGGTCGACAAGCCGCGTCTGGCGATGCTGGCTGACCGTATCGCCAAGCCGTTTCTGTTGTTCGTGCTGTTTGCCGCATTCGCCGCCTTGCTCTACTGGTGGCCGACCGACCCCGCACGC
The DNA here is from genome assembly GCA_001704575.1 of Methylophilales bacterium LSUCC0135. Taxonomy (GTDB): domain Bacteria; phylum Pseudomonadota; class Gammaproteobacteria; order Burkholderiales; family Methylophilaceae; genus UBA6140. The sequence goes on from MCAW01000003.1 coordinate 87,830, forward strand.
GGCCTGATGGCTGCCGTGGCTGTGCTGGTGGTAACTTGCCCCTGTGCGCTGTCGCTGGCGACGCCTGCTGCCATGCTGGCCTCGGCCGGAGCGCTGGCGCGTCGCGGCATACTGGTGCGACGGCTGCAGGGGCTGGAAATGATGGCCTCCATAGATACGGCTGTATTCGATAAAACCGGCACATTGACTAACGATCGCATGAAAGTGTCGGCCGTTCGCATGCGGCAGGGCTGGCGTCGTGAAGATGTCTTGCAGCTGGCGGCAATGATTGGCCGCCATTCTCTGCATCCGGTTGCGCGCGCGCTGGCGGAGGCCGCGCCTGAGGCGGCAGCGCAGAGAAAAGTAGTGAATATCGGCAAGGTTGAAGAGATTTCCGGCCAGGGCTTGCAGGCAGAAACCAGCCTGGGCCGGATCAGGCTCGGCTCCGCGCGGTTCTGCAGCATGGAGTCTCCGCTAGCTGCCGGCATGCAGGTGCACATGGCGGATGAAACGGGCTGGCTGGCGACTTTCGAGCTGGATGAGGATATTCGTGCTGACGCAGCGGCTGGCATTGCGCAGTTGATGCGTAGCGGGATAACTGCAGAGATTCTTTCGGGAGATCGCAAGGCAGCGGTTGAGCGGGTTGCTGCCGAGCTCGGCATCGAGCGCATCGCTGCAGACAATACGCCGCAGGACAAGCTGGCCCATATCCAGCGGTTGCAACAGGGCGGGCGCAAGGTGGCCATGGTGGGCGACGGTTTGAATGACGGGCCGGTACTGGCAGGCGCCGAGGTTTCCATCGCTGTCGGTCAGGCGGCGCCGCTGGCACAATCGCAGTCGGATTTCGTCATTCTTGGCGCGCAGCTCACGGCAGTGTCACAATTGCTTTCGCAGGCGCGCCGTACCATGAAGATCGTGCGGCAGAACCTGATCTGGGCAGCTGCCTATAACGCCATCTGCATACCGTTGGCGGTGACCGGCTGGATCAATGCCTGGATGGCAGGTTTGGGCATGGCGCTCAGTTCGCTGCTGGTCATCATGAACGCTGCGCGGCTGGCGAAAATCGCTGAAGCGCAAGCGCAGGACTAACCTTAGGGAATTTTCCATGGACATTCTGTTTTTACTGATTCCGCTGTCCGTGATTCTGGTGCTCGCCATCCTCGGTGGTCTTTGGTGGGCCATTTATCACGGCCAGTTCGAGGATATCGAGCAGGAAGGCGAGCGAATTCTGCACGACGATTGACTTATATCAAAAGCCCCGGTTTGACTCTGCGACAAAATGCCCCACAGCATCGTCAACCTGAGGTAGTGATATGAGTCTTAATAGCTCTCAAGCAGTGATGTACAACGATACCGTTGTACGGCAGTTTTCCATCATGGCGGTCATCTGGGGCGTAGTGGGCATGCTGGTCGGCGTGATCATTGCGGCGCAGTTGTATATTCCGGAGCTGAACCTGGGCTTGCCCTGGACCAGTTTCGGCAGATTACGTCCGCTCCACACCAATGCTGTGATTTTCGCCTTCGGCGGCAGCACCTTGTTTGCAACGTCCTACTACGTCGTGCAACGTACCTGTCAGACCCGTCTGTTCGGTGGCTCGCTGGCATCGTTCACCTTCTGGGCGTGGCAGCTCGTGATTGTAGCGGCAGCCGTCTCGTTGCCTCTGGGTTTCACCCAGGGCAAGGAATACGCAGAGCTTGAATGGCCGATCGACATCCTGATCGCCGTTGTCTGGGTTTCCTATGCGATTGTCTTCTTCGGCACCATTGCCAAACGCAAGGTCAAGCATATCTACGTGGCCAACTGGTTCTTCGGTGCCTTCATCATCGCCGTTGCGTTGTTGCATGTCGTCAACAGTGCTGCGATTCCGGCCGATATGATGAAATCCTACTCCGCCTATGCAGGCGTGCAGGATGCCATGGTGCAGTGGTGGTACGGTCACAATGCGGTGGGCTTCTTCCTCACTGCCGGCTTCCTCGGCATCATGTACTACTTCGTGCCGAAGCAGGTCGAACGTCCGGTTTACTCCTATCGTTTGTCCATCGTGCACTTCTGGGCGCTGATCTTCACTTACATGTGGGCGGGTCCGCATCATCTGCATTACACCGCACTGCCTGACTGGACCCAGTCGCTCGGCATGGTGTTCTCCCTGATTCTGCTGGCACCGAGCTGGGGCGGCATGATCAACGGCATGATGACCATGTCCGGCGCCTGGCACAAACTGCGTGAAGACCCGATCCTGCGCTTCCTCATCGTTTCGCTCTCCTTCTACGGCATGAGTACGTTCGAGGGCCCGATGATGGCGATCAAGACGGTCAATGCACTGTCGCACTACACCGACTGGACTGTCGGCCACGTGCACTCAGGTGCGCTGGGCTGGGTGGGTCTGGTTTCGATGGGCGCACTGTATTACATGATCCCGCGTCTGTTCGGCCAGAAGCAGATGTACAGCATCAAGGCGATCGAACTGCATTTCTGGATGGCGACCATCGGCATCGTGCTCTATATCGCCGCGATGTGGATTGCCGGCGTGATGCAGGGTCTGATGTGGCGCGGCGTTAACGCTGACGGTACCTTGACTTATACCTTCGTCGAAAGCGTCAAGGCCACCTACCCGTTCTACGGTCTGCGTCTGCTCGGCGGTCTGCTTTATCTGGGCGGTATGGTGGTGATGCTGTGGAATGTCTTGAAAACAGCATCGCAGGGCCAATCCGTGAATGCACCTATCCCGCCTGTTGCGGCTCATGCTTGAGGAATAAAGAAAATGGCTGACCACAATAAAAAATCCGGCTTCTCTCACGAGAAGATTGAAACCAACAACTTTCTGATGATCGTGCTGATCCTGGTCGTCGTCTCGTTCGGCGGCCTGGTTGAAATCGTGCCGCTGTTCTTCCAGAAAACCACCACCGAGCCGATACAGGGTCTCAAGCCCTACACCCCGGTTCAGCTTGCGGGGCGCGATATCTACATCCGTGAAGGTTGCTATAACTGCCACTCGCAGATGATTCGTCCGTTCCGTGCCGAGGCCTTGAGATACGGTCACTACTCGGTTGCCGGTGAGTTCGTTTACGACCACCCGTTCCAGTGGGGCAGCAAGCGTACCGGCCCCGATTTGCACCGTGTCGGCGGCAAGTACAGCGACGAATGGCACCGTATCCACCTGATCAATCCGCGCGATCTGGTACCCGAGTCCAACATGCCTTACTACCCGTGGCTTGAGGACAACAAGGTCGATGCAGATGGTCTTGCACCCAGAATGAAAGCCCTGCGTGCCGTCGGTGTGCCTTACACCGATGAAGAGATCGCCAATGCCAAGGCCGAAGTCGAAGGCAAGACGGAAATGGAAGCCCTGATTGCCTATCTGCAATCGCTGGGTACGACATTGAAATAGGCAGGTGGATCATGGACATCAATACATTACGCATCATTGCGACCGTTGCCAGCTTTGTAGTGTTTATCGGCATCGTTGTCTGGGCCTGGTCGCGGCGCCGTGAAGCGGATTTCAAAGATGCAGCCAATCTGCCATTCGAACAGGACTGAGGAATAAAAAATGAGTGATTTCACCAATAGTTTCTGGCCATGGTTCATCTCGGCGATAACCTTTTTCGGTATCGTCGGATGCGCACTCCTGCTTTGGGTGACCAACAAGACCAAAGTGAACGCTAGCAGTGACAACAGTACCGGCCATGTCTGGGATGAAGATTTGCGTGAGATGAACAACCCGCTGCCGCGCTGGTGGGTGTGGATGTTCATCATCACCATCATCTTTTCGATCGCCTACCTGGCTTTCTATCCGGGCATGGGGGCTTACAAGGGTTCGTTCGGCTGGTCGCAGGTCAGCCAGTATGAGGCCGAAGTCGCCAGGGCGAATGAACAGGTTGAACCGTTGTATGCCAAATTTCTGGCTATGGCACCGGAAGAAGTGGCGGCTGATGAGCAGGCGATGGGGATCGGTAACCGCCTGTTTCTCAATAACTGCGCACAATGTCATGGCTCCGATGCCAAGGGCAGCAAGGGTTTCCCCAATCTGACCGACGGTGACTGGCTCTATGGCGGCACGCCTGAGGCGATCAAGACCACACTGATCAACGGCCGTAACGGCATGATGCCGCCGATGGCAGGTGCTGTGGGCAGTGAAGAGGACGTACTGAACGTTGCACACTATGTACTGAGCCTTTCCGGCAGTCAGCATGATTCCGCCAGAGCTGCGCTGGGTCAGGAAAAATTCGCGGCATGTGCAGCCTGTCACGGCCTGGACGGCAAGGGTAACCAGATGATAGGTGCGCCCAACCTGTCGGACGATATCTGGCTGCATGGCGCCGGCGAGAAGCATATTGTCGCCATGATCAACAATGGCAAGATGAACCAGATGCCAGCGCAGGCCGGCAAGCTGACTGACGCGCAGATTCATGTACTGACCGCCTACATCTGGAGTTTGTCGAACCAGACGCAGGCAGCAAGCAATTGATCTATTGGTTATGAGGTAGTCCGGCACCATGGCAGAGAAGCAAGCAGGTAGCGAACAGCAAAGTGTCACTGACGAGGTCATGGTGTCGCTCTACGCGGCGCAGGAAAAAATCTATCCTCGTAGCGTAAGCGGCCTGTTCAGCAAGTGGCGCTGGGTCATGATCTGGCTGACCCAGCTGGTTTTTTACGGTTTGCCCTGGCTGGAATGGGGGCAGCGCCAGGCTGTATTGTTCGATCTCGGTGCCAGGCGTTTCTTCATTTTTGGTCTGGTGCTGTATCCGCAGGATCTTATCTATCTGACGGCCATTCTGATTATCTCGGCGCTGTCGCTGTTTCTCTTTACCGCAGTTGCCGGGCGGCTTTGGTGCGGATACACCTGCCCACAGACCGTCTACACGGAAATTTTTCTCTGGTTCGAACGCTTGATCGAGGGTGACCGTGCCGCCCGCATGCGGCTTGACAAGAGCGGCATGACTCTGGAAAAAGCCACCAAGAAATCGCTCAAACATTTTGTCTGGATTGTTTTTGCATTGTGGACCGGCTTCACCTTCGTTGGCTATTTCACGCCGATACGTGAGCTGTTGCAGAGTTGGGCGGTATTGCAGATGGGGCCCTGGGAAACTTTCTGGGTGTTCTTTTACGGCTTTGCGACTTATGGTAATGCCGGATTCCTGCGCGAGCAGATATGCAAATACATGTGTCCGTACGCACGTTTCCAGAGCGCGATGTTCGACCGTGATACCTTGATTGTCACTTATGATGAGCAACGGGGTGAGCCCAGAGGCAGCCGTTCGCGCAAGGCCGATCTCAAGAGCACAGGCTTGGGTGCCTGTGTCGATTGCCACTTGTGCGTGCAGGTCTGTCCGACCGGCATCGATATCCGCAAGGGGCTGCAATATGAGTGCATAGGCTGCGGCGCCTGTGCCGATGTCTGTGACAGCGTCATGGACAAGGTCGGCTATCCGCGTGGTTTGATCCGCTATACGACCGAGAATGGCATGCTCAACCACTGGTCGCGTGGCGCAATTCTGAGGCGGGTGTTACGGCCTCGCGTGCTGATTTATTCGAGCATACTTGCGCTTCTGTGCGCAGCCTTGATTACCAGCCTGATCGTGCGTGCACCGTTCAAGGCAGATGTGATTCGAGATCGCGGCGTGATGTCGCGCATTGTGCAGGGCGGTCTGCTGGAAAACGTTTATCGCATGCAGCTGATGAATGCGACGGAGGAAACGCAAAATTACCGGATCAGCGCAAGAGGTGAGGATGGGCTTTTGATGAAATCCCCCGACCTTGACGAAGGCGCCACGATTTCACTGGAATCTGCCCAGTCGAAATGGATTACTCTCTATCTGCAAATTCCGGATGGCACGCTTGAGTCTGGTTCGCACCGCGTCTGGTTTGATGTCGAAATGCTGGGTAGTGATAAAACGCTGGAAGAAAAATCCGTGTTTCTGGTGCCCAGATAACACTTCTTGAATATGAGGAATATCGATGAAATCTCAAAAGCAGGATGATAAAAGCTGGTGGCAATATGGCTATGTCTGGCTGATTCTGGCCGGTCCACTGGCAGTCATCATCGCTTCGTTCATAACGCTGAAACTGGCGATACAGACGCCGGATCCCGTGGTGGATGACTACTACCGCAAGGGTATCAACATCAACAAGACTTTGTCTGAGGCAAGCCTGGCGCCCGCCCAGCAGGCGCGCAACCATGCAGCCACCATAGGCGGCAGCGAGTAAGGTTAATCCGAAGGGTTAATTGCAGGAATCTGGATTGAAAATCTTTTTCAGCGCTTCCGGCTGCAGGATTTTCACCCAGCGCTGCTTGACTTCAATGATGTTTTCTTCGCTGAACTTGGAAAACGTGCGGCTTACCGTTTCCAGTTTCATGCCGAGATAGCTGCCGATCTCGTCGCGCGTCATCCGCAGCACCATTTCCGATCTGGAAAACCCTCTGGCGTGCAGGCGCTGAACCAGATTGAGCAGAAACGCGGCCAGACGCTCTTCTGCCCGCATGTTGCCTAGCAGCAACATGACGCCCTGATCACGCACGATTTCGCGGCTCATGATTTTATGGACATGGCGCTGCAGTACAGGAAACTCGCGCGAAAGATGCTCGATATTGGCGAATGGCATGACGCAGACTTCCGCATCTTCAAGCGCAACTGCGTTACAGTTGTGCCGGTCACTGGTGATACCGTCAAGCCCGATGATTTCACCTGCCATCTGAAAACCGGTCACCTGTTCGCGGCCATCCTCGCTGGAAACCGAGGTCTTGAAAAAACCGGTGCGTATCGCATAAAGGGAAGTAAAGGGATCCCCGTTACGATACAGCGGTTCACCTTGCGCGACTTTCCGGCGGTTGGCAACCACGTCATCCAGCTTTTGCAGTTCATCGCGGTTCAGACCTACCGGCATGCAGAGTTCACGCAGATTGCAATTTGAACAGGCGACTTTGATGGTTTCTGGCGTCATGGGCAAGCGTGCTTGTAAATTGTAAATTATCAGACAAAGCTTACCGTGTTTGCCGGCTTGTTGGTAGATGGCAAACCCTGATTGCAATAATGCAGGATATTTGACCTGCATCAATGCACCTGAAACCATCGGCAGGCATAGTCGCACTAAATCGCATGGAATGGATACATGATTACTGATGCTCTCAAAATACCGGTGGAAACCTTGCCAGAGCTGACGCCCGAGGTGCTCAGAAAGTTTGATGTCTCCGGCCCGCGCTATACCTCATATCCGACGGCAGACCGTTTTGTCGAAGCTTTCGGCGAAGATGACTATCTGCAGGCGATCGAGCAACGCAACGTGGGAGGTTTGGCCTTGCCGCTATCTCTTTACGTGCATATTCCGTTCTGCGAATCGCTCTGCTTCTACTGCGCCTGCAACAAGATCGTCACCAAGCATCATGAACGCTCAGCCGAGTACCTGCGTTATCTGACGCGAGAAGTCGACCTGCATGTCAGCAGGCTCGGCCAGGGCCAGACCATCACCCAGTTGCATCTTGGCGGCGGCACGCCTACTTTCTTCAGCGATGACGAGTTGGATGAGCTGATGGCCATGTTGCGGCGCAATTTCAAGCTCGACCCCGGCGGCGAATATTCGATCGAGATCGACCCGCGCACAGTCACCGAAGCGCGCCTGGCACGTATTGCAGCCATGGGCTTCAACCGCCTGAGTTTCGGCGTGCAGGATTTTGACCATGAAGTACAAAAAGCCGTGCATCGCATACAACCGGTAGAGCAGGTATTTGATCTGGTTGCTGCTGCGAGACGCATGGGCTTTCAGTCCGTCAATGTCGATCTGATTTATGGCTTGCCGATGCAGACGGCTGAGTCCTTTCAGCGCACCCTGAAGCAGGTGGCGGAGCTCCGACCTGATCGCATCGCGCTATATGCCTATGCCCATTTGCCGGAAAGATTCAAGCCGCAACGACGCATCAACGATTACGAGTTGCCGACAGCCGGCGACAAACTCAGCATGCTGTCGAATGCGGTGGCAGCTTTCCTGAGCAACGGCTATGTTTATGTCGGTATGGATCACTTTGCCTTGCCGGAGGACGCGCTGGCGATTGCCAAGCGGCAAGGCAGGTTACATCGCAATTTTCAGGGATACAGCACGCAACCGGATTGCGACCAGATCAGTCTGGGTGTATCGGCGATCGGCCGCATCGGACCGACCTATAGCCAGAATGCCAAGACGATAGAAGAATATTACGACATGCTTGATCAGGGCCGTTTGCCCATCGTGCGCGGATTGCCGTTGACGCGCGACGATCTGGTGCGCCGTGCGGTGATCATGGCCCTGATGTGCCAAGGCAGATTGCAGTATGAGTCCATCAATCTGGCCTATCTGATCGATTTCAAGGAATACTTTGAGGCCGAGTTGAAGAGTCTGGAAGTCCTTGCGCGCGATAGCCTGGTCGAACTGGATGCAACAGGCATTCAGGTGACGGGGCTCGGATGGTATTTTGTCCGCGCAGTCGCCATGGTATTCGACCGCTATCTGCAGGCTGACCGTAATCGCGCCAGATTCTCCAAGATCATCTGAGTTATATGGCTGCAAAAAGCCCGCTTGCCGCATGGCAAGCGGGCTTTTTGGTTTTAATGACTTTGCTATTTTGACCAGATGGTGAACCGAGGACAAAAAAATGCCTCTTCGTTTGAAAGAAGAGGCGAGGGTGGATACTTTTAAAACGCGAGATTAGAAGCGTTTGCCGAAACCGATGCCGACCACCAATGGATTGATATCCAGCTCGTCGATCTTTTTGTAGTCGCCACCATTTACACTAAGTTTGACGTCAGTTTCAAACCAGATTTTCTTGACGTCAAAGTTGATCATCCAGCCATCTTTGAGGTTGATATCGAAACCGGCTTGTAAGGCAGGACCCCACATATTGCGGTCGATACGGATGCGGTGTTCCGTATCTGGAGCAGGGATTGTGTCTGCAGTTAGGCCATTGTCCATTGCGCGGATGTAAGATACGCCTGCGCCGACATAGGGGTCAAAGGTTTGGTCAGGTCTGAAGTGCCATTGTGCAGTCAGTGTTGGCGGCAGCAGATTCACTTCGCCTAAGTTTTTATTGGTTACTGCTGCGCCGGGGCCAAGACCAGAGATGCTGACATCATGTTTAGTGCCGAGCGCGAGGATCAACTCTAGGGCAATGTTTTTGGTCACATAATAGGAAATATCTAACTCTGGAATGGTATTGCTATCGACGCTTAGATTGGCATTGTTATTGGCATAAAGAGTTTCAGCGCCCGGATTGCCCAGCAAGTCTGGGTAAGCTTTGTTCGTCTGCTCGCCCAGCTTACTGCTTTCACTGGGGTTGATGTTCACCGCTCTCAGGCGTACTACCCAGTCGCCTTGCTCGGCAAAAGCGAAATTAGGGGTCAATGCAGCTGCCAGTGCAACAGCCAACATGGTTTTTTTCATTTCAAGGTCTCCCGTGCAATCAGTGGTTAATTCATAGGTTGAGCGTATTCTAGGTCTCTAAAACCATGATGGGATTGATGTAAATCAATAAAGCGTGCTTTAGCGCTTGAACGCAGGCCAAAGACTCAGCAGAATCGGTGCTCTAGCGGATTTGAGAGCAAACATGCAAACAACAGTGATGGGGCTGACCGAAGCCCAGATGACGGAAATCGGCATGACGCTGGGCGTGGGCGGGCTGATGATCATGATGCTGTTGATCGTTGCGCATCTTGCCTGGGAATCGCGGGCCGGTAAATTCGGTACTTTTGTGCTGTTTCTCGGCCTCACGCTGGGCCTGGTGGGGTTTACCGCCAAATACGTGATTCAGCTGACGCTGGGGATTGAATGATTACTGGTATCTGAGCGCTTCGATCGGGTTCATGCGTGCCGCCTTGCGGGCAGGGTAGAAGCCGAAGAAGATGCCGACAGCGGCAGCGACGGCAAATGCAGTGGCGACGGCGTTGCTGGAAATGACGACGGCTGCGCCAGTCAGAAGGTTGACCAGCAGGGCGCCGCCTATGCCGAGCAAAAGTCCGATCAGACAGCCTGCCACCGAGATCATGATGGCCTCCAGCAGAAACTGCTGCATGATGTCGCGTTCTCTTGCCCCGATTGCCATGCGGATGCCAATTTCTCGGGTACGCTCGGTCACCGACACCAGCATGATGTTCATGATGCCGATACCGCCGACCAGCAGGGAAACCGAAGCGATAGCGCCCAGCAGCAGCGACATGGTACGCGTGGTTTCGGCAGCCGATTCGGCAGCGGCTGTCAGATTGCGTATGAAAAAGTCATCTTCATCACCATCCCGCAACTTGTGACGCTGACGCAGCAGGCTGGTCATGCCGTTCTCGGCCATGGCCATGGCCTCCGGACTTTCGCCCTGTACCATCAGCATGCGCACGCTGTCGGGGAACTGCGCGCCGAACAGTTTCCGTTGCGCGCTAGTCAGCGGCACGATGATGGTGTCATCCTGATCGCGGCCATCCAGACTCTGACCCTTGCTCTCCAGAACGCCAAGAACAACGAAAGGTGCCTGTTTGATGCGGATGGTCTTGCCAACCGGGTCGGTATCACCGAACAGGTTGTCGACCACGGTCCTGCCGATCAGCGCGACGCGCGTAGCGGAGCGGATATCCGAATCAGAAAAGCTGTAGCCATCCTTCAGGCTCCATGCGCGCACGTCGAGGTAATCCGGCGTGGTGCCGATAATACTGGTCGCCCAGTTATTGGCGCCGAAAATCACCTGCGCGTTGCCGAAGCTGACCGGTGCAACTGCTTTTACGCCCTCCAGCATGGTGATCGCTTCGCCATCCTGTACCGTCAGTGATGCGGCATTACCACCCCCGAGTCTGGCTCCGCTGGCGGTTCTTGAACCTGCAAGCACAATGAACAGGTTGCTGCCCATGGCGTTGATCGACTGCTTGACGGATTCCTGCGCACCCTGGCCGATCGCCATCATCAATACGACCGCGCTCACGCCGATGATCATGCCGAGCATGGTGAGAAAAGTGCGCAGGCGGTTTGCGCCCATAGCGTGCCAGGCTTCTCCGAGCATCGCACCGAACATCAGGCTGTCTCCGCTTCTGCTCGGGAGGGCGCTTCTGTTGCAGGCGCGTCATGCACGATGCGTCCGTCCAGAAAGCGCACCTGGCGTCTCGCGTGGCTGGCGATATCGGCTTCGTGCGTGACGATGATGATGGTGATGCCTTCCTCGTTCAATTCGGCAAAAAGCCGCATGATGTCTTCACTGGTTTTGCTGTCGAGATTGCCGGTCGGTTCGTCGGCGAGGATCAGTCTCGGCCGGTTGATCAAGGCACGGGCAATGGCGATGCGCTGTTGTTGTCCGCCGGAAATCTGGTTCGGCATGGAAGCCGGATATTTGCCAAGTCCGACTTTTTCCAGCAGCACGCGAGCCCGCTCGTGCCTCACCTTTTTATCCGTTCCGGCATACACCAGCGGCAGGGCGATGTTGTCCAGCAGGTTGGAGCGCGTCAGCAGATTGAAGCCCTGAAAGACGAACCCTATGGTCTGGTTGCGGATTTGTGCGAGCTGGTTGCTGTCGAGTTCCGCGACCGGGTGGCAGTCGAGCACGTATTCGCCGCTGGTCGGTTTGTCGAGACAGCCCAGAATATTCATGAAAGTGGATTTGCCGGAGCCAGATGGCCCCATGATGGCAACATATTCACCTGCAGATATTGAGACGTTGACGTTTTTCAGCACCGGAAACGGGCCGAGCGCAGTCTCATAATCCTTGCACAGATCGGTGACCCTGATGATCGGTGATGACATCAGAACATCCTGAATCGCATTGTGCTGCCTGCGGATGGGCTTTGCGCGCTGGTATCGGCGACGACGACCTTGTCACCCGGTTTCAGCTGGTCACTTTCTATCTCTGTCATGCGGCCATCGGTAATACCGGTTCTGACCGGCACTGCCACCAAAATCGCCCGGTTCTTTTCTGTGCGCAGCACGTGAAGCTTTCCACTGCCCAGGTGATTGGCTGCCGTTGCGGGCTCCTGCGGCGAACTGTGCTGTACCGCCGTGTCATCGTCGTTTGCCGGCTTGAAGCGTAGCGCGGCATTGGGTGCCAGCAGCACGTTCTGCCGGTTGGCGATCTCGATGCTGACATACGCGGTCATGCCCGGCAGCAGGATTTCATCCGGATTATCGACCGAGATGACGACGTCGTAGGTGACGACATTCGAGGTAATGGTCGGGTTGAGGCGCAACTGCTTGACCACACCTTCAAAGCTGCGGTTGGGAAAGGCATCGACATTGAATTTTGCCCGCTGACCTTCCTTGATGTTGCCGATATCGGCTTCGGCAAAACTGGAATTGATCTGCATCTTGGAAAGATCCTGCGCGATTCTGATCAGCTCTGGTGTCTGAAAGCTGGCGGCGACTGTCTGGCCGACATCGACGACACGGTCGATGACGACGCCGGAGACCGGCGAGCGGATGATGGAGTAATCCAGATTTGTCTGGTCGCGCTTCAGTTGCGCCCGCGCGGTTTCCAGTTGAGCGCGGGCGGATTTCAGGGCTTGTACGGCCTGATCGAGCTCTTGCCGGGAGACGTATTCCTGTTCGTAAAGCGAGCGGATGCGTGCTTCGTTGGCAGCCGCCAGGTCGACCGAGGCCTGAATGTTGCGGATGTTGCCCATGGTTTGCGCGATCTGTGCGGTAAACAGGGAATCATCCAGCTCCAGCAGTATCTGGCCCTGTTCCACGCGATCGTTATAGTCGACGTAAAGCTTGCTGACGCGGCCGGAAACCTGCGTACCGACACTGATGACGGTAACGGGGTTCAGCGTACCGTTGGCAGAAACGCTCTGGGCCACATCGCCGCGCATGATTTCCTGCTGGCGGTAGCGTTCGTCAGGTTTCGCATGCCGGTTTTGCAAATATACATAGCCGCCGCCTGCCAATATTGCGGCAATGATGAGCGAGCTGAGAATTTTCTTTGTCATGCGCTGGTTTCCCCGGGGTTCATGCGGACGTTATATGGCGACATTTCAGTCATGCTCATGGACTGCCCAATGCTGAAACTGTGCCGTCCGGCAAGGATTGGATCATGGCGTTGTCGAGATTGCCCATGGCTTGCGCCAGGCTGGCTCTGGCCACGCTCCATTCGAGCTCGGCGCCGATCTTTTGCTGCCTGGCGCCTGCCAGCGCGCTTTGCGCGTTGAGTGTGTCGAGAATGTTACTGACACCGGCCTTGTAGCGGCCAAGCGCGACGCGTGAGGATTCCTCCGCGCTTTGCAGCAGCACAGTTGCAGCGCGCACCGATTGATTGGCTGTCATCAGGCGCTGATAGGCGCTCCAGACGTCCAGCGATATCTGCAGTCTCAGGCGGTCGCGCTGAGCGGCGCGGGTTTCCGCCAACGCTTCGGCGCTGCGAATACGGTAGCTTGGCGCGTAGCCTTCGAACAAGGGAATGCTGATGTTGAGGCCGATCGAACCGGTGTTGCTGGACGACAGATCACTGCCGTTTTGCGAGCTGTTGGAGACGCCCAGTGAAATGGTCGGCTTGGCGGCTGCACGACTGGCTGTGATACTGGCCTCGGCTGCTTTCAGCTGCGCTTCGCTGGCGATCAAGTCGGGCCGGCGTTGACGTGCTTGCTCGATCAGGCTGCCGATATCCTGCTCCATGGATTGGTCAACGTTTGCAGCTGATCGAGGCGCAAGTTTCAAACTCTGGTTTGCATCCAGCCCCATGATATTGGCCAGGCTGCCATAAGCGGTTCTGAGACTGCCTTCAGCGCTGATGCGGTTGAGCGTGGCCTGCGCGTAAGCGGTTTGCGCCTGCAGTTTGTCCGCCGGCGTCGCTACACCAGCCTTGTAGCGCGCCTCTGCCGCCTTGAAACTTTCTTCGCTGGCGCGTTCCGATTCCTGCGCTGCCTGCAGTGAAGCAATGCCGGCCTGCGTCTGATAGTAGGCGTCGATAGCGGCCAGCAGTACATTCTGGATGACGCTGTTCTGGCTTGCACTCGCCGCCAGCAGCAGCTGGCGTGCGTTTTCAAGATTGGCGTCGCGGTTGCCGAAGTCGTACAGCAGATAGGATGCGACCAGATTATTGCTAAGATTGGTGTACGGGTTGTCGCGCAGCGCCGATTGCGGGCTGGCAACATTGAGATTGGTGGAAAAGGTGTTGTTGAGCGATGGGAGGTAGGCGGATTTTGCGATTCCCAGCAGTGCGGCCTGCTGCCTCGCGCTGGCCCATGCTTCACGCGTCTGCGGGTTGTTGCAGAGTGCCGAGCTGGCGACATCTGCCAGTGTGAGCGGATTGCTCAAGTCTGCAGCTACACATGCATGACCGCGCGCTTCGTCCAGATAAGCTGCAGGGATGGCAGGCGGAGCAAGCAGCTCGGTTTGCAACGGGTCGCCGTCATCGTACCAGAGGCTGTTTCCGGCGTGCGCCAGCGGCATCTGCGTCAGCATGAGGCTGAACAGGGAAATGGTTGCCATGGCGTAAGCTTGGAATCTTGCAATCAACATCTGTTTTGGCGTGATCTTCGAGTATGCGATTTTGAATAGTGTGATTCTCGGCTGCGTATCAGCCTGACGCCGGATAACCGGGGCGCCACACCTCAACTCTCAACCTTCAAGTCTTAACTATAGAGACGCGTTGACCTGTTTGGTTCAGGCAGCAACAGGATACCGCCTGACCAGATTGCTTACAGTCCCTGGCTTGCCAGATAGTCTTCGTAATTGCCGTGGTAATCGACAATGCCGTCCGGCTTGATTTCGAGAATGCGGGTGGCGATGGAGCTGACGAACTCGCGGTCGTGGCTGACGAAGAAGAGGGTACCCTTATACCGGTCCAGGGCGGTATTGAGAGCCTCGATCGACTCCATGTCCATGTGATTGGTCGGTTCGTCCATCAGCAGCACGTTGGTGCGTTGCAGCATGAGGCGGCCATACAGCATGCGGCCTTTTTCACCACCGGAGAGCACCTTGACCGATTTTTTCGTGTCTTCGCCGGAAAACAGCAAGCGACCCAGCATACTGCGCACGGCCTGGTCGTCGTCGCCCTCCTGCGTGAAGCGCGTCATCCAGTCGAACAAGGTTTCGCCCTCATCGAATTCGTATTCGTGATCCTGCGCGAAATAGCCGAGCTTGGCTTTTTCAGCCCATTTGATCGCCCCGTGATTGGGCTGCAGATCGCCCGCCAGACAACGCAGCAGTGTGGTCTTGCCGATGCCGTTTTCGCCGATGATGGCGATTTTTTCACCGGCTTCGACCATCAAGTTGAAATCGTTGAACAATGGTTTGTCGAAACCATGTGAAAGCTTCTGCACTTCCAGCGCGTTGCGATGCAGTTTTTCCTTGTCGTCGAATTCGAAGCGGATGAACGGATACTGGCGCGAAGAAGGCTTGAATTCCTCAATCTTGATCTTGTCGATCATCTTCAAGCGGCTGGTCGCCTGCTTGGCCTTGGATTTGTTGGCCGAGAACCGGCGCACGAAATCCTGCAGTTCGGCGACTTTTTCCTTGGCGCGGGCGTTGTCCTTGGCCTGCTGCGCGCGCGCCTGGCTGGCGGCCTCCATGTAATCGTCATAAGTGCCCGGATATACCGTCAGCTTGCCGTAATCCATGTCGGCGGTATGTGTGCAGACCTGATTAAGAAAGTGGCGGTCGTGCGAAATGATGATCATCGTGCAATCGCGGTTGTTGAGCACGTCTTCCAGCCAACGGATGGTGTTGATGTCGAGGTTGTTGGTCGGCTCGTCCAGCAGCAGGATATCGGGGTTGGCGAAAAGGGCCTGCGCCAGCAGCACGCGCAGCTTCCAGCCCGGGGCGATTGCGCTCATCGGGCCGTTGTGCTGTTCGGTCGGAATGCCGACCCCCAGCAGCAGCTCGCCAGCGCGCGACTCGGCGGTATAGCCGTCATACTCGGCAAAAACGCCTTCCAGTTCGGCCGCACGCATGTAATCGTCTTCGGTCGCTTCCGGGTTCATGTAGATGGCGTTTTTCTCGATATTCGCCTTCCACATCTGCTCATGGCCCATCATCACCACATCCAGCACGCGCTCGTCTTCATAGGCAAACTGATCCTGACGCAGCCATGCCATGCGCTCGTTGCTGTCGATGGTGACATTGCCTGCACTGGGCTCCAGCACGCCGGCAAGAATTTTCATGAAAGTGGATTTACCGCAACCGTTGGCGCCGATGAGACCGTAACGATTGCCTTCGCCGAATTTGACCGAGACATTCTCGAACAGCGGCTTGGCGCCGAATTGCATGGTGATGTTGTTGCTGATTAACAATGGATTTCCTTAATAAATGGCCGCGGATGCACGCGGATAAACACAGATATCCCGGGCAGGAAAATGGATAATGTCCCGAATTTTACATCTGCGTTCATCGGCGTTTATCTGCAGTTAAATTACTTTTACTATCAAAAGCGATTGCGGATCACGACTTCTTCCAGTGCCAGTTGTCCGCCGCGCGGCCAGGCTTCCCGAACACCTTTGCCCACAGCGACAAACATCGCGGGCGTGTGGTCCGCCGGCAGGTTGAGCAGTCTGGCGACGGCATCAAAATCAAAGCCGTCCATCGGGCAGGTGTCGTAGCCCATTTCTTTCGCTGCCAGCATGATGGTCATCGCTGCCATGCCGCATGAGCGCATCGCTTCATCGCGCTGAACCTGTTCGCGGCCGCCGTAGTACTGGCCGATGGCCGGCACGAGAAAATCCTGTACCGGTTTCGGTGCATCCTTCCAATAACGTTCGGGCTGTTTTTCCCAGGCTTTGAGATCGGCTGTCAGTACGATCAGCAGCGAGGCGTCGGTCACTTGCGCCTGATCCCAGCTCACCTTGCGGATTTCCTGACGCAGGGCCGGATCCTGTACAAGCACGAAGCGCCAGTTCTGGATGTTGAAAGCGGTGGGGGAGAGTATAGCCAGAGACAACAGCCGCTCGATTTCGGCATCCCTCATGCGGTGCCCGGCGTCATAGGCCTTGATCGACCTTCTGCTTTCAATCGCGGTTGAAACGTTCATGCACTTTTCCTTTAATTGATGTCGATGATTTCCAGCGTCATGTCGCCCGCCGGCCTGCGCCAGACCAGGCTGTCACCAGTTTTGTGACCGAGCAGGGCTTTGGCCAGCGGTGAAACCCAGCTGACCTTGTGCGCGGCGATGTCGGCTTCATCTTCGCCGACGATTGTGAAGGTATGAAGAACGCCTTCTTCATCTACCATCTGCACGGTTGCGCCGAACAACACCTTGTCTTTCGGCTGGTTCACCGGGTCCACCGGAATGGCCTGCTCCAGCCTGGCCTTGAAATAGCGCAGGTCGCGCTCGATGACTGCCAGCTGCTGCTGAATGACCGGGTCCTCCTTTTTCGGAGACAAACCGGCGCGCAGCTTTTCCAGTCTCATCGACTCGACCTCCAGCTGTCTCAGGCCAGTCGGCGTGACATAGTTCGGATGTTCACTGACCGGCCGTTCCGGCAGGTCAGTGCCTGCGTGTTCGAGGTCATCCTCTTTGACGAAACCGCGGCTCATCTTCTCAATACTGGCTTGGTGAATTTGATGAATGATTGGGGTAGATGCAGTGCAAGGCGAACGGCGCGCAATATCCGAGACAGTAAACAAAGTAGGGTGAAGACTACTCCGCCCTTTAAAAGCGCTACTCCCATTCGATGGTGGCTGGCGGCTTGCCGGAGATATCGTAAACCACCCGGTTGATGCCGCGTACTTCGTTGATGATGCGGTTGGAAACGCGCCCCAGCAACTCATAGGGGAGTTCTGCCCAGTGGGCGGTCATGAAGTCGCTGGTGACGACGGCGCGCAAGGCGACGACGTAGTCATAGGTGCGGCCGTCGCCCATGACGCCGACAGACTTCACCGGAAGGAATACGGCGAAGGCCTGGGAGGTTTTTTCATACCAGCCGGAGCTGCGCAGTTCTTCAATGAAAATGGCGTCCGCGCGGCGCAGCAGGTCGGCGTACTCTTTTTTCACTTCGCCCAGAATGCGGACACCGAGTCCTGGGCCCGGGAATGGGTGACGATAGACCATGTCGTGCGGTAGGCCGAGCGCCACGCCCAGCTCGCGCACTTCATCCTTGAACAGCTCGCGCAGGGGTTCCAGAAGTTTCAGGTGCAGGGTTTCCGGCAGGCCGCCGACGTTGTGGTGACTCTTGATGGTATGCGCTTTCTTGGTCTTGGCGCCGGCAGATTCGATGACGTCGGGGTAGATGGTGCCTTGCGCCAGCCATTTTGGACCGCCATCCTGAGCGGTCTGCGCAATTTCAGGACTTTGTTGCGCGGTGCTCGCATCCTTGCCGTACTGACTGTACTGTCTCGGCTTCTGCGCTCCGTGCGCCTCGCTCTGTTCATTGCTCGTCCGGCTCATCAAGTCGGTCCCGGTCGCCTTGAGTTTGTTTGCTTCTTCCTGAAACACATGGACAAACTCGCGGCCGATGATTTTTCGCTTGGCCTCGGGGTCGGTGACGCCGGTGAGGTCGCCGAGGAATTTGGCGCTGGCATCGACATGAATGACCTTGACGCCGAGATTTTTGGCGAAGGTTTCCATGACTTGTTCAGCTTCGTTCAGGCGCAGGAGGCCGTTATCGACGAATACGCAGGTGAGCTGGTCGCCGATGGCGCGATGGATCAGGGCTGCGGCAACGGAGGAATCGACGCCGCCGGAGAGGCCGAGAATGACCTGGTCGCTGCCGACTTCTGTGCGGATACGGGCGACGGCGATTTCGACGTAGTCCGGCATGTTCCATGAGCGGTCACAACCGCATATCTCGTGCACGAAGCGGCTGAGGATGGCTTTACCCTGGCGTGTGTGGGTGACTTCGGGGTGAAACTGTACGGCGTAGTAACGACGCGATTCGTCTGCCATGCCGGCGATGGGGGTCGCGTCGTTGCTGGCGATCACGCTGAATCCGGCCGGCAGTTCGGTGACCTTGTCGCCATGGCTCATCCAGACATCCAGCAGTCCGTGGCCGTCCTTGTTGATTCTGTCTTCGATATCGAGAAACAGTCTGGAGTGGCCGCGCGCGCGGATTTCGGCATAACCGAATTCACGCTTGGCGGCGTTCTCAACCTTGCCGCCGAGCTGTGCGGCCATGGTTTGCATGCCATAGCAGATGCCGAGGACGGGAACGCCAAGTTCGAAAACCGCGTCGGGCGCTCTCGGTGTTTCGTTTTCATAAACGGAATTCGGTCCGCCGGAGAGAATGACGCCGGCAGGGGCGAAATCGCGGATGAAGGCATCGTCGACATCCCATGAGTGAAGTTCGCAATAGACATTCGCTTCGCGCACGCGGCGGGCGATCAGTTGTGTATATTGGGAGCCGAAATCGAGAATGAGAATTTTCTGAGTCATGGATGGTTTCAATCAGTTCTGTAGCCGCTGGCCTGCAAGGCCTGCTGCCGGGATTTTGCAAAGTTGTGTCGCTGAATGCAAAACACCGCACACCCCGGAAGATGCACGGCGTATTTACTGCATGCGAGCCTGACGTTCATCTGCAGGCCGGCCGGTTCTTGCTAGTCAATACGGTAATTCGGTGCTTCTTTGGTGATCTGCACGTCATGCACGTGCGACTCACGCATACCGGCAGAGGTGATCTGCACGAACTCGGCGCGTGTGCGCATTTCGTCTATGGTCTTGCAGCCGACATAGCCCATGGAGGCACGCAACCCGCCCATCAGCTGGTGTATGACTGCCAGCACGGAACCCTTGTAAGGAACGCGGCCCTCGATGCCTTCCGGCACCAGCTTGTCGGCATTGCCATTGTTATCCTGGAAGTAGCGGTCGCTGGAACCCTTCTGCATGGCGCCGATGGAGCCCATGCCACGGTAGGATTTGTAGGAGCGGCCCTGGAACAGTTCGATTTCGCCCGGCGCTTCTTCGGTGCCGGCAAACATACCACCCAGCATGACGGAGTAGGCGCCGGCAGCGATGGCTTTGGAAATGTCGCCGGAGAAGCGGATGCCGCCATCGGCGATGAAAGGCACACCAGTAACGCGCAGGGCTTCTTCGACATTGCTGATGGCGCTGATCTGCGGAACACCGACACCGGCCACGATGCGTGTGGTGCAGATGGAGCCCGGGCCGATACCCACCTTGACGCCATCTGCGCCCGCATCAACAAGTGCCTTGGCGGCAGTGGCCGTGGCGATATTGCCGCCGATCACCTGAACTTGCGGGAAATTTTTCTTGACCCAATTGACGCGGTCGAGCACGCCCTGCGAATGGCCGTGTGCAGTATCAACCACGACGACATCGACACCGGCCTCAGCCAGCGCGGTGACGCGTTCTTCGGTGCCTTCGCCGACGCCGACCGCTGCACCGACACGCAGGCGGCCCTGACTGTCCTTGCAGGCATTCGGGTGGTCGCTGGATTTCTGTATGTCCTTGACGGTGATCAGCCCCTTCAGCTCGAACGCTTCATTGACAACCAATACGCGCTCCAGTCGATGTTTGTGAAGCAATTGCATGGCTTCTTCGCGGCTGGTACCTTCGCGCACGGTGACCAGACGCTCGCGTGGGGTCATGATGTGAATAATGGATTGATCCAGATTGGTTTCAAAGCGCAAGTCGCGATTGGTAACGATGCCGACGACCTTGCCGCCATCGACCACCGGCAGGCCGGAAATCTTGTATTTCTGGGTGAGCGCAAGGACGTCGCGCACGGTCATTTGCGGATGTATGGTGACGGGATCATGCACCACGCCGGATTCGAAACGCTTGACGCGGGATACGTGATACGCCTGGTCGGCGATCACCATGTTCTTGTGGATAATGCCGATGCCGCCTTCCTGTGCCAATGCAATCGCAAGCGGCGCTTCCGTAACGGTATCCATCGCGGCGGAAACCAGCGGAATATTAAGGCGGATGGAGCGGGTTAACTGGGTCGCGAGACTGACTTCGCGCGGGAGTACGTTTGAGTGGGCTGGAACCAGCAGGACATCATCAAATGTGAGTGCACTTTGCAACAGACGCATGGAATATCTTTCCGGCAAAAGCTAATTATACCGGCAACGCGAAATCCGGTAAATCTCAAACTTTAGAAGAGTTTGCAGTCCCGGCCTGAGGCATCATAATGAATGCATTGATAAACCGACTGATGAAAAGGCATGCAATGAACAAGGGTGGTCTGGCTCTGCTGATAACGCTGCTGGCGCTATCACTCTCTACACCGGCTTATGCGGTCAAGGGGCAAATCTACAAATGGAAGGAAAAGAACGGCACGGTGCGTTATTCCGATACGCCGCCACTTGGTAATGTCCCCTATGAAACGCTGATGGGGGAAAAGGGCATGTTGTTGCAGCCTTCAACCGAGGAAAGCCGTGCCGTGCGGGTTTACGTTCCACAAAGCACTGCACCTGAAAAGACCGGGGATGGCGGCAAGGCTGAGGAAGGGCTGGAGAAGGAAAAACAGCTGCTGGAAGCGGCGAATCTCAAAATCAGGCAGCAGAATTGCGCCGATGCAAGATCACGGCTTCACACATTTGAACAGGGCGGCAGAATCAGCCGGATGACCGAGCAGGGTGAACGCGTCTATTACGACGATGCTGCGATTGTAGAAGGGTTGGCGCAGGCCAAGCGGGATATCGAAACATTCTGTGACTGATGCGTGCCGCCGGGCAGCGGCATTTCAACCGGCTGTTTCGGACGCTTCAGTTTCTCCCGTTCCGCCACCTTTTTTCATGACTTTGCCCTCGGCAGCCCGCTGGCGGCGGACTTCCTTGGGGTCGGCAATCAGCGGGCGGTAGATTTCCACGCGGTCCAGATCGCGTAATACGGTATCGAGCTTGGTCAGCTTGCCGAAAATACCGATCTTGTTGACCGCAAGATCGATCTCGGGGAATTTTTCCATGATGCCGGAAGCGATGATGGCCGCTTCGGCTGTCGCACCTTCCGTCACGTTGACCGGCACGATTAGTTGCTGTTTGGGCAGCGCGTAGGCGACTTCAACCATGATGTGATGCTGGGGGGCGGTTTCGGCACTCATCAGTAAACCTTATCTGCGCGTTCGACGAACGCATCAACAAATGTATTGGCAATATGGCTGAACACCGGTGCAATCAGTTTTGCCAGAAACGCACTGGAAAACTCGTAATTCAGCCTGAACTCGATTTTACAGGCATCCTCCGCCAGCGGGATGAAACGCCAGACGCCTTCAAGATGTTTGAACGGACCATTTACCAGATTGATATCCATCAGGCCGGGAAAAGTCTTTTCGTTCTCCGTTGTAAAGTGCTGCTTGATGCCGTGATAATCAATATGCAAGGTTGCGCTGGTGTGGGTGTCATTGCGTTTGATCAGGTCCACGCCGCCGCACCAGGGCAGAAACTCGGGATATTGTTCGACCGCATCGACCAGGGCGTACATGCGCTCGGCAGAGTGCGCGACAAGGACTGTTTTTTCAACCTGCGGCATTGGCAAGCAACCTCTGAAACTAACTGGAGTAAAATGGCAATTTTAGTCCATCTCCCAAGCCATGAGCATCGCCCAGAACAAAAAAGCCTACCATGACTATTTCATCGAGGAAAAATACGAAGCCGGCATCGTCCTCGAAGGATGGGAAGTCAAGGCGATCCGCGATAACCGCGTCAATCTGAAAGAAGCCTACGTCATCATCCAGCGCGGCGAAATCTATCTGATCGGCTGTCACATCACCCCGCTGGGCGCTGCCTCGACCCACATCCGGCCGGATGCGATCCGCACGCGCAAGCTGCTGCTGCACGCGGAAGAAATTTCCAAGCTGATCGGCAAGGTCGAGCGTGCCGGATACACGCTGGTGCCGCTTGAAATGTACTACGTGCGCGGGCGCGTCAAGCTGCAGATCGGTCTCGCCAAGGGCAAGAAGCAGTATGACAAGAGAGCATCCGAGAAAGAAAAAGACTGGAAGCGCGAGCAGGGGCAGATCATGAAAAGACACAACAAAATCGCCTGATGCGTTCGTCACCGCATCATGCGGGCGCAATATAAAGGGCGATCGTGGTTTAATCGAGTATAATTTTGCACATGGCTGAACTTTATGCAAAACGTTTCAGTCATATTAGCGCATAGTAACAATAGCGAAGAAACTTTTTGGGGCCGACCCGGTTTCGACGTGGGTTGCAAAGCAGTGCAGGGCATACCGAGGCCTAGTCACCTCGTAAATAAACTAGAACAAGTATAGTCGCAAACGACGAAACTTACGCTCTGGCCGCTTAATCCCGGCTGGACGCTGCACCGAAGGGTCTCTCGGTCGGGTGGGCAACCACAGCAGCGTCATATAGAGAGACTCGTGTTGTATCGGGTTACTTGATACATCATTAAATCCAAGGTAACTCGCTTCACATTTGCTTGCTCGTTGGTGAATGTGCAGTTAAATCAAACAACACAGCTAAGTATGTAGAACTGTCTGTGGAGGGCTTGCGGACGCGGGTTCGATTCCCGCCGGCTCCACCAAACACAAAAGGGCCATCCGAGAGGGTGGCCTTTTTTGTTTGATCAATACGGGAAGCGAACCCGCGGCGAGTTCGACTAGCCGACCATGTGTCGGCTGCAGGAACAACGCAATGATACGTGCTGGCCGTGATCTATTTCAGGGGGAGTCAATCAGATACTTGGGGTTACTCTGAAAACCTTGTGTGGATTTACTTTCAGGGATGTCTGCATCGATCAATACAGGTTTCGTAATTGAGTCGAGCGGATCTTCACCAGGTTGTACAGACGTAGGTTTCGTCCGTTGAAGGTTTGACTTTTCTGCAAGTTTCTTTTTGGCGGCGAGCTTCAGCTCGGCGGCCTTGCGTTCNGCTTCCCGCTTTTCGGTCTCCTGCTTCAGTGCCAATTGTCGTTCTGCTTCGCGTTTCTCGGCGGCAAGCTTCAGCTCGGCGGCNTTGCGTTCGGCTTCCCGCTTTTCGGTCTCCTGCTTCAGTGCCAATTGTCGTTCTGCCTCGCGTTTTTCGGCGGCCTTGCGTTCAGCTTCACGTCTCTCAGCTTCCTGCTTCAGTGCCAATTGTCGTTCAGCTTCACGTTTCTCGGCGGCAAGTTTCAGCTCGGCGGCCTTGCGTTCAGCTTCCCGCTTNTCGGTCTCCTGTTTCAGTGCGAGCTGACGTTCAGCTTCACGTTTCTCGGCGGCAAGTTTGAGTTCGGCGGCCTTGCGTTCCTGAGAGCGATCATCTTTCTCAGTCATTGTATTGCTCATGGCGTTTATCGGGGTTACTGTGTCTTTATTTTGCCCAATCTGGAAATACGCTATCGATAATGTTGCCACGCTCAATAACATGAAGGCGGGCCAGAATTTTCCATATCTGGCTGAGGTGATATATCGGACAGCAGTGGGAATATGAACCATGAACAACGGCTTGAAAATCGCATTGCAAAGTCTGTATGTGCCTATGACAGCAGCAGGGATATGAACCATGAACAACGGCTTGAAAATCGCGTTGCAAAGTCTGTATGTGCCTATGACAGCAGCAGGGATATGAACCGTGAGCAACGGCCTGAAAATTGCGTTGCAAAGTCTGTATATGCCGATGGCGGCGGCGGGAATATGAACCGTGAGCAACGGCTTCAGAAGAGCATTGCTGGCGTGCATTGCGCGATTGATGAAAACAACAATATAGGCTGCAGTTGATGGCCTCTTCGCTTTCGCTGAGGCGTTGACATTGACTTCTTTGTCTTTGTTGAGATCCTGGCTGGCTGTGGAAGACGCCTGATTGGTTTTTTGTGCAGGGCTCTTGTTATTGATGGTAGTAAAAGCGAGGTTGATATTGGCAGCATAGTCCTGCTCATCAGAGCTGAAAGCAACAACACCGCGGTCCGGATGAAAGAGCCGGATCAGTAATCTGTATCTACTCTTAACTTCCTCCTGCGTGGACCATGGGTTCAAACCCAATACGCGATATGGGTCTTCAGTATGTTGAAGATAGAATTTTTTCAGGTAGTCGATGGCGGCGTTTCTGATTTCATCATCAGTATCGCTGAGCTCGGCTTGGGCAAATGCGATCGCCTTCTGGTCGGCGCTGGCAATCAACAACAGAAAGGGCATACCATCGGCCAATCTGGCTGCAGGCGCTACCTGTCGGCTTTGTGGTTGTTTGGCGAGCGCGATGGCTTGCTTTAACAGCAACAAACCTTCTTTAGTGCCGGGTTTCTCTGCGATGGTCATATTTTTTCAAGTAAGAGACGGTCGTTTCCGGAATGAAAGGACCAGACCGCATGGCGTGGCTTGGTCGTCCGTGTCGATCTCACCATCACGCAACCCAGCGGCGTGATGCCGGATTTCTCAAGTTCTTGCAGTGCTGAGTTGACAGCTTTTCTGCGGGTGGTCCCGGCGCGTATGGTCAAAATGACGGCATCGGCCATTTTTGCTGTGACCGGCGCATCTTCCGGCCCCTTAAGGCTTGCCGCATCCATAATGATGCAGTCGAATTTCTCCCGTGCCATTTCCAGAATTTCCTGCATTTTTTCTGACGACAGCAGTTCCGCAGGTTTGATCGGGCTGGGTCCAGAGGGAATGTAGTAAAGGTTGGCGACAGGGGTTTCAAGGGTGACATTGGCCGGGGACTCCCCGCCTGCCAGCACATTGGTCAAACCAGCCTGATTATCCCTGCCGAACGCTTTATGTAGGGCGGGATGTTTGAGGTTGGTATCGAGCAGAAGAACGCGGTTACCGGCCTGAGCAAAATGAATTGCGAGTGCTACCGCGCTGGTGGTTTTGGCTTCCGTATTTTCAGCACTGGTGATGCAAATCAATTTCGGCAAGCCATGCGTGCTGGAAAACTGCAATGCGGTTTGTATTGACCGGTAGGCCTGAACCAGCGGATTTTCAGGCTGGGTTAATGTTAAGTCGACAATGCCGGTTGCTTTTAATGGCTTCGATTCCGGGGTTGCGCCAATCAACGGAATATCAAGTGTAGTTTCTACTTCATCAGGCTTTCTGAAAGTCTTGTCGCGGTATTGCAGCAACAGCGCCAGAATAACGCCGCCGATCAGGCCGGATAAAAGCCCCAGTAATGCATTTTTCATCAGGTCAGGCTTGAATTGGGTATCCGGCACCTCAGCGCGATCCAGCACGTTAACATTGCTAGTGTTGAAATTGGTTTCGGTTGCCAGTGTCTGAAATTGATTCAGCAAGCTTTCATAAAATGTACGGTTAAGATCAACCTGATGTTTGAGGGCGCTGTATTCAAGCAGCATCATCTGGGACTGCGCGGCTTCCGTGCGGGCATGGTCCAGATTTTCCGATAAAACAGCAGCTTGTTTTTTTGCGGCGTTAAAGTTTTTTCGGATGACATCTGCGATCGCCAGTTGCTCGGTTTTCAATTGGCTATCCAACGCAGCGATGCGCTCAGAAAGTGCGAGCATGGTCGGGTGCTTGGGTTTGAAGTCGATCAGTTTTTCCTGATATTCCGCCTCCAGTGTCGATTTTTCCTGCTGCAGACGCTGAATCTCAGGATTTTCAGCATACATTGAATTGAGGTTGGCAGAAGCGCTTTTGATCTGGTTCAGCAAAACTTCAGAACGCGCGAGTGTTTGACGCGTCCTGGTGAGTTGATTGGTGTATTGATTGATTTTTTGATGGATATCGGATTTCACCGGATTCCCATCAATCATGATGATGTTGTTCAGATTTGCGAACTCGACCAGGCGTTTTTCGGCCTCCTGGAATTGCGAACGCGCTTCTTCGATCCGATCCTGATAATAGCGCCTTGTTTTTGCATTGGTTTCGAATTGACGCCGGATATTGATCTCGATGAATTTTTCTGCGGTGATGTTGGCAATGCTTGCGGCCAATACCGGGTCAGTGCTTTCGGCAGTGAGTCGGATCAGGTTGCTGTCCTGGATTTGCTCGATACTTAGACTGGCAAGCAAGGCATCAACAAGGTCGGTGTCAGCATCGCCCGCTGGCACTGAGTTTGCGCTGCCATAGATCAGGTCATGAAGCACTGCCGGCATGTCGGTTTTCTTCAGTTGCGAAAGATTTTTCCGCGTTGCCGGCTCCAGTTGTTCAACAACAGCTTCTGCCAGATGTTTGCTCTTAAGAATCTGAATTGATGTGAGTTCCGGTTTGATTTCCCTGGGTTGTTCGGTTGTGGTTTTCCCGTCTGCTTCACTGCTTGCAATTACGCTATTGATTTCCAGCATGGTGCTGGCCCGGTAGGCGGGCTGGGTAAAGTAGGTCACTACCCCGGTCAGCAGGAGAGAAATCACCACAACGCAGAAGACAACCCATTGGCGCTTTGAAATTGCGCTCCAGCTACGTGCGAGCTTATTTTGCGTGGGATGCGCGTGTGAATTCTGGCGGGAGCCGGTCTGGGGATGGCTGAGCGCGGTGGCAGCAGGTTTCTCCTGCAGGGCTTGAGAGGTTTCGGGTTTTGATGGTTGCGAATCGTTCATGTGGACTCTTTGAGTGAATGTTCGAATGACAGATTATTCTCTGATCACTTTTTCTTGGAGCAAATGGTTTTATTGAATAGTTTGAATTTGGAGGCGCATTCGTTAACCACGACAATCTGACCGGGTTGTATTATCGGGTCTTCTGCTTTGCCTGCTGCAATTTCTTCAAGGTTATAGATGGCTTCTGTTACTTTGTCGCCGGCATGCATCGAGTAAATGCTGATTTCGGTGTTGTCAGCCAGCGGTTTCATCCCGCCAGCCATGATGACAAGCTGCTTGAGCGTGATGGACTGCGCAGGATACATCAGCCCCGGCTGCATGACAGCCCCTTCGATTGAGACAGGTACGACTTCTTCGAGATGAATGGTGTCGCCGTCGGCCACTTCCGGGTCTTTCTGTTTGCCGCTGATGATGGCTTGCGCGTTGTAAACCATGGGTTGAGCCGTCTGGCCAGCAGCAGAAGGGGCAATGAACTGCGTGTGGCGGATTCTTGAAAGGTCGGCCTTCTCGTTCGGGCCGCCGGCCAGGCCGATGGACTCCAGCAGCGTGGTCCTGCCGGAAATGA
This sequence comes from Methylophilales bacterium LSUCC0135, assembly GCA_001704575.1. Lineage (GTDB taxonomy): Bacteria > Pseudomonadota > Gammaproteobacteria > Burkholderiales > Methylophilaceae > UBA6140. Next base: position 115,676 of record MCAW01000003.1, read on the forward strand.
CGTAGGTGCCAGGTGTAACGACGCTGCCAGTGACATGGATTTTTGGTTTTGTATATTCCTTGAGCAAGACCGTGATCTGAGGATTGCGGATGTAATCTTTTTCAAGTAGCGCTGCGATGGTCTGTTCAAGCTGCTCAGGCGTGGCACCTCTGACTTTTACCACGCCGATTAATGGAAACTCGATATCGCCGTTGGCATCCACCCTTGCAATCGTATTCAACGCGCTATCCTGGCTTACCGTGATTTCCAGAACATTCGAAGGTTGAATCGCATAGGATCTGAGTGACGCCTGTTCATTATCGGCAATTGCAAGCTGGCCCTGGGTGTCTGTAGCTGGGTCGGCATCAAGGTAAACCGGATTGTCGATCAGTGTGGCGGCGTCAGAGACTGTTGATGCGATCGCAATCAGCAGACTGAACATGCATCCCAGAACAAAGCCAGCGACATGGCGCCTGTTATTTAATTGCATCAGCATAGCGTGTCTTGAAGTGGGGTATTGATAGAGTTTTGTAATGCAAAGTTTACAGTTTACTCCAGCAAGTTTGAATATTTCATGGCTTTTCCCACATGAATACAGGCAATTTTATCCGAACGACCTGAAAAAACGGCAATTACCAACTGTTTTGAACAATTTTTGCCGTTGCAAGTCAGCCGCTCATGGGCATATTTCGTATTGTCGTTCTTATTCGCGTAAACTGTCGTGCTTCTGGATTTGCATGACTTCGGCCATCAGCAGGTCAAGCGGATTTCTGATCTGCATGCTGTAGTGCTCTTAACCTGTTTGAGTTGACATGACGATGACTTTACCGCTGCTTTCGATTGTTTTTGGCCTGATGCTTCTGGTATGGAGTGCTGACCGTTTTGTCGAGGGTGCAGCATTCACTGCCCGGCATTTTGGCATGCCATCACTGTTGATTGGTATGGTCATTGTCGGTTTCGGCACCTCGGCACCGGAAATGGCCGTTTCCGCGTTAGCCGCCTCACAGGGAAATCCCGGCATTGCGTTGGGTAATGCCTACGGTTCGAACATTACCAACATTGCGCTGATTCTCGGCCTGACGGCGCTGATCAGTCCGATTGCGGTGCATTCGCAGGTATTGCGCAAAGAATTGCCGATTCTCACTGCCGTGACTGCGCTGGCTGCCTGGCAGTTATGGGACGGCGAACTCACCCGTACCGATGCGTGGGTCTTGCTGGCAGTGTTTGCAGGACTCATGGCTTGGAGTATTCGTGAGGGCATGCAAAAGAAAGATGACGCGCTGGGTACAGAAATTGAACAGGAGCTGCTTGCCCATGCCATGACCTTGCGTTGGGCGGTGATCTGGCTGGTGCTGGGCTTGCTTTTGCTGATAGTGAGTTCGCGTCTGCTGGTCTGGGGTGCAGTTGAAATCGCCCAGGCTTTCGGTGTCAGCGATCTGATCATCGGTCTTACCATTGTCGCTGTCGGCACATCGCTGCCGGAGCTGGCGTCCTCCATCATCGCTGCGCGCAAGGGTGAGCATGATATCGCACTCGGCAACATTCTCGGCTCCAACCTGTTCAACACGCTGGCGGTTGTGGGCATTGCCGGCATGATTCATCCCATGGTGGTCGAGCCGGAAATCCTTACCCGTGACATGCTGGTGATGGGAGTTCTGACCGTTTCGCTGTTCATTTTCGGTTATGGTTTCCGCAGCATGGGTCGCATCAACCGGATCGAAGCGGTGATTCTGCTTGCGGCCTATGTCGGCTACACCGTCTATCTGATGACGTCAGTCTTTTGCGCGGCCTGAGACCTTATCGCCAGACGGCCATTTTGAATTCGGAGGTAGTATGGAAAATAGGCTGGTCGAGTTGCGCGCTTCTCTGCAAGCACTGAAAGAGGCTTCGATGTTCAAGAAGGCCGAAGCTGCGGAACATTCGCTGCTGGCCGCCTTGGCCTTGCTGGAGAGCATGGTCGCTGAAATCAACAAGTTGAAGCGGGCGCAGGCGAAAGACAAAAAGGCAATCGAAGCCTTGAACAAATAAGAAGAAAGCATTCATGGCACTCAAGGCAACTGTATTCAAGGCCAATCTGCAGATTGCGGATATGGAGCGGCATTATTATCAGGATCACGCGCTGACCATTGCACAACATCCTTCCGAAACCGATGAGCGCATGATGGTGCGTCTTCTGGCATTTGCCCTGCATGCCGGTGAATATCTGGAGTTCGGCCAGGGCATGACGGACGATGATGAGGCGGATATCTGGCAGCGCGACCTGACCGGGGCAATCGAGCTGTGGATTGATGTCGGCTTGCCGGACGAGCGCCTGATCCGCAAGGCATGCGGCAGGGCGAAACAGGTGATGGTCTATTGTTACGGCGGCCGCACGGCCAAGATGTGGTTCGAACAAAACCGCTCGCTGTTTCGGCGCCAGCATAATCTTCAGATCATCAACCTGCCGCTGGAAAGCACCGCCGCACTTGCCGGACTGACGCAACGCACCATGAATCTGCAATGCACGATACAGGACGGTCAGGTCTGGCTCAGTAACGGCGAGGTCAGCGTGCAGGTCAAGCACGAGACCTTGCTGCCCTGATGGTGCTGGCCGGGACCGTCGACGCTTTCAAACCTGGTTTGTGCGGCTGGCCAGAATATTGAGCGGCGGGGCGCTGCCATCTTTGCTCTGACCGGGGTAGATGGTCAGATGCGGGTAGGGAATTTCGATACCTTGCCGGTCGAAAGCAGCTTTCACCCGTTTGAGATATTCCCGTCTGATCCCCCATTGCTCCAGTGGTAGCACCTTGAAGCGGCAGCGTATCACCACCGCTGAATTGGCGAGCTGGTCGACACCGGCGACTTCCATATGGTCGAGAATCTTGAACTGGAATTCATCGTCGGTGCGCAGGTCTTCGCCGACGGCTTTCATGACTGCGATCACTTCATCGACATTCTCCCGGTAAGCGACACCGACATCGATCACTGCATGGGCGAATTCGCGGCTCATGTTGGTGACGGTGGTGATGGTGCCGTTCGGTACGTAATGCACGCTGCCGCTGTAGTCGCGCATCTTGATGTAACGCAGGGTGACTTCTTCCACCAGTCCGGATTTTCCGCCGGCATCAACGACGTCACCCTGACGTATCTGATTTTCCAGCAGAATGAAAAAGCCGTTGAAATAGTCCTTGATCAGGCTTTGCGCGCCAAAGCCGACAGCAACGCCGACCACCCCGGCTGCCGCCAGTATCGGTGCGATGGAAATGCCGAGTTCGTGCAGCACTTCGACGACCGCGATGATGCCAATGACGATGGTGGCGATATAGCGGAACACGCGGCCGACGGTGTCGATACGCTTCATTTCTTCCGGGTTGCCGGAGGCGCGGTCTCTCAAGTGTTGCTTGAGATTGATGATGCACTTGCTGCTGATTTTGATCAGGATGCCGGCGATCAGTACGATCAACAGAATTCGCAGTATGGTCTTGGTCAGCAGCCAGAGCGTTTCCTGGTCGCTCAGGCCGAGCAGATGTATCAGATATTCCATATAGCTCCTCGTCAGGTTTGCAGCCAGTAAAATCCGAGTGCGGGGATTTCCAGTTGCCGGTTTTCAATATTGATGCTGTCGCCGCTGTAGAGGTCTTTCACCGGGCCGTGTTGCAGAAAGCCTTTCTTGCGCAGGCTCTCGCAGTCGAGCAACTGCGGCGCATGATCGAAATTGCCGATGACCAGCACGCGCGAGCAGGTGCTGATATTGTCGAAACGCGAAAAGACGAACAGGTGCGGGTTATCCACTTCCAGCAGCTCGCGGTTGTTGTGGTCGGCAAACGCGCAGATTTCCTTGCGCACCGCGATCATTTTCTTCAGCGCGCTGAAAATGCGGTTTTCTTCCGTGCCGTGCACGTTTCTGCGCGCGGCCTTGTCCCAGTTGAGCTGCGGCCGGTGCACCCAGCGGCTGTCGTTCTGCTTGTGCTCATCCTGCAGGTAGGAGCGGTCGTTGAGTGTGCCGATGGCATCGCCGTAATAGAGCAGCGGTATGCCGCCGAAGGCGAGGATCATGCTGTGCAGCAGCACGATGGTGTCGATGCTGGTTTGTATTGCCGCCTGATCCTCGCTCTCCAGCGCCGATTCCAGACCGGCCAGCGAAGCGAGTGAGCCGGCAATTCTGGCGTCGCCGGTTTTCTTGTTGATGCCGAAGGCAACGCCGCGTGAGGGAGAGTGCTGATGCCTGCCGGTGTAATAATCGACCAGAAAATTGCGATGCAGTCTGGGGTCGTAGCCCGCCAGACGGATGTCATTATCGTCGAAACCGAGGCCGATGTCGTCGTGGCAGCGCACGTAGTTGAGCCAGGTGGCACGTTCCAGCTTGTCCGGAATGCTCTTGATGCCGAGATTGAGCAGGTTGGCTTTCTTGGTGGCGACAGCCTCCCACAGCAGGGCCATGTAGGTGGCGTTGTAGGCAATCTCGCATTCCTTGGCATTGATGGCATCCTCGCCGAAGTACTTGATCACCTCGACCGGTGCCACGATTGCCTCGGCAATGAACAGCACGCCCGGCGCCGTGACCTGGCAGCAATCCTTCATCAGCTGCAGAATGAGGTGCGCTTCGCGTTCGTTCTGGCAGGTGCTGCCGATCTTCTTCCAGAGAAAGGCGACCGCATCGAGCCGGATGATGTCGGCACCGCGATTCGCCCAGAACAGGATGATATCGACCATTTCAATGAAGACGGCAGGGTTCTTGTAGTTGAGGTCCCATTGAAAGTCGTTGAACACCGTCATCACCCATTTACCGATTGCCGCATCCCAGGTGAAATTTCCCGGTGAGGTTTCAGGGAAGACTTCCGGCATCGTTTCTTCGTACAGATCCGGCGTTTCGCGATCGTCGAAGACGTGATAGTAATCCTGATAGTCCTGCTCGCCGGCGCGTGCCTTTGCGGCCCATTCGTGCTCGTTGGAGGTATGGTTGACGACAACATCCAGCGCCAGCAGCATGCCGCGCTTTTTCATGTTGCGCACGAGGTCGTCGAGGTCTGCCAGTGTGCCGACCTCGGGGTTGATTCTGCGGAAATCCCGCACGGCATAGCCGCCGTCGCTTTTGCCCTTGGGGCAATCCAGAATCGGCATCACATGCAGCATATTGATGCCGAGGCCCTGCAGGTAGCTCAGATGTTTCTGCAGGCCGCGCAGATTGCCGGCAAATTCCTTGCAATAAAGTGCGTAGCCCACCCATTGCTGGCTGAGGAACCAGTTATGGTCTTTTTCGCGTGCGAGATCGAGCTTGCGCAACTGCTGCGGACGCTTGATATAAGCGCAGGTGAGGCGGATGACCAGCTGCTGCATCTGCTGCCTGAAGTCGGGGCGATGACCGTAAAGCTGGTGGAACAACGAATAAATGGCGTAGAAATTCGCCCCGAGGCGAATGTAAAAATGCTGCAGGTTCTTGTCCTTGATGTCGCGCTCAAGCTCGATCAGGATGTCGTTTAACAGCGAGTGCGAAACCTGTTCATACATGGCTGAGCTCCGCTTGCTGCACGGTATTGCCGAGCTGTATTTCGGCGGCAATATCCATGCCGTAATGACGCAGGCCTTCGATGATGCCGGCGGCGAAGTGGGCATCGGCGAAGTAAATCTGCTCCTGATCGCGCAAATGCTCAAGGTCGGAGCTGTGATTGCCGACAACGACGGCACGCGTGTCGCCCACCAGCATTTCGATGTCGTTGCCGGAATCGCCGGCCACCAGGAAGCTGCACAGCGGCAGACCCCACTTGTAAGCGAGGTAGCGGATGGCATGACCTTTGGAAGCGCGCACCGGCAATACATCGAGAAATTCTTCATGCGAATAAATCAGCTGCGCGTGCAGTTTGAGCGCGTGCAGGTGTTCATGAATTTCTTGAAGCGGCGGCATGTCGCCGGGTCTGGCGATATAACTCAATTTGAATTCGCGCTGGTTTTCCGCAGCCTGCAGTTTTAGTCCTGGAAATTTGCCGAGCGCTTCGGCCAGCACTTCGCGCCGCCATTGATGACGGATGTGTGCCGCCCAGCCGAGGTCGGGTATCAGCTTCTTGCCGTAATGAATCTCCGAGCCGACCGAGCTGATCAGAATGTCCGGGATATCGACCTGGTGTTTTTTCAGTATTGCGACGGCACTCTCGATGCTTCGTCCCGTCGCAATACCGAATGCGAGCTGGCCGCGGTGCATTTTCAGCCAGTGGTTAAGTTGTTTCAGTGCCTGGCGGTCGCCGATCAGCGTGTTGTCGATGTCGCTGATCATCGCCATGTTGACCAGCGGCATGAAGGATTTTTCCGCGTTCCTGATAATGGCATGCTGACGCCGCAGCCGTTTCTTGTCGCGACGCAGCAGGCGGCGAACTTCCTTCATGTATTTTTCCACATGGGCAGCCCAGCTGTAATGACGCCAGACCCCGACCAGACCGCTATTGGCGCACTGGCGCCAGCGTTTTCTGTCCTGCAGCATGGCGAGCAGGGCGGAGCCGATGGATGCGCTTTCCAGCGTGTTGGCCAGCAGACCGTTGCGGCAATTGCCGACGATGTCGCGCGGGCCGCCATCGCCAGGCGCCACGAAAGGCAAGCCACTGGCAGCAGCCTCGATCAGCGTGAGGCCGAACGGTTCGGTGAAGGCCGGATTGACGAAGATACCACGGCGTCGCGCTACAAGCCGGTAAAGCTCCGGTACGTCGTCCTGCGAGACGTGCTTGGGCAGTGCCACCTTGCCCCACAGGTCGTAACGGTCGATATCGAACAAGAGATCAGTCATGACTTTCTGTTCAGAATCTTCCAGCTCGCGCACATCCTCGCGGGTGCCGGCGACAATGACCAGATTGGCGGCTTGCTGCAGTTCCGGGCTTTGGCCGTAGGCGGCAACCAGCCCCTTGATGTTCTTGCGCGCGTCGGGCCGGCTGATGGAAAAAATCATCGGTTTATCCGGTTCGGCCAGATAACGGTCCACCAGTTTCAGCGCATTTTGTTCACGCCGGCCGCGCAGGGGCGGCGAGAAGCGCGAGGTATCGGTACCGGGCGGTATCACACGAAAACGCGTATGGTTGAAGTTGTGGTACAGCCCGTATTGCTGATCGATCTCCTGCTGCGTGCTGGTGATGATGAGTGAGGCGTGTTTGACGACTTCTTCTTCTGCGGCGATACGGCGTTCGAAGTTGAACTGTTTTTCCAGCGCCTGCGGTTTGCGGCCGCTTGCCAGCATGCGTTCGAGCTTCGGGCGGCCGAGAGAATGGCCGGTATGCACTTGCGGAATGCCGAGCAGCAGCGACAATTGCTGGCCGACATAACCGGCATCGGCGTAATGCGTATGGATGAGATCCGGCAGGCGACCTTGCTGACGCAGAAAATGCAGGCATTGATCGACTGCCTGATTGAGATGCGGCCATAGCAGCTCCTTACGCAGATAGCGCTTCGGCCCGCAGGGTAGACGCACGATACGTGCGCCGCTGCCCAGGTCTTCCTCGGGCCGGGCGTAATCTAGACTGATGCCGGGGTCTTCGATCAGGCGCGTGAGCAGATCGACTCGCTCTACTTCGCGATGCTGCGCCAGTGCGCGTGAAAGCTCGACCACATAGGTGGTCTGGCCGCCGGTGTCGGCGTCCCGGCCCAGCTCCATGTCGCGGCCGCGGATCAGTCCGTGCATGCTGATCATCAGGATATACACCGGGTTTTCGCTTTTTTGCGCGGTTGTACTGTTCATGACTGCCACTCCTGCCTGAACGGGACGTAGAACTCATGATCCTCCGGTGCGCCGCCCCGTATGCTGCATAGCGCTGCAGCGAAATGGTTGGCGCGTTCCAGCGTCAGTGCCGGCGGCCATTCATGCAGCAGGCCGATGATGAAAACGGCTGCGAATGCATCACCGGCGCCGACCGTGTCGACCAGACTGGTCGCCGCGCGCACAGGTCCGGTGCGGAGAAATTCGCCGCTGGTGTCCAGCAGCCATGCGCCTTGTTCGCCGCAGGTGACCAACAGCTTTTCAAGCGCGAACTGTTTTTGCAACGCCAAAGCGGTTGCTAGCGGTGTTTTTTCATCGATTCTGAAAAAATGCGCGACGATTTCCAGTTCATCTTCATTCATCTTGACGATGTCGGCGCGCTGCAGTGAGCGCCTGATCGTATGTTTGTTGTACCAGGGGCTGCGCAGATTGATGTCGAGGAACTTGGGGCAGTGGCTATCGGCAATGAACTGATCGAGTGCCAGTCTCGACTCCATGTTTCTTTGTGCCAGGGTGCCGAAATAGGCCAGCGCGGGTTTTAGCGACATCGTCATCATGTGCGTCATGCCGGCATGAATATGGTCATAGGCCTGATCGGGCAGGATTTCAAAACGGTGATTGCCCTGTTCGATATGCACCTGCACCTGACCGGTGGGAAACACCGGGTCGCATTGTATGCCGCTGGTGTCCATGCCGAGACGCAGCATTTCGCGTAGGAGATCCTCGCGCAATGCGTCGTTGCCGGTACGGCTGATCATGACCGGATGCAGGTCGAAAGCCTGCAGGTGCCGCGCGACATTGAAAGGTGCGCCGCCCAGCACGCTCTGGTCGGGAAAGATGTCAGCCAGCACTTCACCGAACAGTGCAACGGTTTTCCTGCCTTGTCGTCTGGACTGGATTTCGTCAGGGGTCAATGTTTCTCCTTTATGGCTCAACCAGGAGTGCGGCTTTTGCCGCTCGCCTGATGCGGTTAAAGGGTGCTGAGTTAAATGTCAGCCAGGGGTTTCATCGCGTCTGCTTCATTCTTCAGCTTGATTTTGCCGATAAGCGTTTGCAGGCTTTGTTGCAGCTGTTGCATTTCTTCGAGGTTGAGCGCGTCGAGCGCATCACGCAAAATGCCGCGCGGTGATGCCGGTGCTTTCAATACCAGGGAGGTGCCTTCTTCAGTCAGGTAAAGCCGCACGACACGTTGGTCGATGTCTTCGCGTTTTTTTGCGATCAATGCCCGTTTTGCAAGCTTCTCGATCAGATTGCTGGCGGTCGACTGATGAATCGACAGCTTGGCAGCGAGCTCGGTGACCTTGAGCCCGGGCGCCCTGTGCAGCTCCCACAGCACCCACAACTGCGAACTGCTGATACCGCATTGCTTCTCGATTTCGCCCAGGTGGGCCTTGACCGAGCTGAAAATGATGCGAAATTTTTTCAACGCATCGGTGGCAAGACGGTCGTGCAGATCGTCGGGAACAAGCAGGGCAGCGGGTGGAGTGTGTGTGTTCATGGTTGCTGTATTATGTCATCAATAATACATTTATACAAATATAGTTTGCGCAAATGTATTTCTGTGTTGTGCTGCAGGAGTGGTTCTACGGAAGTGGAAATGAGATTAAAAACAATTCGCCACAGAGGACACAGAGTTCACAGAGAAAACCAAAAAAACTGGAGCAACCCTGTTGCCTTCTATCTGGAATCGTAAGTAATGTTTTTACTCTGTGGCCTCTGTGATCTTTGTGGCTGAAATTAATGCTTTTGCGCGTGCTTCAGTACTGGTAAAGCAGTTCTTTTGAAATGTTGCCGTATCCGGCCTGTGTCAGCAGCGCGCGTTCGATATAGCGGCTGATGCGCGACCTGATGGCCGGCAGTGCGTCCGCTTCGATGAAGACATGCGGATATTTGCCGGCAAGCCAGGCGTAAAGGCTGATGTCCTGACTCAGCTCTTCCGCTTCTTCGAGGTGGCGCGGGCCGGTCGAATCAAGCCAGCCGGGCGGGGGTGGCAATGTTCTTGGCTTGCCGTTCCTGAAACTTTGCAGACATTGCAGCAGGTAATCGCGCTCATTGGGGCGATCGAGCGATACCGGCGCGCAGGAGAAAGTGAATTTGTCTTTCAGCTTGAGCTCGGGCGCATGGTGGTCTATCAATGCGGCTTGCGCGATATGCGTGCTCATGTCGGCGGTCTGGAACAGCGCGCTTCTGACGCTGATGCGTTCGCTGAAAAAGGCAAGCAGCTCAGCCAGCCTGTTGCTGTGCAGCATGCCGGAGAGCTGATCGACATGGTTGAAGAACGGCGAAATAGGCAGACGTTCGAGATCGACGAGGTCCGATGCGTAAAGCTCGTGTTCCAGATGCAGCAATTCGTCCTGTTCGAAGGCGTTGACGAAGCCATCCGGGTAGATGCCGTAGCGTCCGGCGCGGCCGGCGATCTGCCGGGCTTCGGTCGGGTTGAGGCGGCGGCTGGCGACGCCGTCAAATTTTTCTACGGTGGAGAACACCACACGCCTTATCGGCAGATTCAGCCCCATGCCGATGGCATCGGTGGCGACCAGAATATCGGCTTCGCCCGAGCTGAAGCGGCGGGCTTCGGTGCGCCGTACTTCGGGCGACAGTGCGCCGTAAATGGTGGCAACGCCGAAGCCCCACTGACGGATACGCGCAGCAAGCGTCAGCACATCCTTGCGGCTGAAGGCGATGACTGCATCACCTTTCTGTAACTTTCCCTTCAGACGCCAGCGGTTGTAACGATCGCCGCTGAGTGCCAGAGATTCCAGAATCAGCGGCGTTTTGCGTTCCAGATGGCTGATGCTGTAGCGCTCGTTCAGCGCCTCCAGCAATCGGGTGCAGGCGCCGGTCACGGCGTTGGAACCGCACAAGTAAACGGTGCTGGCCGGCGCACCGACGATGGCCGCAGTCCAGGCATGGCCGCGATGCGGATCCTGCAGCATCTGGATTTCATCAATCACTGCCACATCGACCGCCTGTTGCGGGTTCATCATTTCTATCGTGGATGCGGTGTGCCGGGCTCCCGGCACCATGACGCGCTCCTCGCCGGTGATGAGGTTGCAGGCGATGCCTGCTGCTGTCAGACGATCGCGGATTTCCATTGCCAGCAGGCGCAGCGGTGCCAGATAAATGCCGGATGCTGCATTCTGCAAGGCGATCAGGGCGTCGTGCGTCTTGCCCGAATTGGTTGGGCCGACCTTGAAATGCATCTCTCGTTTAAGGCTGCGGGCAAGACTGTAGCTGGCCGGAAAGTTTTCCAGCGCGAGCCGGTCGGCAGCCAGACGGGAAAGACTGTGGTGGGGCAAGATGTGCGTGTTCAAGCCGAATGTATCATTTATATGGTAGCGAGCAGTTTGCGGGCGTTTTCCGCGCCGACGACCGGCAGGCCGGCAGGCTCGATCAGGCCCAGTTGCACCAGAACGCTGGCCTGATCCCAATAAATGTGTTCATGTGCAACCTTGTTATCCTCAAAGCCGACGATCACGGCAAATGCCGCTTGCACCTGTTTTCCGGTCGGTTCAATGCCCGGCAGCATCCATTCAATCATGGTCGTGTGAGTGAAGCTGATCACCAGCTCTTCGACGATTTGCGTTTCTCCGACCGTGATCGATATGCGCTCCATTTTGACATCGGGCGGGAAGAACTTGCCGACCAGATGGTCGCGGTAAAAAGCCAGGACACCATCCCTGCCGTTGCCGCCAACAGGCGTTGGAATGTTGAGCAAATGGGGGTTGTCCGTCATGGTGGCCATGGTGGTGACCAGATCGCCATCCAATTCGGCCTGTACGTGCTGCTCGAATACGGCAATCATTTTATTTTGGTCATCAGTCAGCATTGCGCTCTCCTTTTGTCAGCGTGGTTATCGGGGCGGTTGCTGCCTGCCCACAAGTCATTATATGGGAGTAATATCAAACAGATGAGCGCTGTATTTCCGTGATTGCCGATTCAGGCATCCAGCCTGTGCTAGCATGCGTAAAATTTTTATCGTTAGAGGAGTTTTCATGTCGAATGCGACCGTATTGATTACCGGGGCCGGTCGCGGTCTCGGGCTTGAATTTGCCAGGCAGTATGCCGAGGACGGCTGGCAGGTGATTGCCTGCTGCCGTTGGCCGGACGAAGCAAAAGATTTGCAGGCGCTGGCCGAGCGCATGGATGGCAGCGTTGAGATTTATACGCTGGATGTTTCCGATTTCGAGGAAATCGATGCGTTGGCACTGATTCTGCAGGGGCGCTCGATTGATCTGCTGATCAATAATGCCGGTGTCTATCCGGATAGCAGTCTGGGCAGTATCGATTACGAAGCCTGGGCTGAAGCGTTTCACATCAATACTATGGCGCCGCTGAAAATGGTCGAGGCGTTCACTCCGCATGTCGCGGCCAGCCAATTGAAAAAGATCGTCACGCTGAGCAGCAAGATGGGCAGTATCGACGATAACACCAGCGGCGGCAGTTATATCTATCGCAGCACCAAGGCTGCAGTCAATATCGTGATGAAGAGCCTGGCCATAGATCTCAAGCCTTTGGGTATTGCCTCCACCATACTGCATCCGGGTTGGGTGCGCACCGCAATCGTCGGCTTTACCGGTCTGATGGACCCGCCCGAGAGCGTGGCCGGCATGCGTCGCGTGATCGACGAACTGACGCTGGAAAACAGCGGCCGTTTCGTTGCTTACGACGGCAAGCTCATTCCCTGGTAAAAGCGTCTCTCAACGGATCTGCGCTGAAGTCTTCAGCGCCTCAAGATCCTTTATACATCCGGCCAGCCTGTCAGCCGCATGTTTTCGCTGTGCTGCGCTGGTGGCGTTATGCAGCCGGGCAAAGCCTTGACAGGCGTCAGAGGTCATGCGGTTGACATAGCGGCGGTAGTTGTCGTCGTTGCCGTTTTCCAGCCGCTGAAAATAGGCGACGATCGCCAGTTTGACATCGGCCTGATGTGGGCGCCCATCGATGATTATGCCCAGCGTGCCGATTGCATCCTGCTGACGCCGCAATTTTTCAGTGTAACTGGTCTGCGGATCGAACGCCGAGTGGCGGATGTTGTCGCGCAGAATCTCCCGCTGCGCTTCGTTCAGGCGGCCATAAAACATTTCAGCACGCTTGATTGCCAGCTTCAGTCGGTGTGCTTCACGTGCTTCGTCTGAGCCTTCGAGCCACTCAGCGTGCCACTTGCGATTGTTGCGCTCAAAGCGTTTTTCCATGTGCGCTAGCTGTTCGCGCGACAGCGTGGGGGCGATATTTTCCAGCATCGGCTCCAGCTGCAGGTTAAGCACCCTGAAGCGCATACGCACTTTTTCAGCGGCTTCGCAAACCTGATCACTGGCGATGTCTTGTTGTACCTTGTTCTGCATGTCATCAAGCAGTGCGATATAAGCGGGAATCTCGTTGAACCGGTGCCATTCGTGCAAGGCGGCGAGCTCGCTCCTGATCAGCGGTTTCTGTGCATCGGTGAAGTTGAGATAGCTGTCGAGCCACCAGTAGGTGAGCTCCTGCGCATTGTTGTAGCCCAGCTTGACTGCATTGCAGGCGGACAGCAACAGCAGCAATATTGCAATGCATGCAGTTTTCGACAGGGTGGAAATTTGCGCGCGCATTTCTGATAGAAACGCAAACGCCGAAAAAATTCCATCGGCCGGACTGATGTCAGACTTTCATCGTTTTCAGGTATTACCGGACCGGCAGTCAGGCAGCGCCGCCATACAGGCGCGCGTCTATATCCAGCGCGCTAGTTTTTCTTTTCCAGCGCTTCCCAGCGCGCTAGCTTTTGTTTTCCAGCGCTTCCCAGCGCGCTAGCTTTTGTTTTCCAGCGCTTCCCAGCGCTCAAGTGCCAGCATGAGTTCGGTCTCGATATCGGCCAGGCGTTGCTGATGGCTTTTGACCAGTTCCGGATTATTGCGGTAAATGCCGGCGTCTGCGAGTTCGGCATGGATGCCGGCCTGTTCGGCTTCGAGTTGTTCGATCCGGCCCGGCAGGCTTTCGAGTTCCTTTTGTTCCTTGTAGCTCAGTTTGGCTGGTGCGGTTTTGGCGGGCGTGGTTGCGGTTTTATGCGGGGCGGTTTTCTGTCCGGCGGTCTTGGTCTGCAAGGCTTTTTCTTCAGCGCGCTGCATGTTGAAGCGCTGCCAGTCGTCGTAGCCGCCGCCGAATTCGGTAATGATGCCGTTGCCCTCAAAGGCGAAGACCTGGGTGACGGTGTTTTCCAGAAAGGCGCGGTCGTGACTGACCAGGAACAAGGTGCCGTCGAATTCCTGCAACAGGCTTTCGAGCAGTTCCAGTGTGTCGATATCGAGATCGTTGGTCGGTTCATCCAGCACCAGCACGTTGGCCGGGCGGGCAAACAGGCGCGCCAGCAACAGGCGGTTGCGTTCGCCGCCGGAAAGCGATTTTACTGGCGAACGGGCGCGTTGCGGCGGGAACAGGAAATCTTCCAGATAGCTGATAACGTGCTTGCGTTCGTTGCCGATCTGCACGTAATCGGAGCCGGGGCTGATGGTGTCGGCCAGTGTGGCTTCCTCGTCCAGTTGTTCGCGCATCTGGTCGAAATAGGCGATATTGAGATTGGTGCCGCGCACGATACGGCCGCTGTCTGCTTCTTCCTGTCCCAGTATCATTCTGAGTAGCGTGGTTTTGCCGATGCCATTGGGCCCCAGCAGGCCGATGCGGTCGCCGCGCATGATGCGGGTGCTGAAGCCGTCGACCAGCAGCTTGTCGCCGTAACTTTTGCGGACGCTCTCCAGCTCGGCCACCAGTTTGCCCGAGCGCTCTCCGCTATCCAGCGTCAGCTTGACGTTGCCTTGCCGCTCGCGTCTGGCGGCACGTTCCAGCCGCAGTTTTTCCAGCTGCCTGACACGGCCTTCGTTGCGTGTGCGCCTGGCTTTGATGCCCTGGCGTATCCAGGCTTCCTCCTGCGCCAGCACCTTGTCGAACTTGGCGGCATGGGTGGCTTCCACCGCCAGCAGCTCTTCCTTCTTGATGAGATAACTGGCGTAAGTGCCAATAAAATCCGTCAACTTGCCGCGATCGAGTTCGGTGATGCGGGTCGCCAGCCGGTCCAGAAAGCGCCTGTCATGGGTGATGAAGAGCACGCTGCCATTGAAGCCCAGCAGCAAATCCTCCAGCCATTCGATGGCTTCCAGATCGAGGTGGTTGGTCGGCTCATCCAGCAACAGCACTTCCGGTTCGATGACCAGCGCGCGGGCCAATGCCACGCGTTTGCGCCAGCCACCCGAGAGGCTGGCGATTTTCTCGTCGGCATCCAGCTTCAGCCGGCTCAGGACGGTTTCTATGCGGCTTTGCGACTGCCAGCCCTGTCTGGCCTCCAGTTCGTGCTGCAAATCCTGCATGCGGGCCATCAGCGCTTCGAGATCGGCGCCGGTTTCGCCCATGGCGTGCGAGACGTGATGGTATTCCACCAGCAATTGCTGCAAATCGCCGAGACCTTCGGCGACCGCTTCGAATACGGTGTCCTCCGTATTCAGCAGCGGTTCCTGCGGCACATAGGCAATGCGTATGCCGGGCGCACGCCAGAGCGTGCCGTCATCCAGTTTGCTTTTGCCTGCAATCACTTTCAGCAGGCTGGATTTGCCGGCGCCGTTGCGGCCGATGAGCCCGACCCGTTCGCCGGGGTCCAGCTGAAAAGCGGCATGCTCGAGCAGGGGGTGGTGGCCGTAGGCCAGAGAAGCATTTTCGAGTGTGATAAGCGGCATGGCGAGTATTTTAACAGCCTTCGGGGCGGGGCCGCCGGTCTGTTCACCAGAGTTTGATGAAGGTCAAGGGTTGCTGCTCCGGAAAAAATTAACATCGTCTGTGCGCCAGTTTATAACCATGCAACCAAGCCGGCGCGCAAGCCGAATTTCTCAGGGAGAGCCCATCATCATGAATTTCGATATCGTCATTGTCGGCGCCGGTCCAAGCGGGCTTTGTTTTGCCCGTGCACTGGCAGCCAGCGGTCTGCGCATCGCCGTGCTGGAGCGCCAGCCCCTGGCTGCACTGGCTGAACTGGCATTCGATGGCCGCGAGATCGCGCTGACGCATCATTCGGCGCGATTTCTGAAGCAGCTGGGCATTTAGCAGCGAATCCCGCCTGAAGCGATTTCTCCGCTACGCGATGCGCGTGTGCTGAACGGGCTTTCCCTCTACGCGATGAATATCGAGCACCGGCATGGCGGGCGAGATGCGCTGGGGTATCTGGTTTCCAATCATCTGATTCGCAAAGCCGCGTTCGAAGCCGTGCAAGATTCTGCGGAAATCACCCTGCTGGCCGATAGCGTGATCAGCTCGGTGAATACTACAGACGACGCGGCACATCTGACACTGGCTGACGGCAGCAGGATCACCGCGCAGCTTCTGGTTGCTGCCGACAGCCGCTTCTCGGAAACCCGGCGGGCGATAGGCATTTCCGCTTCCATGCACGATTTCGGTCGCGTCATGATGGTTTGTGTGATGGAACACGAAGTACCGCATCAGCATGTCGCCTGGGAGTGGTTCGATTACGGCCGGACGCTGGCCTTGCTGCCGATGAACGGCATGCGTGCATCGGTGGTGGTGACCATGTCAGCCCCTGAGATAGAGGCGCTGATGCAAATGACTGAAACGGATTTCAACCGCGCCATCGAACAGCACTTCCAGCATCGGCTCGGCGCCATGCGCCTGCGTTCAACCCGCCATGCCTATCCGCTTGTGACGGTTTATCCGGACCGCTTCGTGGCAAGACGTTTCGCGCTGATCGGCGACGCTGCGGTCGGCATGCACCCGGTGACTGCGCATGGCTTCAATTTCGGTCTGCGCGGTGCTGACAAACTGGCAGCTGAAATCATGGAGGCGTAAAGCCATGGTCGTGACATTGCTGCGACCAGCCTGCTCAGGGGCTATGAACGTGCACACCGGCACGCGACACTCCCCTTGTTTGTGGCGACACATGCCATCACAAAGCTCTACAGCGACGATTCGCCACCGGCAAAGGTGCTGCGTGCGGCGAGTTTACGTATCGGCAATCGTATCGTGCCGTTCAAGCACGCTGTTGCACAAATGTTGAATGGGGCAAGTGTTGAATAAGACGAGCTGATCAGATTGATCAGCAAGCCGGCATTTATTTGGTGAGGCCTCTCGTTCACCGTTTGTAGCATTAGGTCAGATTTTGACAAGATGTCGATGAAAAGCCGGTTTTAGAGGGTTTATCTTGATTTTTCAGGCCATTTCAGGCTAGATGGACTTACCGCTCACGCTTCAGCGGTACAGGGGATGTTTCTACTATAAAAATCAAATGCGCTTCAGCTGGAAAGACTTTTTGACCTTATCATTGCGGAGCCGCGTTACAGCGCTGGTGCTGGCCATTTTTTTTGTGGCGATCTGGGTTCTATCGTTCTATTTCAATGCTGTTCAGCGTGTCGAGACCATGCAAGTGGTAGGCGAACAGCAGGCTTCGATGGCCAGCTATATTGCAGCTGATATCAGCCAGGAGCTGCAGAACCGGGCAACCTCGCTGGAGAGAATTGCTGATCTCGTGAGCGCATTCGTCCCTGTCGAAGTTGATCGTGCTCAAGTGTTGCTGGAGCAACTCAGGGTCTTGCAGCAGCTGTTCAATGGCGGTGTATTCATTACGGACATTCGTGGTGTTGCAATTGCCTCGGTACCGCTTTCTGCCAACCGGCTTGGCGTGAACTATCAGGATCGTGATTATATTGCAGCTGCCATTGCAGGAGAGCAATTGACCGTTGGCCGGCCGGTGATGGGGCGAGCTTTGAAATCTCCGGTGTTCGGCATGTCGGTGCCGATACGTAACCGACAGGGTGACGTGATCGGAGCGCTGGCAGGCATCACCGATCTCGGTGCGCCTAATTTTCTTGATCACATCACTAAAACAGCAAACGGCAGCAACGGATATTTACTTTTGGTGGATGCAAAAAATCGCATGATTATCACCAATACCCACAAGACTCGTGTGATGGAGTCGTTACCGCCACCAGGCACTAACTGGCTGATCGACAGGTATCAGGCTGGTGATGAGGTCACTGGCATTGTGCTGAATCCACAAGGTACAGAGGTGCTCGCTTCTGCCAGGTATATTGGTCACCTGCCTTGGTATATTGCCGCCGCCGTGCCGACCGAAGAGGCATTTGCAGTATTTCACCGGCATGAGAAAGACCTGTTGTTGGCAACGCTGCTTTTGACCTTGGTGGTTGGTGGTTTGACCTGGTGGGTATTGAGTTATCAGTTGCATCCGATTCAGCATGCTGCAAAAGCGCTGTCCGACCTCAGTCGGCAGGATGCAAAGATTCATCCGCTTGAAATTACGCGGCACGATGAAGTCGGCATGCTTTTACTTAGCTTCAATCAACTGATGGAGGTGCTGGCACAACGCGAAGCGTCAATCCGAAACAACGAACAGAAACTGGCCACCATTCTCGATAACGTCAATGCCGATATTTTCCTGAAGGATATTGAAGGGCGTTACCTCTTTGCCAACCGTCATGCGCGCGAATTCTTCGGCAAAACCATGGAAGAGATTGCTGGCAAGACCGATGAGGTTTTTTTCGACGTTGCTTCGGCAGCGCAGATACGCAGCAATGATCATCAGGTGCTGGTCGAGGGCCGAACAGTGAGGACGGAGGAAAACAATATCAGAACAGTGCATGGTGATGTCAGGACCTTTCTGACAGTCAAGCTGCCTTTGCGTGATGAATCCGGCAATGTATACGCCCTGTGCGGCATTGCGACAGACATTACAGATCGCAAGCGCATGGAGGAGCAGATGCGTCATCATGCCTTTTATGACGCATTGACCAGACTGCCCAACCGCCGTCTGCTCAATGACCGCCTCGACCAGATGATTGCCGCCAGCAAGCGCAGCGGCCATTACTGTGCCGTGCTGTTTCTCGATCTGGATAATTTCAAGCCGCTTAACGACACGCACGGCCATCAGGCCGGTGACCTTTTATTGATCGAAGCTGGCGAGCGTCTTGCCGAATCCGTGCGCGAGTCGGATACGGTTGCCAGATCGGGCGGCGACGAATTCGTCATTCTGTTGGGCGAACTGGATGCCAATCGCAACATTGCTGCCAGCAAGGCGCGCATAGTCGCTGAAAAAATCCTGAATGCGGTTTCCCGCCCTTACCGGCTCACGATCAGTACGGAAGACAGCTCGGAGCTCACAATAGAACATCTGTGCAGCGCCAGTATCGGTATCTGTCTTTTCAGCGGCAGCGCGCTTGCCTCTGAAGATATTCTTAACCGCGCCGATATGGCGATGTATCAGGTCAAACAAAGCGGCCGCAACGGCATCCGCTTCTTTGAAGGGGCTTGATCGGGGCTGTGTTCATCAGCCCTGTTTTGCCGCCAGCATTGCCCGGATCTGCGCCATGCGCTCCTTGCCGTGTTCCTTGCTGGCAGCTGGATCGGCGGCAGGGTTACCGAAGTGACGGACGTCATCCTGCGGTAATTCCTCGATAAAGCGGCTCGGCTCGCAGTTCTCGCTTTCTCCGGCGCGTTTGCGTTTCCTGCACCATGAGATATGCAGCGTTTTCTGCGCCCGGGTGATGCCGACGTACATCAGCCTGCGTTCTTCCTCAATCTGGCCGTTATCGACGCTTTCCCGATGCGGCAGAATGCCTTCCTCGACGCCGACCAGAAATACATGACCGAACTCCAATCCCTTGGCGGCATGCAGGGTCGACAGTTTGACTGCATCCGGCTCACCGTTTTCGCGGCCTTCCAGCATGCTCATCAATGACACCATCTGCGTCAGTTCCAGCAGATTGCGCTCGTCTTCCTCGCCTTTTTTGGCAAGCCAGCCGACAAAATCCAGCACGTTCTTCCACTTGGCTTCGGCGGCGCGGGGGTCTTCCGAGTCGTAAAGAAAAGGCTCGTACTGAATGGCTTCCAGCATCTCGTTGAGCAATTCTCCGGCGGGCTCTTTGGCCGCGCGTTCCTGTACTCGGTTGATGAACTGGCAGAATCTGAGCAGGTCTTCCAGCTGTTTATGACCGATCTCGTTCTGGAATCCGGCCTCGAATGCGGCGGCAAACAGCGAAAGATGATGTTGCCGGGCGTATTCGCCCAACCGCTCCAGCGTGGTGTTGCCGATGCCTTTTTTCGGCGTGGTGGCGGCGCGGATGAAAGCCGGATCGTCATCCTCGTTGGCGATCAAACGCAGATAGCTGACCAGATCCTTGATTTCGGCCTTGTCGAAGAAGGATTGGCCGCCGGAAATGGTGTAGGGGATTTTGTGCTCTCTGAGTTTTTCTTCGAACAGCCGCGCCTGATGGTTGCCACGGTAGAGAATGGCGTAATCCCGGTACCAGGTACGGTGCTCGAATTTGTGCGCCATGATCTTCATGACGACCGACTCGGCTTCGTGCATTTCGTCTTTTGCCGCGCTGATCTGGATCGCGTCGCCGGTGCCGTGCTCGCTCCAGAGTTTTTTCTCGAACAGCTTCGGGTTGTTGGCGATGACCTGATTGGCAGCGCGCAGAATGCGCACGGTGGAACGGTAATTCTGCTCCAGCTTGATCACCTTGAGACGGCTGAAATCCTGTGTCAGCTGACGCAGATTCTCCACATCGGCACCCCGCCAGCCGTAAATCGCCTGGTCGTCGTCGCCCACTGCAGTAAAGCGGCCCTCGATGCCGGTGAGCAGTTTCACCAGCTTGTACTGGCAGGCATTGGTGTCCTGATACTCGTCGATCAACAGATACTTCAGCTTGCGCTGCCAGCGCTCCAGCGCCTCAGGATGCTGTTCGAACAGCTCCACCGGCAGCTTGATCAGATCGTCAAAATCGACCGCCTGATAAGCCTTCAGCGTTTGCTGGTAGAGCTGGTATACCCGCGCGGCGGCCACCGACAATTCCTCATCGGCGCTGACCTTGGCCTGATCCGGATTGATGAAGGCATTTTTCCAGCCCGAAATCTGCCATTGCGTTTTGCGCAAAAGCTGTTTGTCGGTGGTGGCCAGAATATCCGCCAGAATCTTGAAGCTGTCGGACGCATCCAGAATGGAGAACTGCGGTTTGTAGCCGAGCAATTGCGCTTCCTGCCGCAGCATTTGCATGCCGAGCGAGTGGAAGGTGGCGATGGTCAGGCCCTTGGCTGATTTGCCTTCCAGCAGCTGGCCGACGCGCTCCTGCATTTCTCGCGCCGCCTTGTTGGTGAAGGTAATGGCGGCGATTTCGCGCGGCGCGTAGCCACATTTTTCGATCAGGTAGGCGATCTTCTGCGTGATGACGCGGGTCTTGCCGCTGCCGGCACCGGCCAGCACCAGCAGCGGGCCATCGAGATATTTCACAGCTTCGCGCTGCGGGTTGTTGAGATTGGAAAGCATGACGAACCAGAACGAAACAGCCGGCAAGTTTAGCTGCAGACGCCGTCTGCTGTCACGTTGCATTTTTCTGATGTTTTGACTACTGTGAATGACATCAAGGTTGAATCGAAAGCCCAATCATGGCGGCATGGAACAAAGGCGTGGTCATCGAGCAGCGGCAATGGAGCCCGGTGTTGCATACCCTCTATGTCGAATCGCCGATCGAGCCTTATCAGGCCGGTCAGTTCGTCAAGATCGGCCTCGAGCTAGAAGGCCAGGTCATCGGCCGGCCCTATTCGCTGTGCAACGCTCCTGAAACCAGACCGCTGGAGATTTATTACATCGCAGTTCCGGGAGGTGAATTGACCTCACAGCTGGTCAAACTCAAAGCCAGTGACGAGTTGCTGGTCGCGCCGCGCGCCAACGGCTTCATGGTGCTGGACGAAGTGCCGCCGGCGTCGCATTTGTGGCTGATGGCAACGGGTACCGGCGTTGGGCCGTTTCTCTCGATACTGGATACCGCCACACCATGGCAACGGTTCGAGCGCATAGTGCTGGTTTATGCCGTGCCTACCTTGGCCGAGCTGAGTTATCGCGAACGCATCGCTGCGCTACAGACGAAACACGGCGCGCAGTTTGTTTTTGTGCCCTTTGTCAGCCGCGAGGAAACCGGCTTTGCGCTTGGCGGCAGAATTCCGCAGGCCATCGCCGACGGCCGCCTGGAAAGCAGTGCCGGTTTGGCATTGAGCGCAGCGCAAAGTCAGGTCATGCTGTGCGGCAACCCGCAGATGATCGAGGACACCACCCGTGAACTGATGCAGCGCGGCATGAAAAAGCACCGGCGCAAGGAACCGGGACAGATCACCGTGGAGCATTACTGGTAATGCATGTTTGGCAAGATATCGACCCCCAGTTCCTGCAATGGCAGACCGGGCGCATTTGCTGGAGCTACGCGCACTGGACCGGGCGTTCGCTGGTAGACGACAGCGATTCGAAAAGCGCGGTTGTTCAATTGATGCAGGCAGAGTTCGCCGTGCTCTCGCACGATACGCGTGCCGAGCCGGTGTTCAACTACGCCAACCTTGCGGCACAGCGACTGTTCAAGATGAATTGGGCGACCTTTACGCAACTGCCTTCGCGTTTTTCTGCAGAAGCCATCTTGCAGGCCGAGCGCGAGGATTTTCTTCAGCGTGTCACAGAGCACGGCTATATCGATGATTACAGCGGTGTGCGTATTGCCAGTGACGGCAGCAGATTCCGCATTCAGCAGGCCACTGTCTGGAATATCGTCGATGTGCATGGTGTTTATTATGGGCAGGCGGCCATGATCCCCAGCTGGCAGACCTTGTAAGGCGCTGGCAGGCAACGGTTGCATTTTGTGTCTTGCGGTGTAATCTACTAATGGGTGGTCTTAAAAGCGGTAAAGCGTCAATAACAACCTGAATACAGGGGAACAATCAGGGCCAATGAAGCGAATCGAAAGCGAGCTTAAAAAGCTCACCCCTCAATGGGTCGCGTTGCTTTATTTTGTGCTGGCAGCGTCCTGGATTCTTGCGTCCACCTATCTGGTCACCTTCACTGCGCAGGACCCTGATCAACTGGCGAGACTGGAGCTGTTGAAAGGACTGCTGTTTGTCCTCGTGACCAGCGGCCTGCTGTATCTGTTGCTCAGCGTGCATGGCCGCCCGGCAGAAGACCGCGCTGTGCAGCATGGCAATACGGTCAGAACGCTTCCCATCGTCGGTCTCTTTGTCGCGCTGACACTGACCGTACCGCTGATCGGTTTTGCCATCACCAGAATCCACGGCCCGCAGGTCGAGCATGACGCCATGGAAAGCCTTTCCACCGTCGCCAGGCTGAAGTCAGAGCAGATTGAAAGATGGATGCGTGAGCGCGAGTCAGATGCCGCAGTGCTGAGTGCGCCCAATACCCAGTTTGTCCGCTCCGCAGTCCGGCTGGCCGCCTCGGATGACGCTAAGGGCTGGCATCAAGCGTATATCACCGGCAAGCTGCAGAACCTTCGCTCCAACTATGATTACAGCGCTCTTTTATTGGTTGATACGCGACTCAATCTTATGGCTAGCGATGGCGACCAGAGCGAGCTGGCTGATGAAACCGTTGAGGCGCTGAGAGAGGCCGTAGCGACTGGAAAGTTGTCCCGCACCGATCTCTACAAAGTGTCCAGCCAGCACATTTATCTTGACTGGGTGGTGCCGATTGTCAGTGTTGTTCCGGGTCAGGATGCAGTCGTTGCAGCAGTGATTTTGCGTACTTCTCCCGAGACGGTATTGTTCCCCGTCATCAGCACCTGGCCCGGCAGCAGCTATACAGCCGAAGGCATGCTGGTCAGGCGACAGGGTAGGGATGTGCTCTACATGAGCGAGTTGCAGCATAAAAAGGGCACGGCGCTGTCGATGTGGTTGCCAATGGATAACCTGCAGTTGCCGGCTTCTGTTGCTTTGCGTGACAACAAACCTGGAACGACGCACGGTACCGATTACATGGGCCAGGATGTGCTTGCAGCCTATCACCCGGTAGCAAACACCGATTGGCGCATCGTGACCAAGATCGACCGCAAGGAAGTTCTGACGCCGCTGTGGAATATGATATTGCTGGTCAGCGGCGTTGCCTTTGTGTTTATTGTCGCCATCAGCATGACGCTGCTGCTGATCTGGCGGCAGCAGACAAAGATGCAGCGCCTTGTTGCGCTGGCACACAAAAGCGAATCGGAAAAACTGCTGCAGCACTTCTTTGATATGCCCTTTGTCGGTATGGCGGTGATTTNGCCTGCGCACAAGACGCTGGAGAATTTCAACGATTATTTGTGCGAAATTATCGGCTACAGCCGCGAGGAGCTGACCGGCAAAAGCTGTCTGGACTTTACCCATCCCGATGATATGAAGGCCGATATCAGAGAGTTTTCACGCATCACGGATGGCAGTTCCGACGGCTATGTCATGGAGAAGCGGTTTTTCCGCAAAGATGGCAGCGAGATAGTGGCCGTGGTCGATACCAAGTGCATACGCAACCAGGACGGTTCGGTGCGTTATCTTTTTGCAACGGCCCAGGACATTACCCGGCACAAGGCCGCCGAGGCAAGAATCCAGCGCTTGAGCCGGCTTTATTCGGTGCTGTCGCAATGTAACCAGTCGATTGTGAGGCTCACTTCCGAACAGGCTTTGTACGACAAAATCTGCGAAACCGCCGTGACCGAGGGCGCTATGCGTATGGCCTGGATCGGGATGATCAATGGTGAAACTTCCATGGTCGAGCCAGTAGCCAGTTTCGGCGACGATATCGGCTATCTCGCTGATATCCAGATTTCCTGCGATGCGGCCAGCCCTTACGGCAACGGGCCTACCGGTGTAGCGATCCGGCAGAATCAGCCCTACTGGTGTCAGGACTATTCGGCAGACATGATACTGGCGCCGTGGGCGCAGAAAAGTGCCGGCATGTGGGGCTCTTCTGCCGCCATTCCGATCACGCGCGGCAGCGTGGTGGTCGGGACACTGAATATTTACGCTTCGGAAAAACAGGCTTTCGATGAAGATTCCAAGAGTCTGCTGATGGAAATGGCGGTTGATATCGGTTTCGCACTGGATAATTTTGACAAGGAGAATTTCCGCACGATTGCCGAAGCGCAGCTGATGGAAAGCGAATCCAAATTTCACCTGTTGTTCGACCAAAGTCCGGATGGATTGCTGATTATCGACCGCGAAGAAATCATTGAATGCAACCCGGCCGCAATCGATCTGATCGGTTACAGCCTCGACGATATCCTGCACGCAAAACCCTGGGCTTTTGCGCCCGATTTCCAGCTGGACGGGATCAGTAGCGAAGACAGAATGCAGGAAATGCTGGATGAGACCAGAGATAGGGGGCGCTGCCGTTTTGAATGGCTGCATCAGCGCGCGGGGCAGGAGGCAGTGCCGCTGGAAGTGACCATGGTGGCGATTACGCTCAAAGGCAGGCAGGTGTTCTACAGCACCTGGCGCAACATCTCAGAACAGAAGAATGCCGAGGCGCGTATCCGTTACCTGGCGCAGTATGACGTGCTGACCAATCTGCCCAACCGTACCCTGCTGACCGATCGCGTCAATCAGGCCATCAACATCGCCCAGCGCAATCAGCAGAACCTGTCTCTGATGTTCTTCGATCTGGACCGTTTCAAGAATGTCAACGATTCGCTCGGCCACGGCACCGGCGATGAGTTACTGATCCAGGTATCGAAACGTCTGAGCGCGGTGGTTCGCGAGCAGGATACGGTATCGCGGCTGGGCGGCGACGAGTTCGTCATCCTGCTGCTGGACACCAGTGAAGAGGGTGCGGCGCGGGTGGCGAAAAAACTGATGGCGGCCGTCTCCGAGCCCTATCATATCGATCACCACGAAATCACCATCACCTCGTCCATCGGTATTGCGGTTTATCCGGATGACGGCAGAAATTTCGATGATTTGCTGAAATCCGCCGATATCGCTATGTATCGCGCCAAACGCTCAGGCCGCAACAATTATCACTTCTTTACCATGAAGATGCAGGAAGACACGCTGCGAGTGATGCAGTTGACGGCAGCCCTGCATCAGTCGATTGACCTCAATCAGCTATCGCTGAATTTCCAGCCGCAACTTTCGGTGCGTGACGGCAGCATCGTCGGCGCCGAAGTGTTGTTGCGCTGGCAGCATCCGGAGTTCGGGCCGGTTTCGCCGGCTGAATTCATTCCGGTTGCCGAGGATACCGGCGACATTCTGAGGATAGGCGAATGGGTGTTGCAACAGACCATCAGGCAGCTGAAAAAGTGGCACAAGCAGGGCATGGCGGGACTCAAGCTTGCTGTCAATCTTTCTGCGGTGCAGTTCCGTCACCCGCATTTGCCGGACATGATCTCCCAGTTGCTGGCTGACGAAGAACTGCCTGCCGAGTTTCTTGAGCTGGAACTGACCGAGAGCGTTTCAATGGACGACCCGGCGGCAGCGGTGGAAATGATGGACAAGCTGGCCAGTTTGGGCGTGCGCATGTCGATCGACGACTTCGGTACCGGCTATTCCTCGCTAAGTTATCTCAAGCGATTCAAAGCGTACAAACTGAAAATCGACCAGTCGTTTGTTCGCGATATCATGGTCGATGTCGATGACCGGGCCATCGTGCAATCCATCATCTCACTGGCAAAAAGCCTGGGCATGAAAACGATTGCAGAGGGTGTGGAGACCCAGGAACAGATGGATTTTCTGCGGCATAGCAGTTGCGACGAATTGCAGGGCTATCACTTCAGCCATCCGCTCACTGCGGCCGGGTTCGAGAAGTTCTACAAAAGGCACCAGCCGGCCATGTATGTGAAAGCTGACTGATGCACCATCGCCCGAAGCGGCAAAATTTGGTTATCATCAAAGCCATTTGAAACAAGACTGTTCCGCCATGAAAACTGCACTGATTACCGACGCGATTGACGCCGTTCACGCCGCCATTCTTGCCCATGAATCCGAGATCGAGTCGCTGGATCGCGCCATCGGCGACGGCGATCATTTCGTCAACCTCAAGCGTGGGCTTTCGACCCTGTCCGCCATGCGCGAAGAGCTGCTGCCGCTGGCGCCGGATTTTGCCCTGCAGAAAATGGGCATGAAGCTGCTGTCGACCATCGGCGGCGCGTCCGGCCCGTTGTTTGCGAGCTTTTTTATGGCGATGGCGGCCAGCATGAAGACGCAGGGCGATGATGGGAATGCGGCCGTTGCTACCGCTTTCGCTGCCGGCGTTGAGTCGATCAAGCAGCGCGGCAAAGCCGGGCTCGGCGAAAAAACCATGCTCGACGTGCTGATTCCGGTGGCTGATGTATTCAGCCGCAAGACGGCCGAACATGCCGCGATGCCGGAACTGCTCGCCGCCATAGAGGCCAGTGCCGAGGCTGGCATGTTGTCCACGCGCGATCTGGTGGCGACCAAGGGGCGTGCTGCCTTTCTCGGCGAGCGTGCCATCGGCCATATCGATGCCGGTGCCAAGAGTACGCAAGTCATGATCAGCGCCGTTTGCCGGATGCTCGAACAAAGTCAGAAATAAGGAAAACACCATGAAAATATTCGTTAATGATGTCGACAACCTGCTGACCGAGAGCCTTTCCGGCTTTGCTGCCGCACACCATGATCTGGTCAGTTTGCAGCTGGATCCGCATTACCTGACGCGCGCGCAGAAAGCCGTCAACAAGGTCGCGCTGATTTCCGGCGGTGGTTCCGGCCACGAGCCGCTGCATACCGGGTTTATCGGCCATGGCATGCTCGATGCGGCCTGCCCGGGCCACGTATTCACCTCGCCGACGCCGGATCAGATGCTGGCTGCCGCAGAAGCAGTGGAATCCGGCAAGGGCGTGCTGTTCATCGTCAAGAACTATGCCGGCGATGTGATGAATTTTGAAATGGCGGCCGAAATGCTGCCGTTCGAAAGCGCGACCATATTGACCAGCGACGACGTTGCCGTGGAAAACTCGACCTGGACGACCGGCCGACGCGGCGTTGCCGGTACCGTCATTGTCGAGAAATGTGTCGGTAGCCTGGCCGAGGCCGGTGCCGACCTCGCAGCCTGCAAGGCGCTCGGCGACAAGGTCAACCGCAGTACCGCATCCATGGGCGTGGCGTTGAGTAGCTGCACCGTCCCGGCAGCGGGGCGGCCGACTTTCGATATCGGCGACAGCGAGCTGGAAATGGGGGTCGGCATTCATGGCGAACCGGGGCGCAGACGGGAGGCCATGCGTACTGCCGACGAGATTGTCGCCGATCTGGTCAACGCGATTCTGCAAGACCTGAAACCGGCTGCGGGCAGCGAAGTCTTGCTAATGATTAACGGGTTTGGCGCGACGCCTTCCATGCAGCTTTACCTGCTCTACCACAGTGCGGCAAAACTGCTAACGGCGCACGGCCTCAGCGTCGTCCGTTCGCTGGTCGGCAACTACACCACCGCGCTGGATATGGCGGGTGCGTCAGTGACGGTGTGCGTACTGGATGAAGAAATCAAACAGCATTGGGATAGTCCGGTGCATACTGCCGCCCTTCGTTGGGGCTGTTGAGAAAGCACTTGTTTATTCGTCATACCGGCGCAGGCCGGTATCCAGTGCCTTTTTTTAACTGGGTTCCGGCCTTCGCCGGAACGACAAAACCGAATAAATCAGCGCTTCCTTAAACCCTGATGTCATTCCGGAAACTGTGAAGCGGTTATCCGGAATCCAGTGGTTTTCAAGATGTCGTCGTGCCCGGCAGATCAATCCAGATAATCAGTAGCCGGGGTTTCGTTTTCTGCTTCGATCTGCCTTGCCACGCGCGCCATCATGTGGCGGCGCGATTCCGGCGTTTCCAGGCTGATGCGCCCCAGCGCGCCGCTGCGGTAATCGACCAGAAAAGCCATCGCGGTTTTTTCCATGTCGAATTCGCCGCCCTTGAGCCGGTAGCCGCGGCGTTTGGCGACGGCTTCCAGCAGGTCGACATTGTCCATGCTGCCGCAATCGATCTTGTAACGGGCGTTGAGCAGGGCAGGGTAGCGTTCGAGCAATATCTCCGCCAGAAACAGGGCAACATCCTCATCAATCACTGCGTTGCGGCCGATTGCATGACTCGCTGCCAGCATGTAGCCATCCGATTCATAAGCGATCTTCGGCCACATCATGCCCGGCGTATCGGTAATGCTCATGGTCTCGCTCAGGTCGAAACGCTGTTGCGATTTGGTCACCGCCGGCTCGTCGCCAACCTTGGCAATGCGACGGTTGAGCAGGGCGTTCATCAGTGTCGATTTGCCGACATTGGGGATGCCCATGATCATCATGCGCAAGGGCTTCAAATGGCTACCGCGATGCGGCGCCAGCTGCTGACAAAGCCCCGGGATTTTTTTGGCATCGCCCGGTTTCTTGCACGACAGTGCCACCGCCCTGACGCCTTCCTGCTGGTTGAAATGGTGCAGCCAGGCTTGCGTCGCATCCGGGTCGGCGAGATCGGCCTTGTTCAGTATCTTCAGATTCGGCCGCTGACGGAACAAGCGCATTTCCTCGATCATCGGGTTATGACTCGCCTCCGGCACGCGTGCGTCCAACACCTCGATCACCACGTCGATGAACTCCATGGTTTCGGCCGCTTTCTTGCGGGCTTGGGTCATGTGGCCCGGGAACCATTGTATGGTCATATCTATCGCATCCGTTCTGTACGAACCAGCATTATCCCACGATGATTCATGTTGCCGGTAAAATGCAGGAACCTTAATTCTCGCCACAGAGATCACAGAGATCACAGAGACCGGTAAATGGAGAGCGAAGGTTTTCTCTGTGTACTCTGTGATCTCTGTGGTTAAAAGCTTTTATGACCAATATCCCGGAAATCAAGCCCAACCAGTCGATCGAGCTGTTGAAGGCGCTGCATATCCTGACGCGCGACGGCAAGCTCAATCAGGATAGCCGCCGCAAACTGAAGCAGGTTTACCATCTCTATCATTTCATCGAGCCTTTGCTGGAGGAGGTGATGACAGAAAATCCGGAGGCTGTGCTGGTGGACCACGGGGCCGGAAAATCCTATCTCGGGTTTATCCTTTACGATCTTTTCATGAAGCAGCGATCCGGCGGTCGCGTCGTCGGTATCGAGACGCGCGCCGAGCTGGTGCAGAAATCACGCGAGCTGGCGCAGCAGTTGGGTTTTGACCGGATGGCGTTCATGCATCTCAGTGTGGAGGAGTCGATCCGTTCGCAGGATTTGCCGCCGCGTGTCGATATTGTCACCGCCTTGCATGCCTGCAATACCGCGACGGACGACGCCATCCGTTTCGGTTTGCAGAAGCAGGCGAAATTCATGGTATTGGTGCCTTGCTGCCAGGCCGAGGTAGCCGAAGTGTTGCGGCGCCACAAGAATGAATCGTTCGGCAAGACGCCGTTGTCGGAAATCTGGCGTCACCCCATACATACGCGCGAATTCGGCAGCCAGATCACCAATGTGCTGCGTTGCCTGCAACTTGAGTCGCACGGTTATCAGGTGACGGTCACCGAGCTGGTCGGCTGGGAGCACTCGATGAAAAACGAGTTGATCATTGCGCGCTACACCAACAACCCGCGCAGGAACGCCCGGCAAAGGCTGGAGCAGATTCTGCATGAGCTCAATCTGGAGACGTTGCGCATGAGATTTCTGGAACCCGCATAATGGCCGATCCCATGAATTTTCACACCCCGCTTTACTTTGCTGCTGATATACGGCGGCAGGAGCAGGCATGTGCCGGTCAGCCGTTGATGGAGTTGGCGGGCCGTGCGATTGCCAATTATGTGCAGGGCCTGCTGCCCGATGTGCAGTCCTCGGTTCTGTTGCTGGCAGGTCCCGGCAACAACGGCGGCGATGCCTTGGTCGCGGCCAGATTGCTGCGCGATATATACCGCGTCGCGCTGGTGTTCTGTGGCGATACCAACAAACTGCCTGCCGATGCAGCCGCTGCGTGCCGACACTGGCAGGAATCCGGCGGCGAACTGCTGACTGACATTCCGGCCGGCGAATGGGATCTGGTGATTGACGGCCTGTTCGGCATCGGGCTCGGCAAGCCGCTGAGCGGGCGACCTGCCGAACTTGTAGTGCAGGTCAACCGTCTCGGCAGCAAAGTGCTGGCTATCGACATCCCCAGCGGCCTCTGCGCCGACAGCGGCAAGGTCATGGGCGCTGCCATTCATGCTGACTGCACCATGACCTTTCTCGGTCTCAAGCCCGGCCTTTTTACCCTGGACGGCCCCGATCATGCCGGCACGGTCGTGCTCGAAATGCTCGGTACCGAGCCTGTGCAAGCGCCTGCCGGGTATCTGCTGGAGCAGGAAGATGTCATCTGCTGGCTGCAACCGCGCCGGAGGAATTCCAACAAGGGCAGTTACGGCAATGTTGCTGTGATCGGTGGCGCTACGCAAATGAGCGGCGCAGCGATACTGGCGGCCAGAGCCGCGCTGTTGCTTGGCGCCGGACGGGTCTATGCCGGCTTGTCGGCGCCGGATGCGCCTGCTTTCGACATGATGATGCCGGAGTTGATGCTGCGGCGGGCTGCTGATATCGGCAAACTGTCTGCGCTCGATTGTCTCGTCATCGGCCCGGGCATGGGCTGCAGCGATGAGGCTGCCAGCCTGCTTGCAGATGCGATCCGCAGCACGTCAACGCTGGTGCTGGATGCCGATGCGCTCAATCTGCTGGCCGGCGCCAATCCGCTCAAGGAGCGCTGCGCTGAACTGGAAGGCGTCAGCATCGTGACGCCGCACCCGGGCGAGGCCGCCCGCATGCTGGGTGTCAGCGTGAATGAGGTGCAGCAGGATCGAATCGCCGCTGCGCTGAACATCGCGCAGGATTATCAGGCCATCACCGTGCTCAAGGGCTGTGGCAGCGTGATTGCAACGCCGGAGGGGCGCTGGTGGATCAACCACAGCGGCAACCCCGGACTTGCCAGCGCCGGCATGGGCGATGCGCTGTCCGGCATGATCGCGGCGTTGGTTGCGCAGGGACTTTCTGCCGAACAGGCGGCCCTGCTGGGCGTCCATCTGCACGGTGCTGCTGCCGATGCGCTGGTGTCGCAGAGCTTGGGACCGGTCGGATTGACTGCCAGTGAAGTGGCGATGGAGGCGCGTCATCTGCTCAATCACTGGCAGGAATGGAGCAAGTCCTGACCACAGGGTAACCCTGATTTACTACAAGCTTGTCTTTGCGAGCCCGTCAGGGCGCGGCAATCCATACCTCGTCACTCCAGCGCATCTGAACAACCAACTCTCAGGGCACAACGCCAGGGTTGCATCTGCCCGTCACTGCGAGCCCGTCAGGGCACGGTAATCCATACAGTTTGTCATTGCGAGGGCGTAGCCCGCGGCAATCCATGGGTTGTGGTTTTTGACCGGCTGGACTGTGGCAAGGAATCACGCGGTTAACCGCGTTGATTGCATGGACAAGACCCATGCGGTCTCATACCCTGACGGGTTCGCAATGACGGTTTCTTGTTTTTGCGCGCGCGCAGACCGTCGCAACCCGGAAGCCGCCGCAAGGCGCATGCTAAAATCGCGCCTGTGATAAACAACCAACCATACGCATCTTCTTCCGCTTCGCCTGCCACGCAAAGTCTGATCAAACAGCTTGAATCGCAGCTGTCAGCCTGCATGCTGGCGGATCGGCACGTGCTGCGCAAACGCTTGCAGCAGGCACGTGCTCTGGTCGGGCAGGGCAAACCGGCAGAACACAGCCTGCGTGATATTGCCGTCGCAATCCGCGCATCCTGTGCAAGGCTGGCGGCGAGAAAGGCCGCTCTGCCGCAGCCCGGTTATCCGGAAGAATTGCCGGTCAGCGGCAAGCGAGCGGAGATCGCCGATGCCATCCGCAAGCATCAGGTCGTCATCGTCTGCGGCGAGACCGGCTCCGGCAAGACCACGCAATTACCGAAAATCTGCCTTGAACTCGGCTACGGCGTCAGCGGCATGATCGGTCATACGCAGCCGCGCCGCATCGCTGCCCGCTCAGTTGCCTCGCGTATCGCGCAGGAACTCGGCTCGCCTTTGGGCGAGGCCGTCGGTTACAAGGTGCGGTTCAACGACAAGCTGTCTGAAACGAGTTACATCAAGCTGATGACGGATGGCATTCTGCTGGCGGAGACGCAGGGCGACCGGTTTCTCAACGCCTACGACACCATCATCATCGACGAGGCGCACGAACGCAGCCTCAATATCGACTTTCTGCTGGGCTATCTCAAACAATTGCTGCCGAAACGGCCTGATCTCAAGGTAATCGTTACCTCGGCCACCATCGATGCCGAACGTTTTTCCCGCCACTTCAATGATGCCCTGGTGATCGAGGTCTCCGGCCGTACCTATCCGGTCGAAATCCGCTATCGCCCTCTAGGCAAGCCCGGATTCATGGCGAAAACGGCGGATGTTGCCGACGATGAAGATGACCTCGAAATTCTTGGCCAGGACCTCATGGGGGTGAAGCGCAAGGCCCGTGTCGAGGCCCGTTGGCTGCAGGAGGATGAAGAGGAAGAAGCCATCGAGGAGGCGGTGCTCGATGCTGCCGAAGATCTCTTGCGCCTGGGCGACGGCGATATTCTGGTGTTTCTGCCGGGCGAGCGCGAGATTCGCGATGTTGCCGATCATCTGCGCAAATATCAGGGCCGCTCCGCCAAGTTGCGCCACGTCGAGGTGTTGCCGCTGTTTGCGCGGCTCTCGATCGAGGAGCAGCAGAAAATCTTCCGCCGTGGCGACCGCACCCGCATCGTGCTGGCGACCAACGTTGCCGAGACTTCGCTTACCGTGCCGGGCATCAAATACGTCATCGATACCGGGCTGGCGCGTGTCAATCGCTATAGTCCTCGTGCCAAGGTCGAGCAGTTGCAGATCGAGAAGATTTCACAGGCTGCAGCCCGTCAGCGCGCCGGCCGTTGCGGCCGCGTATCCAACGGCATTTGCGTGCGGCTGTATGACGAAGAGGATTTCAACAACCGGCCGCCATTCACCGATCCGGAGATTCTGCGTTCCTCGCTGGCAGCGGTCATTCTGCGCATGGCGGCCTTGCGGCTTGGCGATGTGGCGGCCTTCCCGTTCATCGAGGCACCGAGTTCGCGCCTGATCAACGATGGTTATCAGCTGTTGCAGGAGTTGGGCGCTGTCGATGCGAATCGCCAATTGACCGAGATCGGCCGGCAGATGGCGCGGCTGCCGCTGGATCCGCGCATGGCGCGCATGATTCTGGCGGCGAGGCGCGAACACTGTCTGAAAGAGATTCTCATCATCGCCAGCGCACTGGCGATTCAGGACCCGCGCGAGCGGCCGATGGACAAGCGCGACGCCGCCGACCACGCGCATCGCAAGTTCGCCGACGAGCATTCCGACTTCATCGGCTTTCTCAAGCTGTGGGATTTTTATGAACAGGCGCTGAAGAACAAAAAATCGAACAAGGACCTGCTCAATCAGTGTCACCAGAACTTCCTCTCTTTCCTGCGCATGAAGGAATGGCGCGAGCTTTACTGGCAGCTGGCCGAGATCGTCGAGGAAATGGATCTGCGCCTCAATACGCAGGAGGCAACGCCCGACCAGATTCATCGCGCCTTGCTGGCCGGTCTTCTGGGTAATATCGGCTTCAGGGACGGTGAGGCGGAAACCTGGCTCGGCGCACGCGGCATCCGTTTTGCCATTGCACCTGGTTCGGTACTGAAGAAATCGCGGCCGAAATGGGTGATGGCGGCTGAACTGATGG
Organism: Methylophilales bacterium LSUCC0135; assembly: GCA_001704575.1. Taxonomy (GTDB): domain Bacteria; phylum Pseudomonadota; class Gammaproteobacteria; order Burkholderiales; family Methylophilaceae; genus UBA6140. The sequence continues at coordinate 149,853 of MCAW01000003.1, forward strand.
ATACCAGCAAGCTTTATGCGCGTTGCGTGGCGGGTATCAATCCGGACTGGATCGAACCGATTGCCAATGAAGGCGGTGCGCGCAACCTGACCGAGAGTCATTACTCAGACCCGCGTTGGGACCGCAAAACCGGACAGGTGGTTGCCTGGGAGCGTGTCAGTCTTTACGGGCTGACCATCGTGCCCCGGCGGCGCGTGCATTATGGTCCGGTCGACCCGCAGGAATCGCGTGAAATCTTTATCCGCGAGGCGCTCGCCAACATGGAATTTGATACAAAAGCGCCATTTTTCGACGCCAACCGCCGGTTGATCAATGAGATCGAAGAGCTGGAACACAAGGCCAGAAGGCAGGACGTGCTGGTGGATGAGCATGTGTTGTTCGCTTTCTATGACAAGCGGGTAGGGCGGGAGGTCTTTAACGGCGCCAGTTTCGAAAGCTGGCGCAAACAGGCAGAGGCGGAAAATTTGCGCCTGTTGTACCTGACACGGCAAGATCTGATGCGTCACGGCGCCGATGCGGTGACTGAAACCCTGTTCCCGGAAAAGATGCAGCTGGATGGCAGCGAGCTGGAACTCAAATACCGCTTTGAACCCGGCCACCCGCTCGACGGCGTGACGGCCACCATCCCGCTCGCACGCCTCAACCAGCTCGATGCCACGGCGGCGGAATGGCTGGTGCCCGGCATGATCCGCGACAAGGTGACCTGGCTGGTTAAGGCCCTGCCGAAGACCTTCCGCCGCGTCTGCGTGCCGGTGCCTGAATTCGTCACGGCTTTTCTCGAAGCGCATCCACAGCCGGAAGGCCCTTTGTTGCAGAAGCTGGCGTCTTTCATAGCGCAGCGCACCGGGCTCAAGGCGGGTGTCGATGACTGGCAGACCGCGTTGCCCGAACACTTGTGCATGAATTTTCGTGTGGTAGACGAAAAAAACCGCGAGCTCGGCATGGGGCGCGATTGGAACGCGCTCAGGCAACAGCTCGGCCAGGCAGCGCAGCTCACTTTCAGGAGCGCTTCGCCCGGCATCGAAAAAGCCGGTCTCAAGCAATGGGATTTCGGCGATTTGCCGAAGACGCTGAGTTTCAACCGTCAGGAAGCCAATGGAGCGCCCCGTCAGCTGACCGGCTATCCGGCACTGGAAGACAACGGCGACAGTGTTGCCATCAAACTGTTCGACACCGAAGCCGCTGCGCTCCTTGCCCATCGTGTCGGCGTGCGGCGTCTGATGCGGCTGGAGCTGAAAGAACAGATGAAACAGCTCGAAAAAGGCCTGCCCGGCTTCAATCAGTATGCCCTGCTGCTGCGCAACCTGTGTTCCCCCGATGCGTTACGCGAGGACATGCTGACGGCGATTGCCGACCGCGCCTTTATCGGCGAAGACGCGCTGCCGCGCAGCAACGCCGAATTCATGGCGCTCAAGCAGCGCGCCAGAACCCGGCTGCCGGCAGTGGTTGAAGCCAGTGCGCGGCTGGTGCAGGCCGTTGCTGCCGAATATCAGGCGCTGACGCAGAAGCTGGCAACGTTGCCATCCGCCATGTCGCGCATCAAGCGCGAGGTGGAAATGGAGCTCGGCCAGTTGCTGCCGCCAGACTTTTTCACGCTGACGCCCTGGGAGCGCCTGCAGCACCTGCCGCGCTACCTGAAGGCGCTCAAACTGCGGCTGGAGAAATACCCGGGCGCGGTGGAACGTGATACGCGCCACGCCGAAGCGGTGCAGCGGCTCTGGCAAGGCTGGCAGGAGCATGTCGATGCCAAACGCAAGGCCGGGCTCGACATCGAACCGGCGCTGGCCGATTTTCGCTGGCAATTGGAGGAGCTGCGTGTTTCGCTGTTTGCGCAGGAGCTGAAAACGCCTTATCCGGTATCGGTCAAGCGGCTGGAGAAAATATGGGAGAGCTTGCCGCGCTGACATTGGCGCAACACTTCGAAATTTGCGTCGACGGTGTATGATAACGACGCCGCTACCGTCAAATCAGGGGGAAACCAAGATGAAAAAAGCCGTACTGATGTTCACCATGCTGGCGCTCGGCAGTCACGCGCAAGCTGCAATCAAACCTTGTGAAGAGTTGAAAGACGAGATTGCGAAAAAAATCGAATCCAAGGGCGTGCAGAGCTATACCCTGAAAATCGTCCCCGCCGGGACATCCAGCGATGGCCGCGAAGTAGGCAGTTGCGAAGGCGGCAGCAAGACAATCTATTACATCCGCGCCGGTGATAACGCGGGAGATGACAGCGGAGAATAAATGCCTGCTTAAACCCGCATCAGGGCTTTGCGTATGGCGTCCTCATCCAGCGCTTCGCCGATCAGCACCACTCTCGAAACCGGCGGGTCTTCCTGCCAGTCCTTGAGCAGGGTAGGCGGGTAGAACGTCCGGTGCACAGCGTGAATGGCAATCGCAGCCGGCAGGTCGGAGGCATGGATGATGCCTTTCATGCGCAGCAGCTGTTCGCTGTAGTCTTCACAAATGTTTTGCAGTACAGGCTCCAGTCTGTTCCATTCCAGCGGCATCGGCAGCGTTACGGTAAAGCTGCCGATGCCGTTTTCATGCGCGTTTGGCGTTGGTAAGGTGCCGCGTTGCAGCATTCCCGGTTTTTTCACCTCGCGCAGCCAGCGTTGCGGCTGTGCCTTTCTGCTTTCTGGATCGAACAGGCCGACATTGATGATGGCCTGCGGATCGATATGACCGTGGATGATACGGTGCTGGGTTGCACCGGGGTTGAGCGCCGCCAGGCGTTCCGATAGTTCGGCAACTGTTTCTGCCCCGGCAAGATCGATCTTGGTCAGCAGCAGCACGTCGGCAACCGCTGCCTGCTTGCGCACTTCGGCCTGTTGTTCAAGCTGTTGCAGACCGTAGACGCTGTCGACGGTGACGACGACAGCATCGAGCCGGTAGGTCGAATTGATGACCGGCTCGTTCAGCAGGTTGGCCATGATGGGGCCGGGGTCGGCCATGCCGGTGGTTTCGATCACCAGCCGGGTAAATTGCGGGATGGCGTTCAGCGCGCGCTTGAAGAACAGGTCGCGCAGCGTATCCGCCATTTCGTTGGTCAGCGTGCAGCACAGGCAGCCAGATTCGAGCAGCACGGTGTTGTCCGCGATGTGCTGGCTTTCCACCGTGCGGGCGAGGATGTGATCGAGCCCGGCTTCGCCCAGCTCGTTGATGACAACGGCGGTGTCCTTCATGTCCGGATGGTTGAGCAGCTTGCCCAGCAGTGTGGTCTTGCCGCTGCCCAGAAAACCGGTCAGCAGGGTGACCGGGATGCGTTTGTCGTAACTCATGTGTTTTTGTGCCTGCTGTTGCACTGGTTGCAATATCCGCGGATGGTCATTTCCATTGAAGTCACCCTGAACCCTTCCGGCAGCGCCGGCAAGGCCGGGGAGGTGTTTTCCAGGCAATAGACCTTGCCGCAATCGCTGCATTCGAAGTGGGCGTGGTGGTGGCTTGCATTCTTGCGGTTGAGCTGAAAGCGCCAGGCGCGGTTTTCGCCCATGATCTTATGCACGATGTCATGCGTCAGCAACCAGTCGAGCACGCGGTAGAGCGTGACGCGGTCGAATTCATGGCTTTGGGCGAGGGTGTCGAGCAATTCCTGGTGCGTGAGCGGGTTGTCGGTTTGCAGCAGCGCTTCGAGCACGGCAAGGCGGTTTGCCGTCGGTCTCAGGCCTGCGTCCTGTATAATTTGGCCTGCGTTTGTCATCAATGGAAAATAAAGGTTAGCAAGCGGCGCGTCAACTGCCGCGAATAGACAATGAATGTATTTTACGAAGAAGATGGGAATTTCAAGGTCGCCTCGGTGATGTCGGAGAACCCCGGCTCTCTGCAGGTCGAGTCGCAAAGCGGCAAACGCTCAAAAATCAAGACCGCCAACGTGTTGTTGCGCTTTGAAGCGCCGCTGGCGGGGTTCATGGAGACAGCCCAGAACGAAGCCGATACGCTGGAAACCGACTTCCTGTGGGAGTGCTGCGGCGAGCCGGAATTCGGCTTCGAGGAGTTGGCTGCCGATTATTATGGTCACAAACCCTCAGCCACCGAAGCGGCAGCGGTGGCCCTGCGCCTGCATGCGGCGCCGGTGTATTTCTACCGCAAGGGTAAAGGCCGCTACAAGGCGGCACCAGCCGATACCTTGAAGGCCGCACTGGCTGCGCTGGAACGCAAACGCTTGCTGGCCGAGCAAATGGCCGTCTGGGTAGAACAGCTGAAATCACATCAGCTGCCGGACGCGTTTACCGATAAAGTCGATACGCTGTTGTACGCGCCGGACAAGAACTCGCCGGAGTGGAAGACGCTGGAACAGGCGGCGGCGGAAAGCGGCGTCAATCATATCCGGCTGCTGGCGGATTGCGGCGCCATCCCTTCGCATCACGATTATCACCTCGGCGCTTTTCTGCGCGAGTATTTTCCCAAGGGCAGCGCGTTTCCGGATTTTGATTTGCCGCCCATGCCGGCTGATTTGCCGCGTGCCGATGTTGCCGCATTCAGTATCGACGACAGCACCACGACTGAGATCGACGATGCGTTTTCCATGCACGCGCTGGAAAACGGCAACACCCTGGTCGGCGTTCATATCGCCGCGCCCGCCAGCGCAATCGCTCCCGGCAGCGATCTCGACCGCATTGCCATGCACCGCCTTTCCACTGTTTACATGCCGGGCCACAAGATCACCATGCTGCCGGACACCGCCATCGAACCTTTCAGCCTCAATGCGGGCGAATGGCGGCCGGCGCTGTCGCTGTATCTCGAAGTCGCTGCCGATTTCAACATCGTGCGCCGCGAAACCCGACTGGAACAGATCAGCATTGCCGACAACCTGCGTCACGACACGCTGGATGCGTATTTCAACGAGAACACCCTGCAGGCAGATAGCGGTCACGCCTACTGGGCACGGCTGCGGTTCCTGTTCGATCTGGCGGAAGCGTGCGAAAAGGCGCGCGGCAAATACGACCCCAGCCGTGCACCGCAAATCGATTACAACTTCTACGTCGAGGACGGCATTGTCCGCATCGTCAACCGCCAGCGCGGTTCGCCGCTCGACAAGCTGGTGGCCGAGCTGATGATCGAAGCCAATAGTCACTGGGGCGGTCTGCTTGCTGAGCGCCAGGTACCGGGCATCTACCGTGCGCAGAATGGCGGCAAGGTATTCATGACGGTCAAACCCGAGCAGCATCAGGGCCTGGGTGTGGCGCAGTACACCTGGTGCACCTCGCCGCTGCGGCGCGCGGTCGATCTGGTCAACCAGCGCCAGCTGATAGCGCTGTTGCAGAGCGAAACCGCAGAGGGCGCGCAAAAGGCGCACGAGCTGATCGACGTCATGCGCCAGTTCGATCTGACTTATAACGCCTACAATGAATTTCAGACCCGCATGGAGCGCTACTGGTGCCTGCAGTACCTGATACAGGAAAAGCTGGAGGAGGTGAGTGCCACGGTCTGGCGCGAGAATCTGGTGCGGCTCGACACGCTGCCCTATATCACCAAGGTGCACAGCCTGCCTGAAACCCCTGCCGGTACCCGCGTGCGTTTGCAGGTCAAGCGCGTCGATACCCTGTTGATGGAGCTGGATTGCAGGTTTCTCAACGTGATTGCCGAAGAGGCTCCGGCAGTGCTGCCTGATACAACAGAGGAGGCCGTTTAAGCATGTTTCGTATCGGCCATAAACTTTCACGCAGCGTGCATCGCAAATTTTCCGGTGACAGCAGCGTCGATGTCAGTGAAAGCGACGGTATTCGCTATCTGCATCTCGGCTCCGATACCGTGCAGAGCGCCATGCGCGTGAAAGACCCGACTGCGCTGGAATTGCGATATTCGCGCGGGGTGATGCTGTTCCTGCTGTTTTATCCGCAGGCCGCCAGCATGCTGAGCCTGGGGCTGGGCGGCGGCTCCATTGCCAAATATGTGCACCGTTACCTGCCGCACATGCGTCAGCGTGTGGTCGAGATCGACCCGCAGGTGATCCGTATCGCCCGCAGCCATTTCGAACTGCCGGAGGACGACGAACGCTTGCAGGTGATCGAGGCAGACGGCGCCGAATACATCGCGCAACATCCCGAAAGCGCCGACGTGCTGCTGCTCGATGCCTTCGGCAGCCATGGCCTGCCCGAGGTGTTGTCGTCGCAGACCTTCTTCGATCAGTGCGCGGCAGCGCTCACCGGCGAGGGCGTGCTTATCGCCAACCTGTGGGGCAGCGACAAACGCTTCGATGTCTATTTGCAGCGCCTCGAACAAAGCTTCGGCAATCGCGTGCTGGTGCTGGCGACCGGCCGGCCCGGCAATATCCTGGTGTTCGGTTTCAAGCAGATTCCCGATGACCTGCGCTGGGCAAGCCTGCGTGAACGTGCCAAAGCCCTCGAAGCGGAGCATCGCATCGAGTTTCTTGAGTTCGTTGAAGCGCTGCGCGATCGTAATCCCTGCAGCAATCACCGCTTGTTCATGGGTACTCCGGAGGAACAACATTGAACCATTTTTTTGCAACCTGCCCGCGCGGGCTTGAGAGCTTGCTGGCCGCTGAATTGACCGGGCTGGGAGCGGCCGACATCAGGCCGGCAGAGGGCGGTGTCGGTTTTTCCAGCGACATGCTGACCTGCTATCGCGCCAACCTCGAAAGCCGTATCGCAACGCGCATTCTCTGGCAGGTCGGGCGTGGCCGCTACGCCAATGAGGACGATCTGTATCAGGCTGTGTACAAGCTCAACTGGCCGCAGTGGTTCGACGTCAAACGCGATTTCATGGTCAAGGTCACCGGCGTCAAATGTCCGCTCAAGAGCCTGGAATTCGCTACGTTACGTATCAAGGACGCGATCTGCGACCGCTTCCGCCAAGCGGTCGGCAGCCGACCCTATATCGACACGCGCGAGCCGGATGTGCGCGTGCACGCCTATCTTGCCGCCGAAGACTACCAGCTTTACCTCGATACTTCGGGCAATCCGCTCTACCAGCGCGGTTTGCGCCGTGCCAGTGTGGAAGCGCCGCTGCGCGAAAACCTGGCGGCCGGCATCATCCTGTTGTCCGGCTGGCAGCCCGGCACCGCCTTGCTCGACCCCATGTGCGGCAGCGGCACCTTTCTGCTTGAAGCCGCCATGATCGCGCTCGATATCGCGCCGGGCAGCGGTCGCAGTTTCGGCTTTGAACAGCTGAACAATTTCGACGCGCCCGCCTGGCAGCAATTGCGCCAGAAAGTACTCGGACGCGCCAAGCCGGTGAGCTTCCAGAAAATCTATGGCAGCGACGCGGACTTGCGTGCGGTGCGCGTCAGCCGCGAGAACCTCAAACAGGCCGACTTGCTTGACGCTGTTCAACTCAGCCATGTCGACATGACCGAAGTCGTGCCGCCGGCGGAAAGCGGCGTCATGATCGCCAATCCGCCTTACGGCATCCGCATCGGCGAAGACGAAGCGCTCGCCGCGCTCTACCCGAAAATGGCGGAAGCGCTCAAACGCAGATTTTCCGGCTGGAATACCTACTTTCTTACCAACGACATGCGCCTGCCGAAGCTGATGCGGCTGGCACCATCGAAGCGCACGCCGCTGTTCAACGGCCCGCTGGAATGCCGGCTGTTCGAGATCAAAATGGTGGCGGGCTCCAACCGGAGAGAAAAATCATGAGCGACTCACTGGACCAGTTGAGAGCCAGAATCAACCAGTTTGTGCGCGAGCGCGATTGGGAACAGTTTCACTCACCCAAGAATCTGGCGATGGCCATGATCGTTGAAGCGGCGGAAGTGGTCGAGCATTTTCAGTGGGATACGCTGGAGGAGAGCGCCAGACTCGATGATGAAAAGCGCGAACAGGTGGCCCATGAACTGGCCGATACTTTTGTTTACCTGCTGAGAATCGCCGAAGTGACAGGGATAGATTTGATCGCCGCCGCCAACCGCAAGATCGACCTCAACGCACAGAAATACCCGGTGGAAAAAGCGCGCGGCAGCAACGCCAAGTACACTGCTTATGAAAACTGATGCTGTACCTGATTATTCAGAACAGCGTTTGTTGGCGGTGATCACTCTGCTCTGATTTTGCTGGGACCTTGTCGCGACTGGTATAAGCCGACTTGCGTGACGCGTGACGACGCACGATATCAGCAGTTTCTGCCGCATGATGGCCCGGTCGTATGGCTTTGCTCATCATTGCACGCGCCTCCCGCATCGCCAGACCAATATCAACACAGGGCGCTGGATAGTCACGATCGATGACGCAGCCATGGCGTTGCTGCAAGCAGGACGGCATGCGCCAGGGCTCAAACAACCAGCTGTCCGGAACGCGACGCAGCGAAGGCAGCCAGCGTCTTACAAAAGCACCATCAGGATCCTGATCCATTGCTTGCTTGACCGGGTTGTACATGCGCAGCGTGTTGATACCGGTGGTACCTGATTGCATCTGACTTTGTGGCCAATGGATGCCGGCTTCATAATCCAGAAACTCGCGTGCCAGATGCAGGCTAGTATGTCGCCAGTGCAACCAGAGCAGATAACTGGCGTTGCTCATCAACATGGCGCGCATGCGAAAATTGATCCAGCCGGTTTCGCGCAACATCGCCATGCAGGCATCGACCAGTGGCCAGCCTGTTTGTCCCTTGGCCCACGCTTCAAGACGTCTTTGTGATTCGACGGTGGAAAGTGCTTCGTCGCGTATTCCATCGAAGGCGGAATGCAGATTGCGAATTTCCAGTTCCGGTTCGCTTTCAAGCTTCTGCATGAAATGACAGTGCCAATGCAGGCGTTGTTCGAATGCGCGCAGACCTGAAAGCATGGCGGGACCGAAATCATGCGGCTGTTCTTGCGTTACTTGCACGGCGCGCCGGGTGGCTTGTACCGTTTCGCGCATACCGAGTACGCCCCAGGCCAAGTAAGGCGACAGCCTTGAGCAGGCGCTGACGGCTCGCAAAGGGCTTGAAATGCCGCCTCGATAACGTTGTGCGCGTCCACTTAGAAAACTGTCGAGCACGAATTCTGCCTGCGCGCGGCCGCCACGCTGACGCCTGGGCTTGTCATTCCCGGCGGGAACGGTTGGCATCAAATCAGGTGCAATCATGGCTGGCGAGGGTTCCACCGGTCGCAATGCTGGCGCCAATGGTTCGCGCATTCTCTGCTCCCACAATGTGGTCCACTGATCTCTGCTTTTGAGTTTGCGTACAACCCCATTCTGCGGATATTCAACCCATGTCACACGATGGTGACGACACCAGTCGGCCACTGTCCGATCGATCTTGAAACTGGCAAGATTGCCCGTTTCTTCGTGGCTGAAAAGCCTGCAGACATGATAACGGGCGGCAATCGCGCTCAGCGCCTCAGTCATGCTGCCCGGCCACTCCAGCAGTTCAAGTCCAAGCCTGCGCAGACCTTTTCGCATTTCTGCGAGGCATTCCTGTACAAATACGGCATGTTGTCTGGCATGGTCGCCTCCCAGCCAGAATTCAGGATCCCAGCAGAACACTACCAGCGTGGCTCGCTCGGCGCATGAAACAGCCAATGGCGCGTGGTCATGCAGGCGCAGATCGCGCTTGAGCCAGACAATATTGATCGGACTTTTAACGGCATTGGTCATGTGATTGAAATGCTGAGTATCTGTGAGGCTGAAAGGTTCTGACGTATTTAATCTTATGCACTCTACATTGGACAGCAATAATAATAGCAATTCCTGCAATTATTGTTACAATATTTACATGTCCGACCAATCCAGATCACCCCCCCCGAAATCATCGCGCAAGCGCGCCCCCGGCGCCGGACGCAAGCCCGGCAGCGGCAAGTTCGGCGAGCCGACCACAGTGGTGCGCGTGCCGGTTAGCCAGTCTGCGGTTATCAAGGATTTTCTGTCCGCCTGGCAACGCAAGCGCATTGCTCAGGATATTGATGCTGTCGGTGAATTTGCCATGCCGGTCATTGACAGCACGCCTGTACGGCTGCCCCTTTACGGTTCCAGTGTGCCGGCCGGTTTACCCGGTATCGCTGACGACCATGTGGAAAAGCGCCTCGACCCGAGCGAATTCCTGATCGACCGCAAGGACACCACCTTCTTTGTCACCATCCAGGGGCAATCCATGATCGACGCCGGTCTTTTACCCGGTGACAAGGCCGTGGTCGACCGCGCAAAGGTGGCTGCCATCGGCGATATCGTGCTTGCCATGCTCGACGGCGAATTCACCATCAAGACCCTCGGCCGCCACAAGGATGGCCGCGTCCGTCTGCTTCCCGCCAACCATACCGGTACCTATGCCCCGATCGAAATCAGCGGCGAAATGCAATTCGAAATCTGGGGCGTTGTCACCGGCTCCTTCCGCCGCTTCCGTTAGCGGGTAAGTCGCAAATTTTCCGGCGCGAGCCAGCCAGATTCATATGTCGTTCAACTGGCTGGCAAGGTGATCTACGGAGCTTACAGTGCATGCGCGCATCCGGCATGCCCCGCCACTCTTATCATGCTAAAATCCCCTACTTTAAGCCTTGAAATAAGCCGATAGCCAATATGGAACAATTCGCCAAAGAAACCCTTCCTATCAGCCTTGAAGATGAAATGCGCCGGTCGTATCTCGATTATGCGATGAGCGTGATCGTCGGGCGTGCGTTGCCTGATGTGCGTGACGGTCTGAAGCCGGTGCATCGCCGCGTCCTGTATGCCATGCACGAGCTTTCCAACGACTGGAACCGCGCCTACAAGAAATCGGCGCGTATTGTCGGTGATGTGATCGGTAAGTATCACCCGCACGGCGATACTGCGGTGTATGACACGATTGTGCGCATGGCGCAGGATTTTTCACTGCGCTACATGCTGGTGGATGGTCAGGGCAACTTCGGCTCGGTGGATGGCGATAACGCGGCGGCAATGCGTTACACGGAAATTCGCATGGCGCGTATCGCGCACGAGTTGCTGGCCGATATCGACAAGGAAACAGTGGATTTCGGCCCCAATTACGACGGCTCGGAGCAGGAACCGCTCATCATGCCGGCGCGTATTCCGAATCTGTTGATCAACGGCAGTTCGGGCATTGCCGTCGGCATGGCGACCAATATTCCCCCGCACAACCTGAATGAAGTGCTCGATGCCTGCCTGGTGTTGCTGCAGAATCCGGAAACGACAGTCGATGAGCTGATCGAGATCGTCCCGGCGCCGGATTTTCCCACTGCGGGCATCATCTACGGCACTGTCGGCGTCAAGGAAGGTTACCGCACCGGCCGCGGCCGGGTTGTCATGCGCGGACTTACCCATTTCGAGGATATCGGCAAGGGCGACCGTCAGGCCATCATCATCGACGAGCTGCCGTATCAGGTGAACAAGAAAACCCTGATCGAAAAGATCGCCGAGCTGGTCAACGAGAAGAAGATCGAGGGAATTTCCGATCTGCGCGACGAATCGGACAAATCCGGCATGCGCGTGGTGATCGAACTGAAGCGCGGTGAAGTGCCTGAAGTCATCCTCAACAATCTCTACAAACAGACCCAGCTGCAGGATACCTTCGGCATGAATATGGTGGCGCTGCTGGACGGCCAGCCGCGTCTGCTGAACCTGAAGCAGATGCTGGAGGCTTTCCTGCGCCATCGCCGCGAAGTCATCACACGCCGCACCGTATTCGAATTGCGCAAGGCACGCGAGCGCGGTCATGTGCTGGAAGGTTTGGCAGTGGCGCTGGCCAATGTTGACGAGATGATCGCGCTGATCAAGGCGGCGCCGACACCGCCGGACGCCAAGCGCGAGCTGATGGCGCGTAGCTGGAAATCGCCGGTGGTGGAGGAAATGCTGAAACGCGCAGCGATGGAGGCCTCGCGGCCAGAAGGGTTGTCTGTCGATTTCGGTTTGACGCCGCAGGGCTACCGCCTGTCGGAAGTCCAGGCGCAGGAAATCCTGCAGATGCGTCTGCAACGCCTGACCGGCCTGGAGCAGGACAAGATAGTCAACGAGTACAAGGAGGTGATGGACGTGATTGCCGACCTGCTTGATATTCTGACCAAATCCGAGCGCGTGACCGAGATCATCGTGCAGGAGCTGTCCGTCATTCGCCAGCAGTTCGGCGACAAGCGCCGCAGCGAGATCGTGCAGAACGCTCAGGATCTTTCACTGGAAGACCTCATCACGCCGCAGGACGTCGTCGTGACGTTGTCGCATACCGGATATGTCAAATCGCAGCCGCTCGATGAATACCGCGCGCAGAAGCGCGGCGGGCGCGGCAAGATGGCGGCAGGCACCAAGGAAGATGATTTCATCGACAAGATGTTCGTCGCCAACTCGCACGATTACATTCTCTGCTTCTCCAGCCGCGGCCGCGTCTACTGGCTCAAGGTCTACGAAGTGCCTCAAGGCGGGCGCATCAGCCGCGGCAAACCGATTGTGAATCTGTTCCCGCTGGAAGATGGCGAGAAAATCAATGCCATTCTTTCGGTGAAGGAGTTTGACGAAAACCGCTATGTCTTCATGGCGACTTCGCAAGGCACAGTGAAGAAGACCTCGCTGGCCGAATTCTCCAATCCGCGCAAATCCGGCATCATCGCCATCAATCTGGATGAGGGCGATTACCTCATCGGCGCCGAAATCACCAATGGTGAAAACGATATCGTGCTGGTATCCGACGGTGGTAAGGCGGTCTGGTTCGATGAAGAACATGTGCGTCCGATGGGTCGCGCCACGCGCGGTGTGCGCGGCATGAAGCTGCCGGCAGCCCAACAGGTGATTTCGCTGCTGATCGCCGACAACGAGAATGAAACCGTGCTGGTGGCGACCGAGAACGGCTACGGCAAGCGCACTGCGCTGAAGGAGTTCCGTCTCTCGGGCCGTGGCACGCAAGGCGTCAAGGCGATTGCAACCAGCGAGCGCAACGGCACCGTGGTGGCGGCAAGGCTGGTCAATGATGAAGACGAGATCATGCTGATTACCACCGGTGGCGTGCTGATACGCACCCGCGTCAAGGAAATCCGCGAGTTGGGCCGTGCCACGCAGGGTGTGACGTTGATCAACCTCGGTGCCGGAGAAAAGCTTTCCGGCCTCGAAAAGGTGGTCGAGACTGACGACGACAACTAACGCAAGCAGAACAACCAAGATCGACATGACGCACATTTATAATTTCTCTGCCGGTCCTGCTGTGCTGCCGAAAGAGGTTTTGCTCCAGGCACAGGATGAAATGCTGGATTGGCACGGTTCCGGCATGTCGGTGATGGAAATGTCGCACCGCGGCAAGGAGTTCCTGCAAATCGCGCATGAGGCGGAAGCCGATCTGCGCGAGTTGCTGGTGATCCCATCCAATTACAAGGTGCTGTTTCTGCAGGGCGGGGCGCACAGCCAGTTTGCGATGATTCCGCTCAATCTGCTGCATGGCAAGACTTCGGCGGATTACATCAATACCGGCATCTGGTCGGAAAAGGCGATCACCGAAGCCGCACGTTTCTGCGATGTCAATGTCTCGGCTTCCTCTGCCGACCGCAATTTCACCTATGCGCCGGCGCAAAGCGAATGGCACCTGAACCCCGATGCGGCCTATGTGCACTACACCTCGAACGAGACCATAGGCGGCGTCGAGATGTTCTGGACACCGGAGACCGGTGATGTACCGCTGGTTGCGGACATGTCCTCGCACATTCTGTCACGGCCTGTTGACGTCAGCCGTTACGGCCTGATTTATGCCGGTGCGCAGAAGAATATCGGTCCGGCCGGGCTGACCATCGTCATCGTGCGTGAAGACCTGATCGGCAAGGCCCGTGCGGGAACGCCGACCATGCTGGATTACAAGACCCATGCCGACAATGATTCCATGTACAACACGCCGCCGACCTATGGCATCTATATCGCCGGCCTGGTGTTCAAATGGCTGAAAGCGAAGGGCGGTTTGGCCGAAATGGAAAAAACCAATATCCTCAAGGCGGCCGTGCTTTACGATTATCTCGATGCTTCCGATTTCTACCATTCGCCGATTGCGGTGGAGAACCGCTCGCGCATGAATGTGCCGTTCACCTTGAAGAATGCGGCGCTGGACGCCGCCTTTTTGCAGCAGGCCGGCGAGCGCGGCTTGTTGCAGCTGAAAGGCCACAAGCTGGTAGGCGGCATGCGTGCTTCGATTTACAACGCCATGCCGGTCGAGGGCGTGCAGGCGCTGGTGGCGTTCATGCGCGAATTCGAGCGGGCAAACGCCTGAGCATAAATTTGTCGAACACTGACTGACAGAGACTATGGACGATCTTCTTAAAAAGCACCGCGACCGTATAGACGCCATCGACGAACAGTTGCTGAAGCTGGTCAACGAACGCGCCAGCCACGCGCGCGAGATAGGCGCGCTCAAGGGCGAGGGGCCTATTTACCGGCCGGAACGCGAAGCCCAGGTGCTGCGGCGCCTGCTCGAAAAGAACGGCGGACCATTGTCGGACGAAGCCATTACGGCGATTTTTCGCGGCGTCATGTCAAACTGCCGCGCGCTGGAAAAAGAACTTTCGGTGGCGTTTCTCGGTCCGCTCGGCACTTTCAGCGAAGAAGCTGCCAACAAGCAGTTCGGCGGTCTCAGCGCACCGGTGCAGTGTGCCTCGATAGACGAAGTGTTCCGCAACGTCGAGGCGGGCAAGGTGGATTACGGCGTGGTGCCGGTGGAAAATTCCACCGAAGGCGCTGTCGGCAGAACGCTGGATCTGCTCATGAGCACTTCTGCCCATATTTGCGGCGAAGTGGCATTGCCGGTGCATCACAATCTGCTGAGCAAGGAAGCCAATAAAACCTCGATCCGCAAGCTCTATTCGCATGCACAGTCCCTCTCGCAATGTCATGAATGGCTCAATCAGAATCTTGCCGGTGTTGCGCTTGAGGCGGTTGCCAGCAATGCCGAAGCAGCGCGGCTGGCTACGCTTGAACCGCGCAGTGCGGCGATTGCCAGCCGGCGCGCCGGTGAATTGTTCGGTCTGAATCTGCTTGCCGAAAATATCGAGGATGACCCGAAAAACACGACACGCTTTCTGGTGCTGTCCAGCCACGACGTCGCGCCGTCCGGCCGGGACAAGACTTCGCTGGTGATGGCGACCCGCAACGTGCCTGGCGCAGTCGTCGATTTGCTTGAACCGCTGGCCAGACATCAGGTCAGTATGACCAAGCTGGAATCGCGGCCATCACGGTTGGGTATCTGGGAGTATGTGTTCTTCGTCGATATCGAAGGCCATCAGCGTGACGCCAATGTGGCAGCTGCGCTCGATGAATTGCAGAAACGTGCTTCGTTGCTGAAGGTACTGGGTTCGTACCCTGTTGCAGTGATTTAGGTCTGGTGGTTGGAAGTCAGGTTTTCGGACCAGACTGCGTATCCGCTGCGGTATTTTTGTTTCACCTTAATCATCGACCGAAGCGGCATAAAGCCGCATTTTTATTTTTACTTGATCAGGATTGTTGAAGGATTTCCGTGACCAGACTGAGTGAACTTGCGCCCGAGTATATTCGTGCGATTGCCCCGTATCAACCGGGTAAGCCGATCTCCGATCTCGCCCGTGAAATGGGCCTGGATCCAAGCCGGATCGTCAAATTGGCGTCCAACGAGAACCCGCTCGGCGCCAGTCCGAAAGCCTATGAGGCCATGCAGCAGGCGCTGGAGGAGATTGCCCGTTATCCGGACGGCAACAGCTTTGCGTTGCGCGATGCGATATGCGAAAAATTCGCGCTCAAGCCTGCGCAGCTGGTGTTCGGCAACGGTTCCAACGATATACTGGAACTGGCTGCACGTGCTTTCCTGACGCCGGGTTCCGCAGCGGTTTATTCGCAACATGCGTTTGCTGTGTATGCATTGGCGACCCAGGCTGTCGGTGCAATAGGCGTGACCGTGCCCGCACGGGATTACGGCCATGATCTCGATGCGATGCGGGCAGCCATCACGCCGCAGACACGCATGGTGTTCATCGCCAATCCGAACAACCCGACCGGCACCATGCTGGAAAAAGCAGCGTTGCTGGACTTTTTGCGCAGCGTGCCGCCATCGACGCTGGTTGTGCTGGATGAGGCCTACGACGAATACATGCCAGCTGCCGCCAAGTCGGAAAGTTTCACCTGGTTGAATGAATTCGACAACCTTATCATTTCGCGCACTTTTTCCAAGGCTTACGGACTGGCAGGCTTGCGCATCGGTTATGGTGCTGCTTCACCCGATGTGGCCGACATGATGAACCGCGTGCGCCAGCCGTTCAATGTCAATAGCGTGGCGCAGGCCGCCGCGGTGGCTTCGCTGGCCGACGACAATTTCGTCGAGCAGAGCTATGCGCTCAATCAGGCCGGCATGCTGCAATTGACGGAGGCTTTCGAACGACTCGGATTGGCGTATATTCCATCGTTCGGTAATTTTGTCAGCGTGCGCTTGGATAATGCCGCCGATGTTTATCGCCGATTGCTCGAAAGCGGCGTGATCGTGAGGCCGGTGGCGAATTATGAAATGCCGGATTACCTTCGCGTCAGCGTTGGTTTGTTCAGCGAAAATGCCCGCTTTCTGGAAGTTCTGGAACAAATATTGAAGAATGATTGATACATCACATAATGACTGATTACGAAAAACTTGCGACCGATGATGTCCGCATCCGCGAGATCAAGGAGCTGATTACACCTCTGGAGCTGCTCGACAAGCTCAAGGAAAGTTCAGAATCCACGCACAACATTCTGGCTGCTCGTGCCGCCATTCACCGCATTCTGCAAGGCACTGACGACCGCCTGCTGGTGGTGGTCGGCCCGTGCTCGATTCACGATACCGAGGCCGGGCTCGAATATGCCCGCCGCCTGGTGGAAGTACGTAAGCGGCTGGCGGCTGATTTGATGATCGTCATGCGTGTCTACTTTGAGAAGCCGCGTACCACGCTGGGCTGGAAAGGCCTGATCAACGACCCTTTTCTGGATGGCACCTACCGTATCAACGAGGGCCTGGAAAAAGCGCGCAAATTTCTCTTTGATGTCAATGAGATCGGCTTGCCGGCGGCGATGGAATTTCTCGACACCATTACACCGCAATACACTGCGGACCTCGTCAGCTGGGGGGCGATCGGCGCCCGCACGACAGAGTCGCAGGTACACCGCGAGCTGGCTTCCGGATTATCCTGTCCGGTCGGTTTCAAGAACGGCACGGATGGCAATGTGCGCGTCGCCATCGATGCGATCAAGACCGCATCCAACCCGCATCACTTTCTCTCGGTGACCAAGGAAGGCCGCTCCGCCATCATTTCCACATCCGGAAATGAAGATTGCCATTTGATTCTGCGCGGTGGCAAGACCCCCAATTACAACGCCGAGAGTGTTGAAGCAGCTTGCAAGGCGCTGCAGGCGGCCGGTATTGCGCCCAGGCTGATGGTCGATTGCAGCCACGCCAACAGCCAGAAGGATTTCCTCAAGCAGAAAGATGTTGCGCAGGATATCGCCCGCCAGCTCTCTGCTGGCGAGCCGTGCATTATCGGCGTGATGGTGGAGTCGCACCTGCATGAAGGCCGCCAGGAACAGGTGCCGGGCTGCAAGCTGGAGTATGGCAAGTCCATCACCGATGCCTGTCTGGGCTGGGAAGATACGGTCGAACTGCTGGAAAATCTCGCCTCTGGTGTGCGTAATCGCAGGGCCAGCCGCGCGCAGGAGTTCTGAACATACCCGGCTGGCAGCTTTCCCGTTCGCCACGCGTCATGAAAATACTTAGGCGCGATTCGGTATTTTTGCCCTGTGTTAATCCTCAGGCTGGTTGCAAAATGGATTCACGTCAGGAAACAATTCATGGCGATAATCAATCAATCACAAGGAGATTATTATGTGGACAAAACCAGCAGCTACTGAAATGCGTTTCGGCTTTGAAGTAACAATGTACGTTTGCAATCGCTAATTGATTGCCTGTACGGGCTGCCTGCGGGCGGCCCGTTTTGTTTACGGCTGCGCAAGGCGCAGTTTGAAAAATCATTAAAAGAAGAGAATTATGCATATACATGTTTTAGGGGCTGGGGCAGGTGGTGGTTTTCCACAGTGGAATTGCAATTGTCATAATTGCGATGGACTGCGTAAAGGCACTATCAAGGCGACAAAGCGCACACAATCCTCGATCTGTGTCAGCGGCGACGGTATCAACTGGGTATTGTTCAACGCATCGCCCGATGTTTTGCAGCAGATTCAGAGCTTTGCACCGCTACAGCCGGGCCGCAGCATTCGCGATACCGGTATCGCAGGTATCGTGCTGATCGATGCGCAGATCGATCACACCACCGGTTTGCTGATGTTGCGCGAAGGCACCGTCAAACGCGAAATTTACTGTACCGACATGGTCTATCAGGATCTTACTACCGGTAATCCCCTGCTCAATATTCTCGGCCATTATTGCGGCATCAACCATCACCAGGTGCCGACCGACGGCAAGACCTCATTTGAAGTGAAGGGTGCCGCCAACCTGAAATTTACCGCCGTGGCGCTGAAAAGCGCTGCGCCGCCTTATTCTCCGCATCGTAACGATCCGCATCCCGGCGATACCATAGGCGTGCTGATCGAAGATACCAGCAACGGCAAGAAATGCTTCTACGCACCCGGCCTGGCCGAGATTGAGCCGCATCTGCCGCCGTTGATGAATCAGGCCGACTGCATCATGGTTGACGGTACTTTCTGGACCAATACCGAAATGATCGACATGGGGTTGATGACCAAAACTGCCCGTAGTATCGGACACAATCCGCAATCCGGCCCCGGCGGCATGATCGAAAAACTGGATGAATTCAATGCCTCGCGCAAGGTCCTGATTCATATCAACAACACCAATCCTATCCTGAGGGAAGATTCGGCCGAGCGTGCCGAGTTGACGCGTCACGGCATTGAAGTGGCCTACGACGGCATGGATATCATTCTTTGAGGAGAACAGCATGAACGCAGTCGCCAACGATAATCTGCCCTGGACCCGTGAGGAATTCGAAGCCAAGCTTCGTGAAAAGGGGCAGGGCTACCACATTTATCACCCCATCCACGTGATGATGTATGAGGGCAAGCTGACCAAGGAACAGCTGCAGTGCTGGGTGGCAAACCGCTACTACTACCAGATCGGTATCCCGCAGAAAGATGCCGCGATTCTTTCCAATTGCCCGGACAAGGAAGTCCGCAAGCAATGGATCGTGCGTATCACCGACCATGATGGCGTGGATGGCCACGAAGGCGGCATCGAGGCCTGGATCAAGCTCGGCGAGGCAGTCGGCCTCAGCCGCGAAGACATTACCTCGCTCAAGCTGGTCAGCCCCGGCGTGCGTTTCGCTGTCGATGCCTATATCAATTTTGCCCGTCAGCGCCCCTGGCAGGAATCGGTCTGTTCATCGCTGACCGAACTGTTTGCGCCGCACATCCACCAGCAGCGCATCAGTTCCTGGCCTAGCGTTTATCCGTGGATCAAGGAAGAAGGTCTGGTGTACTTCAAGAAGCGTCTGACCGAAGCCCGCCGCGATGTGGAACAGGGCCTCGACGTCACCCTCAACTATTTCAGCCAGAGCCGCGAAATGCAGCAAAGAGCGCTCGATATCCTGCAGTTCAAGCTCGACGTATTGTGGGTGATTGCCGATGCCATCATGCTGGCTTGCACCGAAATCAAGACCGAAGGCCGCGATTACCTGCGTCAGCCTGTGGTGCATATCAGTTAAGCGGGCATCATGGACAACAATATTCAATCAGCCGATATTTATGCGCTCGCGCCGCATCACCGCTTTCAGTGGGAAGAAGCGCAGCAAAGTTATGTGATCCTTTTCCCCGAAGGCATGGTCAAACTGCATGGCGGGGCAGGTGAAGTGCTGAAACGGGTCAACGGTATGGCAACGGTAGCCGATATCGTGGCTGAGCTGAAAGCGGCTTTTCCGGATGCGGACGATATCGAAAACGATATTCTCGGCATGTTCGACCTGGCATTAGGTAAACAGTGGTTACGCAAGGTGTAAGGAACAATAGATGACACAGAACTCGCTCGGTGATTCAGTCGTGCAAAAAACAGTGCACGCCCAGCAGAACAACGGCGTTGCCGCTTCTGCCACACAGACGCAACCGCTCTGGCTGCTTGCCGAGATTACCTATCGCTGTCCGTTGCACTGTGCTTTCTGTTACAACCCGACTGATTACGACAAGCATACGCAAAATGAGCTGACGACCGAGCAATGGATCAAGACCTTGCGCGAAGCACGCAAGCTGGGTGCCATACAGCTTGGTATCTCCGGCGGTGAGCCGCTGTTGCGCGATGACATTGAAGAGATTGTTGCCGAAGCCCACAAGCTCGGTTACTACAGCAATCTCATCACCTCCGGCGTCGGACTGACCGAGAAGCGTATTCAGGCATTCAAGGACGGCGGTCTTGATCATATTCAGCTTTCGATGCACGACATCACCGAAGAGATCAACAACTTCATCACCAACACCAAAACCTTCGAGCTGAAGAAAAAAGTGGCGGCCATGATCAAGAGCCATGGCTACCCGATGGTGTTGAATGTGGTGATTCACCGATACAACATCGGCCATATGCGGGAAATTCTCGAAATGGCCGAAGCGCTCGGCGCCGACTTTGTTGAACTGGCCAATACCCAGTATTACGGCTGGTCTCTGGTCAACCGCAACCAGCTGATGCCGACCAAAGAGCAGATCGAGGAAGCCGAACGCATTACCAACGAATTCCGTGCAAAAACTGAAAGCAAGATGAAGATATTCTTCGTAGTGCCCGATTATTTTGCCGACCGGCCGAAAAAATGCATGAACGGCTGGGGCGAAGTGTTCATGATCGTCACCGCCAACGGAGATGTCTTGCCATGCCATTCTGCACGCGTCCTTCCCAACATGCAGTTCCCCAACGTCAAGGATGATGATCTCGGCTGGAGCTGGAAGGATTCGCCGGCGTTCAACAAATATCGCGGCGACAGCTGGATGAAGGAGCCTTGCCGCACCTGTCCGGAAAAGGAAAAAGACCTCGGCGGTTGCCGCTGTCAGGCCTTCCTGCTGTCAGGCGACGCCGAAGCCGCCGACCCGGTCTGCGCGCTTTCACCGCATCATCACCTGATTGAACAGGCGATTATCGATGCGCAGAACCCGCAGCTGCAGGCGCAACCCATCATCTTCCGCAATGACAAGAACTCGAAGAAAATCATCGAGGGCGAGCTGGAAGCGCGGGTTGCGGAATTCCATGCACTGCCATAGGGAATTGCGGGCTGTCAGCCTATAATAAGAGCGCGTCGAAAGACGCGCTTTTTCTTTGAGCACGCTACTTTGAGCACGCAAATGCCATCCCAAATCAAGACTTCCGGTTCCGTTCTCGTTCTCGTGCTGGCCAGCCTGACGGCACTGGCACCTTTCGCCATCGATACCTATCTGCCCGCTTTCGGCATGATGGAACAAGACCTCGGCGCGACCACGCTGGAAGTACAGCAGAGCCTGACATTTTACCTGCTGCCTTACGCGCTGATGACGCTCTGGCATGGTGCCATTTCAGATGCCATCGGTCGTATCTCTGCCATCAAATGGGGTTTGGGGCTGTTCGTTTTTGCATCCATCGGCTGCGCGCTGGCGCCCAATGTCGAGACGCTCTGGTTCTTCCGCATGCTGCAGGGGATTGCCGGCGGTGCCGGCAATGTGGTGGCGCGGGCGATGGTGCGCGATCTGTTCGAGGGCGCGCAGGCACAGCGTGTGATGGCAACGGTGCAGATGCTGTTCGGCATTGCGCCGGCGGTAGCGCCCATTATCGGCGGCTGGCTGCTTGGTATTCACTGGCAGGCGATCTTCGTTTTTCTGGCACTGTATGCAGCCGTTTCCTTGCTGGCCGCGATGAAATATCTGCCGGAGACCATGCCGCCGATCAAACGCATTCCGCTTTCTGCCCGCAGCGTGCTGACCAGTTACAGGCAGCTGTTCAGCGATCATGAATTTGCCCGCATTGCCATTGCCATCGGAGCGAATTTTTCCGGCTTTTTCGTCTATGTACTGGCCAGTCATGTGTTTCTGATGCAACACCTCGGCCTCGGTACGCATCAATTCGGCTGGTTATTTATTCCCACCGTATGCGGCATGGTGTTGGGCTCTTATCTGGCCAAACGCGCAGCCGGGCGTTTTTCTCCGCAACATATCCTGCGTACAGCCTATAGCTGGATGCTGTTCGTCGTGTTACTGAACATCGTTGTGAGCTTGCTGCCTCAGGGCAATTTCATCTACAACATCATTCCGGTGGCGTTATTCAACATCGGCATGGCGCTGGCAATGCCGGTGCTGTCGATCGCCGCGCTTGACCGTCATCCAAAAATTCGCGGCACCGCCGCCTCCGGCCAGGCTTTCGTGCAGATGTTTCTTTCCACTGTTTCGGCCGGCCTGATCGTGCCGCTGGTCTGGCAGCATCCACTCGGACTGGCGTTGGCCATGGCCGTTTATCTGCTTATCGGCTGGCTCGTGATTCGCAAGAGTCAGGTGTGGCTACGCAGCACGTTGACATGAGCGATGCAGCGATGATCGCCTGGACCGAATCCGGGCAGACGCAATCGGCGTTATGGCGTTCGGAGAATGCGGCAAAAGCACCGCAACGCGTTGTTGTTGCGGACGATACGCTGACGGCGGATACCGCCTACCGGCTTGCTTGCGAGGGCACGGCCATGCTTTGGCGCGGCGATTTTCAGAATGCGCGGCAGCTCTTGCAGGCAATACGCAGGCGGCTCGAGAGGAAGGCGGCAGTGAAGCCGGACGCGGTTTTTCCGCAGGCATTTCATCTTTACCGACAATCGCAACTGCAACGCGCCCGTATCATGGGCTTGCTGCTGATCCCGCTTGACGTTTCATACCGCATTCCGCTCAGACGCGCCCCCGATGTCAGGCTGGCCTGCATAGAAGCCTACGGCCCGGCAGTGCAGGATTCAGTGGTTTCCCTGCGCGAACTGCTTGGCGTGATCGGTGCGCATGAATGGCGCAGCAACGGCGTCGCCATTCCTGCGCTGGGCGGCGCGCGTATCCACCCATATTACGGCGTATTTTCTCCGGTGCGCGGCGAATATCTGCAACTGCTGGCTGAAGCGCCTTTGCCGGCTAAGAAGACTGCTTTCGATATCGGCACCGGTACCGGCGTCATTGCCGCATTGCTTGCCAGGCGCGGTATCAGCCGCGTTGTTGCCACCGATACCAACCCCGCTGCAATTGCCTGTGCACGTGAAAATATCCAGCGCCTCGGGCTGACAGCCGAGGTTGAAATTGTCGATAGCGATATGTTTCCGCCCGGCAAGGCCGGCCTTATCGTCTGCAACCCGCCCTGGCTGCCGGCGAGTGCAAACAGCGCGCTGGATCATGCCGTTTATGACCCCGACAGCCGCATGCTCAAGGGTTTCCTCGGCGGACTGCGTCAACATCTGGAAGCGGGCGGGGAGGGCTGGTTGATTCTGTCGGACCTCGCCGAACATCTCGGCCTGCGTACACGCGATGATCTGCTGGCGTGGGTTGCCGCAAGCGGTTTGCAAGTCGTGGCAAAAACCGATATCAAACCGGTTCATGCAAAAACCCGTGAACAGGCCGACCCGCTACATGCTGCGCGGCAGACGGAGATCACTTCGCTTTGGCGACTGAAAGCAGACACGAGAGCTGGCGACTGAATGCGCCTTTTATCGCAGCGCAGGCTGCGCATGAACTGCAGGATTTGAAAAGCGCAAAAAGCAAAAGGGAACCGCGGTTCCCCTTTTTGCTTTTATTGGCAACTGCCAGCTGACTTATTCGACCAGCTCGGACAGCTTGCCCTTGCGGCCATTGTGCTCGTCGGCATCCGGCAGAGGGTCTTTTCTGCTGCTGATGACCGGCCAGACTTTCGCCAGGCGGGCATTCAGCTCGATGAATTCCTGTTGATCGGCCGGCACATCGTCCTCGGCAAAAATCGCTTCGGCCGGGCATTCGGCGACGCACAGCGTGCAGTCGATGCATTCGTCCGGATTGATTGCGAGGAAATTCGGCCCTTCAACAAAGCAGTCCACCGGGCATACGTCCACGCAGTCGGTGTATTTGCATTGAATGCAGTTTTCGGTCACAACGTAGGTCATTTTCTTTATCCTTCTGTCATCAATTGCTTTGTCAGCCAAAGCGTTATTTTAATCGAATTTTCCCGTGCCGGGCGGCATTGCCGCCGCGCAGTGTCAGATGATCATGCCGGCGCCAACGGTGTTGTTGGTCGATTCATCAATCAGGATGAAAGCCCCGGTGGCACGGTTGGTCTTGTAAGGGTCAACCATCAGCGGCTGTGCCAGCTTGAATGTCACTTTTGCAATGTCGTTCATCGCCAGACCCTGGGAGGGCAGTTGCTCTAGCGAATTGACATCAATGCGGTAGTCGATCTGGTTGACCTTGGCCTTGGATTCGCGCGTGGTATGGCGAACAACATAGGTGCGTGCCGGCGACAGCGGCGTTTCCGAGAGCCAGCAGACCATGGCTTCAATCTGTTTGACCGGTTCCGGCGCCTGGCCTGTTTTCACGATCATGTCGCCGCGCGAAGTGTCGATCTCGTCTTCCAGCAGCAGGGTGACGGATTGCTCGGTAATCGCCCGCTGCAATGGCTCGTTGCCGAGCATTACAGCCTTGACGCGTGAACTGAGACCGGAAGGTAGCACGGTCACTGCATCACCGACGGCGATTTCACCCGACTCGATACGGCCCATGAAGCCTCTGAAATCATGCAGTTCAAGATCGTCAGAAGCCTGCGGGCGGCAAACATACTGCACCGGAAAGCGGAACGGCTCGGCGTGTTCTGAGTGCGCAGGCGGGGCATTTTCCAGTATCTCCAGCATGGTCGGCCCTTGGTACCAGGGCATCGCATCGCCGCGATCGACGATCATGTCGCCGTTGAGGGCGGACATCGGGATGAACTGGATATCGTGACCTTCGCGTTGCAGGCCGATCTGCTCGGCAAATGCGAGGTAATCGGCGCGTATCCTGTCGAACACCTTCTGGTCGTAATCAGCCAAGTCCATCTTGTTGACGGCAACAACGATGTGCGGAATGCGAACCAGGTGAGCAAGGAAGGAGTGGCGGCGCGTCTGTGTCAGCACACCCTTGCGCGCATCGATCAGGATGATCGCCAGGTTCGCGGTGGAAGCGGCCGTGACCATGTTGCGCGTGTATTGCTCGTGGCCGGGCGCATCGGCAATGATGTACTTGCGCGTGCCGGTAGAAAAATAGCGGTAAGCGACATCGATGGTGATGCCCTGTTCGCGCTCTGCCTGCAGGCCGTCGGTCAGCAAGGAAAGGTCGACCGCTTCGAGACCGCGTTTTTTCGAGGTGCGCTCGATGTGGGTCAGGGTGTCGGCGAGAATGGTCTTGGTGTCGAACAGCAGGCGCCCGATCAGTGTGCTCTTGCCGTCATCCACACTGCCGCAGGTCATGAAGCGCAAAAGGCTGTCGTTGAGTGTTTGTGTATTAGTCATATGTTTTTTCAAAAATCAAAAACCTGAAATTAGCCGCAGCTGAACATGGAAGAAATTCTGTAAAGGCAGTTGCCTGGGTTTATCCGTGTGTATCTGCGTTCATCTGCGGCCAATACTGTTTTAGAAATAACCTTCCTTTTTGCGCTGTTCCATTGAAGCGTCCGAGGTTTGATCGTCAAGGCGCGTGGCGCCACGCTCGGTAATGGTGGTGGTGGCGGTTTCCAGCACGATCTTGCTGACGGTGTCGGCATCGCTCAGCACCGGCGCAGTACAGGTGATATCACCCACGGTTCTGAAGCGTACCTGCATGTTGATGATCTCCTCGCCCGATTTGGGTTGGTTGATCACTTCACCACTTGCCAGCGGCACGTTGACCGGCACGATGGCGCCGCCGCGCATGACGACATCGCGCTGATGCGCGAAGTAGATGCTGGGCAGGGCGAGGTTTTCACGCTCGATGTATTGCCAGACATCCATTTCCGTCCAGTTGGAGATGGGGAAGGCGCGGATGTTTTCGCCCTTGTGGCTGCGTGCGTTGTACAGGTTCCACAGTTCCGGACGCTGGTTTTTCGGGTCCCATTGGCCGAATTCGTCGCGGAAACTCATGATGCGTTCTTTCGCCCGCGCTTTTTCCTCATCGCGACGTGCGCCGCCGATGCAGCAATCAAAACCGAATTCCTCGATGGCTTCGAGCAGAGTTACCGATTGATGCCTGTTGCGCGGTTCGTCCGGCGATTTCAGCACCACCGTGCCACGCTGCATCGAATCTTCCACTGAGCGCACAATCAGGCGTTCGCCCAGCTCGGCAGCGCGCTGGTCGCGGAAATCGACTACTTCCTTGTAATTGTGGCCGGTATCGATATGCATCAGCGGGAAAGGGAAGCGGCCCGGACGAAAGGCTTTCTCGGCCAGACGCAGGATACAGAGTGAATCCTTGCCGCCGGAAAACAGCAGGACCGGATTGGCGCATTGTCCCGCGACTTCGCGCAGGATGTGTATCGCTTCAGCTTCGAGCCAGTCGAGGTGACTCAGGGTTTCTTTGCTTGAACTGGACATATCAATCACTAATAAAATAATTCATTGAAATCAGAAGGATGCAATTCACTTTTTGACGTGAAGACCGCATTCCTTGCTCTCTGGATCCTCCCACCACCATCTGCCGGCGCGGGTGTCTTCGCCGACCGCGACCGCGCGTGTGCAGGGCGCGCAACCGATACTGGGATAGAACTGGTCATGCAGCTTGTTGTAGGGCACGTCATGCATGCGGATATAGGCCCAGACTTCCTGTTCGCTCCAGTCGCTCAGCGGGTTGAACTTTTCCAGGCCGTTGCCTGCGTCAAACTGGCGTAGCGGCAGGTCAATGCGGGTGGCCGATTGTTCGGCACGCATGCCAGTGACCCAGGCTTTCTTGCCCTTGAGCGCGCGTTGCAGGGGTTCCACCTTGCGCATATGGCAACAGGCCTTGCGCAACTCCACCGATTCGTAGAAGGCGTTGATACCATGCGTTTGCACGTAGTTTTCTACCGTTTCCAGACGCGGAAAAAATACCTTGAGACGGGTCTGGTAGGTTTTTTCCGTATGTGCCATCAGGTCGTAGGTTTCTGCCGGCAGACGGCCGGTATCGAGCGAGAAAATCTCGATCGGCAAGCGTTCGCGCATGATGATGTCGGTCAGCACCATATCTTCCGCGCCGAAACTGTTGGCAAAAGTCAGCTGCTGGTCGCCGAATTCTTTTACTGCATCAGCAAGCAGCTTCAGCACACTCTGACGTTTTTGCTTGACAGCGGCTTGCAGGGTGTCCGTCAGCTCTGGCGAGGTGGCCGGATTTTGCGTGGCAGGCCGCAACATCGAAACTTCTCCGCTCATTGTGCGCCTCGGGGCAGGCGGCGCCATACCGGCATGGATTCATCGACCGCGCCCTGATAGGGCTGGCTGAAATCCTGCAGGCCTGCGAGTGCGTCTGCTGCCGAGCGGTCTGCGCGGATCTGGTAGCTGTCGTAACCGCAACGCTTGAGGAAGAACAGCTGATCGCGCAGCACGTCGCCGAATGCGCGCAATTCGTTGTTGTAGCCGTGACGCGTGCGCAGCAGATTGCCGATGGAGAAAATACGGCCGTCGGCAAAGCGCTCGACATGCACGGCGATGATCGGCAGCTGATTGAGATCATCCACCGCATCTACCAGCGTTTGCAGCGGTTCATGCGTGGCAAGCCAGAGGCCGAGCTCGCCTTTGACCAGACGCGGCGCAAGTTCATCCTTGCGTGCCTGCCAGACCGCCAGCGGAACGATGACCTTGCCGTTTTCCGGGATGACGGTGGCGGCTATCTGTTCCGGCGTGCAGGTCTGCTCGCCGGTCAGCTTGAACATGACCACCTTGCCTGCCTGCTTGCGTATCGTTTCCTCACCGGCGGGCAGGGTGACGGTGGTCCATTCGTTTTCAACAATGGCATTGTTGCGAATCAGGTTAGACATGGGCGGCCTCCTTCGCGTAAACGTGCGATTTGAAAGGCTCGACGCCGATACGGCGCACGGTGTCGATAAAGCGTTCTTCGTCAGTGCGCTCGCGCAGATAAACTTCGATCAGGCGCTGTACTACCCCCGGCATTTCTTCGGCGGCGAACGATGGACCGATGACGGTGCCGAGGCTGGCATCGTTGCCCTGCTTGCCGCCTATGGTGACCTGATACCACTCGGAACCGTCCTTGTCGACGCCGAGAATGCCGATGTGGCCAACGTGGTGATGGCCGCAGGCATTCATGCAGCCGGAGATGTTCAGCTCGATATCGCCGATGTCGTAGAGATAATCGAGGTTGTCGAACTGCATCTGAATGGCTTCTGCAATCGGGATGCTCTTGGCGTTGGCGAGCGAACAGAAATCGCCGCCAGGGCAGCAGATGATGTCGGTCAGCAGGCCGATATTGGGGGTTGCCAGACCGTTGGCGCGGGCAATTTCCCAGATGGCAGGCAGATCGGACAGCTTGACGTCGGTCAGGATCAGATTCTGTTCATGCGAAACGCGTAGCTCTCCGAAGCTGTAGCGTTCGGCGAGATCCGCCACTACATGCATCTGTTCCGAAGTGGCGTCGCCGGGCGCCTTGCCGTGCGGCTTCAACGAGAGCGTGACGGCGCGGTAGCCCGGAACCTTGTGCGCATGCACGCAACGCTTGGCCCAGGCAGCGAAGGCCGGATTGCTGGCGACTGCCGTGTCGAAAGCGGCATCGTGCGCGGGCAGAGTTTCATAAGGCATGGCGGTGAAATATTGCGATACCCGCGCCAGTTCGGCTTCGGTGATCGTATTGGGGCTGCCTTTCAGGTGCTGCCACTCTTCTTCCACCTGGCGGCGGAATTCTTCTATACCGAGCGCCTTGACCAGAATCTTGATGCGCGCCTTGAAGGCGTTGTCGCGACGGCCATGCAGGTTGTAGACGCGGATGATCGCTTCGCAATAGGTCAGCACGTGCTGCCATTCCAGATGCTCGCGGATGACGCTGCCGAGAATCGGCGTGCGGCCGAGGCCGCCGCCGACCCAGACCTTGATTGCCATGTTCTGCTGCTCGTCGTAATAGAACTCGAGGCCGATATCGTGCGCCTGCACGATGGCGCGGTCATGCCGGGTGCCGCTGACGGCAATCTTGAATTTGCGCGGCAGCAGCGCGAATTCAGGGTGGAAGGTGCTCCACTGGCGCATGATTTCGGCTACGGCGCGCGGGTCGATGATCTCATCTGGCGCGATACCGGCAAACTGGTCAGTGGTGATGTTGCGGATACAGTTGCCGGAAGTCTGGATCGCGTGCATCTGCACGGTAGCCAGCTCGGCCAGAATGTCGGGCGTGTCTTCCAGCTTGGGCCAGTTGAGCTGCAGATTCTGGCGTGTGCTGAAATGGCCGTAGCCCCTGTCATAGCGTTTGGCGATATCGGCGAGCTTGTGCAGCTGACGCGAGGACAGCGTGCCGTATGGCACGGCGATGCGCAGCATGGGTGCGTGACGCTGGATGTAAAGACCGTTCTGCAGGCGCAGCGGGCGGAACTCCTCGTCGGTCAGTTCGCCGGCCAGAAAGCGGCGAACCTGGTCGCGGTATTGCGCGACGCGTTCGTCGACAATGGCCTGGTCTATTTCGTCATATTTATACATGGTCAGATCAATTCGTAACAAACTTAAAACCGATAAGCATCAGCAGCACCGCCAATGCGGGGCGTAATATTTTATCAGGAATCCGTGCACTCAGATGGCTACCGATCCAGATGCCCGGCAGCGAACCGATCAGCAGGGTCGCCAGCAACGTGAAATTCACATTGCCCAATGCCCAGTGTCCGGTACCGGCCAGGGCCGTCAGCGGGATGGCATGGGCGAGATCGGTGCCGACCACCTTGATCGCCGGCAGGCGCGGATACAGAAAAAAAAGCGCGACGGTACCCAGTGCACCGGCGCCAACCGAAGATAAAGTCACCAGCGCGCCCAGCGTGATGCCGACCACCACGGTCACGGCCGGCTGCCATTTGCCGAAGCGGCCTTCGCTGCTTTCCTCCTTCAATGGCGGCGCGTGGCGCAGCAGATAAGAACGAATCAGCACCGCCATAGCGGTCAGTATCAGCGCGATGCCCAAGCTGAAGGTAATCACGCCGGAAATATCCTTGCTCTGCTGATCCAGATGGCGCAGCACCATGATGGTGACTACAGCAGCAGGCAGACTGCCGTAGGCCAGCTGGCGCGTAATTTTCCAGTCCACCGACCCGTGCGTGCCGTGATGCACCCAAACTCCGCCGGCCTTGGTAATGGCAGCAAACAACAGATCTGTGCCAACCGCCACGGCTGGCGAGAAATTGAACAGGAAAACCAGCAGGGGCGTCATCAGGGAGCCGCCGCCGACGCCGGTGATGCCAACAAGAATACCGACCATCAGACCGGAAAATATATAACCGATTTCCACAAGACATCCCTGAAAAATATGACCGCAGCACTGTTGCGACGCGCATATGGCGGCCATCAAAGCGAGACCGGCAATGTAACAGCTACGACAGAATTTTTTTAATAATATGTTATTCTAGCTATATATCTTTTGGTTATATTATGGCGTGGTTTTGATTATATGACGGGCACCGGGGCATGAAACTTCACCAACTGCGTTATGTGCGCGAAGTTGCGCGCCAGAATCTCAATATTTCGGCAGCGGCAGAGGTGTTATTCACCTCGCAGCCGGGTGTCAGCAAGCAGATCCAGCTACTGGAGGAAGAGCTGGGCGTGCAGATTTTTCAGCGTAACGGCAAACGTCTGATCGGCGTGACGGAGCCGGGCAAGGCGATTATCGCGCTGGCCGAGCGCATGCTGTATGAAATGGAGAATATCAAGCGCGTCGGCGAGGATTTCAGCGACGAGGATAGCGGCACGCTTACCATCGCCACCACGCACACCCAGGCGCGTTACCGCTTGCCCTCGGCGGTCAAGACCTTCGTGGACCGTTATCCCAAGGTCAAGCTGACCATCCACCAGGGCAACCCGACACAGGTGGCGGAGCAGGTCGCCAGCGGCGAGGCCGACCTCGGCATTGCGACCGAGGCGATCAGCAGCTACGACAAGATTTTCTGTCTGCCGCTCTACCGCTGGAACCGCTGCATCGTCGTGCCGCATGGCCATCCGCTGCTGCAGGACACCCCGCTGACGCTGAAAAAAATCGCCAATTATCCGCTCATCACCTACGATTTCGGCTTTACCGGCAGTTCCATCGTCAGCGATGTTTTCAGCCGCGAAGGGCTGACGCCCAACATCGTCCTTACCGCCATCGACGCCGACGTTATCAAGACTTATGTCAATCTCGGGCTCGGCATTGGCCTGCTTGCCAACATGGCCTACGACAAGGACCGCGACATTAATCTGGCGATGATCGACGCCAGCCACCTGTTTCCGGAAAGCACGACTTACCTGGGTATCCGCCGCGATGCTTATTTACGCGCCTTTACTTATGCCTTTATCCAGTTGCTTGCGCCAGGCTACGACCGCAAGGCAGTAGAAGCTGCACGCAATGACTAGCAGCCTGGTGAGGCGTATCATGAACCGCATTGCGGCCCCTGCATCGCCGCTAGCTGACACTTCAAGGAACGCAACCATGAAAACCCGCTCACTCGCGCATGTGCTGGCGCTGCTCGCCAGCCTGATCGCCTTGCCGGCCTGTGCTGCAACACCGACTCCTATGCCGGTCGTCAACCCTGAAAATGCACTCTACATCGTCCCGGTGGAGCCGGGTGTAAGCCACGAAGATGTCGTCATCAGCCTGGATTCCGCAGCGCTGGGCAAAAACTTCGTCAGCCCGGCCACCTTCGCCATCGGTGACCATATCCGCGAACGCGGCCTGAATCTGCCGGGCGTGCTCGAAGTGCGCACCTATTGCAGCCTCGGCATCGGCGCTGAAGTTCTGGTCGATTACCCGGAATTCGCCGCTTTCGCGCCGTGCCGCATTGCAATTTATGAAAAGCAGGGCAGGCTCTACCTCGCGCTCGACCGTCCCACCTATGCCTTGCGGCATATCGGCAACGTCAGCCAGCAAGTCAGGGATGCCGCCAAACAACTCGAAGAAACATTGATCTGGATGATGAACAAAGCCCGCAAAGGCGAGATTTGAGCGGCAAACAGAGGTATCCAATTAAACCGTCCGGGATAACCGGGTTAGCGCAGTCTGTCCCCTGTTGTTTGTTTCCAAAAATCAATGCGTCTGGTTTTTAGTTAACCATCTGATAGTTTTAATTTTTTAATTGACAAGCCAGTTAATTACGAATGTCCATGATTAGTAAAAGTTGTGCAATCTGAAATTTGGCCGCTGCTGTTTTGAGTCAATCCGCTTTACACGCTGCATATACATTGCCATGTTGCTTACACTTCAATCGGGTTACGATATCCGCACATAAATAAACTGCCAAACGATCTCTAACCCTATTCAGGAATCGCTTTATGACCGAGCCGATGCGTATTGCCAAGAGCCATGATTTTCTTTATTTGCTGCCGCGCATGGCGAACCGCCACGGTTTGGTAGCAGGGGCGACCGGTACCGGCAAGACGGTGACCTTGCAGACGCTGGCCGAGGAGTTTTCGCGCATCGGCGTGCCGGTGTTCATGGCGGATATGAAAGGTGATCTCTCCGGCATGAGCCGGCCCGGCGGGGGTAATGCCAAAGTGGCGGAGCGTGTTGCCCAGCTGGGGTTGGAAAACTTTACCTACGCGCCTTGCCCGGTGACGTTCTGGGATGTGTTCGGTGAGAAGGGGCATCCGGTCAGGACGACGGTGGCCGAGTTGGGGCCTTTGCTGCTGGCGCGCATGTTGAATCTGAATGAGGTGCAGGCCGGAGTGCTGACGGCGGCGTTCAGGATTGCCGATGATCAGGGCTGGTTGTTGCTTGATCTGAAGGATTTGCGCGCGATGATGCAGCATGTTTCGGAAAATGCGTCGCAGTATACGGCGGAGTACGGCAACATTTCTTCTGCCAGCGTGGGTGCGGTGCAGCGCGCGTTGCTGCAGCTGGAGCACGAAGGCGCCGATCAGTTGTTCGGTGAGCCGGCGCTGAATCTGGATGACATGATGCAAACCGACGCGGCCGGGCGCGGTTTTATCAACATTCTTGCGGCGGACAGGCTTTACAATGCGCCGCGTGTTTATGCTTCGTTGTTGTTGTGGATTCTTTCGGAGCTGTTTGAGCAGTTGCCTGAGGTCGGCGATATTGAAAAACCCCGGCTGGTGTTCTTTTTCGATGAGGCGCACCTGTTGTTCAGCGATGCGCCGAAGGCTCTGATGGACAAGATCGAGCAGGTGGTGCGGCTGATACGGTCAAAAGGCGTGGGCGTCTATTTCATCAGCCAGAACCCGCTGGATATTCCCGAAGTGGTGCTGGGCCAGCTCGGTAACCGCGTTCAGCATGCATTGCGCGCTTTTACGCCGAGAGATCAGAAGGCGGTGAAGGCGGCGGCTGAAACTTTCAGAAGCAACCCCGGCCAGGATGTTGCCAGTGCGATTACCGAACTAGGTGTGGGCGAGGCGCTGGTGTCGTTTCTGGACGAGAAAGGTCGCCCGTTGCCGGTCGAGCGCTCGTTTGTCTGCCCGCCCGGCAGCCGCATCGGAACCGTCACAGAGCAGGAACGGCAGCAGGCCATGCGCAGCTCGTTGATCAGCGGGGTTTACGAAAAGCAGGTGGACCGCGAATCTGCCTACGAAATACTGAAGACACGTGCAAAGCAGGCAGTTGCCGAGAATAACGCGCAAACCGCTGCCAATGCAGAGGCGGCGGGCAGAAGACCTGCCGGCCGTCAGCCGGATACCTTGCTGGAAACAGTGGCGAAAACCGCTGCGCGTACAGTCGGCTCAGAGCTTGGTCGCAGGCTGGTGCGGGGCATTCTCGGCTCGCTGCTGGGTGGCCGCAAATAACGTAGGACGCTGCATTTCTTAAGTTGGCGCTGTCTGATACGAAAGCCTGAGTGCATGGCCGAGCCGTGATAAAATGCGCGATTCATTAATTGATGTCATTCAAACAGATGGTTCGCACACGTTTCGCTCCCAGTCCCACAGGTTTTCTGCATATCGGCGGTGCCCGCACTGCCTTGTTCTCGTGGGCTTATGCCCGCAAACATCACGGCAAATTCATTCTGCGTATTGAAGATACCGACATCGCACGTTCAACACCGGAGGCCGTGCAGGCGATTCTGGACGGCATGGCATGGCTGGGTCTGAAGGAAGACGAAGGTCCGTTCTATCAGATGCAGCGCATCTACCGCTACAAGGAGGTGATCCAGCAGATGCTGGATGCAGGTAGCGCCTATTACTGCTATATCTCGCCGGAAGAACTTGAGCAGATGCGCGCAGCACAGATGGAAGCAGGACTGAAGCCGCGCTATGACGGAACCTGGCGGCCGGAGCCCGGCAAAGAGCTGCCGACCCCGCCCTCCGGTGTGCAGCCGGTGGTGCGCTTCAGGAATCCGAAGGTCGGCGATGTCGCCTGGGATGATCAGGTGAAAGGTCGTATTGTCATCTCCAATACCGAGCTGGATGACTTCATCATTGCGCGCGCCGATGGCACGCCAACTTACAACTTCTGCGTGGTGGTCGACGACTGGGACATGGGCATTACGCACGTGATTCGCGGCGACGATCATGTCAACAACACGCCGCGCCAGATCAATCTGCTGCATGCGCTGGGTGCCACTGTGCCGCAGTATGCGCATCTTTCCATGATTCTCGGCGACGACGGTCAGAAGCTTTCCAAGCGCCACGGCGCGGTCAGCGTCATGCAGTATCACGAAGAGGGTTACCTGCCCGAGGCTGTGCTTAATTACCTCGCTCGGCTGGGTTGGTCCCACGGCGATGACGAAGTATTCAGCATGGCGCAATTCTGCGAGTGGTTCGACCTGGATCACATCACGCCATCGGCGGCACAGTTCAATACTGAAAAGCTGAGATGGCTCAACGCGCATTACATCAAGCAGGCGGACCTTGGCACACTGGCAGCCGATGTCAAACAACGTCTGAATGCCATGGCTATCGCTGTCACCAGCGAGCAGCCCGCGCTGGAGGATGTCATCGCGCTTTATCGCGAGCGTGTGCATACCCTGGTCGAGTTGGCGGAATCAGTCGCCTATTTCTACCGCAAGCCACTGATTGATGAGGCCGCAAAGGAAAAACACCTGACGCCGGACATTCTACCGGTGCTCAATGCGCTTGCCGCTGCGCTGGCAGATACCGAGTGGAGCGCAGAAGCGATTCATGCGGCCATCGACCACGCCGTGCAAAGCAACGGTCTCAAGTTCCCCAAGGTGGCCATGCCTCTGCGCGTGCTGATTACCGGCGGTGCGCAGTCGCCCAGCATCGATGCAGTGATGGCGCTGTTGGGCAAGACTGAAGTGCTGACCAGAATCGGTGAAGGGCTTTGAGCGGGCGCTTGAAGAAATTGAGCGGGGCGCAGAACGAAACGCTTTAATCACTGGTCAATTTATTCTCAAGCCAATCACTTGAATTTAATTTAATTACACCTAATATGGTGATTGCATGTTGCAGTTGCAACTTGCTGAAGAAGACTCTAATGCAAAGGGCATAAAAATGAATACAAAAGGGCAGACGCTACAAGACCCGTTCCTGAATACACTGCGTAAGGAACACGTCCCGGTTTCCATCTATCTCGTCAATGGCATCAAGCTGCAGGGGCAGGTCGATTCGTTCGACCAGTACGTCATCCTGTTGAAGAACACAGTGACGCAGATGGTCTACAAGCACGCGATTTCCACCATCGTACCCGCGCGCGCAGTTACCATTCCTCCAGTCAGCGCCGGGGAATAAGTTTTCTTGACCGTGTTTCTCGTATTGGAATCTCATGTTTGACCGGCCGGACGGCGGTAAAACCGCAGTTCTGGTCAGTCAGGATTTCGGCGAGGCGGACTATGCGGAAAGCCTGCAGGAGCTGAGGCAACTCGTGATCAGCGCCGGTATGGAGGTCAAGGCCACGGTCGAGGGCCGCCGCCCCAAGCCCGATGCGAAATATTTCATCGGCTCGGGCAAGGCCGAAGAGCTGGCGCAGACGATCAAATCCTGTGAAGCCGGCATTGCGGTGTTCAATCACGACCTCAGCCCTTCACAGCAGCGCAACCTCGAACAGTTGCTGGCCTGCAGGGTGGTGGATCGTACCGGCCTGATTCTGGATATTTTTGCCCTGCGTGCGCAAAGTCATGAGGGCAAGCTGCAGGTCGAGCTGGCAATGCTGGAGCATCTTTCTACCCGTCTGGTAAAGGGCTGGACCCACCTTGAGCGGCAAAAGGGCGGTATCGGCATGCGTGGCGGCCCGGGTGAAACCCAGCTGGAACTCGACCGGCGCATGTTACGCGTGCGCATCAAGGCCTTGCGTGAAAAGCTCGACAAACTGAAGAAAACACGGGGTTTGCAGCGCCGTGCGCGCCAGCGTTCGCAGGTGCTGTCAGTTTCCCTGGTCGGCTACACCAATGCAGGCAAGTCGACGCTATTCAACCGGCTTACGCAGTCCGGCGTCTATGCGGCCGATCAGTTGTTCGCCACGCTCGATACCACCTCACGCAAACTTTTCATTCCTGAATGCGGGCCGGTAGTCCTGTCCGATACGGTCGGCTTCATCAAACATTTGCCGCATGCGCTGGTCGAAGCTTTCGGCGCGACGCTGGAAGAGGCTGTTCAGGCCGATTTACTGTTGCATGTGGTTGATGTCGCCAGCCCGAACCGGGATGAGCAGATTGCGCAGGTGAACCTTGTGCTGAACGAGATTGGCGCAGCTGATGTCAGACAGGTGCTGGTGCTGAACCAGGTCGACCGCCTCGGTATGGAGCCCGGTCTTGAGCGTGACGAATATGGTAGAATCCGGACCATTCGCGTTTCTGCCAAAACCGGCGCGGGCATGGATCTGGTCAAGCAGGTGATGATCGAACATCATCAGGCCATGCTGAAGAAAACCGCCGCAGCGCAGGCGTTGTCTCCGGATGAGACTGCACTTGCGCTTCAGATTGAACAATAACTGATTAACAGCTCTGGAGTAATGTATGGCAAATGATCCCGGTTGGGGTAACCGCAACAATAGCGGGCCGCCTGATTTGGACGAGGTTTTGCGCGATTTCAGCCGCAAGATCAACGGCATGTTCGGCCGTTCCGGCAAGGGCGGCGGACAGACGCCAGATGCCGATCCCAGAACCATTTCAATATTGCCTATCATCGGTCTGATTCTGCTGATCTGGCTTGCAACCGGTTTCTACATCGTCGACCAGGGTTCGCGCGGCGTTGTGCTGCAGTTCGGCAAGCATGTCGAAACCACCATGCCAGGCCCGCGCTGGCATATACCTTTCCCGATCGAGAGCGTGACCGTCGTCAACATGCAGCAGGTGCGTACCATCGAAGTCGGCTACAGAACCGCTGAAGGCGGCTCAGCGCGTAGCAAGGAGCTTCGTGAATCGCTCATGCTGACCGATGACGAAAACATCATCGACCTGCAATTCGCCGTTCAGTACAACCTGAAGGACGTCGAGGACGCACTGTTCAACAACCGCAATACCGAGAACTATGTTCGGGGCGTGGCGGAAACCGCTATCCGTGAAATTGTCGGCAAGAGCAAGATGGACTTCGTGCTGTATGAAGGCCGCGAAGAGATTGCCATCGGCGCCAAGGACCTGATGCAGAACATTTTGGACCGTTACAAGACCGGTATCAGTATTGTCAGTGTGACCATGCAGAATGCGCAGCCGCCGGAACAGGTTCAGGCCGCCTTTGACGATGCAGTCAAGGCCGGACAGGATCTGGAGCGGCAGAAGAATGAAGGTCAGGCTTACGCCAATGACGTGATTCCAAAGGCGCGCGGTACGGCTTCGCGTTTGCTCGAAGAAGCTGCCGGCTACAAGACCCGTGTCGAGAATGAAGCGGCCGGTAACGCCAGCCGTTTCGAACAGATACTTACGCAATATCAGCGTGCGCCGGAAGTGACCCGCCAGCGGCTCTATCTCGACGCACAGGAGCAGATACTTTCCAGCGTCAGCAAGGTGGTTGTCGACCAGAAGGGTGGCAACAGCCTGCTTTATCTGCCGCTCGACAAGCTGCTGTCAGCGACCGGCGCCACCGCGCCGCAGTCGCAGTTGAATGCGCCGGTATCGAATCAGACCGCGACGCAGAACGAACTCGAAGCCCAGCGCACGCGCGATGCATTTCGCAGTCGTGAACGAGAAACCCGATAAGGAATTGCGAGAATAGATGATGAGTAATCCCGTATTAAGAAATCTCGGTACCGTGCTGCTCGGTCTGGTCGTTGCGATTCTGCTGGTCAGCTTTTCTGCCTTCACTGTGGACCAGCGCGAATATGCCCTGGTATTCCGTCTGGGCAAGATCGTTGCGGTCAAGAAAGAACCCGGCCTTTACTTCAAGGTGCCGATGGTCGATAACGTCCGTTATTTCGACAACCGCATTCTGACGCTGGATTCAGCTGATCCAGACCGCTTCATTACCAGCGAGAAGAAGAACGTGCTGGTCGATTCCTTCGTCAAGTGGCGCATTGTCGATCCGGAGAAATACTATGTATCCGTCCGTGGCGACGAGCTGCAAGCCGAGCGTCGTCTCTCGCAGACGGTGAACGACGGCCTGCGTGCCGAGTTCGGTAAGCGCACCATCAATGATGTGGTTTCCGGCGAACGTTCCAAAATCATGGATATTCTGCGTGAACGCGCAGACCGCGACTCGCGCCAGATCGGCATCCAGGTGCTGGACGTGCGTCTGCGCCGTGTCGATCTTCCGCAGGAAGTGAGCGAATCGGTCTATCAGCGTATGGAAGCCGAGCGCAAACGCGTTGCTAACGAACTGCGTTCCGAAGGTGCCGGTGCGGCTGAAAAGATTCGCGCAGATGCAGACAAGCAGCGCGAGATCATCATCGCCGAAGCCTACAAGGAAGCGCAGCGGATCAAGGGTGCGGGCGATGCCAATGCCTCCGAGATTTACGGCAAGGCCTACAGCAAGAGCCCGGAGTTCTATGCCTTCTATCGTAGTCTTGAAGCTTATCGCAACAGCTTCAAGAACAAGAGCGACGTGCTGGTGCTGGAACCGAATTCGGAATTCTTCAAGTACATGCGCGACTCGTCCGGCCGCAAGTAACACCAAGGGCTGGCTTTGACGACAACCTTGCTGATGGCGTTCGGGCTCATGCTGGTGCTTGAGGGCCTGATGCCATTGGCCGCACCGCGAGCCTGGCGCGAAAACTTCCGGCGCATGGTCGAACTCAAGGATGGGCAATTGCGTTTCGTCGGGCTGATTTCCGTGATGGCAGGCTTGCTGTTGCTGACCTTGGTCAAATAAGCCCGCCTTGTGTATTTTCCATCCATACAATAACTGATAATCTCTTTTTCATGCGCAACTGGCTACTCCCCGAATATATTGAAGACGTTCTGCCCGCTGAGGCTGCGCGTATCGAAATGCTGCGCCGCCGCCTGCTTGATCTGTTCCGGGTGCATGGCTATGCGTATGTCATCCCGCCGATGCTGGAGTATCTCGAGTCGCTGATTACCGGTGTGGGCCGCGATCTTGACCTGGCGACTTTCAAGGTTGTCGACCAGCTCTCCGGCAGGCTGATGGGCGTGCGTGCAGATACCACGCCGCAGGCGGCACGTATCGATGCGCATATCCTGAACCGTCAAGGCGTTACCCGGCTTTGCTATGCGGGCAGCGTACTGCGCACCAACCCGGATGGATTGGCGCATACGCGCGAGCCGTTGCAGGTGGGGGCCGAACTTTTCGGCCATGCCGGAGTAGAAAGCGACGTTGAAATCCAGCGTCTGATGATTCGATCCTTGCAAGCGGTCAGCGTCAATGATCTTCACATTGATTTCAGCCATGTCGGTATTTTTGGCAGCCTGGTCAAGCAGAGCCATCTTTCCGACGCGCTCGAAAAGGCGCTTTATGCGGCGTTGCAGAGCAAGGATCAGGCGGCAGTCAAGAGCCTGAGCGCCGATCTTGATGCCACGACCAGGGATGCCTTGTGCAGCCTGACGACATTAAATGGCGGCATGGACGTGCTGACCCGCGCGGCAGCTTTGTTGCCAGCGCATGATGAAATCCGCCAGGCGTTGAACGATCTGCGCTTTGCCGGTGAGAAATTGCTCGATCTGGGCGTTGATGTCTGCTTTGATCTTTCCGAATTGCGCGGATACCACTATCACAGCGGCATCGTTTTTGCCGCCTATGCACAGGGTTACTCCGGACCGCTGGCGCTCGGCGGACGCTATGACGAAGTGGGTCTGGCTTTTGGCCGTGCCCGCCCGGCGACCGGTTTCAGTCTGGATTTGCGCGGTGTGGTTACTGCCTTGCCGCCGGCGGTGCAGGAACAGGCGATATTCGCGCCGGTTTCGGATGACCCTGCGTTGCAGGAAAAAATCGCCTCACTGCGGTCCGCCGGAGAGATTGTGGTGCAGGAATTGCCCGGGGGTGCCGAGCACAGGCTGGAACTCGGTTGCGACCGCCGCCTGGAAAAACAGGGCGCCGGCTGGCAAGTGGTCGCAGCTCCGGAACTGAAGAATTAAATTAGATACGTATCAGGTAAATCATGGTGAAGAATGTTGTAGTCATAGGAACCCAGTGGGGCGATGAAGGCAAGGGCAAAATCGTTGACTGGCTGACCGATCATGCGCAAGGTGTGGTGCGCTTTCAGGGCGGCCACAACGCCGGCCATACGCTAGTGATCGGCCAGGGTGCCGCGCAACGCGAATACAAGCTCAACCTAGTGCCATCCGGCATTGTCCGCGACGGTATCAAGTGTTATATCGGCAACGGCGTCGTGCTGGATGTGAACCATCTGCTGGAAGAGATCACCGGTCTGGAAAGGGCCGGTATCGAAGTCCGCAGCCGCCTCAAGGTCAGCCCCGGTTGCCCCCTGATTCTTGACTGCCACGTCAAGCTGGACAAGGCGCGCGAAGCCGCCAGAGGCGTTGACAAGAAAATCGGCACGACCGGCAAAGGCATAGGCCCGACCTATGAAGACAAGGTCGCGCGACGCGCACTGCGGGTCTATGATCTGTTCTATCCGGAACGTTTCGCCGAGAAGCTGAAAGAAGTATTCGATTACCACAACTTCGTGCTGGTCAATTACCTCAAGGCCGAACCCGCCGATTATGAAGCACAGCTGGCCTTGTGCATGGAGCAGGCCGAGTTGCTGCGCCCCATGGTTTCCGACATTTCCGCTGATCTTTACGATGCCAATGCCGCCGGCGAAAAGCTGCTGTTTGAAGGCGCACAGGGCACCCTGCTCGACATCGACCACGGCACCTATCCTTATGTAACGTCTTCCAACTGTGTGTCCGGTCAGGCTTCTGCTGGTACCGGTGTTGGCCCAAGCATGCTGCATTATGTGCTCGGTATTACCAAGGCCTACACCACCCGAGTCGGCGGCGGACCTTTTCCCAGTGAGCTGGATATCGAAACCGAAGATCTGCCCGGTCACCAGATGTCGAACAAGGGCCGCGAGATCGGTACAGTAACCAAGCGCAAGCGCCGTTGCGGCTGGTTCGATGCCGCCGCATTGCGACGCTCCGCCAGAATCAACGGCTTGACCGGTCTTTGCATCACCAAGCTGGACGTGCTGGATGGCATTGATGAACTGAGCATCTGTACCGGTTACGAGCTCGATGGCAAAGAAATCGACATGCTGCCGGTCGGGGCAGACGACGTGGCTCGCTGCAAGGCAATTTACGAGACCTTGCCAGGCTGGCATGAGAGCACTTTCGGCGTCAGCGGCTGGGAGGCGCTGCCAGCCAATGCGCAAGCCTACCTCAAGCGTCTGGAAAAACTCTGCGGCGTACCTGTCGATATCGTTTCTACCGGCCCTGAGCGCGACGAAACCATCGTTCTGCGTCATCCGTTCGGAGCTTAAATGCGCGCTTCCGGAGAACAACGTCTGGCCTGGGCCTTGACGGGCTCGGGTCATTATTTGCGCGAGTGCCTGGATATCATCCACCAGTTGCAGGATGTCGATCTGTTTCTCAGCAAGGCGGCAGCCGAGCTTTTGCAGCAGTACGGCTACCGGCATCACGTTGGCCGGGTTTTTCAGGACAAGACCGCCAGTAGCGTACCGGTCGAGTTGTTCTATGAGGGCAGATACCATACGCTGGTCGTTGCTCCGGCGACTTCCAATACAGTGGCCAAGATGGTTGCCGGTATTTCCGACAATCTCGTCACCAATCTCTATGCGCAGGCCGGTAAGACGCGCGTACCCAGCATCGTTTTTGCCTGTGATACTGAACCGGAGCTGGATTCCGAAGCGCCGCGCGAGAATATCGTCAAGGTCTACCCGCGCCGTATCGACCTGAAAAACATGGAAGTTCTCAAAACCTTTGAGGAAACCACGGTTGCTGCTGACATGGCGCAATTGCACAACGCCATCCAAGACCGTTTGGCATGTCTGAAAACCTCCTCTTCCTGACCGGTAAACTGGCCGAGAAAAGCCTGCACAAGGTGCTG
The DNA here is from genome assembly GCA_001704575.1 of Methylophilales bacterium LSUCC0135. GTDB lineage: Bacteria > Pseudomonadota > Gammaproteobacteria > Burkholderiales > Methylophilaceae > UBA6140. Next base: position 192,139 of record MCAW01000003.1, read on the forward strand.
GCGGATATGCAGGCGGCCGAACATCCGCAGGATTTCAAATATCGTATTGCGCAGATTGGCGTTTCTGTCGCTGCGTTGATGACGCCGGAACTGATATTGCGTCGCCTGCCTGATGCAGGGGATGCGGACAAGATTGTGTTGCCGGGACTCTGCCGCGGCGATCTAACCAAACTAGAAGAAAAATACGGCATACCGGTCGAGCGCGGGCCGGAGGACCTGAAGGATTTGCCGCAATATTTCGGCCGTGGTGGCAAGGAGCCCGATCTGTCCAGGCATGATGTGCGGATATTTGCCGAGATCGTTGAAGCGCCTGATCTGACGGTTGATGCGATTATCCGCCGTGCAGAAAAATTTCGTCAGCAAGGCGCGGACGTCATCGATCTCGGATGTCTGCCGAATACGCCTTTTCCGCATCTGCCGGATGCGATTACTGCATTGAAAGCTTCCGGCTTCATGGTCAGCGTCGATTCTCTCAATCAGGAGGATTTGCTTCTGGCGGGGAGAAGCGGGGCGGATTACCTGCTCAGTCTGAATGAAAAAACCCTGTGGATCGCAGACGAAGTTGCCGCGACGCCTGTGCTGATCCCTGCTTCTCCCGGTAATTTGAGGTCACTTTATCGTGCGATAGACGTCATGCGGAAAAAGGGCAAGCCGTTCATTGCCGATGCCATTCTCGACCCGATCCCGTTCGGTTTTGCCGATTCTCTGGTACGTTATCATCGCCTGCGCAAACGTTATCCCGACATGCAGATCATGATGGGCGTCGGCAACCTGACCGAATTGACGGATGCGGATACTACCGGCATCAACGCCATCCTGTTTGGCATCATTGCCGAGCTCGGTATTAACGCTGTGCTGGCGACTTCTGTCAGTCCGCATGCCGTTAACGCAGTTGCCGAGGCGGATGTAGCGAGGCGGGTGATGCATGCGGCACGAGAGGACAGACGCCTGCCGCGTGATTACAGTAACGGCTTGCTCGGGCTGCATGACAGACGGCCTTTTACCTATAGCGACGAAGAGATCGCTGAAATCGCTGCGGCGATCAAGGACCCGAGCTTTCGCATTCAGGTCAACGAAACTGGCATGCACATATACAACCGTGACGGACTTTTTACCGACACCGACCCGTTCCGGCTTTATCCGCATCTCCAGGTCGATGATGATGCATCGCATGCGTTTTATCTCGGTGTTGAACTCGCCCGGGCGCAAATTGCGTGGCAGCTGAAAAAACGCTATCAGCAGGATGAAGAATTGGAGTGGGGCTGCAACACGGTCGAGAAATCTCCTAAAGCACGCGTGGCGCACCGCGATGCATCGCTGAAAGAAAAACGGGCCAGGAAGGAAAAGGAATAATCAGCATGTCCCTGATTTATGAAACCATCATCACCAGTCTGGACGTAGCCGGCCATGTGCATATTGCACCTTTCGGCATTCGCGAAGAACAGGGCTTGGTCCTGATTGCGCCGTATAGACCTTCTGCCAGTCTGGATAATCTTCTGCATCACCGTACTGCGGTGATCAACATGACCGACGACGTGCGTGTATTTGCCGGTGCGCTTACCGGCAGGCGCGATTGGCCGCTGAAACAGGCAGACAAGGTCAAGGGAGTCGTATTGCAATCTGCGCTCACCCATCGTGAGCTGGAGTTGGTCGAGATACGTGAACATGAAATTCGCCCTGAGCTGCTGTTCCGCATCGTCCATGAAGTGCAACATCGACCGTTCCGCGGATTCAACAGAGCCCAGGCCGCCGTTATCGAGCTGGCGGTGCTGGTCAGCCGCCTGCATATGCTGCCAATTGAAAAGATTGATGCCGAAATCGCCTATCTCCACATTGCAATCGCCAAGACCGCCGGCGAACGTGAAATGCAGGCATGGCAATGGCTTATCGAACGTATCGATAATCACAAAGCGGCCAAGGACATGGGGAATATCGCGTGACTGGTTTGCTGGTGAGTGTGACCAACCGGCAAGAGGCCGAAATTGCGCTGGAAACGGGCGTGGATATACTGGATATGAAAAATCCAGCTGCAGGTGCGTTGGGGCGGCTGCCGTTTCCTGTGGTCGCAGATATCGTCGCCCTTGCCCAAGGGCGCTGCACGACCAGCGCGACCATAGGCGATCTGCCGATGCAACCGGAATTGGTAGCTGCTGCGGTCGCTGAAATCGCAGAAACGGGTGTCGATATCGTCAAAATCGGCTTTTTTGGCAGTACAGCTCATGAAGCATGCGCTGAAGCTGCAAGCCGTGCGGTGGGCGGCCGGGCCCGTCTGGTGGCAGTGCTGATGGCCGATGAAACACCAGACCGGTCGTTGATTCCGATGCTGCGGCAACAGCGTTTTTACGGTGTGATGCTCGATACTGCAAGCAAGCGCGGCAAGCATCTGCTGGATTATGTCAATATCGACGAACTACGCGATTTTTGCAGTGAGGCACACCACAACGGGCTGATCAGCGGTCTGGCCGGATCCTTGAGATGTCAGCATGTCGGCATGCTGGAGGATTTGAATCCGGCATATCTCGGCTTTCGGGGGGCTGTTTGCCAGGAAAACAATCGACAGGCAAGGCTGGATGCAGGTAAATTGCGCTCGATCAAAAGTTTGTTGCGTAAAAACAACAATGAGCCTCCTGAGCCGCTGACAGCCTGATTTATTGGCTTTCCTGCGTTGCATGTGCCGGATTCTTTGCGTATAGTTGGTCCATCTGTTGGCACCTCTTGGAGCGAATCAAATGAATAAAAAATTAATGGGCATGGCAATTGCTGCTGCGATGGGTTTTTCCGTCACAACTGCTTCTGCAGGGGATGCTTTTGAAGGTTCCTGGTACGTAGTACCTGGCGTCAGCTACATGAATACGGACAGTGATCTGGAGGCTGACAACGGCGGTGGCGCTTTTATCCGCTTTGGCAAGGAACTCAGTGAACATTGGGATGTGCAGATCGGCGCTGGTCACGCGCGTGCCGATGAAGACTTCACCGGTGGTAGCGGCAGATTCAAGCAAACCCTGATTGGTGTTGATGCCTTGTACATGTTCAGTCGCGACAAGTTCCGCCCCTTCCTGATGGCCGGTTTGGGTCTTGCATACAACGATCTTGATTACAAGGTCATCGGTAATGACATCGGCGACAGCAAGACTTCCTGGATGGCCAATGTCGGCCTCGGCGCCCAATACTTCTTTAGCGACAACATTGGTTTGCAGGCTGACTTGCGTCATGTCTGGAGTCGCGCTGATATTGATAACAATGCGCCTTTTGGTGATCCTGGTACAGTTGGTAATACCTACCTTAACGTTGGCGCGATCTTCAAGTTTGGTGCTCCCAAGCCAGTCGTAGCTGAAGCACCAGCACCCGTGCCGGTTATGGCTGCACCTGAGCCTGCTCCAGAGCCGGTTCCAGCGCCGGCACCGAAGGTATGTAAGCCGAAAATTGAGCGTTTCCTGCTGTCCTCCGAAGTGTTGTTCGGTTTTGACAAGGATAAATTGCGTCAGGAAGGTATCCAGGTTCTGGACAACGAAGTGATTCCAAAACTGAAGAGTGAGCCGTTTGAAATCGTATTTGTCACTGGCCATACTGACCTTCTGGGTTCACACGAGTATAACGATGCACTGTCCAAACGCCGTGCAGACCGGGTGAGAGAATACCTGGTCAGTCAGGGTATCGATGCTAATCTGATCAAGGCATACGGCGCCGGTGAATCTACTCCGGTTGAAATCTGCTCCGAGTCTCTGCCACGCAAGCAGTTGATCGAATGTCTGCAGCCTAACCGCCGTGTCGAGATCGAAGCAAGCCGCGATGACCTCAAAGCCTGCGAATAATCAAAACAGGTAACATCAAGCCCCGCAATGCGGGGCTTTTTTATGCGTAAATGGCAAACATGACGATGACAAACATGACGAATGCAGATCTCGTAATCACGGCTAAATGGATAGTCACGGTATCCGGTGATGTGCTGGAGCGCTCGGCTGTTGTGATACATGACGGAAAAATCATCGACATCCTTGAGCAGGGCAGGCTGTCTGAGCGTTATATTGCGGATATCAGCATGAGTCTGGACGATCATGTGCTGATGCCCGGTCTGATCAATCTGCATACGCATGCAGCCATGAGCCTGATGCGTGGGCTGGCCGATGATCTGCCGTTGATGACCTGGTTGCAGGATCATATCTGGCCTGCTGAAAAGCAGGTGCTGTCCGAGCGTTTCGTGCGTGAAGGCAGTTTGCTTGGTTGTGCTGAAATGCTGGCTGGAGGCACGACCTGTTTCGCCGATATGTATTTTTATCCGCATTCGGTAGCGGAGGCAGTTATGCAGGCGGGCATGCGCGCCAACATAGGCCTGGTCGTGTTGGAGTTTCCGACCAGCTATGCGAGTGATGCCGATGATTATCTGCTCAAAGGGCTGGAGGCTCGCGACAGATGGCGCAATCATGAATTGTTGACCAGCAGTCTGGCGCCGCATGCTCCATACACGGTCGAAAACCAGAATTTCGAAAAAATCATCACATATGCAGAACAGTTGGGTCTGGGAATTCATACGCATCTGCATGAGACCAAAGACGAGATAAGTCAGAGTCTGGAGCGTTTCGGTGTTCGGCCGTTGCAGCGCCTGGCCAGTCTTGGCCTTTTGGGCCCCGGTTTTCTGGCAGCGCATTGCGTACATCTTGAGCCTGAAGAAATGGAAATGCTTGCTGCATTTGGTTGCCATGTGGCGCATTGTCCGGCATCCAACCTGAAACTGGCGAGTGGCATTGCGCCGGTGACGGATTTGCTCGGCATTGGCGTCAATATCGGCATCGGCACCGATGGCACAGCCAGCAACAACCGGCTCGACATGTTTGCTGAAATGCGTCTGGCAGCATTGCTGGCAAAGGGAACAAGCGGCAACGCCGCAGCCCTGCCGGCATGGCAGGCGGTGGAAATGGCTACGCTTGGCGCTGCCAGGGCCCTCGGTCTTGATGATAAAATTGGTTCGATCGAAGTTGGCAAGTGTGCCGATTTGATTGCCGTCAGAATCGCAGATACACAAACGCTTCCTTGTTACGATCCGGTATCGCATCTGGTTTATGCAGCGGGCCGTGAGCATGTGACGCACACCTGGGTTGCGGGAGAGTTGCGCTACCAGAAACTTGACGGCCACCAAGGCGTCTATGCCAATATTGAACCCTCTGAACTGAAGGAAATCACGACGGCCTGGCAATCCAGGCTGTCAGAATTCAAATGACTGCAATCAACAACGAAATGAACAGACAGGAAAACGTCGATCCGGCAGAGTTGCAGAAATTTGCCTCGCTGGCGCACCGCTGGTGGGATAAAAACAGCGAATTCAAACCCCTGCATGAGATCAATCCGCTACGCCTTGGTTTCATCGGTGCGGTTGCCGATATCAAGGGCAAGCGTGTACTGGATGTGGGATGTGGCGGCGGCATATTATCCGAGTCCATGGCCGCGAAAGAGGCTGTGGTGACCGGCATCGATCTCGGTGAAAAGGCGCTGAAGGTGGCGCAGTTGCACAGTCTTGAAACCGTCATCAAGGTCGATTATCGTCTGATTTCCGTAGAGGCGCTGGCAGATGAAATGCCGGGGCATTTTGATGTTGTCACCTGCATGGAAATGCTTGAACATGTGCCGGATCCGGCGGCCGTGATCGACGCCTGTGCCAGACTGGTAAAGCCCGGCGGTCATGTGTTTTTCTCAACCATTAACCGCAACCCCAAGGCCTATCTCCTTGCAGTCATCGGCGCAGAATATGTCCTTAACATGTTGCCGCGTGGCACGCACGAGTACGAGAAATTCATCAAGCCGTCCGAACTTTCTTCCTGGGCACGCCGCAGCGGCCTGACAGTATCAGGATTGAAGGGCATGAGCTATAACCCCTTGAGTAAGCGCTACTGGCTTGGAGACGACGTTTCCGTCAATTATCTTGTCCATGCAGTCAAATAGAAGTTGCATGCGCAGTTTGCCGGGGTTGATGTGAGTCGCATGATACTTTTTGATCTGGATGGCACGCTGGTCGATACTGCCCCAGACCTCGGCCTGGCATTGAACATGCAGCGCGAGCGGCACGGCTTACCGCCTTTATCGCAAGCGGCCATACGCCCTTATGCCTCACATGGTTCAAAAGGGCTGCTGTCGGTCGGCTTCGGCTTGACCCCGGAAGACCGGCAGTTTGCTGAAATGCGCGAGGAGTACCTTGTGCTCTACGATGAAGTGTTTACCCGTTCTCCAAGGCTGTTCGAAGGTGTTGCCGAAACGCTGGCAGTCATTGAGGGCAGAAAAATTCCCTGGGGTATTGTCACCAACAAGCCGCGGCGCTTCTCTGCGCCACTTATTCATGCCATGCAGCTGGAACCGAGAATCAGCTGCCTGGTCTGCGGCGATGATGCGGTTCGCCCCAAACCTTATCCGGATACCTTGCTGATGGCCTGCAAGATGACCGATAGTGATGCGGCTACTTGCATGTATGTGGGTGACGCCGAACGCGACATTCAGGCAGGCAGGGCGGCTGGCATGAAAACCGTCGTGGCCTTGTTCGGTTATATTGACGCGACGGACAAACCTGCGGAATGGGGGGCTGATGTGATGATCGCGCAGCCTGAGGAATTGCTCGCGCTGATTTAGTACGGTACGCAGCGGCAGAGCTTGCTGATGCTGTCCGTTATTTGACGTTTCTGCGCTCCATCATGGCCTGCGCAAGGGTTCCGCTGTCGACATGTTCGATTTCACCGCCCATGGGCAAGCCTCTGGCGATACGGCTTACCTTGAGGCCGCGCGCCTTCAGCAGTTCGCTGACATAATGCGCGGTTGCTTCGCCTTCCACCGTGTAATTGGTGGCCAGAATCACTTCCTGTACTACACCATCCAGCGCGCGCTTGACCAGTTTGTCCAGATGGATTTCCCTGGGGCCGACACCATCAAGCGGTGACAAGCGCCCCATCAGTACGAAATACATGCCCTGATAAGCCTGCGTCTGTTCCAGCATCATCAGATCGGTCGGCATTTCGACCACGCAAAGCTGGCTGGCATCGCGTTTCTCTGAAGCGCACAGCGGGCAGGTGGGCTGTTCGCTGAAGTTGTTGCAAAGGTTGCAATGGCTGACAACTTCAAGCGCGCGATTGAGCGATAGCGCCAGATGGCTGGCACCCTTGCGGTCTCGTTGCAGCAGGTGGTAAGCCATGCGCAGCGCCGATTTCGGCCCTACGCCAGGCAAACAGCGCAAAGCCTCGACCAGTTGTTCAAGGGCGGGCGGGTTACGCATGGAGATTCGCTGGCAGCCTGTTTAAAACGGCAGTTTCATGCCAGCCGGCATCAGACCGCTCATGCGCTGCTGGGAAGTCGACTCTGCCTTGCTGACGGCATCGTTCAAGGCAATCACCAGCAGATCTTCCAGCATTTCCTTGTCGTCACCCATCAGGCTGTCGTCTATGCTGATACGCTTGACTTCGTTTCTGCAGGTCATGGTGACCTTGACCATACCTGAACCGGCCTGACCCTCGACCTCCACGCTTGCCAGTTCAGCCTGCGCGCGCTTGAGATTTTCCTGCATTTGCTGGGCCTGTTTCATCAGATTGCCCATGCCGCCTTTCATCATTTGCTTTCTCCTGACTATTTGTTACTGAATCGGTTTGATGCTGGAAGGAATGATCTGTGCGCCGAAGTCGCGCACCAATGCTTGCACGAACTGATCTTCGCGTATTGCCGTTTCCGCTGCCGATTGGATTTCAGCTTTTTCCTGGCTGATCTGCTCCGCCGGTGTGTTGGCTGTGCCGCCGACTTCAAAATGCAACTTGATATTCTTGCCGAAATGCTGCGTCAGCGCGGCGCGCAGTTTTTCCTGATAACTCTGATCCAGCAGGTGTTTGTGTGCTTCGGGTACCAGCAGATAAAAGTTGTGCGCATCATGGCGCAGCAGTTCGCAGTTCTGCGCCAATGCGCGGGCCAGCCCCAGCTTCAGCGCATCCACCAGCCGCCGCCAGTTGCCATCGAAAGCGGGCATTTCGAGTTCAGCCGCTGGTTCGGGATCGGGTGTGACAGGTTTTTCTTCGATGGACTTAGGGAGGGGGGCTGCGGATTCGGCTTCAGCGCTGTCCGGCGCAGGGGTATCTGCAATCGGAGGCGGGGGCGTCTTCGGTGGATTTGCAATAGATCTTCTTATTCCGGCTTCGGCTACTCCGGCCGCTTCCGGCGCCACGCCGGGGACGGTTCGGGGTGAATTTCCGGCTGGCTTGTTGGTGGCGTCGTTCTGGTCTGACGGCATGAATGCCAGCATGCGTAGCAGCGACATACTGAACCCGGCGAAGTCGTCGGGCGCCAGGCTGATATCACGGCGCCCCAACAATGCGATCTGATAAAACAGCTGCACCTGTTCTGCGCTGAGTGTTTGCGCGAGTCGGATCAATCTTGCATATTCCGGCAGTTCTTGCGACAGGTTGCCGGGTGCAGTCTGGCAAACGGCAATTTGGTAAAGCAGGCTGGCAAGGTCGCCGAGCGCAGCTTCGAACGAGAGACTGCGCTGCTCCATTTGCCGGGCATATTCCAGCAGACTGTTGCCATCCTGGCTGGCCAGGCTATCGAGCAGGTCGAACAGATAGCTCTGATCGATTGCACCGAGCATGGCGCGCACTTCATTATCGCGCACCTCACTTCCGCCGTATGCGATTGCCTGATCCAGCAGCGACAGCGCATCGCGCATGCTGCCGTTGGCAGCCCGTGCGACCAGTTGCAGGGCAACGCTATCGTATGGAATGTTTTCCTGAGCGAGGATGGATTGCAAATGCTCGCTGATGCCACTGGCTGACATCTGGCGCAGATTGAACTGCAGGCAGCGTGACAGAACCGTGACCGGGACTTTTTGCGGGTCGGTGGTTGCCAGAATGAACTTGACGTGCGCGGGCGGTTCTTCAAGGGTCTTCAGCATGGCGTTGAACGCGTGTCCGGTCAGCTGATGCACTTCGTCCAGCATGTAGACTTTGTAACGCCCTTGTGTCGGTGCATAGACCGCTTTTTCAAGCAAAGCCGTCATGTCATCGACGCCGCGGTTGGAAGCGGCATCCATCTCGACGTAATCAATGAAGCTGCCCTGGTCGATGGCGATACAGGCCGAACAGCGGCCGCAGGGTTTCGAGCTTATACCTGCTTCACAGTTGAGCGACTTTGCCAGAATTCTGGAGAGCGTGGTTTTGCCGACACCACGCGTGCCGGTGAAGAGATAAGCGTGATGCAGACGTTGCTGGTCAAGCGCATTGCTGAGCGCACGCACGACATGGTCCTGACCGACCAGCGTTTCAAACGATTTTGGACGCCATTTTCGAGCCAGAACCTGATAACTCATATTGACAGAAGCCTCTGATCAGGAGATTGAGAATTTGTATGCAACGTCTGTACTCCAGCTCAAAACATGGCCCAAGCCTAAGCCGCATCCAGCTTTAAACGCTCTGAAAAAGAAGGGGCGAGCCTAACCCCCGGCACTTGCTTCGATAGTTGTGGCTGCTTCCTTCCGGACCTGACCAGGTTGGCTACCTTGCAATGCGGGGAGGCCCGCCTTGATGTATTTTACCCCAAAACTGGCGCCAGCCGCATGTATGCGCAATACGAAAATTCTCTGCATTCCGGTTTGGTAACGGACAATAGTTGCGCTATAATCCCGCCTCCAAACCGGAGAGGTGGATGAGTGGTTTAAGTCACCACCCTGGAAAGGTGGCACAGGGGCAACTCTGTCGAGGGTTCGAATCCCTCCCTCTCCGCCAAGATTTTCGTATACAGCATACTCAGTCTCGCCAATTTTTTCAGGCAGTTTACTTAGCATCCTGCTCGCTGTCGTCTTGTAACTATCTTCACGTAATATGATTAACATGAATGAGTTGCATGGACGATTTTGATCTAATGAGGCATGACGAATCTCAGGATGTCAGTCTTAAAGAGGCTTTCTGGTACTGGCTCAAGCTGGGCTTCATCAGTTTTGGAGGCCCGGCCGGGCAGATCGCCATCATGCATCACGATCTGGTCGAGAAAAAACACTGGATATCCGAAAAACGGTTTCTGCATGCACTGAACTACTGCATGTTGTTGCCCGGGCCGGAAGCCCAGCAACTGGCTACCTACATCGGCTGGCTGCTGCACCGTACCTGGGGTGGCATCATTGCGGGTGGGCTCTTCGTGTTGCCGTCGCTGTTGATTCTGATTCTGCTGACGTGGATATATCTGAGTTACGGTCATCTGCCACAGATTGCCGGTGCACTTTATGGCATCAAGCCGGCGGTCGTCGGCATCGTGCTGTTTGCCGCATACAGAATCGGCTCACGCGTGCTGAAACACCCGATTCTCTGGATACTTTCTGTCGCCGCCTTCATCGCGGTGGCCGGGTTTTCCGTGCCTTTCCCTTATGTGATATTGAGTGCCGCAATCCTGGGCTATGCCGGCAGCCGTATCCGGCCTGCCATTTTCAGCCATGCAGCCAGTGCAGGTGCACAAGTGGAGTCATCCAGCAAAGCCATCATCGGCGATCATACGCCGACGCCTGATCATGCTGTTTTTCGCTGGCCGCATTTTTTCCGCTTGCTGGCAGCGGGCTTTGCGATCTGGGCGCTGGCGTTCGGCCTGTTGATCTGGTTGTTCGGCTGGCAAGCCACGCTGACACAAATGGGCTGGTTCTTTACCAAGGCGGCTTTGCTTACTTTCGGCGGCGCCTATGCGGTGCTACCTTATGTCAATGAAGCTGCCGTACAGACGTACGCATGGCTGACGCCGGGGCAAATGATGGACGGTCTCGCGCTTGGCGAGTCGACCCCTGGGCCGTTGATCATGCTGGTAGCTTTCGTTGGATTTGTCGGCGGCTGGACCCAGCAGATTTTCGGCAGCGACAGTCTGTTTCTGGCCGGTGCGCTGGCAGCCTGTGTCGCGACATTCTTTACCTTTCTGCCTTCATTCCTGTTTATCTTCATCGGTGCGCCTTTCATTGAATCTTCGCATGGCAATCTCAAGTTCAGCGCACCGCTGACAGGCATCACGGCGGCCATTGTCGGTGTCATTTTCAATCTGGCACTGTACTTTGCCTATCACGTCATCTGGCCTGCAGGTTGGGCTGACAAGCTGGATCTTTTTTCACTGATGGCAACCCTGGCAGCCTTGACAGGTCTGTTTTATTACAAGATCGGCATATTGCGTCTCATCGGTGGCTTTGCTCTGGCGGGCATTGCTAATCATGCCTTGCTGGCTTGAACACCCGCTAAAACAGACTTGATTTTATTTCCCCGGAGATTCACGATAGGCACGTAACACTGAAAAAAAAGGAAACATGACAAAAAAGTAGTCTTCGAACAACAACAAGCTATGGGGGTGGTAAGTATGAATCCGTTTACGCTATTCCGACTGTTTTTCAGACCAACGTCTGGCTGGGAATCCCTGATGGCAAGCCAGCCGTCCATGCACAGGCTGTTTCTCCTGCATGTATTGCCTTTCGCGCTGATTCCTCCGCTGATGATTTTTATCGCAGGCCAGAATCACGCAATATTGTTTTTTGATCTTCTACCCGGCAGCAAGTTGTTGCTTGTGGCCTTGATACTCTTTCTGATTCAACTGGTCGTGGTGCCGGTGATGGCAACCATCATCAGGCAGTTGGCGGAAATTGCCGATTCACACCCGACTTACCGGGAATCCTTCATACTTGCCGCTGTTGCGCCTACACCCTTGTGGATGGCGCCGGTGTTTCTGCTGGTGCCGGACATCCTGATCAACATTTTCGTGACCTCGCTGGCGATGATGGCATCGGCCGGATTCATTTATTACGGTATCCCCACCGTGTTCAAGATCAGGGAGCAGGGCCATGTTCATCTGCTGTTCGGCGCCATTCTGATGGCTGGTGCGACGGCCTGGGGGTTTCTCATGGTGGCTACGCTGGTGATATGGGGTAGCGTGCAGAACCTGCAGTTTGCTGCCAGTGCTGTTGCCGGTTAGCTGGATTTCTGCTGACGAGGCCACGCCATGCGTGGCCTTTTTAATGCACGGTATTTTCCATTACGTGAGCTAATCGAGAACGAATGTGCATAAAATGAGTCCACATTGGCTGTAGTGGCAAACAACTAAAAAGCTGTTCCGGAGAGAGTGAAGGTATGAAACGCGCTTTATTGACTTTGATCGTATTGGTGGGGATGCATATGGGTGCAGGTTTGGCGCAGGCAAGTTGTGAAGGTATTTACAATCACCAGTTCAAGACATTGCAGGGCGGAGAGATCGATCTTTGCGATTACCAGAAACAACCTGTGCTGTTGGTCAATACTGCGAGCAAGTGCGGTTTTACTCCCCAGTTCGAAAAACTTGAAAACATGTATCAACGTTACAAGAAGCAGGGTCTGGTAGTGCTGGGCTTTCCTTCCAATGATTTCAGGCAGGAGCTTTCCAGCAACAAGGAGATCGGCGAATTCTGCCGCAAGACCTATTCTGTTGATTTTCCGATGATGGCGCAGTCCTCCGTTGTAGGTCCCAATGCCAATCCGCTTTACAAGCAACTGGCTGCCATCACCAAAGAGCCGCCGATGTGGAACTTCTACAAATATCTGATTCTGCCCGGCGGCAAGGATATCCATGTCTACAGCAGTTCAGTCGATCCAGAGTCTACCGCCGTCATGAGCAGACTCAAACCACACCTTAAGTAAACTATCAATAATTAATTTTAATTAATTGATTTAATTAATATTAAATTTTTCCGTATTTGCAAGTTAGAATACGGAAATGACACAACATCAACCGCCATTCTTTCAGCTCGGACCGGACTGCATACTCAATGCAGTCGAGTCGGCCGGGCTGCGGCCGGACGGGCGTCTGCTCGCTCTCAACAGTTATGAGAATCGCGTCTATCAGATAGGCATCGACGATGCTGCGCCGGTCGTGGTCAAGTTCTATCGCCCGCACCGCTGGTCCGATGCGCAGATTCTCGAAGAACATGCTTTTGTGCGCGAACTGGCCGATGCGGAAATACCTGTGGTTGCGCCGCTGGAGATAAATGGCCGGACACTGCTGCATTACAGGCATGAAGACAGCGATTTCCGTTTTGCCGTTTTTCCGAGGCAGGGTGGCCGGACGCCTGAACTCGACCATGCCGGTAATCTCGAATGGCTGGGCAGGTTCATAGGCCGTATTCACGCCATTGGAGCGCTGAAAACCTTTGATCTGCGGCCATCACTGGATATCGAAAGTTTCGGGCTGGAGCCGCTCGATTATTTGCTGACACATGACTTTATCCCGCAGGAGTTACGCGAGGTTTATGCCGGTGTCGCTGCGCAGGCGCTGGAGGGTGTGAGTCGTTGTTATGGTCGCGCCGGGCGGGTTGCCATCATTCGCCTGCATGGTGATTGCCACATGGGCAACGTGTTGTGGACCGATGATGGCCCGCATTTCGTTGATTTTGATGATAGCCGTAACGGGCCCGCCATCCAGGATATCTGGATGCTGTTCTCCGGAGAGCGTAACGAAATGGCCAGGCAGTTGGATGACTTTCTCGCCGGTTATGAGGATTTCAAGGCGTTCGACGCGCATGAACTGTATCTGGTGGAAGCCTTGCGTACCTTGCGGCTGATTCATTACGCTGCCTGGCTTGCGCGGCGCTGGGATGATCCCGCGTTCCCGGCAGCGTTTCCATGGTTCAATACGCAGCGATACTGGCAGGATCGAATTCTGGAGTTGCGCGAGCAGATAGCGCTGATGGATGAACCGCCGTTGGGCGCCGGCAACGGCAATTTCTGATGCGCTGATTATTTTTTGACCGGCAGAAACAGTGTGATGGTGGTGCCTTTGTCTGGCGTGCTGTCGACTTCAATTCGGCCGTGATGATGGTCCATGATCTGTTTCACCAGGGTCATGCCGAGTCCGGTGCCGGGGATATGGCCGCTGGTATCGCCGCGATAGAACTTGTCGAATATCCGTCCCATGACTTCGCTGCTCATGCCGATGCCTCGATCAGTAATCCTGATGGCGACTTCTGTCGGTTTCGACAGTGTTGCTGCGAGAGTGACTTCGCTGTCTTTGGACGAGAACTTGAACGCATTGCTCAGGCAGTTTTTCAGTGCCTGCGCGATTTTCTCCTCATCCACCCATACTTGCGGAAGTTCGGGTATCGGTTCAAGTGTGACCTTGCGTGGATCGCCTGCCAGCATGAACGTGCTGGCAATAGTTTTCAAAATCCTGTGGATGTCGGCGGGCTGCAAATGGAACACTTTGTCCGCGCGCGATTCAATCAGCGCGACATCAAGCAATTCCTCCAGCAGATAGACAATGCTTTGCGCCTGCCGGTAGATCGCTTCGATCATTTCCTTCTGCTGCGACACGCTCAGTTCACGCGTCTGTAAAAGCTCGGAGTACCCCAGTACAGTCGACATCGGCGTACGCAGCTCATGCGCCGCTGTCGTGATGAATTCCGATTTCATGCGGTCGATCTTGGATAGTTCGGTGATGTCCTGGAAGTAGTGAATCGATTGAATCTGGGCGCGGTCGAGTTTGAGGATGAAATGCGAGACGACATGCAGATCCGGATTCTGGAATTCAATGATGACGGCTGGCGCGTCAGCTTCAGGTTGCGGAATGCTGTTGCCGCATAGCTTTTGTAAGGCGGCGCCGAATTCGGCTTCGCTGATGTTCGTCAGCGTCGATGCCGTCAGCCCGGTCATGTTGCTGAATGCGCTGTTCTGATAAGCAAGATGGCCTTTGTCGTCGAAAGCGACAATGCCGACCGGGGAACACTCGATCAAGCTGCGGAACTTGAATTCCGACTGCTGCAACGCATTCAGCTTGTCGCTGATTTCATTCGACATCATGTTGAACGAATCACCCACTTCGCGCATTTCGGCAATACCCAATGGGCGGATAACGTAGCTGAAATCACCGGCCTTGAATCTGTCAGCCGCCATGGTCAATTCCTGCAAGGGCCGTTTGATCGTGAAATAAACACCGATCAGAAGAAAAAGCAGGACGATGCTGAACAGCCCTGCGATCGTCAGTTCCTCGGTCATGATCTCGCCCCAACGTTGATCTTTCATGATCTGCAGATTGATGACGACCAGCACGACTCCCAGCCTCGTGCTCCTGATCTGGTCAGCCGCTGGAGGCCAATCGAAAGATTGGGCGAAAGACATACTGGAGGATCGCCTGTCGGAAATGGTCAGAAGCGGGCCCTGTTTTTCCAGTTCATGCAGAATGGTTTTATCAATACCGGATATGTTGGTAGCGGGTTTGCCGATGTTCTCGATGCGGCTTGAGAAAACAATATTGCGCTCGGGATCCAGCACCAGAATCTGTTCGAAGCGTGGGTCCGTTGCCGATTGCGCGATAATTTCCTTCAGAAGAAAGTGATCCTTGCTTGTTGTGCGCTCTGCGACCAGCCCGATGCGGGCAATTTCTGAACGGCCAAGATTCTCTGCCTCTTCAGAAATACGGCTTTGGGAGATGGTGAAACTGGTGAATACCGAGAGCAGTAACAGAAAAACCGCTGTAATGATCCCCCAAATGAAAATGAGTCTGGCGAGGCTGGCGGGGAAGGTTTTTTTTGCCATGCGCTTCAGGGTGAACTCGCCCTAGTCAAGAAGGCTGTCGTTGGCCAGCAGGCTGATATCCGGCATGGTGTTGAGCAGACCGGATGCCAGCATGGTTTCGCCAAGATGGCGTGCCGTTTCCATGATTTCAGGTTGCTTGCCGCCGAGCCATTGACGATTTGCCATCCTGTCCGGCAATTCCAGGTCGCTGAATAATCCGGTGATCTCGTCGTGTGGCACATCGAGCCGTTTGGCCAGATAGCCTGCGTACTTTTCCGGGTCAGCCTGCCAGCGTTCGAGTGCCCTGAAATGACCTTGCACGGCTTCTCTTATACCTTCCCGTTGCTTGTTCAGTACGTCTGTACGCACGGTGATGACGTCGATGATGTTGCCGGGAATCTCACTACTGGTAAATATGGATTTCATGCCGGCCTTGATCAGCTGGTTCTTGACCGGTTCATAAGTCACCAGTGCTTCAACCAGACCGTTGTGATAGGACTGGATATGTTCATCGATACTCAGATAAACAATCTCGATATCATCCGGCGCTAATCCCGCCGCCTTCAATGCAGCATCGAGCATCACCGCGCCGGTTGCAGTATGTTCCACGCCTATTCTCAGGCCTTTGATGCCTGCCAGGGATTCAACATTGGCAGGAACCAGCAGCGCATCTGCGCCCATAGATACATCCAGCACGCAGACCACGCTGAGTCGAATGCCCCGCTCCAGCGCAGTCAGCACTTCATCCAGTGTCAGGCAGGCGCCCTCGACAACGTGCGAACCGAGCGCCCGGATATTGGCCGTGGCATTGGGCGTTTCAACCAGCCGGACCAGGGCAGGGTCCATGACGTCGAGCGAGCGGGCGAGATAAAGGAATTCGTAACCCGGCCACATGTGGGCGGCGATACGCACCGGCTGCGATCGCTTCAAGCTGCAACTGCTTGCGGTCAGGCTGAGCGAGGCGGCAAGGCTCAACTTGAGCCACTCTCTGCGGTTCATGATGACTGGCTTTGCATGTGTATCACAGGGTGCATGATTGGTACTGCCAATCTTATCAAAATTTTCATGTCCGGCAGGTGAAGATATTCCGGCATACAGCGATTTCTCCATGGACACATAAAAAAGCCCCCACCAAGGTGGGGGCAACTTCTCTGCGTGCGAGGAGATTGGAACTTGTCGCCGGATCAGAACTTGTAGCTGGCACCGATTTCGGCATTACGTTCTGCGCCGGGGAAAATGCCATCCGGATTGCGGCTGGTAATATATTTTCTGTCAGCCAGATTGCGCACGGTACCGAATACGCTCCATAGCTTGTTGATGTCGTAGAAGGCACTGAGGTTGAAAACCGTATAAGCGTCGATCTCGCCCTTGGTGCCATCGGTGCTTTCTGCCTTGGTGTTGGCTGCATCGACATACTGTTCGGAAACGTAATAGGCGCCCAGGGTGGTTCTGAAATCACCAATCTTGTAGTTCAGGTTGAGATTGCTGGTGAATTTTGGCGCATAAGGCAAGCGGTTGCCATCCGGGCCGAGCGAGTCGTTCCTGAATTCGGCAGTCGGCAACCAGGTTGCATTGCCGTCCACACTCCAGCCGCCGGTCAAATCATAGGCCAGGCCCAGTTCGAGCCCCTCGTTGAGCGTTTTTCCGCCATTGGCCTTGTCGATACCACCCGACAGGCTCTGGTTGACAATCTGGTTGTCGAAATCCATGCGGAAATAGGTGGCTTCATAGCTGAGGCGCTGCAAAGAGCCGCGCACGCCGATTTCATAATTGGTCGAGCGTTCGGCATCGAGTTGCTGATCGGTGCCGTCACCGCTGATGGCAGTGGCGACCATGGCAGGCGAAAAGCCCCTGAAGACCCCGGCAAACAGTTGTGCTTCAGGTGCGACTTGCCAGGTCATGCCGACGCCGGGCATCACTTCGGTGTTGTTTGTCTTGCCGGAAACACCGGTTTTTTCATTGGTACGTTTCTGGTCATAACTTTCGACACGCAGGCCGGGCGTGACCGCGATTTTGTCGTTCAACTCGAAGCGGTTCTGCACGAACAGCGCTACACCGTCGGCTTTCTGGGTCTCGTCGCTGGTCAGATCGCCCGAACGCGCATTCGGGTTGGTTTTGGAGCGCACGGTCTGGTTGCGCAGTTCGTCGCTGTGAAGACGGATGCCGATTTCGGTTTCATTCTTGATGCCGAACGTGTTGTGCGTGATGAACAGGCGCGAGTCTATGCCCATCATCTCGAAATTGCGGTTACGGCCGGACATACAATAAACAGTGTTGTTGCAAGGTTCAAATAGAGTGCCATTAATTGTTCTGCCTATCACTATATTGTTACCTTTGGCATCTTTCTTTATTTTTGTCGGATCATTAGGATCCTTTTCTGTAAGCAAGTCACGGCGCCAGTAGTCACGTTGCAGCTCGGCCCAGTAGAGCAGGGTGTTTAGCCTGACCGAATCGTTGATCTCCCACTCGTGGTTGACATCGAAAGATTTGCGATCGGTGATGAAATAATCGTTCGGGGCCGGGTTCTTGTCCGGGTTGCGGCGGTATTCGTTGGGGCGCAGGCCTACATACGAGGTGTTGACCTCGTTATCGTAGTAAGTGAATTTCGCGCTGATCCATTGATTGTCGGTCAGTTGCATGCCGCCTTTGAGCACGACGTCGGTCATGTCGAATTCGTTGTCGCGGAAACCATCGCCCTTGGCTGTGACGATGCTTATGCCTGCAACCGCTTCATTGGAAGGCGAGGTGCCGCCGGCATCGAAACCGAACAGCTGATATCCGTGCGTACCGGCCTTGGCGGTGACACGGACACCGTCTTCCGGATCCTTGGTCTTGTAATTGATGACGCCGCCGATGGTGGTCGGGCCATAACGCAGGCTGGCTGCACCTTTCAGTACTTCGATACTCTGCATGCGCTCGATACGCGGGCTGTAGTAGGATTCATTGGCGAGGAACAGGCCGGGGGCGACCGGTACACCGTCTTCCAGCACCAGCAGCTTCTGGCTGCGGTTGGGGTTGAGGCCGCGTATGCCGATATTGGGAATGAAGCCATAGCCTTCTTCTTCGCGGATAACGACGCCGGGAACGGATTTCAGGGCATCCTGCACCGAAAGCGGCTGTTGTAGCTCAAGTTCTTCTTCAGTGATGATGGCGACCGAGCCCGGCTGTTTGGCGACGGCGTCTTCCTGTTCACCGATGACATCGATTCTGGGTAATTGAATTTCAGCTGCCAGTGACTGAATGGGCAGAAGCACTGCCACCGAAACCGCAAGCGCAATCATGCGCGGTTTGAATACGTTGCTGTTGTTTGCCATTTGATTCCCTTGATGAATTTTTACTGGCTGGCTTGCGCTGTTATGCTGGCTGGCTGATTGATTGAAAATGACTGCACTATTATTTTGGGGTTATGACCAGACCTCTGTTCTGGTCATGACCCTTATTTTGTGAGGATCAGTTTGCCCTGGCTGGTCAGGCGCAAACGGTATTCCTCGTTGCCATGGCGGATGATGAGCTCACGCGCGTTACCGAACAGTGTTGTACTGTCCACCTTTGGCGGCTGGGCAGGGCGCGTGTGCGTCCCGGTATTCGGCAATGTTTTCATGTACGAACTGTATCCAACACTAATAAATCATCGACCAATAGTGCTCTGGTCAAGCGTTGATTCTAACTGATCATAATAATGCGAATTATTCGCATTTATATTAATGATGTCAAGAAAAGTTCATCGATGAAGGTGAATTTTCATTGAGGGGAGCAATGCATGGAAAAGTCTGCGGCCGATGTAGGCATTAAATGCACAACGGATGACGATCAAATTGATGCAGGCCTGAATATCCAGCTGTTGCAGGCGAAGCGGTTTTGAGTGGTTGACTTCGGAAATCGAGCCAATATCGGCAATTCAGAAAAGCAAAAACGGCACATGTAGTGCCGTTTTTGTGTTCGTTTGTTAAAACCGGATTAGCGGTTGCAAACGTACATGGTGACTTCGAAACCGAAACGCATTTCAGTAGCAGCTGGCTTGGTCCACATGGTGATTCTCCTGTAAGGTTTAATGAAATGTTGAATCAGTTAACGATTCACATCATACGCATACGCAGAAAAATATCCGTAGGCAGTCTCATGAATCGTGCCTAATGATTTTCATTAGAATGGTCCGGAATTGATTTATATCAACGTCGCGGCTTGTTCTTGCTTGGTTGCAATGCCTCCAGCGTTTTTGCGCCGTATGTGGTCAGCCGGTAATCATATCGGTTTGGCGTGTAAGGTACTGCCATGACCAGAGCGTTTTGCACCAGGCCAAGCAGTATCAGTGATTCAACTTCGTCAGGCGCTCTCAGCAGGTTGGTGTATCTACCCGCCGCAACTTTCTCCAGGCAACGGATTTCTGCATCGTTCAATGGCATGGCAAAAGACATCGAAATTCTCCTTATATGCAAGCTGCCCAAGCTTGTACAATCATACGCTTGGCGTGCATAATTTTTCATCATGAATAACACTTCAGCTTCCCGCACCAAGATTTCCGGCCTGACACTCGCGGCACTGGGCGTGGTCTTCGGCGATATCGGCACCAGCCCGCTTTATACGATGCGAGAAGTGTTCGCCGGCCATCACCCGCTCGCCACCACTGCCGACAATGTGCTCGGTATTCTTTCCCTGATTCTCTGGTCCCTGATTCTGGTGGTCACGGTCAAATATGTCACCTTCATACTGCGCGCGGATAACCGCGGCGAGGGTGGCATCATGGCCCTGATTGCGCTGGCCAAAAGCAGTGCAGCTGCAGATGCCAAACGCCGCCGTTTCATATTGCTGGCCGGTATTACCGGTGCCTGCATGTTCTTTGCCGATGGCATGATTACTCCCGCCATTTCGGTGCTTTCCGCAGTCGAAGGCCTGGAAGTTGCCGCACCGCATCTGCACGAGTTCGTCATACCGATCACGCTGGGCGTGCTGTTCGGCCTGTTTGCTATTCAGAAATATGGCACCGGCATGGTCGGCCGTTTTTTCGGCCCTGTCGTGCTGGTCTGGTTCATCATGCTCGGCATCCTCGGTTTGATCAGCATCCTGCAGAATCCGGACGTACTCGGCGCAGTTAACCCGGCATACGGCTGGCAGTTTTTTCTGGCCAATCAATGGATGGGCTTTGTTGCGCTCGGTGCTGTGGTGCTTGCCGTTACCGGCAGCGAGGCGATTTACGCCGACATGGGCCATTTCGGCCGTCTGCCGATCAGGCTGGCCTGGCTGGGTATTGCGCTGCCTGGTCTGCTGCTCAACTACTTCGGTCAGGGCGCCCTCATTCTGAGAACGCCGGAATCGGTCAATAGCAGTCCGTTCTATCTGCTTTCGCCGGAATGGATGTTGTTTCCGCTGATTGCGTTGGCGACAATGGCAACAGTGATTGCTTCGCAGGCGGTGATTTCCGGCACCTTCTCCGTGACCCGACAGGCAGTGCAGCTCGGTTTTCTGCCGCGAACGCAGGTATTGCACACCTCCGAACATGAAGCCGGTCAGATTTATCTGCCCAGGGTGAATTGGGCGCTGATGGTCGCGGTCATGACGCTGGTCATCGGCTTCGGTTCTTCCTCCAGTCTCGCGGCGGCTTACGGTATTGCGGTGACCGGTGACATGGTGATTACCACGCTGTTGGCAGCTCTGGTGTTTCGCGGCGTCTGGCGCTGGAGCTGGGCGCGTATCATTACCTTGACGTCAATCTTTCTGCTGATCGATCTGGCTTTCTTCAGTGCAAATGTGTTGAAGATTCCTGCCGGTGGCTGGCTGCCTTTGCTGGTCGGCGCGTTTCTGTTCGTCATCATGCTCACTTGGAAAAGTGGCCGCGAGCTTCTGCACAAAAGAATTTCTTCCGATGCCATTCCGCTGGAACTCTTTATCGACTCCATCAAAATGAGCACACCGACAAGGGTAGAGGGCGCTGCCGTATTCCTCAACCGTGATCTCACTACGGTGCCCAGTGCCTTGCTGCATAATCTCAAACATAACAAGGTGTTGCACGATCAAGTCGTTATCGTCACGGTAGCGGTGGAAGACATTCCCCACGTCGAAGAAGCCTACCGGGTCCGCACCGAAGTCATGCCTTTTGGTTTTTACCGGGTCGAACTGCGCTATGGCTTCAAGGATGAGCCTGATATCCCGCGTGATCTTGCCTTGTGCGTCAGGGATGGATTGGCGCTGGAAATGATGACAACCACTTTTTTCATCGGTCGGGAATCGGTCATTCCGAAGCCGAATTCAGACATGGCCTTCTGGCGCGAACGCCTGTTCGTCGCCATGCATCGCAACGCCGACAGCGTCAGCCGCTATTTCAAGCTGCCACCCAACCGGGTGGTGGAACTGGGCGGGCAGATTTTGTTGTAAGCGGAAAATTTCATCAGCGCCGAAAGTTTTCGCAACATCATGTGCAATGACTGACAAGCAGAGCAGCAATTGACCTGCGTCGGAAATTTTTGTGCTTCAGGCATTATCATGAAACATTGTGTAGATAGCATGTTGCCGCGATATGTACATTAAACCTTCTTTTAAGCATTTTTCCGCATTCAGACATGTTGGGCAGAGTCATTCCCGCTTGCATGCGGCAGGTTTGTGTTTGCTGGGTTTGTTTCTCTGTTGTCTGTTGTCCTCACAGGCGATTGCGGCACCTCTGAAAAAAGCGCGTCTGATGCCTTTATGGACACCACAGGCGCAATTTGCGGGTTATTTTGTCGCGCTGGATAAAGGCATTTATGCAAGGCACGGGATCGATCTTGAGATTCTCAAATCCGGCCCCGGTTACTCTCCACTGGAAGCATTGCAGCGTGGGGAAACCGATTTTGCCATCCTCTGGCTGACCACAGCCCTGCGACATCAGGCAAGCGATGGCGGCCTCAAGCATTTGTCGCAGACCATCCAGCGATCATCCCTGATGCTGATTGCGCGCGATAAGGATGGCATCAACACCATAGATGATATGCACGCCCGCAAAGTCGGACTTTGGGGCGGCGACCTGTCTTTACCGGCGCATGCGCTTTTTGCCGCGCGTGGTGTTCGCGTCAAGGAGATCCGCCAATCGCAGACCGTCAACCTGTTTCTGCGCGGTGGCGTCGATGTCACCTCTGCCATGTGGTACAACGAATATCACACGATTCTGAATTCCGGTGTTGAGAAAAACGAACTGCGCTTGTTTTTTCTTGACCGTGAAGGCATGCATTTTCCCGAGGATGGTATCTACGCGATGGCGCATACGGTGAATCGCGATCCTGCGCTGGCTGATGCATTCGTGGCGGCTTCGACAGAAGGCTGGCGTTATGCATTCGAACATCCTGAAGAAGCGCTCGATATTGTCATCAAGTACATGCGGGCTGCCCATTTGCCGGCCAACCGTGTGCACCAGCGCTGGATGCTGAACCGCATGCAGGATCTGATGCAAGCGGTCGGCCCCGATGGTCAATCAGGCCGTTTGAGCGAAAAGGCCATGATCGAGGTGCAGGATTTCATGTTGCGCATGCAGCAGCTGAAGCGTGCAGTCCCATATCACGAATTTGTGAGCAAGCCAGATGGACGTTAGACACAGCATCATTACCCGGCTGGTCGGCATTATCATTCTTGCCTGCGTGGCGATTTTTGCGGTTACGTTGAGCTACAACTACTATCAGTCGCGCAAGCTTCTGCAACAGGAGCTTGAACGCAATGCCGGCAATCTTGCGATGTCGCTGGTCAATCGGGTCGAGACTCAGCTGACGGCAGTGAGCAAAGTGACCCAAAGCCTCGCCAGGTCCCTTGAAGCAAGACACTTGAGCGAGCCGGAACTGACCGCGCTGATTCGCTCAACACTGGATGCTAACCCGGAAATATATGGGTCCAGCGTGGCTTTTGAACCTTATGCATTCAACCGGGATATCGAACTCTACGCCCCCTATTTTTTTCGCGATGCGGGCAAAATCAGTCTTAACCGGCTGGAGAAATCCTATCGTCATCTTTCCTATCTGTATTGGGATTGGTATCAGATTCCGCGAGAGACGGGTCGCATCGAGTGGAGCGAGCCATATTTTGACGAAGGCGCGGGCAATGTTCTGATGACAACCTGCTCGGTGCCTTTCTACGAGGTCAAGGATGGCAAAAAGATCATCAAGGGCGTGGTCACGGCAGATGTGTCGCTCGATGCCCTGACCGAACTGGTCAGTTCGGTAAAAATTCTCGATACCGGATATGCTGCGTTACTTTCAAGAAACGGCATGCTACTCGCGCACCCGCTCAAGGATGCAGTGATGAACGAAACCTTTTTCAGCATTGCCGAAGCCCGCAATGATCCTGCCATGCGAGCGCTTGGCCTGAAAATGGTGCGGGGCGGTAGCGGCTTCATCTTTTACAAGAGCCTGGTCGGGTTCCCAAGCTGGATGTATTACGCGCCGGTAAACTCAACCGGCTGGACTCTGGCTGTGGTGTTCCCCGAAAGTGAATTGATGGCTGATGTCAGCCACCTCAATTTCACCATGGCAATCATGGGCTTGGCAGGTATCCTGTTGCTGGCTGTGGCGGTTTACTACATTGCTAGAAATGTGATCAGGCCGTTGCAGGAACTCGCACATGTCACGCACAGCATGGCTGCCGGTGATTTTGATGCAGCGCTACCGATGGTGAAACGGCAGGATGAAGTGAGTCAGCTGACGCAGGATTTTGGCCGCATGCAACAATCACTGAAGGAATATATACGCAACCTGACGGAGACCACAGCGACCAAGGAGCGGATTCAAAGCGAGCTCAAAGTGGCCACCAATATCCAGGCCAGCCTGTTGCCACGGGTGTTTCCACCGTTTCCCAACCATCCGGAATTCGATCTCTATGCATCGATGATTCCTGCCAAGGAAGTCGGCGGTGATTTCTATGATTTTTTCTTCATCGACGACAAAAAACTCTGTTTCCTGATCGCAGATGTATCCGACAAGGGTGTGCCGGCTGCGCTATACATGATGGTGACCAAGATTCTGCTGAAGAGCGAAGCGCAGCGTCTGATTGATCCGGCAAAAACGCTGGCTTCGGTGAACAACATCCTGGCTGATGACAATGAAACCTGCATGTTCACAACTGTTTTCATTGGTGTGCTCGATGTGACCACAGGCGAGCTTCAGTATTCCAATGCAGGCCATAACCCGCCATTATTGATCCGTGACGGCACGGCGGAGTACCTGAAGCTTCCGCCGGGGTTCATGCTTGGACCGATGCCCGATGTGAACTATGAAAGCATGCAGATGCAGCTGATGGCGGGGGACATCTTGTACCTCTATACCGATGGCGTGACGGAAGCGAAAAATCTGCAAGACCTGCTCTATGGCGAAATGCGTCTGCAGCAGACGCTGAATGCGGCGCCCAGGGGAAGGTTGGCTGACGTCTTGCATGCGGTCAGCGACGACGTGCATTCGCATGTCAATGGCGCCGCTCAATCCGATGATATTACGATGCTTGCCCTAAGGCTGACAGAAAAATGAGCCGGACTTTTGTAACTGCTTTTTAAAATGCATGACATGAATTGATTAAGGAATATGTTCCATGGAATATCAAACCCGCTTCGAAAATGAAATTGCTGTGGTCACCATTGCCGGCAGGCTGGATGGCGTTACCGCGCCTCAATGTGATCAAAATATCCGCGAACTGATTGAAGGTGGCGCCAGCCGACTCGTCATGGATCTTGCTGCGCTCGAATACATCAGCAGTGCTGGCTTGCGTTGCATTTTATTGACTGCCAAATTGCTTAAAGAAAAAAACGGCCAGCTATATCTGGCTAATGTCACAGGCAATGTCAGGTCGGTTTTCGATATGTCCGGTTTCAGCAATATTTTTCAGATTACCGATTCCGTTGCGGCGGCCCTCGGCAAACTGCAATAAAGCCATGCATGGTCATGGCTGATAAACCGATCGGCGCAAAGAGGGACCTTACAGAAAGTGCGCCAGAATCAGAAATGAAAGCTTCCGTTGCATGACAAGCGGACTCCGACTTCATGAATCTCCCTTGCTGAGGCGTCTTTTTATCGCCCTAGGCTTTGTTGCGCTTCTGCTCGGTCTGCTCGGGGTTTTTCTACCGGTCCTGCCGACCACTCCCTTCATACTGCTGGCGGCTTTCTGTTTTGGCAAAGATTCCGCGCGCTTTCATCAATGGCTGCTGGATCATCAACTTACCGGCCCTCTGATCAAGGATTGGTATGAGCACCAAAGCCTGCGCCCACGTGTTAAGTACTGGGCGTATCTGCTGATTGTCTTCTCGTTCAGTATCTCGGTGACGCTGGTACAAGCGACATGGCTCAAGCTATCGCTGGCAGGGCTTGGGCTCCTTTTGCTGATAGTGCTGTGGCGCATCCCGGTTCGCACCGAAAACAAGCCGCAACAGCCCTGAATCACTCAATACGAGATCTGTAGCGTCGTCTCACGCAGCAATATCTTAGACAAAAGCGTCATAATGACGGCTGACTGATTTCATCCGGAGCCTTGTTTATGACTGCAATCATCCAATCGCCCGTGACAGAACTGCTTGAACGTGAGGGCATTGCCTACGATGTGCTGGAAATTCCCTTGACCGAAGACAGGAAACCGGTCAGAAACCTGGAAGAACTGCTCTCAAGCCGTGGCATTGACCCGCAATCCGTTGTGCGAAGCGTGCTGTTCAAAACCGCCTCGGACAAATTCGTGCTGCTCGCAGTGGCCGGCGGCGGACGGGCCGACTGGGGCGTGCTGCGCAAGCATTTGAACGAACGCAAATGCCGCATGGCGGAATACGAGGAAGTCGCTGAAGCTACCGGCTATGTTGTCGGTGCCGTGCCGCCGGTCGCGCTGCCTGAAAGCATTACGATACTGGTCGATAACAGCGTGAAAGATTATGAAACAGTCGTGATCGGCAGCGGTGTGCTGGGCTATGCCCTTTCACTCAAAAGCCCTGATCTGCTTGGGTTGTTTGGCGATGCGGATCAGGGGGAGTTCACGAGTATTGAACATTGAATATGATTGCTATGAAAATAAAAAAGGCTTGCATCGCTGCAAGCCTTTTAACATTTGGCTCCCCGACCTGGGCTCGAACCAGGGACACACGGATTAACAGTCTGTGCCAAACCGGAAGACAATCTTGTGCTGATTACCCATAAACCAGAGCTATTTCAATTAGTTGATCGTCTTATTGTGATCGCTAATGGCCAGGTGGTTATGGATGCAGAAAAAGACGCTGTGCTGGCGAAATTACAATCGGCGCAGCAAGCCGCTGCGCAACCTAGCTTGCATGCTATTCGTGGGGGGGCGACATGAATTCAGGACGATCACATCGTTTCCCAATGTTATGGCTATTGGCGGGTGTTTTATTGCTTCTGGTTGGATTTGCTTCCTATTTTGAAATTGATCAAGCCGTTCGTGCCCAAGGGCAGGTCATTCCTGATTCGCGTACGCAGGTCATTCAGACAGTGGATGGCGGTATGCTGACCGCCTTACATGTCAAGGAGGGCGACAGTGTCAAGGCCGGAGAAAAGCTTGCAGAGCTTGAGCCTGACCGTGCTGTAGCAGGTTACTCGCAAACGGAAGCCGAAGTAGCGAGTAAGCGTATTGCACTTGTTCGCGCTAGGGCAGAGTTGTCTGGTCAGGCATTAACTTTTGGCAAGGAGTATCAGGGTTATCCGGATTTCATCAATGCGCAAATGGGAATTTATCGACAACGTAAGTTAGCCCTAGATGAAGAGCTTGCTGTTCTTAGGCAGGCGATGGATTTTGCGCAGGATGAATTGAGCATGAATCAACGCCTTTATCAAAGTGGTGACATTAGTCAGACAGAGGTGATGCGTGCTCAACGTCAGGTTTTAGAGTTACAGGCAAGACTGAGTGGCATCAAAAATAAATATTTGCAAGAAACGCGCAGCGAAGTTGCCAAGCTAGAAGATGAGCTTTCGACCAGTCGATACAAGTTTGAAGAGCGCAAAAGTGTACTCAAGCATACTGATTTGATCTCTCCAATGGATGGTGTCATCAAGTTTGTACGAATTACAACGGTTGGGGGTGTGCTCAAACCAGGCGATGAGTTGATGCAAATTAGTCCAGTAGACGACGACTTGATAGTCGAGATTAAAGTCAACCCGGCTGATATTGGCTTACTGAGAACTGGCTTGCCAGTTACTCTTCGTTTTGACGCTTTCGATTCAAGTATATATGGCAACGTTAAAGGGGTATTACGCTACATCAGCCCTGACACTCTGAATGAGCAGGGTAGTAATGGACAGAGTCAAATTTACTATCGAGCGCAAGTTGCGATTGACTGGGATGTCACGCACATGCAGCCCAAAAACCTAATCAAGCCTGAAGACATTAAGCCGGGACTAACAGCAACGGCTGATGTATTGACCGGAAAACGCAGCATACTGAATTACTTGATGAAACCCGTTAACCGTGCCTTTAGTGGTGCATTGACCCAACGATAATAGCTGAATAAGAAAATAATGTCTTGAATTGGCATAGACGGTCAAGAGATGAATGTTCACGAAATGTCAAAGCATTCTGTTAAGCTATCATGGTCAATTTGATAATTGTTAGAAGGCTCCTGTAATATCGCAGAGGAACTGTACAAAAGTCTAGAAATGCAGGAATCTAGAAGTGATGCAGATGAAGCGTGAGATTTCTATCATTCGCGATGATTCAAAACAATTTACAAGATTTTAGTTTTCTTTGAAGAAAACATTTTTTGAGATAAAAGGTTGTCAAATGGAAATTATTGGAACACCCGAAGACGATAATTTAGTGGGCACTAGCTCAGCAGATGTTTTTATACCAGGAACAGGGCAGGACAGCATTGAAGGTGGTTATGGGGTTGATGAGGTAGTGCTAAATGGGCCTTATTCTCAATATTCGCTTAATTTGAATTCTGATAATGGGGTAGTGACCGTAACTGACGGGTTCTCCAGCTATAACCTGATCGATGTTGAGAAACTGACCTTTGACGATATAGGTGTCGCTTTATATTCTGAGTTTCGTTTTTTGAATGGATTAAGTCCGAAATCGAACTCCCCAAACGCACATTATTTACCAACTGGTGGCTACGTTGTCTCTTGGAACGAAGAAGGCCCAAATGTCGATGATGATGGAAACCTAATTTCTTCCTCTTATTTACAAAGATACGATTTGCAAGGTAACCCTATTGGTGAAGTACTTACGATTACACAAGATGGTATAGCTCAAGAAGCTTCTGTCGCTGGTCTATCGGATGGTCGAATTATTGCGTCATGGCATTACAACGGATCGTTAGAAGCACGAGTGTTTAGTTTTAGCAATACAGTAAATACTGTAGATATCACTTTGTCGGACCAGTATGGCGATCAGCCCCAGGTGGCAGCTCTTGCGGACGGTGGTTGGGCGGTTATATATGCTGAAAATATCAATTCATCACTTTTAAGGTTACTCATATTTGACTCGAATAACGAAATTGTTAGTGATGACCTCATAGAGGATCCAGATCAATTAGGTTTGCAGGATCCTGCTATTACTGTTCTTGCTGATAACTCCATATTAATTGCTTATCAGAAAAATGTATTCAACCCTCTTGCGGATAACTATTCTCAGGAAGTTAGGATGCGTATTTTAACTTCTGACGGTAACCAGATTGGTGAGGAGATAAGTGCTACTACAGATGCATTTATAACTGATATTCCATCAATTACGCCTCTCAGTGATGGTGGCTGGGTGTTAACTTTTCGCCAACAAAGGTCTCTTGATGGAACCGCAAATACTAGTGATGTTTATCAGCAGAGATTTTCTTCTTCTGGGCAGCCTATTGGCGATAGTTTCAAAGTCAATATCTCAGGTGATGAGGTATACCTGTCGGAAAAATCCGTTGCAGCGCTAACTGATGGTGGATGGGTCGTTAGCTGGAACTCTGTCATCGGACAAGACGGGAACCGTGAGCAAACTATTTTCCAACGCAGATTTGCAGCCGACGGACAGCCAGTTGGCGAGGTTGTCAGGGTAAATTCCCTTAGAGAAAATTCGGAGTATGGCTATCCGATCGTGACACCTTTAAGTGATGGTGGATGGTTTACACAGTGGACGATGGCAACAGGTTATGTTTGGACACCTGATGGCTGGGAAGAAGCAAGTGATGATGGAATTTCAGAGTATGCTGTAGGAAGGCGGTTTGCGTCAGACGGAACTAATTCAAGTTTTTATTCGCTTAATATATTTGGAGATGATACGAATCAGACAGTAAGTGGGGGTGATGGTGCTGATTTCATTTCAACTGCAGGTGGTGACGATTCTGTCACTGCGGGTTCAGGTGACGATCTTGTGTTTGCCGGGGCCGGTAATGATCTTGTCATCGGCGGTGCAGGAGCTGGAGATGACTACTACGACGGCGGTGAAGGAATTGATACAGTTCTTTATCTAAGTGCAACCGCGGGTATCTATGTCGACCTAACGACAAACAGTGCTAGATCAAAAGTCTTAAGTGAGGATTCTGGAATTGGACGTGATCAGCTTTATTCAATTGAGAATGTAATTGCATCACAATATGATGATATTTTGATCGGTGATGATAAAAATAATGTATTTTATCCTAGTTCTGGATCTGATGATATTGAAGGTGGATTTGGAGTCGACACAGTAGTATTTGATTTTTTATTCTCAGAATACACATTTAGTGTTGATGATTCATCAAATGTTGTCATAGAGGGATTAGATGGAAGAAACATTCTTGCTAATATTGAGATTATAAAATTTGCAGATGTTCAAATCAACTATTCTAAAGATTTTAAGGTCAACACTGCAACGAATGATGACCAGTATAATGCACAGGTTGTAAAATTATCTGATGGTGGCTATGTCGTTCTTTGGAGGACTTGGGACTGGGAATCAGATATTAGTTATCTATATTTGCAGAAATATAATTCTGATGGCCAAAAGGTCGGCGATGTTTTTAATGTAATAAATGATCCTGTCGGTAGGGATTTTGCAAAGTTATCAAGTCTTGATAATGGCAATTTAATCGTTACCTGGATGGATAAAAATTATCAAACAGAACAACATGGCATCAAGGCTAAAATATTTGATTCAAATTTAAATCCAATTTCTGATAATTTGATAATTGCTTTTAATAATCATAATGAGGAGGACGATTCTTATCATTTTAATCCTGAAATAATTTCATTAGATGGTGATAAGTGGGCTGTTATTTGGGCTTCTAGCAATTCAGATCAATATTATTCTAAATATGACACTTCCGAATACATTTATTTAAGTGTATATGACGGTGTTAATATTTCGGTTGAAAAAGTTACAATAAATGAAGGATTTGCTGATGTTAGTAATTATAGAATTAATAAATTAAGTAGCAATGATATATTAGTTACTTATGTATATGAAAATGAATTATTCGCTTCAATATATTCCTTAGATTTAAATGAGATTACTAAAACATATAAAGTTTTCCAAGAAAGTTTTAACTTCAGTGACTATGATGTCATTTCCACGCCAAATGGAATTGTGATAACTTGGGCAGAAAAAATATATGTTAATGATGAAATTTATTTCGGGGTGGATGCATATTTCCAAGTCATCGAGACATATGAACCTGTTTCACGTGCTGATCAGGTCATAACATCAATTGATAATGATGATGCATTTATACACAATCCATCTGTAAAGGTTCTTGCTGATGGTAATTTGCTTCTTTCTTGGACGGAGGATGTGTCCAGCGAGCAAGGCGATCTCATTTCTTCTTATGTGCAGAAGTTTTCTCTTGATGGCGGTACATTAAGTGAAAAATTACTC
Organism: Methylophilales bacterium LSUCC0135; assembly: GCA_001704575.1. GTDB lineage: Bacteria > Pseudomonadota > Gammaproteobacteria > Burkholderiales > Methylophilaceae > UBA6140. The sequence goes on from MCAW01000003.1 coordinate 223,416, forward strand.
GTTTATAGTGATGATAATAATGATGGAGTTGCATTAGATATTGCTGCATTAGACGATGGTGGTTGGATTGTTGCTTGGAGTGAAAACAAATATTTTCATGAATATCATAATACTTATGCCAGAAGATATGATGCCAATGGTGTGAGCTTTAATAGTTATTCCCTTACTATTATAGGAGATCAAACAGATCAGTTTTTGACTGGTAGTATTAATGATGATTACATTTCTGCTATGTCTGGAAATGACTATATTATTTCTTCTAGCGGTGATGATGTTGTATTTGCAGGGGATGGTAATGACATTGTTGTTGGTGGCAATGGTGAAGGCGATGATGAATATTACGGTGGAGATGGTCAAGATACTTTAATTTATACGAGTGCTACTGCTGGTATTATTGTTAACCTTTTAGATGGTTTCGTAACTTCAAGCAATACTGAGAATGACTCTGGTATAGGCTACGACCTTATTCAAGGTTTTGAGAATGTCATTGCTGGAAACTATGATGATGAAGTTGTAGGTGACGATAACGATAACTCATTAAGTGGCGAAGATGGTAACGATAAAATTACCGGTAACGGTGGAAACGACACAATTGACGGCGGTCTAGGTTCGGACACAGCAATTTATTCGGGGCTAAAGAGCCGTTATACGATTACGAAAAACCAAGACGGATCATGGACTGTTGCGGATCAGAATACCGAGACTGGATCAGATGGTGTCGATACGCTACTGAATATTGAGTCGCTATCATTTTCCGATCAAGTGTTTTCGCTACTAGAAAAACCCATAATTAATGGCACATCACGCTCAGATAGGCTTACAGGAACAGATGCCGATGAACAAATTTATGGCTTTGCTGGAAACGACCGAATTTCTGCTGGAAAGGGAGACGATACAGTCGATGGTGGCTCCGGAAACGATTACCTAGATGGTGGAAGAAATGGATCTGTTGGGGATACAGTGTCTTATGGTTCAGCTTCATCGGGAGTAATGGTATCTCTTGCTGAAAGAGGAGAGCAGAACACTCGTGGTGCCGGTAAAGACAAGCTGACTGGGTTCGAGAATCTTACTGGTTCAGATTTTGCAGACAGGCTAACTGGAGACAATAAGTCTAACGTAATCACGGGTGGTGAAGGAGATGATGTCATCAAGGGTGGTCTCGGTGTTGATACGCTCATAGGTGGTGAGGGTCAAGATACATTTGTTTTCTCGAGCATTAAAGACACCGGTAACAGTGAAGTCGCCCGTGACGTCATCATTGATTTCCAGCAGGGACTTGATCTGATTGATCTTAGGGCTATTGATGCCTCTACTTCATCTCGGGGCAATAATTCTTTTGTTTGGTTAGGATTAACTGATACATTTGGCACCAGAAGTGTTGGTGAGCTGAGATACGAGCACGAAGGGGGCAATACGGTTATTTACGGGGATATCGATAGAGATACAGCTAGTGAATTCCAGATTACATTGATTGGCGTATATGATCTTGCTGCAAGCGATTTTGTTCTTTAATTTTGCTTTTACCGAAGTTGTATTGATTTGGTGTGAGAAGCCGCTAAACATCAACTCTTGAGTTAGACCCTAACGATATTATGAGCTTAACTCTGAATTCGGATACCTAGAGTAGCCTGTTTTATTGGCACCTTTCTTGATAACTGGCGTCGATCTTACGTTACTCGAGACCGATCAAATCCGTACACTAAAATTCCTGTTGCAGAATTAAGGTCAGTACCTATTGCAAAAAAGTGTATAATTTTTTAAACGGTCATTCGGCAGGAAACTTCCGCAACTTAGTTATCAGTGAAATAAAAGCATAACCTTCTGTTATTAGTCTCGCTAAGTCTGCTTTGTGTGCATTCCGTTACCTGCCGGTCTTAATCCCTCAGCAATAATGTTAAAATACTCATATAAATTAATGAGTTACCTGCATGCTCACCCCAAGAAAACTTCGTTTCGCAAAGGAATATGTGCTGGATCACAACGGCGCTGCTGCCGCTGTGAGGGCTGGGTACGCACCGAACACTGCGAAGGTATCAGCCAGCCGCTTGATGCGTGAGCCAGAGGTTCAGGCTGCTGTACGCGACAATGAACGGGCTGTAGAAGCGAAGATTGGTATGAGCCGTGATAAGGTCATTCAAGGGCTGCTGGATGCGATAGCAATTGCAGAGGTAGAAGCCAATCCGCATGCACTGATTGCTGGGTGGAGAGAGATCGCCAAGATGCTCGGGTATTACACTCCCGAACGCCAAGTCATGGATGTCACCCTTGATACTGCCCGAGTCATTCGACGGTTTGAGCAGATGAGCGACGCTGAACTAATTATGTATGCTGAGTGGTTTGGGTCGAATTTGTGCCTACACTGGGCTGCAAACCGCTATACAACCCTCTCTGGCCAATTATTATCTGGTACTGCGCGATGTCGTATTGCTGTAAGCAGAGCACCCTGCAGCATTGCAGGCGCGAACGCGGTAATAGTAAGTGATTCTGCGGTTCAAACCGGTATCGGTATAGGTCGTCGCGTTGGCGCCCAGCGTGGCCCTGGGTGTGCCGGAGAAATTGGTACTGGTTGATTGATACACTTCCAGCGAGGTTTCGTTGTTGGCATTATCCAACCAGCGGATTGATACCGAATTTCTTGAACTCGTGGTTGCGGTCAAACCGCTTGGCGCATTTGGAATCGTCACCGTCGCTACCAACGTGGTCGCGCTGACCGTTTCAGACTGACTTTGACCGGATGCATTGATCGCGAACAAGCGGTAATAATACGTCGTCTGCGGCTGCAGATTGCTATCCGTGTAGCCTGTTGTTCCGGCTGCAAGCGTCGCCACATTGGTGAAATTGACCGCATTGGTACTGCGCTGCAATTGATAACTGCTTTCGCCGGCTACATCCGTCCAGGACAGGGTGATGGCATTTTCGGTGACTTCGCCGACAGAAACAACGGCGGTCTCGGGAGGGTAACCGAGGTCCAGGCCGGTGATGCCGACGACCTGAAACGCGCTAGCCACATCTTCGCCGGACCAGCCCAGTTTTTTTGCTTCATCGACCACGCATTGTGCCCCACTGACAAAACCGGTGCTCGCTATCCAGCAGTAGCGGTTGGCGTTGGCAAATGCCACAAACGCCTTCTGCACATCCCAACCCTTTTTTGTTGCCAGCGTACAGAACGCCTTGTTGTAGATGCCACTGGAGTAGTGCACATCCATTCCTGACTGGTATTCACTGACATGATCGATGGAAAACCCATCCTGTGGCGGATCACACATATTCCGCAAAAATAGCGCTGATTTGGTAATATCGGCACCCACTAAAAAATCTGCGTCGCCAAACATATAGTACTCCGCAGCCTCACCCGCAATATCCGAGAATGCCTCGTTTATGCCACCTGACTCGCCCGAGTAAATCAGGTCGGAATTCTGCTCGGTAAAGCCATGACTGACTTCATGCGCTACAACATCCAGACTGACTAGCGGATGAAAATAATCCTTACCATCACCAAACGTCATCGCGCTGCCATCCCAGAAAGCATTGTCGTAATCATTGCCGTAATGCACACGCATCATCAGCTGGAATGTCAGCGGCGGCTCACCCAGATACTCCTGATACATGTCATACACCATCCCGCCAAAGAAATGGGCATCATTTAGCGGACTGAATGCACCATTGACCTCTCTGGACTTGTTGTAGCATGCACCACTACCATCCTGATTGAAGACAAAGGCAGTGCTACCGCTGGTGCCATTATTTAGATCTACCGTCTTCACGTTTTCGTTGGCCATGGTACAGACTGTACCATTGCTCTGCAGTGAATAACGCGGAAAATCCGGGAACCGGCTGCCACCGTTATAGTAGTAGCGGCTGGTTTTGACATTACCACCAGGCCCCTCACCGATCGGCACAGCAGGGCTTGGCGGCGCTTCAACATTGGCGCTGACGCTTAAGCCACTGAAACTCCGATAAGCATACATACCGATATGCCAGGTTTCACCGGCACTCACTGTCACGCTACAGGAATCATTATTGCCAATCGCGATGGAACTACAATCAAACACACCGGTACTAGGGTTAGCCCCTCTGCGCACATAAAGATCTGCATCCCCTAAGCCTTGCGCGATACTCGCCAGCATGGTTGAAGCCCCTGAAATTGCCGGAATGGTCACGGTACGATAAATCCAACGACCGCTTCGGGCGGAAAGTCCACTCTGATCCAGCACGGCGCAGCCGCCGCTGCATACATCGGCATGTGTCAGACCATCGTACTCAAGCAGAACCTCTCCGCTATTCGCATCAACAAGGTAGGTGGGGCGTGTCGGGTGTCCGCCATTCTCGCTATCGGCCAGCAACGTCACACGATAGCTCAGAACCGGCGTGCCATCATCGCGCACATAGATCACCAGCTCGTTTTCGGTGTTCTTGAAAACCGGCTTGCGCCCGGCAAAACGACTGGCAAGTCTCGATTTCATGCGATCAGTCACTGCATTTGCAGCCAAACCCGGCTGAATGCTTTTTATATCGGTATCCAGCCCTCTTACCAGCTGCCCCTTCAAATTTTCCAGTCTGCCGCCGGCATCGCTTTCCAGAATCACCTCACGGCCAAACACCGGCACATTATTGAAACGCTGACGATAGCGCGTAACCTTGCGTCCGTCACGTCGCTCGTAATGCTTCAGGGATTCCAGCCTTTCCGCGCTCTTGAGGCCGAGGTGGTCAAGAAAAGCCCGGCTGGAAGGGGATGCATTTGTTTGCTTGATACGATCCAGAATATCCCGGGACTTGTGCAGATCGCGCAACTCGGCAGCTGCCAGAGGCATGGAAAAACACAGCGCAAGTACAAAAGACAAAAAGCAACGATTCATGACACACCTCATTTCAAACCAGGACAAGCCAAGCCAAAAACAACCAAGTCAGTACCATGCTGGTTAATTTACATATATTTAGTATTGCTTTCATCTTAATCATTTTTATGATGTGCATCAAGGCATTACATGACGCCCGTGCCAATCATCATGCGTACGCGGTGAATCGGCCAAAAAAAACGACACCCAAGGTGCCGAATATTCATCAATCATCAAATTACGGTAAAGATGGGTGCGTGTTGCAAGTGTGCCGTCACTTTAGAAAATAAATCAGATATCCCAGCTTCAAGCCGACGGCATTGGCTAGACAATGCCGCCAATCACCTTAACGCCAGACGGTTGAGCTCTGCATCAAGTCGATCAATATGTATGCTTTGCTTTATCCCACCACTCAAAATCTGTCGGCGGCAGATATATCGGCATCAGAGACAAGGCCGCCACTGCGGCATAAGTAAGCCAATAACTAGTCTTAAGCAAGTAATTCATCCAATCGGGAATGATGGCAATCAGTGCAGTAGACTGGGAAGAGAGTTGATTCAGAATAGAGCTTGAGATAAGGGGGGGGCTTTATGGCCCCACCATATATATAAGAGAGGTATAAGACATAACTTATTGATTATATTGAGTAAAATATTTATGGCATGATTGATGGCATCAATAAAATATATAATAAAAACAATAGATTAAGATTTATACCCCGAATGAGACCTTACTTCTCTGTGCTGATCAGTTTGCGGCAAACGACGAGAAAATCAACCACAAATTTGCCGTGTTCCGGTGGAACTGTCCCAAAACTGTCCCATGGCGCAAAATAAAAAAGCCCTGCATATCTGCAAGGCTTGATTTTATTGGCTCCCCGACCTGGGCTCGAACCAGGGACACACGGATTAACAGTCCGTTGCTCTACCGACTGAGCTATCGGGGAATCGATAGAAGGCGCAATAATACTGACTTGGCGGCCTGAGGTCAACATTGGACGAGGATAAATTTTGCAAAAATACAGACCTATTCTGATCGCGATTCCTATCATATTGATTGTATTGGTGGTGATTCCTTTTCTGATTCCCATGAGTACTCATATCAATCGGGCCGAGCAGGCTGCGAGCGATGCATTGAGGGTACCTGTGAAGATCGGCGGCTTGCGTGTGGCGTTGCTACCGACGCCTCGGCTCAATGTCAGCGATGTCGTGGTGGGCAGCGATGAGGATTTCATGGTTGAGAATCTGGCGGTGGTGCCGGCGATTTTCTCTCTGTTTTCCGGGGTGAAGACAATAAGCAGTTTGAAGGTCGAGCGGCCGGTGATCAAGCAGTCGGCGATGGATATCGTCGCCACGCTGACGAATAGCGATGCTGGCGAGAGTGGGCCAGCCAAGGTGACTATTCGCGAGATCAGCATCCGGCAGGCGCAGTTGGTCTGGCCGGAGATGAATTTGCCGGAGCTTGATGCCGATATTGCGTTGACTGCGGAAAACAAGCCGGAATCGGCACGCATCACGACGACCGATGGCAAGCTACGCGTGGACCTGACGCCGGAGGACGGTCGCCAGTTGATCACGCTTTCTGCCAAGAGCTGGACATTGCCAGCCGGACCGGCTTTTTTGATTGATGAGTTGGCAGGTCAAATGGTGCTGACCGGTAAAACGCTGACCATCGAGAAGCTGGACGCGAAGCTTTACGGCGGCAAGTTGCACGCTGATGCGGTGCTGGATTGGCAGAATCACTGGCAGTTGAACGGCAAGTTGCTTGCAGAGGAGGTGGAGTTGAGCAAGCCGGTGGGTCTGATCAGCAAATCCACACAGTTAAGTGGCAAGCTGGCTGCGGATGGCAGCTACAAGGCGGCAGCAAAGACGGCTGGAAAACTACTGGATCAGCTGCAGGCGGATATCAAATTCAATTTGCAGGATGGTGTGCTGCATGGGGTCGATCTGGCAAAGGCGGCGACCTTGCTGGTGACCAAAGGCACCAGCGGTGGGCAGACGCAGTTCGATACGCTTTCGGGTTTGCTGAATGTGTCTGGCAAGCAATATCACTTGCGCGATCTGCTGGTGGTTTCCGGTCTTCTGAAGGCGAGCGGCGATGTGAAAATCAAAGCCGACAAGACGCTGGATGGTGTCGTCAAGGTTGAAGTCAGGAAAGGCGCAACACTGGCCGCGGTGCCGCTACAGGTCTCAGGCAGCACGGAAAAACCGTTGGTGTTCCCGACCAAGGCGGCCCTGGCCGGTGCTGCTGCTGGCACGGCGATTCTAGGGCCGGGTGTGGGTACCAGCCTGGGCATGCAGGCCGCAGAAAAAGTAAAAGGGTTGTTCGGCGGCGGTGATTAAGCTGCTGCACCCGGCGCGTTACAGGCCCAATAGCCGCGGCAGATCGCGGATGGAATCGATCAGTACATCCGGCTTCATGGCTGATGCATCAGCGTAGCTTTGCCGGTATTTGCCGGTACGCACCAGTATGCCGCTGAGTCCGGCCTGCTGAGCGCCGCCGATGTCGGAATCAATGTCGTCACCGATCATCGCGACCTCGCCGACGGCCAACTGCATGTCATCCACCGCGATACTGAAGAAGTCCGCGGATGGTTTGCCGATGATCATGGCTTTTGTGCCGCTCGCATATGCCAGCCCGTGAACGAAACCGCCGATATCCATTTGCAGGCCTTGCTCGGTCTGCCAGAAGCGGTTTTTGTGGATGGCGATCAGTTTCGCACCGGACATCAGGCAATTGAATACCTCGTTCAGCATGGCATAAGACCACGTATTGCCGATATCGCCGACGACGATGAATTGCGCTTCCGTATCCGATTGCTCGAATCCGGCAAAATCCTTTTTTACATCATCAGCCAGCAGCAGGCGGCACACAGGATTTTCCTGCCTTTGCAGATACTGCAGCGCGGCTTGCGGTGCGCTGATGATTTCCCGGCCGGGAATGTCAAAACCCAGCGCATGGAGCTTGCTGGTGATGGAGTTGATCGAAAGCGTACTGGTATTGGTGACGAAACGGCATTCGAGCGCGCTGTTGCGTATTTTGTTGACCGCTTCGACGGCGCCGTCGATAGCTTGGCTACCGATATAAAGTACGCCATCAAGATCGAACAGAATGCCTTTGAGAGAAGAGCGTTGGTTCATGATTCACTCCCCGTTTAAACGAAGCGCTGTCAAAGCCGCTTCAGGAAGACATGATCCAAGCATGCACCCCGGCAGGCCTGATGAAAAGAGGCAAACCGGGGTTTGGATAAAACTTTTCCGAATGCTTAGGAGAGTGCTTTTTCGATACGGTTCAGCGCTTCCTTGAGATTGTCCATCGAGGTGGCGAACGAAATGCGGAAATAGCCTTCCGCGCCGAAAGCCGAGCCCGGAACGACGGCAACACCGACCTGTTCGAGCAGGTATTCCGACAATGCCATGTCGTTGGCTTCACTGATCTTGCCGGCCTTGTACAGGTTGGCGATGGCAGCGCGCGCATCGGGGAAAGCGTAGAATGCGCCACCGGCCTTGATGCACTTGAGACCGGGCATCTGGTTGAAGCGGTTGACGACATATTCATGACGTTCGATGAATGCTTCCACCATCGGCTTGATGCAGTCCTGCGGGCCACCCAGTGCAGCTTGCGCGGCCACCTGCGAGATCGAGGTCGGGTTGGAGGTCGATTGCGATTGCAGGATTTCCATTGCCTTGATGATATAGGCCGGACCAGCCGCGTAGCCGATACGCCAGCCGGTCATTGAGTAGGCTTTGGAGACGCCGTTGAGAACGATGCAGCGGTCTTTCAGTTCGGGCGTTGCGTTGAGGATGTTGTAGAACTTGTCGCCGGTCAGATTGACATGTTCGTACATGTCATCGGTCGCCACCAGCACGTGCGGATGGCGCTTCAGCACCTCGCCCAGCGCTTTCAGCTCCGCCAGCGTGTAAACCGAACCGGTCGGGTTGGAAGGTGAATTGATCATGAACAGCTTGGTTTTTGGTGTGATCGCTGCTTCAAGTTGTGCGGGCAGCAGCTTGAATTCCTGCTCGATACCACATTCGATGATCACCGGCTTTGCGCCTGCGACCATGGCGATATCAGCATAGGACACCCAGTAGGGCGCCGGCACGATGACTTCATCGCCGGGGTTCAGCACGGCCAGCGCGAGATTGAAGATACATTGCTTGCCACCGACGCCAACAATCACTTCCTTGTCGCTGTAATCAAAATCGTTATCGCGCTTGAATTTGGCGACTACGGCTTTTTTCAGGCCGGCAATACCGGCAACCGGTGTGTATTTGGTGAAGCCGCTGTCGATGGCTTTTTTGGCGGCATCCTTGATGTGCTGCGGTGTATCGAAATCCGGCTCGCCGGCGCCGAGACCGATGATGTCGCGGCCCTCAGCCTTGAGTCTGGCAGCCCGTGCCGTAACGGCAAGTGTTGGTGATTCCTTGATGGTTTGAACGCGCTGTGAAAGCACCGATTCTGGTTGCGGCAAGATCGAAATCCTTGAGTGAGGTTGAAGATACTGATAAAAGTACAATTTTACTCACAAATTCAACCCCATGTAACTGGCAAGCTACAGAAAATCAACAAGTTGTCGGGCAGCCGACCGATTTGCTGAATTCATCGGCAATGGTCTGATCGATGCCTTTGAGGGCAATGTTGATCGCATGCATTTCTGCGGTATCGCCTTTTTCTGATGCCAGCACACCTATTCTGAACAAGGAGTCGGTATTGGTCGCATCCAGGGCCACGGATTTGCGGTAGGCTTTTTCTGCTTCTGTCTTGTTGCCGAGTTTTTCGTTGGCGAGCCCGACCTCATACCAGGCATCGCTGTTATCAGGCTCAGACTTGACCCAGCGGTTGGCAATCTCGACCAGCTTGTTCCAGTCTTCCGACAGTTCAGGGCCTGCAATCTGCAGGAAATACGGCATGGTGTCGGGTACGACCCCCTCCCAGAATGCGTCGCCGCGAATCGGAAACGCGGTCTCGGGCTCGCGGGTTTGAAGCTCTGCCAGCCATTCGATCGGCAGTGCGTAGAAGTAGGCGTTACGCCCACCGGTTTTGAAGGTATTGATACCGATCAATCTGCCTTCCGTATCGAACAGGCCGCTGCCGCTGGCGCCGAGCGCAAAGCGGGCGTTGGTTCGAATGATTTTGCCATCATCCATCGCAAACAGGGATTTGACCGATCCATTCGAAGTGAGTGGCGTTGCAACGCCGCTGGAGTGGCCGATCGAGATGACTTGCTGGCCTTTTTTCAGGCTGTCGGCCGAGCCGATTCTGACCGGTTTGATATCCATGCTTTCGGTGTTCAACAGACAAAGATCGTGCCAGCGATTGGCCTGCACTGACTTGATCTGGTAGCTGTCTTCTCCACGAGAGACCCATGCCTGTCTGGTATGGCGGAAGGTATGGCAGTTGGTCAGCACCTTGTTCTGGCCGACGATGACACCCGAGCCGTAGGCCAAACCACCATCATCCTTGTAACCGCGAACCATGACGGATGAGAAGAACGATTCCAGCAGTTTTGCCCTGTCGTAGGCATGGGCGGGTGCAAGGTAGCTCAGGCCGGCCACCAGTATCAAGATATAACGCATGTCATTCCCCAGTGTTGATTGCAGGTTTTGTCAGAACCTTAGTTGATGACTGGAAAGCATGGGCAAAGTTCGGCATGCGTCAGGTATTGCCAAACACAGGAGCATCGCGCTCAAGCCCTGTTAAAATAGGCTTTCCGTTTTGATGGCCAGTGCAGTGATCGTTACCTACCCAAACAGCAGATACCAGTTGAATCAGCCTTTCCCGCCGGCGGGCGATCAGCCGCAGGCGATAGAAAAGCTTGTAGAAGGCATCAACCGTGGCATGAAATTCCAGACCTTGCTCGGCGTTACCGGCTCCGGCAAAACCTTCACGATGGCGAACGTGATTGCGCAGCTCGGCCGTCCGGCGATTGTCATGGCACCCAACAAGACCCTGGCGGCGCAGCTTTACTCGGAATTCCGCGAATTCTTTCCCAACAATGCGGTGGAGTATTTTGTTTCCTATTACGATTACTACCAACCCGAGGCGTATGTACCGTCACGCGATCTGTTCATTGAAAAAGACTCCAGCATCAACGAGCACATTGAGCAGATGCGGCTCTCCGCCACCAAGGCGTTGCTGGAACGCGAGGACAGCATCATCGTCGCAACGGTATCGGCGATTTACGGCATCGGCGACCCGGTCGATTACCACGGCATGGTACTGCATCTGACCCAGGGCGAGAAAATCAGCCAGCGCGATGTCATTCTGCGCCTGACCGGCATGCAGTACGATCGCAACGAGTTTGATTTCGACCGTGGCACTTTCCGCGTGCGCGGCGATGTCATCGACGTATTTCCGGCAGAAAACTCCGAAACCGCAATCCGCATTTCACTGTTCGATGACGAGGTAGAGACGCTGACTCTGTTCGACCCGCTCACCGGTCAGATTTTCAGCAAGATTCCGCGCTATACGATTTACCCCTCCAGCCATTACGTGACGCCGCGCGAAACCACCATCAAGGCGATGGAAAAGATCAAGGCCGAGCTGCGGGAACGGGTCGATTTTTACATCAAGAACCAGAAGCTGGTCGAAGCCCAGCGCATCGAGCAGCGCACGCGCTTTGATCTTGAAATGCTCAATGAAATCGGTTTCTGCAAGGGCATCGAGAATTATTCGCGCCATCTTTCCGGCCGCGCGCCGGGTGATCCGCCGCCGACGCTGATCGACTATCTGCCGAAAAATGCATTGATGATCATCGACGAAAGCCACGTAACCGTGCCGCAGATCGGCGGCATGTACAAGGGCGACCGCTCGCGCAAAGAGAATCTGGTCGATTACGGTTTCCGTCTGCCGTCCGCCCTCGACAACCGGCCACTCAAGTTCGAGGAATTCGAGCGCATCATGCGCCAGTGCGTGTTCATTTCCGCCACACCGGCTGAATATGAGCGCACGCATCAGGAGCAGGTGGTCGAGATGATTGCGCGGCCGACCGGTCTGATCGACCCGGAAATCATCGTCAAGCCTGCCGATACCCAGGTGGATGATCTGCTGTCGGAAATCAGGCTGCGTGTTGCCAAAGGCGAACGCGTGCTGGCCACCACGCTGACCAAACGCATGGCGGAAGATCTGACCGATTATCTTGCCGAGCATGGCGTGAAAGTGCGCTATCTGCACTCCGACATTGATACGGTCGAGCGGGTGGAAATCATCCGCGATCTGCGGCTGGGTGAATTCGATGTGCTGGTCGGCATCAATCTGCTGCGCGAGGGGCTGGATATTCCGGAAGTTTCACTGGTGGCGGTGCTGGATGCAGACAAGGAAGGCTTCCTGCGTTCCGAGCGTTCACTGATTCAGACGGCAGGCCGTGCGGCCCGTAATCTGAACGGGCAGGTGATTTTTTATGCCAACAACATGACGCGTTCGATGAAACTGGCGATTGACGAAACCGAGCGGCGCCGCAAGAAACAGATCACTTTCAACGAAGCCAACGGCATCGTGCCAAAAGGCGTCAGCAAACGTATCAAAGACATCATCGACGGCGTTTACGACAAGGATGATGCTAAGCGCGAACGCAAGGCCGCACAGGATCAGGCCAGCTACGAAGCGCTGAGCGAGAAGCAGATTCTGAAGGAAATGAAACGGCTGGAGAAGGCGATGCATGACAGCGCCAAGAATCTCGAGTTTGAAAAAGCGGCCGAATACCGCGATCAGTTGAAGAAATTGCGGGAGAAATTCTACGGCGCAGAAGTGCCGGATGTCGCTGTCGATTGAACTGAAGATATTTCGTCAATAGCCATCATCAGCGAGCGAGCATGAAAAAGCCCCGTATAACCGGGGCTTTTTCATGGCTGCAAGGTATGGGCAGCTTACTGCTGCGCCTGCAGCTTATTTCTGGGTTTGCACAATCACCAGAGGTTCTTCCTGCTGCTGCTCTGCACCTTTCTGTTGCCATGCTGCAGGCTTGCGTGGTTTGCGCGGTGCGGCTGGTGCCGGTGCGGCCTCTACTTTGATGGCTTCACCCTTGGTTTCCACCAGTTGCAGGCCGCTGGCGGCAAGGTCGACCGGTTTTTCTTCAGCCGGCTTGCGGCGGCGCGGTGCACGCGCTTTCTTTTCGGCCTTGTCTACAGTCTCGGATTCCGCTGGTTCTGCAGCAGGTGCTGCCGGTGCTTCAACAGGCGCTGCAGCTTCGGTTTTTTCCGCTCTGGCGGGCTTGGCCGGTTTCGTAGCTTCGGTTTTTTCCGTCACTATTTCAGGCTTGCTCTCAACGCTGGTTTCAACTGCTGCATCTGCTTTTTTCACTGCAGTTTCCGCGGCCGGTTTGACGCGCTCTGGCTCGGCTGCAACTTCAACCGCCTGAGCTGTTTTTACTTCAGCTACTGGCGCTGCTGCAGGTTCAACTGCAGGTGATGCAGATTTTTTCGCTTCAGTGTTTTCCTCAGCCAGTAACAGTTCAGTCTGCATTTTTTCCTGTGGCTGGGCGTTCTCACGCGCTGCAGCATCGTTGCGCTCTCCACGCGGGCCACGGTCACGGCGGCCGTTTCTGCCACGGCGGCCACGGCCCTCCGTAGCTGTTTCTGGCGTTGCCTGGGCCAGGATGGGCTTCTGTTCGACTTGTTGAGATGATGACTGACGCTCGGAAGACTGGCGATCGGCGGCCGGGCGCTCCTGCTGTGGGCGTTCTGCGCGCTGGGGCTGTTGCTGGCGTTGCGGTTGGCGGTTGCTGCGCTCACCTTGTGCTCCGCGTTCTTGCTGCCCTCCCTGACGCTCAGCGCCGGTGCGCTCAGCATTGCGGCCGCCGCGGTTGTTGCGACCGCGACGGTTGCCGCGCGCGCTTTCACGGCGCTCGGTAGTTTCTGCCTTGGCTGCGGTTTTCTCGCTGGTGAGCTTGCTCAGCCAACCGACGATACGGCTGATGAGGCTAGGCGCAGCGACTTCCCTGGCGGCGACAGGTCTGGATTCCGGTGCCGGCGATGCGGGCGTGATGCCCTTGACCGCAGCTTCAGCCTTGACCGGTTTCACTTCGCTGCCGGTTTTTACGGCTTCTTCTTCCGTCGGCAGTTCCACCATTTCATAGCTAGCGCGGGTGTTTTCTTCACTGACGTCATCGCTACGGACGCGGGTGATGCTGTAATTCGGCGTTTCCATGTGGATATTCGGAATCAGCACGACTTCAACACCCATGCGCTGTTCGATCTTGTGAATGTCGGCGCGCTTTTCGTTGAGCAGGAAAGTAGCGGCTTCTACCGGTAACTGCACCTGAATGATGGCGCTGTTTTCCTTCATTGCTTCTTCCTGCGTGATCCGCAGGATGTGCAGTGCGGTCGATTCGATACCACGGATATGGCCGGTGCCGTGGCAACGCGGGCAGGGGATGTGGTTGGATTCGCCGAGGCTGGGGCGCAGACGCTGGCGCGACAGTTCGAGCAGGCCGAAACGGGATATCTTGCCGGTCTGCACGCGGGCGCGGTCGTAATGCAGGGCATCGCGCAGGCGGTTTTCCACCTCACGCTGGTTGCGCTGGCTTTCCATGTCGATAAAGTCGATCACGACCAGGCCGCCGAGATCGCGCAGGCGCAGTTGGCGGGCGACTTCTTCGGCGGCTTCGAGGTTGGTATTGAACGCGGTTTGTTCGATATCCGCGCCCTTGGTCGAGCGGCCGGAGTTGACGTCGATTGATACCAGCGCTTCGGTGTGGTCGATGATGATGGCGCCGCCGGAAGGCAGACGCACTTCGCGCGAAAACGCGGTTTCGATCTGGTGTTCGATCTGAAAGCGTGAGAACAGCGGAATTTCATCCTGGTACAGCTTTACGCGTGCGACGTTGCCGGGCATGACGTGATTCATGAACTGTACGGCTTGCTCGTGGATATCCGGCGTGTCGATCAGGATTTCGCCGATATCTGGCTGGAAGTAGTCGCGGATGGCGCGAATCACCAGGCTGCCTTCCTGATAAATGAGGAAAGCGCCGGATTGTATGGTTGAAGCGCCTTCGATCGCTGTCCACAGTTGTAGCAGATAGTTCAGGTCCCACTGCAGTTCTTCCAGGCTGCGGCCTATACCGGCGGTGCGGGCGATGATGCTCATGCCGTTGGGCACTTCCATCTGTGCCATAGTGTCGCGCAGCTCGTTGCGGTCTTCCCCTTCGATACGGCGGGAAACGCCGCCGCCACGAGGGTTGTTCGGCATCAGTACCAGATAGCGGCCAGCCAGCGAGATGAAGGTGGTGAGGGCAGCGCCCTTGTTGCCGCGTTCGTCCTTGTCGACCTGAACGATCAGTTCCTGACCTTCTTTCAGCACGTCCTGGATGCGGGCGCGGCCACCTTCGGCATCATTGAGGAAATAGCTGCGTGCGACTTCCTTGAACGGCAGAAAGCCGTGTCTGTCGGTGCCGTAATTGACGAATGCAGCTTCCAGGGATGGTTCGATGCGGGTAATGACACCCTTGTAGATATTGCTTTTGCGCTGTTCCTTGCCGGCGGTTTCAATATCAAGATCGATCAGCTTCTGCCCATCGACGATCGCGACGCGCAGTTCTTCTGACTGCGTCGCATTGAATAACATGCGTTTCATTGTGTTGACTCCCGCGCTCACGGCGGGCAAATGAAGCAGCCTGCTGGCAGCAGGCAAGGGCGGCTGGAATTCTGACTGTTGGGTTCAGAAATCAAATTTCAGGCGGTGTCCGGACGTTATGCGGGCACTGCAGCTAGCACGAGCAGTCGCGTGTAAGCGGTGCTACACGCAGAAGCGCTGTTGACTAACACATGGCCTTCAAGGCCGGATTCCGCGATTCTGTACACACTCACAAG
Organism: Methylophilales bacterium LSUCC0135; assembly: GCA_001704575.1. Taxonomy (GTDB): domain Bacteria; phylum Pseudomonadota; class Gammaproteobacteria; order Burkholderiales; family Methylophilaceae; genus UBA6140. Next base: position 239,059 of record MCAW01000003.1, read on the forward strand.
GGAGGTCGCTGGAAAGTGTCCGTTATCGGTATCGGGTAACGGATTGAAGTGGTTAACGAAATATCTCGCAAACGGTCAGTGGTTAATCTCTATGCGTGGGTTCTGTTTAAAACTGTTTCTCGGCTAAGCCGACAATATCGGCTAAAATTCATTGTTCCAGCTAACTCTTGCTGCGTATTGCACAGGCAACATCATTTGCAGTGACTAGAGCGCATTAAATTTGTGACAAATTCGCTACTTGTTTTATTTGGCGAGCGAGTTAACCAAGGTGTTTGTTAGGTATTCCGGCTGAGCGCCTTGGCGGTCGAACCGGAAATCTGCGCAATTGATTCAAATATTTTTCAAAAGCAAACGTAGTATAGGCGAGATGACCAATATAAGCAAAGCAAGTATTCATAAATCAAGTCAGCCACTTGCGGACAATAGATCAAGTGTGACGTTGCAAACCGTGGACGAAGGCAGCGCAGGGCAGCGCATCGATAATTTTCTCGCCAAAATACTCAAGGGTGTTCCCAAAAGTCACATCTACCGGATATTGCGCAGCGGCGAAGTGCGCGTCAACAGCAAGCGTGTCGATGCCAGTTACAAGCTGCTGATGAACGACGTGGTTCGCGTGCCACCGGTGCGTATGGCCGAAAAACCCGCAGCCGGCGGGAATCCACCGGCAGTAACGGCACGCTTCGACAAAAGCATTCTGTTCGAGGACGACGCCATGCTGGTCATTGATAAACCGGCCGGTTTTGCCGTGCACGGCGGCAGCGGTATCAGCCGCGGCGTCATCGAACAGTTGCGTCTGGAGCGGCCCCATGCAAAATTTCTCGAACTGGTGCACCGGCTTGATCGCGAGACTTCCGGCATTCTGATGCTGGCAAAGAAACGCGCCGCTCTGGTGCAGCTGCACGAAGCGATCAGAAACAATCAGACCGACAAGCGCTACCTGATGCTGGTGCATGGCGACTGGCAGGAGAAGAAAAAGCGCGTCATCCTGCCGCTGCACAAATACGTGCTGCCGAGCGGCGAGCGCCGGGTAGCCGTGCAGGAGGACGGGCAGCCGTCCGAGACAGTGTTCTTTCTCCGCAAGCGCTATGGCGAATTCAGCCTGCTGGAAGCGCAGCTGGTTACCGGTCGCACGCATCAGCTGCGCGTGCAGCTCGCGCACCTTGGCTTTCCCATTGCCGGTGACGACAAATATGGCGATTTCAATGTCAACAAAGCCATGCAGAAACGTGGCTTGAAGCGCATGTTCCTGCATTCGGCCGAGACCTCTTTGCGGCACCCGCTTAGCGGTGAAAAGCTCAAATTCATCGCGCCATTGCCGGCTGAGCTGGAACGTTTCCTCAAGCAACTGGAGTCGGCGCAACATGCCCAAACAGTTTGACCTGATCGTATTCGACTGGGACGGCACACTGGCCGATTCGACCCGGATGATCGTCGATTGCATGCGCAAGGCCAGCGCGGAGGCAGGTTTGCCGGTGCCGGAGCCGGCCGCTGCGAGCCATATCATCGGCCTCGGACTGGCGGAAGCGGTGCACACCCTGTTCGGTGAGCTGGCACCGGCCCGGTATCAGCAACTGGTTGCCCGCTACCGCTATCACTATTACGCGCAGGACGAAGACACGCCGCTGTTCGATGGCGTGATCGAGACCATGGAGCATCTGACCGATGCCGGTTTCATGCTTGCAGTGGCGACCGGCAAGGGCCGCAACGGACTGAACAAATCCCTGCAACGTAGCGGCATGTCAAGGTTCATGCACGCATCGCGCTGTGTCGATGAGTGTTTTTCCAAACCGCATCCGCAGATGCTGCTGGAACTGATGGATGAGCTGAGTGCAGTGCCTGAGCGGACACTGATGATCGGCGATACCAGCTTTGATCTGCAGATGGCCACGAACGCAGGCGTGGCGAGTCTTGCTGTGACCTATGGCGCGCACCCGCAGGCGGAACTGGCCAGACATCAGCCGCTCGCCTGTTTCGACCGTTTCGATGCGCTCAAGGACTGGTTGCAGCAACATGCCTGAACGCATGCGTGTCATCTGCCGCAGCGAGGATGTGCAGGAGCGCGGTCCCGGATTCCGCTTCGCACTTCCGGAACTGGGCGAACGTACCACCGGCTTTGTCGTACGCTACAATGGCCAGGTGCAGGCTTATGTGAACCGTTGCGCGCATGTGCCGGTCGAGCTGGACTGGAACGAAGGTGATTTTTTCGATGTCAGCGGGGAATATCTGATTTGCGCCACACATGGTGCGCATTACCAGCCGCAGACCGGATATTGTGTGATGGGGCCGTGCTCCGGCAAGTCGCTGATAAAAATCAGGACGCTGGAACGCGATCACGAGATTTTGATACAACTGGATTAGGAACCAATACATATGTCGGATTCGCCACAGGACAATCCCAACTGGGAGCGGCAAACCATAGAAAAACTGGCATTCTCTGCGCTCGCTGAACAGAAACGCGCACGCCGCTGGAGCATTTTCTTCAAGTCGCTGACCTTTCTTTATCTGTTCGTTCTGCTTTTTATCGCGCTGGACTGGGTGGGCGAGGGCGCTGCATCCAGCCTTGATCACACCGCGCTGGTCGATATTCAGGGCGTGATCGGCAGCGGAGAAGAGGCGAGTGCGGATGCGATCATTTCCAGCCTGCAGGCTGCTTTTGAAAACAAGCGTACCAAAGGGCTGATTCTGCGCATCAATAGCCCGGGCGGCAGCCCGGTGCAGGCGGGCATCATCAACGATGAGATCAAACGCCTGCGCCAATTGAACCCGGAGGTGCCTGTCTATGCTGTGGTTGAGGATATCTGCGCTTCCGGCGGTTACTACATCGCGGCAGCTGCCGATCGCATCTATGTCGACAAAGCCAGTATCGTCGGTTCCATAGGCGTGCTGATGGATGGCTTCGGCTTTACCGGCACCATGGAAAAGCTCGGTGTCGAACGCAGGCTGCTGACCGCAGGTGAGAACAAGGCGCTGCTCGACCCATTTTCACCGGTCAATGAGCAACACCAGAAATATGCCCAGACCCTGCTGGAAGAAGTGCATCAGCAGTTTATTGATATCGTGCGCGAAGGCCGCGGCGACCGTCTGAAAGAAACTTCGGAGACTTTCAGCGGCCTGTTCTGGAGCGGCGAGACCAGCATCAAAATGGGACTGGCAGATGGCTTCGGCAGCTCGGAATATGTGGCACGCGAAGTGATCAAGCAGGAGAGAATCGTTGACTTCACCCTGCGTGAGGATTTTGCCTCGCGTTTTGCCAAGCGCCTCGGCGCTTCCGTTGCCCAGCAGATATCCCTCAGTGGCCTGCGTTTGCAGTAAGGCTGTAAACCCGGAAAAAAGCCCTGAAGACATCCGCCTTCAGGGCTTTTTGTTTGGCTTTAGTGTTTAAAGCTGTTTGTTTATGAGTGCGAATGTACGTGGTTGATCAGTCCGTTGGTCGAGCTGTCGAAATCAGTGACTTCCGATTCGGCCAGCAACTGCGGCAAAATGCCCTGCGCCAATTGTTTGCCGAACTCCACGCCCCACTGGTCGAAGGAGTTGATGTGCCAGATGATGCCCTGCACGAAAATCTTGTGTTCATACAGTGCGATCAATTTGCCCAGCGTTTTCGGCGTCAGCTTTTCGAACAGGATACTGTTGGTCGGACGGTTGCCGCCGAACACGCGATGCGGCAATAGCGCACGGATTTCTTCGTCCGGCAGGCCTTGCGTTTCAAGCTCGTGTTTGACTTCGAGCGCAGTTTTACCCTGCATCAGCGCCTTGGTTTGCGCAAACATGTTGGCCATCAGAATCTTGTGGTGTTCGTCACCGTTGGTGCCGATTACGTGGTGGCTCTTGCGCGGCATCAGAAAATCGCAGGGAATCAACTTGTTGCCCTGGTGAATCAGCTGGTAAAAGGCATGCTGGCCGTTGGTGCCGACGTCGCCCCAGATGATCGGACCGCTGCTGTAATTGATTTTCTTGCCGTCGCGGTCGACGAATTTACCGTTGCTTTCCATGTCGGCTTGCTGCAGGTAGGCGGTAAAGCGCGACATGCTTTGGTCATAGGGCAGGATGGCATGGGTTTCGGCATTGAAGAAGTTGTTGTACCAGACGCCGAGCAGGCCCATGATCACCGGCATGTTCTTTTCCAGCGGCGCAGAGCGGAAGTGCTGGTCCATTTCGTGACCGCCGGCCAGCAGTTCCTCAAAGTTGTCCATGCCGATGTAGAGTGCGATGGAGAGCCCGATCGCCGACCAAAGCGAATAACGGCCGCCGACCCAGTCCCAGAATTCGAACATGTTGGCCGTGTCGATGCCGAACTCCTTGACTGCCTTGGCGTTGGTGGAGAGCGCGACGAAGTGCATGGCTACATCTTCAGGCTTGCTGGCACGTTCGAGGAACCATGCGCGCGCCGAGCGGGCATTGGTCATGGTCTCCTGGGTGGTAAACGTCTTGGAGGCAACGATGAACAGCGTGGTTTCGGGATTGCATTTCTCCAGCGTGGTGGCCAGATTGGTGCCATCGATGTTGGCAACAAAGTGCGGTGTGATGCCGGCGGAGCCATAGGGTGCCAGTGCAGTGCAGGCCATCATCGGGCCGAGGTCGGAGCCGCCGATACCGATGTTGACCACGTCGGTAATCTTCTTGCCGGTAAAACCTTTCCAGCGGCCTTCGCGTACGCGGTCGGTGAAATCGCGCATTTGCGCCAGCACGCGGTTGACCTCTGGCATGACATCCTTGCCATCCACATATACTGGTGTGTTGCTGCGATTGCGCAACGCCGTGTGCAATACGGCGCGGTGTTCGGAGAAATTGATTTTTTCGCCGTTGAACATGCGTTCGCGCATGTCTTCCAGATTCATCTGCCGCGCCAGCTCAAACAATAGCTGCAGGGTTTTGTCGGTGACGCGGTTCTTGGAGTAATCGAGCAGCAGATCACCCAGTTGCAGGGAGTATTTCTGAAAGCGATCCGGCTCCTTGTCAAATAAATCCCGCATGTGCAGCGGGAATATTTCTTTTTGATGCTCAGCAAGCGTTTGCCAAATCGGGAAATTGGTCGGGTTTGTCATCGAATGTATGTGTGTAGGATTATTTAATTGATTTTTTTGCTGAATATTTTTCCGGACGGCAATTATTTTAGCTTAATTATCACGCCAGCTAAAGGCGGCAATGTGACAACTATCGATTGCGGATGATGCATCCAGGGCACGGGTTCGCTGCTGACACCGGCGCCATTGCCCTGGTTGCTGCCGCCGTAACAGGCGGCATCGCTGTTGAACAGTTCGACATAATCACCGGCGGCCGGCACACCAAGGCGATAATGTTCGCGCAACACTGGCGTAAAGTTCAGCACCACCAGCACGAAGCTGCCGTCGCGCGCGCGGCGCAAGTAGCTAATCACGGATTGGTCGGAGTCGTAGCAATCGACCCATTCGAAGCCCTGCTGTTCGAAATCCAGCTCATTGAGCGCGGGATCATTTCTGTAAAGCTGGTTGAGGTCACGGCTCGCCAGTTGCACGCCCTTGTGCCAGTGGGTGTCGAGCAAGTGCCAGTCGAGGCTGGCGTTGACGTTCCACTCGCGCCCCTGACCGAACTCGTTGCCCATGAAATTGAGCTTTTTGCCCGGCGTCGTCATCTGGAAGGTCAGCAGCAGGCGCAGGTTGGCAAACTTCTGCCAGGTGTCGCCCGGCATTTTGTCCAGCAGCGAGCGTTTCCCGTGCACGACTTCATCGTGCGAGAACGGCAGTACAAAGTTTTCGCTGTAGGCGTAGAGCTGGCCGAAGGTCAGTTTGTCGTGATGGTAACGGCGGTGTATGGGGTCGTTGGCGATATAGGAGAGGGTGTCGTTCATCCAGCCCATGTTCCATTTCATCGAGAAACCAAGGCCGCCGAGATAGACCGGACGCGAGATCATCGGCCAGGCGGTCGATTCCTCGGCGATGGTCAGCGCGCCGGGGAAATCTTCATGCACCATGACGTTGAGCTGTTTCATGAATTCGATGGCATCCAGATTTTCGCGGCCGCCGAACTGGTTGGGCAGCCACTCGCCGTGTTTGCGGGCATAGTCGAGGTAGAGCATGGATGCAACGGCATCGACGCGCAGGCCGTCGATGTGGAATTCTTTCAGCCAGTAATAGGCATTGGCCAGCAGGAAGTTGCGCACCTCGTTGCGGCCGTAGTTGAACACATAGGTACCCCATTCCTGGTGTTCGCCGAGACGGGGGTCTTCGTGCTCGTAAAGCGCGGTACCGTCGAAGCGCGCCAACGCCCAGTCATCCTTGGGGAAGTGGCCCGGCACCCAGTCCAGAATCACGCCGATACCGGCCTGGTGACAACTGTCCACGAAGTAGCGCAGATCATCCGGCGTACCATAGCGGTTGGTGACGCCGAAATAGCCCGTGGTCTGGTAACCCCAGGATTCGTTTAGCGGGTGTTCGGAAACCGGTAGCAGTTCGATGTGGGTGTAGCCCATTTCCTTGACGTAGGGAATCAGGCTGGCGGCGAGTTCGCGGTAATTGAGGAAATAGCCTTTTTCGTTACGTTTCCACGAGCCCAAATGTACTTCGTAGCAATTGAAAGGGGCATGCAGCCAATCCGCTTTTGCGCGTTGCTCCATCCAGACGGAATCTTCCCAGTGATGCTGCATCAGGGAGGTGACCTTGGCTGCGGTACCCGGCCTTTGCTCGAAACTGAAGCCGTAAGGATCGGTTTTGACCAGAACCGCGCCGCTGTGGCGGTTGCGGATTTCGAATTTGTAGAGTTCGCCGGCACCGAGGTTGGGAATGAAAATATCCCAGACGCCGCTGGAGCCGTGCGCGCGCATCGGGTTGACGCGACCGTCCCAGCGGTTGAAATTGCCGACGACGCTGACGCGTTCGGCATTGGGCGCCCAGACGGCAAAGCGCACACCGTTGATGCCGTTCATCACGGTCAGGTGCGCGCCCAGCGTGTTGTGCGCCTGCAGCAAACGGCCCTGGCCGAACAGGTAAAGTTCTTCACTGGTCAGGCTGGAAGGGAAAGTGTAAGGGTCATGCTGTTCGACACTGCTGCCGTTGGCCTCGATTTTGAGCAGACAGGGGCGTTTCAGGCTGCCATCGCCATGCCATTCGAACAGGCCGGCAGCATGCACGGGGGCAAGCGCATCCCAGCCTGCGGCGGTCTTCAGCCAGACCTGTTCGGCGTATGGCAGAAAGGTGCGGTAAACCTGTTTGCCCGCTTCCTGATGCAAGCCCAGAAAGGAAAATGGATCGTGATGTTTGGCATCAAGAATGAGCTGCTGCTGAACGTCTTGTCTCGGTTTGGCCAAAATTTTATCTTCCAGTATTTATTTTTGAATACCAGGTGATTCTACTAGATTCCCGTCAAATATCCTGCTTATAATGGTTTCAGAGCGGTAAACAAGCGGCGGTAACGGCCGTAGCCGGCCGTTTCAACCGGCATCGGAGATTGCCGGACTATAAATCAGGAGAGCTCAACATGCAGCAGGATTTAACTTCTTCACGTTTCATCAGTGCGCTGACAAAAAATACGGTTGCGCTCATTCTGGCAGGTGGCCGCGGCAGCCGCCTGAAGGACCTGACCAACTGGCGCGCAAAACCCGCCGTGCCGTTCGGCGGCAAGTTCCGCATCATCGATTTTCCGCTCTCCAACTGCATCAATTCCGGTATCCGGCGGGTCGGCGTCGTCACCCAGTACAAATCGCATAGCCTGATCCAGCACATCCAGCGCGGCTGGGGCTTTCTGCGCGGCGAGTTCAACGAGTTCGTCGAGTTGTTGCCGGCGCAGCAGCGTATCGAAGAAGAGTGGTACAAGGGCACGGCCGATGCCGTGTTCCAGAACCTGGATATTCTGCGCATGATGTCACCCGAATACGTGCTGATTCTGGCCGGCGACCATATTTACAAGATGGATTACGGCCAGATGCTGGCAGATCATGTGCGCAGCAAGGCCGACATGACCATTGCCTGCGTCAACGTGCCGATCGAGGAGGCGAAGGCGTTCGGCGTGCTCAAGGTGGATGAAAGCGGCCGCGTCATCGAGTTCCAGGAAAAGTCGCCCAATCCCGATCCCTTGCCGGACGATCCTACCCAAGCCTTCGCCAGCATGGGAATTTACGTGTTCAACGCATCTTTCCTGTATGAACAACTGATACGCGATGCGGATGACTCACGTTCCACGCACGATTTCGGTCATGACATCATTCCTTACCTGATCAGCAAATATCGCGTTTTCGCGCACCGCTTTACCGACAGTTGCGTCGGCGCAGCCAACGGCAATTACTACTGGCGCGATGTTGGTACGGTAGATGCTTATTGGGAAGCGAACATGGAACTGACCAAGGTGACGCCCGAGCTCAATCTTTACGATCACAGCTGGCCGATATGGACCCATCAGGAGCAGTTGCCGCCATGCAAATTCGTGTTCAACGACGAGGGGCGTTGCGGCGGCGCGACCGACTCACTGGTTTCCGGCGGCTGTCTGATCAGCGGCACCATGGTTAACAGTTCGGTGCTGTTTTCGGATGTGCGCGTGCACAGCTACAGTCGCATTGAAGGCGCAGTGTTGTTGCCCAAGGTGGAAGTTGGCCGTCATGTAGTGCTCAAAAACGTAGTCGTTGACAAGGGAGCGCGCATTCCCGAGGGTATGCAGATCGGCATTAACCCGGAGGAAGACCGCAAGCGCTTCCATGTATCGCCCAAAGGCGTGACGCTGGTCACGCCCGAAATGCTGGGTCAGGGCTTGCATCACGCCCGCTAGATTCGTGTAGCCCGGCATTTTTCTGCCGGGCACCATGCGCCGAAACAATGCATCGGCACTATTCAAGTGTCTGCGCAAATGAAGCGCCAACGCAAGTCAAGCGTCAGCGCAAGCGCGTGCGCTTGCGGCGCATCAATACGTTTTTTCTGGATGAAGGTTTTTTTAATGTCCGCGTCACCCAAGCTTTATCTCAATCTTTACTGGCATATGCATCAGCCGGATTATCGTGACACCATTACCGGTGAATATGTGCTTCCCTGGAGTTATCTGCACGCCATCAAGGATTACACCGACATGGCCTGGCATCTCGAAAGCAATCCGGCAGCGCGGGTGACGTTCAATTTCGTTCCCGTCCTTCTCGATCAGCTCGAAGACTATGCCGCGCAGTTCAAAAGCGGTGAAATTCGCGACCCCTTGCTCGCTTCGTTGGCCGATCGCGATCTGAATAATCTTTCGCGCGAGCGTTGCGAATTGATTGTCGGCAGCTGCTTCAAGAGCCATCACGAAAAGATGATGACGCCGTTCGCGCATTATCAGCGCCTGTTCAATATCTACAAGACGCTGGAGTCGGAGAGCCCGAAGCCGTTCAATTATCTTTCGGCGCAGTACAAGGCCGATCTGCTGGTCTGGTATCACCTGGCGTGGACAGGCGAGAGCATCCGGCGCGAGAACAAGCTGGTGCAGCGCCTGATGGAGAAGGGCAATCAGTTCACGCTGGACGAGCGGCTTGCCCTGTTCAAATTGATAGGCGAATTGATCAGTGATCTCATTCCGCGTTACAAGAAGCTGCAAAAGCGCGGACAAATCGAGATTTCATCGACGCCGCATTATCATCCCATTTTGCCTTTGCTGCTCGATTTCCGCTCCACACGCGACGCCATGCCTTATGCGCCTTTGCCGCACAACAACCAGTATCCTGGCGGTCGAATCCGCGCCGAAGCGCACATCAAGCAGGCCCGGGCCTCGCATGCGCGGCGCTTTGGCAAACCGTCGAACGGCATGTGGCCGGCAGAAGGCGGGGTTTCGCATGCAGCACTGTCGCTGATGGCAGAACACGGCGTGCAATGGGCGGCGACCGGCGAAGGTGTGCTCGCCAACAGTCTGTACAAATCGTTTGAGACTTCCGATCTGCCGCCGCGCCACGATTATCTTTACAAGCCTTACCGGGTGACGGACGGCAGCCGGGAGATCACCTGTTTCTTCCGCGACGATCTGCTCTCGGATAAGATCGGTTTCGAATATGCCAAGATGCATTCCAACGATGCGGTGCGCGATTTCATCAGCACGCTGGAGCATATCCACAGCACCACGCCGGCAGGCGAGCACCGCGTGGTGAGCGTGATTCTCGATGGCGAGAACGCCTGGGAATACTATCCCTACAACGGCTATTACTTTCTCAGTGAACTTTATCAGGCGCTTTCCGTACATCCCGATATCGAGATGACGACCTTTAGCGAGGTGTTGAAGAAATGCCAAGAAAAAGTTGTGCAAGTCGCTGATCTGCCTGCGGTTGCCGCCGGCAGTTGGGTGTATGGCAGCTTCAGTACCTGGATCGGCTCCGTCGAGAAAAATTTCGGCTGGGATCTGCTCTGCGAAGCGAAGAAAGTCTATGACCGTGTGATGCATAGCAACACGCTTTCCGCCGAGGAGCAGGAGGCCTGCGAGCGCCAGCTGGCGATCTGTGAGGGTTCAGACTGGTTCTGGTGGTTCGGCGACTACAACTCGGCGATGAGCGTCGACAGCTTCGACCGGCTCTACCGGCGTAATCTCGGCAATCTCTATCATTTGCTTAAGCAACCGGTGCCTGCTGTGCTCAACAAGCCGATCAGCGTCGGCGGCGGCGACCCGGCCGCCGGTGGGACCATGCGGCGCGGCCAGGAGGCTTGAATGAATTCTTTATCAACACCCTGCGGGGAGCAGAAACATGGCTAAAACAGTCGCTTTGTTGCTGGGCGTGCATGCACACCAGCCGGTAGGTAATTTTGAATCCGTCCTCGATGACGCCCATGTTCGTTGCTACGGGCCGTTTCTGCGGGTGCTGCATCAATACCCGGATTTCAGGTTTGCGATACACATCAGCGGCTGGTTGCTGGAGTACATGCTGAAAAAATATCCGGAAGATATGGCCTTGCTGAAGGAAATGGTGGCGCGCGAACAGGCGGAGCTGTTCGGCGCCGGTTTCACCGAGCCCGTGCTGGCGGCAATTCCGTCGCGCGACCGCGTCGGCCAGATTACCCGGCTTTCCGCCTGCCTGAAGAACACACTTGGCGAAGTGCCGCACGGCGCCTGGCTTACCGAGCGCGTGTGGGAATCGACGGTAGTGCCCGCACTGGCGGATGCCGGTATCCGTTATGTGACGGTCGACGATTATCATTTCATGTGCACCGGCAAGGACAAGGCAGCGCTCGGCGGTTATTACTCGACCGAGGAAGACGGCCGCCAGATTGATCTCTTCCCGATTTCCGAAGCCTTGCGATACCGTTTGCCGTTCTCGCCGGCAGAGGAGGTGGTCAGTTATCTGGAAAGCCTGGCGGACGAGAGCAAGCAGGCCGCTGCCATTTATTTTGACGATATCGAGAAATTCGGTATCTGGCCGGAAACCTATGAATGGGTCTACGAGCGGGGCTGGCTGCGCAATTTTATTGAAGGTGTGCTGAATTCCGACATCATCAAGCCGATGCGCTACAGCGATTATCACGCCATGGCGAAGACGCGAGGCGTCGTCTATCTGCCGACCGCGTCGTATATTGAAATGAACGAGTGGACATTGCCGGTGCCTGCTGCACATCATTATGCCGACCTGGTGCAACAGGAGAAATACAACAACCGTTACGAACTGACCAAGCCCTACGTGCGCGGCGGCATCTGGCGTAATTTCTTCATGCGCTACCCGGAGTCGAACTGGATGCACAAACGCATGCTGGCGCTGTCCAGGCGCTTCCACGCCTTGCCGGACAACAAGAAAACGCCGGAAATGCTGGATGCGCTCTACGAATGCCAGGCCAACGATGCTTATTGGCACGGACTGTTTGGCGGGCTTTATCTTCCACATTTGCGGCGTGCCATCTTCAATGCAATGCTGGCATTGGAAACCATGCTGGACAAGGTCTCTGAGCGCCCAACGAAAGTACTGACCGATCTGGATATGGACGGCTTCGACGAGGCTTTCCTCCAGAACGGCAAGCTGCAGGCGGTTGCCAGACTGGATGGCACAGCTTCCATCTGCGAATTCGATGCCTATGAACTGCGCCACAATTTCGCTGATACGCTGACCCGGCAGGCCGAGCATTATCATCGCAAGGTGCATGCGCAGCCCGAGCACCACGAACAGGGCAGCGGCATCAGCAATCCGCACGAGCGCATGAGCTCCAAGCATGACATCACCGAAGCCGATCTGGGGGTGGATGCCCGCCGCAAGACCCTGTTCCTCGATTCCTGGAAGGATGAAGCGGTAGGCGAGGAGGCGCTGGTCTACCGGCGGCCGACGGCCAGCAAGGCTTCACTGGATTTCTGCGCCAGTTACAAGGGCGCCAAGATCGGCAAGAAGATCGCGCTGGACAAGCACGCGCTGGTGGTCAAATACAACTTCAGCAAACTGCCCAAGGGCGTGTTCAAGGTTGAGATCAATCTGGCGATGCCGAGCTGCGACGGGCCAGCGGGCCGTTTCCGTATCGGCGAGAACATTCCCTGCGGTTTCGGCCAGCCGTTGAGTTTTGCCGGCCTCAAGGAAATTTCTCTGGAAGATGAAGTGCTCGGCGGCGTCGTGCATTTGCAGACCAATCTCGCCTGCGCGTTCTACAGTCATCCGCATTTCAGCGTATCGCAATCCGAGGCCGGATTTGAAAAGATCATGCAGGCGGTGACCATCAGCCTTGAGTGGCCATCCGACGCCTTGAGCGAAGAACTTGAGATTCGCTTGCATGCATTCGAAATCCATCCGCTCTAGGGTGTTGCGATGAGCCTTTGCATCGGCGTGGATGTCGGCGGCACCAACCTGCGGGTTGGTGTGGTCGATGGTCTGGAGGTGATCGACGAGCTGCGCTTTGCCGCCGACTTTTCAACCATCTGCCGTACGCATGCTGCCGACGAGGCTTGGCAGCAGATTCTGGCGGTTACAGCGGAGGCCCTGGACAAAGTATTGCAACGTCACCCCGATGTCACTTCCATCGGTATCGGTTTTCCCGGTTTTATCGATCCGCAACGCGGCACGGTAGCCCAGTCGCCCAATCTACCCGGCCTGCGCGATGCCGATCTGGCTGGCGGTCTGGCACGCCTGCTGCTACGGCCGGTGGTGGTCGAGAACGATGCGCTGGCAGCCGCTTACGGTGAATACAAACTGCATGCGGACGACATTTCCGATCTGGTCTATCTCGGCCTCGGTACCGGCGTTGGCGGCGGCCTGATCGTCAATCATCAACCTTTCGCCGGCCAGAATGGCTATGCAATGGAGGCCGGTCATATCATCGTAGAGCCGGACGGCAGGCTCTGCGGTTGCGGCAATCGCGGCTGCATGGAGCAATACGCTTCGGCCAGCGGTGTGAGTCTGAGTTATCAGTCGTTGACGGGCAAGCAGCTGGACGCAGCCTCGATCGCGCAGGCTGCAGCGCAGGGCGAAAGCGATGCAATGCGCGCTTTCGAGCTGGCTGCCGTTTCGCTGGCACAAGCGCTGGCCCATATTCTCAAGGTGGTGGATGTGCGCACGGTGGTGATCGGCGGCGGTATGAGCCATGCCTGGCCGCTGATGCAGTCGGCTTTCATGCAGCGTCTCGATCATGATCTGATTCCGGTATTGCGCGACAGGATCGACGTCAGTGTCTCCACCAGCGGCGACCACGCCGGCATCATCGGCGCAGCCTTGCTTTCAGCCAGATAGCGATCCGGCAGTCAGTTGCAGCAACAGGCTGCCGTGATTCAAGCCATTTTCGGGGAGGTTTTGGCCGAAGCCTGCTCAGGTCTTGAAGCGATGACCTGGCAGGCCACCGCGCTGATATAAGGCAGGGATTGCAGACTCAGCATCGCCACCCATAACCGCGCATCCAAGTTCTCCACACCACGCGTCATCAGCATTGCGCCGGCAGCCAGAATCAGTGCGATCAACAGCAGCAATTCTTCCCGCACCGGCTCGATGATGGCCATCTTGCCGGCAACCAGACCCTTGCCCTTGGCAGTGGGTTTGAAGATGCCGTCTTTCTTCACCAGGCCGAGAACGATGCCCTGGGCGATGGCGTGCGACAGCCCGAGACTGGCGAGCGATGCGCCGAAAATATCCTTCCAGCTGCAATTCATGGTCCTGCGATAAAGTATCGGACCCATCGCGGCCTTGATTACGAGAAAACACAAAATAGGCATCAGCATGATGCTCATTGGCAGGCTGAAGGCTTTCGGAAATGCCAACATGGCGATGGTCCAGCCGATGGAACCCAGTGTGAAGAACAGTTGCAGCGCATCGCCAAGCCAGCCGAACCAGCCGGTGAGAAAGTGGTAGCGCTGGCCGGCGTTCAGGGTGGATTTGCCGAGCAGTTTGGGCAGATGGTGTTTGAGAATCTGCATGGCGCCGAACGCCCAGCGGAATCGCTGCGACTTCAAGGCCTTGTAGTTCGCGGGTGTAAGGCCGCGGCCGAAGGTCTCATCGACGTAGCGCAGCTCCATGCCTTCTTCCAGCAGGCGTAGCCCCAGCTCGGTGTCTTCGCAGATGCACCATTCAGACCAGCCGCCGACGTCTTCCAGCGATTGCCTGCGCACCAGCGTCATGGTGCCGTGCTGGATCAGCGCATTGCGCTCATGGCGGTGATGCATGCCGGTGCGGAAAAAGCCTTCGAATTCCCAGTTGCACATGCGTCGGAAGAAATTGTGTTCCCAGTCGCGATGCGCCTGCGGTGCCTGCACCACGGCGACCTGCTGCTCGGCGAAATGGGGGATCAGCACTGCCAGCCAGTCCGGCGTTACGACATAATCGGCATCGACCACGCCGATGACCTCTGCGCGCGGATCGGTTTGCTGCAGCGCGAAATTCAGAGCGCCGGCCTTGAAACCGGGCCATTGCGGAAGATGGAAGAAACGGAAGTTGGCAGGAAGCGTTGCCATGTAGGCTTCTACGGGTTTCCATAGTGCTTCGTCCCGAGTGTTGTTGTCTACAACGATAACCTCGAAATGGGTATATTTCAGCTTCGCCAGGCTTTCGATGGTGGCGATGACCATTTGCGGCGGTTCGTTGTAACAGGCCAGATGCACGGAAACGAATTTCTCGCGCTCCGGTGGCAGCGGCTGCGCGCGTTTGTAAAAACGCCGCCAGCCGCCCTTGAACATCACCTCGCTGAACTCAACGCCATAAATCATCAGCACGGCCGATGTCATCAGCATGGCGACGATGAGTCCCAGCAGGATGACGAAATCGCGTAGCGTGTAGTAATAATCGCCGGGCAGGTTCCAGGCGATCACCAGCGTGGTGACGCAGGCCTGCATCAGTACCGCCATGGAAATGCGGCCACCCGCGCGCCAGTGACGGAAGCGCCAGGCGATGAAAACAACCGGGATGAAAGCGAGCAGGGTGGACCATGCGGCCTTGCTGATCCAGCGGCTGTCTCTCGGCACGGCCCCGGCCAGCGAATACTTGGGCTGGCGCTCGACGTCGAACATGCCCCAGTAAGGGCCTGCCCAGCCTTCGATATTGACCTTCCACGGCTGGTCGATGGCTTCCATCAGGTAGTAGTCGTAATCCTGAAAAGCGGTTTTAGCGAGAAATTCCCGCACGAATCTGGCCTGATTGACCTGCGATGCGACCGAAGCCCCGATCGCCGGTCCGCGACTGGGCCAGCCGATTTCCGTGATGACGATTTTCTTGCGCGGATAGGCTGCCATCAGTTCCTTGTAACGCTCGATGGCATAATCGACGGCGCCTTCAATCGGCACGCCTTCATGGTAGGGCAGCAGGTGTACGGCAATGAAATCCACATGTTTGACCAGCCCCGGGTTCTTCAGCCACACATGCCAGGGTTCCGCCGTAGAGACCGGCAGCCTGGTTTGTGCCTTGACCTGGTCGATGTAGATCAAGAGTTCCGGCACCGAAACATCATTACGCAACAGCGCTTCGTTGCCGATGATGAGCCGCTCGATATTCGGTTGCAGCGCCACCTGTGCCAGCAGGGTTTCGATTTCGCGCTGGCTGTCTTCGGCAACCGGGCTGATCCAGGCGCCGGCCGTGACCATGAGGCCGTTCGCCTCCGCCAGTGCGACGACTTCAGGGTTCTCGACCGCGCCGTAGGTTCTGATGCGCTTGGTATAGGGCTTCAGCATCTGCAGATCCGCAAGCAGTTGCTCCCGGCTCGGATAAGTCTTTTCCAGCGGGCTTTGATCCTGCTGGAAACCGCTATAGGCGAAGCCCTGCACCATGGGCGGCGCGTCTGTCAGCGGCAGAGCGCGATTGATGACGAACCAGAGACTGAAGTGTGCGGCAGCAATCGCCAGCGCAAACAGCAGCGGCATGGCGTAGCGTTTGGTCAAGTTGATCATGCCGCTTCACCGTGGCGGGAATGGTTACTGTTCTGGCGGCCGGCAAAGGCGAGCAGCAAGGTCAGCGTGAGCCAGGCCCAGGCATGGTGGTTGTGCGGTTCGAACCAGATGATGCCGAGCGTGACCATGAAGGCGGCCAGCATGACGTTTGCGTGGTACCGCGAAAGACCGCTGACGCCGGCTGCGCCCGGTACCAGACCGAAAACCACGGCAGGCAGAATGAACAGGCTGACCGGAAAATCGCGGTAGCGGCCATCAATCAGCAATAACAGGCTGGCGATCAGCGCCGCTATCGCCAGCAGCCAAAGGCTGATCTGGATACACCGGCGCGCTGCATGGCTGGATTTCAGCATGTATGCCGGCAGTGCCAGCAAACCGAGCCAGCCGGCGGCAGCGAGGCCGCCGAGCGCCAGCCACTCCTGCAGATCGCGGCATGCTGCAGACAGATAGCCGGCTTGTAGGCAGACAACGAGGCCGGCGGCAGCACCCAATGGCGCAAAGGGCAGCGTTGTCATGGCAAGCGGCTTGGCGGCTGGTGATGATGCGCCTGTCGGGCCTTTTGCTGCCCCGGCTGCCAGCAGACAGAACAGCAGCATACCGCCAAGCGCGGCAAACAAAGGCAGCCAGCCGTCCTGACGTTCCGCTACCGGGCCGCTGAAGGCAAACTTGGCTTGCAGATCGCTGTCATACAAGCCCCAATTGCCGCCTACGGTGCCTTCCAGCACGCGTTTCCAGGGCTGGTCGAAGGCTTCGATCAGATTGTAGTTCCAGCCGTTGTCGCTTGCTGCCTGCAGAAATTCACGGATATATCTGGCCTGATTGACGAGGCCAGGCGCCGAGGCGTTACGATGCCGTCCGGCACTGGGCCAGCCGGTTTCGCCGATCAGAATGGGTTTTTCAAAGGTTTCGCCCAGTCTGTGCATGACTGACCTGGCATGGGCGACGGCGTCATCGATCGATTGCGGCTCGTCTTCCCAATAAGGCAGGATATGAGCAGTCACGAAATCCACTTCGTTTTCCAGCAAGGAGTTTTTCAGCCAGAACTCCCAAACGTCGGCATAAGTGACCGGAACGCCGCTGTAATCGCGGGCTCGCTTGATGTAGGCGCGCAGCTTTTCCGGCGGCTGTTCCTGGCGCAACAGCACTTCGTTGCCGACTACCAGCGCGCGGATGACTTCCGGCCTTTCGCGCGCCAGCTCGATGGCACGGGTCAATTCCTTGTCGTTGTCGGCGTCGGTCCAGCCGATCCATACACCAAGCAATACTTCGAGATCAAGTTCTGCAGCTGCCTCGGGCACGTAATCCAGGCCCTGGCCGACGGAATACGTGCGCACGCAATCGAAGCGCTCGGCCAGCAGCGCCAGATCATGCCTGATCTGCGCCTGACTGATATGTGTGCCGGGCACGAAAGGGCTGCTGCCCGGTGTGTAATAAGGCGCATAAGAAGCGCATTGCAGTTTCTGGTTCCAGGACAGTTGGGGAGCAAGAATGTCGACAGGGCGGTTGTGCGACCAGAACCATGCCGAAAGCAGCGCCAGCAGAAGCAGGTTGAACAGGCCGAATAGCCAGAGTTTTTGACGTGACATGAAAGCTCGATCAGGAATGTGTTTCAGCAAATATTGCCGTTGCCGTTCGCGGTTGCGCGAGGGCGCATATCAGACCACAAACTGTCTTGACTCGCAACTGAAAAAAGTAGTTCAAACAAATAGTTCGGCGTGCATTCTCGCGCTACAAATCGTGCTCGGTACGCCCTGCTCAAGAACCTGAATTTTATTCATCAAGAAACCCCATGAAACGACTCATATCTGCAACGATTTCCCTGTTCGTTTTCGCCGCGCTGCCGGCTGTCGCGCAACCGGCTTTCAACGGCATCAATTACAGCGGCAGTTATGATTGCCGGGGTGAAAACCAGCAGGTCGGCAAGTACAAACTTGAAGTCACGTTAAAGCTGAATCTCGTCAGCAGCACCGGCCGCACCGGCGTTTACGAATACACGGCGGAAACCGAGAATTCGGTGAAGTTCTACGGCAACGCCGTCATTCGCGGCAATCAGATGGCGGCCAGTTACGTGCTCGACACCTCGCGCCGCAAAGATGAGCCCACTACCGGGCTCGCTACCCTCAAGCGCGATGCCAGTGGCCGCTGGAGCTTTTTAAGCCATTATTTCGAGCCGGATGATTTTGGCGGCAATTACGGCACTGAAACCTGCGTGATGCAGAAAAAGAAAGCTGCGGTAAAAGCAGCGGAATAAGCTGTTGTTGTGCAGGGCGCTACTGCCGGCACCTTTGCTCAAAGTGCATGATGACGGGCTAGCGCCCAGGCAACGTGCTCCCTTACCACGTCTGATTCGTGATGCCTGCGTGATTGCAGTGCGCCAATCACTGCCGGTGTGCCCGGCGCATTGCCCAAGCCTACAGCGATATTGCGCAGCCATTGGATGTAGCCGATGCGGTAGATGGCGCTGCCTGCCATGTTTTCCCTGAAAGTCGCTTCGTCCCAGCCGAAAAGTTCCACCAGCGTGATGTCATCCAGCCCGTGCCGCACATTGAAATCATCCACTGCCGGCAGGCGCGCGAAACGGTTCCACGGACAAGCCAGCTGGCAGTCGTCGCAGCCGTAGATACGGTTGCCGATCAGGGGGCGCAGCGGTTCCGGAATGCTGTCTTTCAGTTCAATCGTGAGATAGGAAATGCAGCGCCGCGCATCGACTTCGTAGGGCGCGACAATGGCCTGGGTCGGGCAGATATCGATGCAGGCGTTGCAGGTGCCGCAGTGGTTCTGCCCGGGAGTATCGACCGGCAGCGGCAGGTCGGTGTAGATTTCCCCCAGAAAAAACCAGGAGCCGGCCTCGCGCGACAGCAGCAGGGTGTGCTTGCCACGCCAGCCTAGCCCGGCTTTCTGCGCCAGTTCGACCTCCAGCACCGGCGCGCTGTCGGTAAACACGCGATAACCGAAATCGCCGGCACGGGCGCCTATGCGGTCGCACAACTTTTGCAGGCGGCTGCGCAATACCTTGTGATAATCGCGCCCAAGCGCATAACGAGAAATAAAGGCGCGTTCGCCATCCTGCATGACGGTTTCGCTGTCTTTGGCATCCGGCGGCAGATAATCCATGCGCGCCGAGATGATGCGCACCGTACCCGGCACCAGTTCGGACGGACGGGTTCGTTTATCGCCATGTTTTGCCATATAATCCATAGCACCATGAAAACTCTTGGCCACCCAAGCGCGATGCGCCTCTTCAGCCTGACTCAGATCGGTATCGGTAATTCCGACCGCGCTGAAGCCGAGCTCGATGCCCCAGCGCTTGATGTCGTCGGCGAGGCCGGATAGGTCGTTTGGATTCAACATGAGCAAGGATTTTACACGTTACCTGCCGGATGAAGCAGCGACGCTGGCCGCAGGCGCCCGCTTTGCCGGCGGCTTGATGCCGGGCCTGACCATTTATCTGCACGGCGATCTCGGAGCCGGCAAAACCACATTCGTGCGGGGCCTGTTGCATGGGCTGGGGCATGCAGGCAAGGTCAAGAGCCCGACCTACACATTGGTTGAACCTTATGTGATTTCGAGGTTCAATATCTATCACTTTGACTTGTATAGGTTTGCCGACCCGGAAGAATGGGATGCTGCCGGCTTCAGGGATTATTTCAACCCGCAGACCATCTGCCTGGTCGAGTGGCCGGAAAAAGCGGGCGATCTGATTCCGCAAGCGGATATCGACGTCAGCCTCTGCCCGGAAAACACCGGCAGAACACTGCATATTCGCGCCAATTCAAATCAGGCGGTCGCATGTCTGGAGGCCATGATTGCAAAAACGGGCAACGATGAGATTATTTAGCGCACGCAACATCCTGACAATCGCCGGGCTTCTCGGCATTCTGCTGTTGTCCGGCATTGCCAACGCCGCGCTCAGCATCACTGCCACGCGCGTCTGGCCGGCAGCCGATTACACCCGCATCACCCTCGAAGCCACCCAGCCCATCGTCCACAGCATGATCATGCTGAAGGATCCCGAACGGCTGGTGATTGACCTGCAGCAGGCGGATATCAGCCCGGAACTCAAGAGCCTCTCTGAAAAGATACAGCCTGACGACCCCTATATCCGTCAGGTGCGCGTCGGCAATTTCAAACCCGGCGTTGTGCGCGTGGTGGTCGACCTCAAATCCGAGATACGGCCTGAAATCTTCCAGTTGCCGCCGGCAGGCGAATACCAGCACCGGCTCGTGCTCGACATCTATCCGCTGGTAGACCCGCTGATGGCGCTGCTGCAACAGCGCGATGGCTTGCAAACCGCGCCCAGCCTCGAAATGACGCCGGAAATCGCCAGCACCAGCCCGCCTGCCACAGCAAATGCGGAACAGGCGATAGCCGCCAATATCCCTCAGGCGTTACCACAAGCTCCGGCCATCACAGACAAACTGGCGGATAAAGCGACAGATAAAGTAATAGACAAACCTTATGACGGCCGTATGGTGACGATTGCCATCGACCCCGGCCACGGCGGTGAAGACCCCGGCGCCATCGGCGCCAGAGGTAGCCGCGAAAAAGACATCACGCTATCAATTGCGCAAAAACTCAAGGCGCAGATCGACAAAGAACCCAATATGCGTGCCATCCTCACCCGCGACGGCGATTACTTCCTGCCGCTCAACAGCCGCGTGCAGAAGGCCCGCAAGGTGCAGGCCGATCTCTTCATTTCGATTCACGCCGATGCCTTCACCCGCCGTGAAGCCAACGGCTCCTCCGTCTTTGCCCTCTCAGAACGCGGCGCCACCAGTGCCTTTGCGCGATATCTGGCGCAAAAGGAAAACGAATCCGACCTCATCGGCGGCGTCAGCATCAACGTCAAGGACCCGCATCTGGCCCGTACGCTACTCGATCTCTCGCAAACCGCCACCATCAACGACAGCCTCAAACTCGGCCAGGCCGTGCTCGGCCATCTCGGCGAAATCAACCGCCTGCACAAACCGCGCGTCGAACAAGCCGGATTCGCTGTGCTGAAAGCGCCCGATATCCCCTCCATCCTGGTCGAGACCGCCTTCATCAGCAACCCGGAAGAAGAAAAGCGTCTCAACGACCCCGTTTATCAGTACAAAATGGCCGCCTCCATCCTGTCCGGCATCAAGAAATACTTCTCCAGCAACCCGCCGTTATCGAAATCACGCATGGCCGAATCGAGATTTGCGGATTGAAGACGCTTTAGTGGAATTAGATCAAGAGCCGCGCGCTGACTTTTCCATGCGCTGGCATGACGCCGCCAACGAGGATAGCGAAGCCAAACCCTTTCTGATCGACTTCTTCGAGATTTTCGGCATCATCAACAAGCGCCTTGCCACTTTCGAGCATGCCGTCAAAAAGCTGGGCGATAAATCCGGTTATGTCGATCTGTTCTGGCCCGGCATTCTGCTGGTCGAGATGAAATCGTGCGGCAAGAATCTGGAGCGCGCCTTCGCGCAGGCGATGGATTATTTTCCGGGCATTGTCGAGTGCGATCTGCCGCGCTACCTGCTGGTCTGCGATTTTGCCCGTTTCAGGTTGTATGACCTGACCAACGGCAGCAGCAACGATTCACTCTGGCCGAGCTTTGCAAGAACGAGCGGCTGTTCGGTTTTATCGCCGGTTATCAGACGCAGACCATCAAGCCGCAAGACCCCATCAACATCAAGGCTGCCGAGCGCATGGGGCGGGTCGAGGCCGTGCGTGGTTTCCGTGCAGCCAGCAAGAGTGCACCTACACGCAAACTTGCGGCTACACCCACTCGATTTCATGTTGAAAACATGCCGATTTCGCCATATCTAGTTTTGCCAGAAGTTTCTTCTGAGCGACGTGCATTTATTCCTATTGGTTACGAGCAACCTGAAGCACTTTCAAGCAACTTGGTAAGGGTCATGGCTGATGCAAACCTGCTCCATTTTGGAATATTGACTTCAACCATTCATAACGCTTGGATACGTGCCGTCTGTGGGCGGCTTAAGAGTGACTTTCGTTACTCAGTTAGTATCGTCTACAATACCTTCCTCTGGCCTGGACCCACCGGCAAGCGCGCCGCCATCGAAACCGCCGCGCAGGGCGTGCTCGATGCCCGTGCCGCGCATCAGGCCCCTTCGCTCGCCGATCTCTACGACCCGCTGACCATGCCCGCCAACCTACTGAAAGCGCATCAGGCGCTGGATGCCGCAGTCGATGCCGCCTATGGCTACAAAGGCGCCAAGACCGCCGCCGCCCGCGTCGCATTCCTGTTCGAGCGCTATCAGCAGATCACCTCGCTGTTGCCTGCCGCCAACCTTGGCAAAACCAGAAAACCCAAAACAAAACCGGCGCAGGCCGAAGGCTGACGTAGGCGTCTTTGGCTTCAGTACGTCAGCTTAACTTGAATCAAAATTCCCAATTTTCGCTATTCGCGAAAAGCGAATTATCTTTTTATTCTCAATTCTAGAATTGAGAACGCTGATAGCAGGCTATAGCCTGCTTCTTTATTGACTGGTGCAGGTTATAACTAGCATCAAACATCCCATGATGAGCGTTTTTGTTCATCCTGAACGAGAATTTTGATATGCCAGGTGTACTTTATTTCATTAATGAATTCTGCCGATTTTGGAACGTGGTTGGTGTAAAAGGTAGGCTAGGGTGAATGTTGAATTGCTCCCATGTTGATGATTCGTATGTGTAATATCTAAAAATATCAAATAAGCTTACATGATTGATCTTATTTGGTACAATTTTGAATCATAACTTTGATGCTAGGTGCAAATTATGTTGCAAGTCTCTGAAAAGGAAATAGAAGATCGCTTGCGTCTTGATAACCCCTGGTGGCAGTCGGGTAGCGGAATTGACCCTGATCATCAGGCGCTTCCGCGACGAGCTTATTTGGACGATTTCTCTCGCTTGTTGGGTCAGGATGTGAATCGGGCTGTCGTGTTGCTTGGACCACGACGGGTCGGCAAGACGATTCTGGTGTATCACACGATTCAGAATTTGCTGGATATGCATGGCGTAATCGGGCGGGATATCCTGTATGTCTCATTGGAGACCCCGCTTTATACGGGGTTGACGCTGGAGGGGTTGGTAACGCGTTTCCAGAAGATGTTCCATCGCCCCGATGGCACCCGGCTGTATGTGTTCTTCGATGAGATTCAGTATCTGAAAGGCTGGGAGGTGCATCTCAAGTCGCTGGTGGACACCTTCCGGGGAATCCGCTTTGTCGCAACCGGCTCGGCGGCTGCTGCACTCAAGGCCAAGAGCGCTGAATCCGGCGCGGGGCGCTTTACCGAGTTTGTGCTGCCGCTATTGACCTTTGCCGAATATCTGCGATTTATCGGGCGTGAGACTGAGTTGATTCGTGAGGAGGGCGAGGAGCGTGGAACCTTGCGTTTTGCGGCCAATGATTTGCACGGCCTGAATGATGCATTTATCGATTACCTGAATTTCGGGGGCTACCCCGAGGCGGTGTTTTCAGAAACGGTGCGCCACAACCAACGCCGTTACATCAAGAGCGATATTATCGACAAGGTGCTGTTGCGTGATTTGCCCATTCTTTACGGCATTACGGATATTCAGGAACTTAACAGCCTCTTTAATACGCTGGCATATAACACCGGTCAGGAGCTTAGCCTGGAGGATTTGTCACAGACTTCCCATGTGGCGAAAAATACGCTGGTGAAGTATCTCGAATATCTGGAGGCTGCATTCCTGATTCGTCGGGTGCGGCGCGTAGACCAGGATGCCGCACATTTCAAGCGTGCCACGACTTTTAAGGTCTATTTGACCAATCCGACAATGCGAGCCGCGTTATTCGGCCCGGTGGATGAAAATCATGAGGCGATCGGACAGTTGGTTGAAACGGCGGTATTCAGTCAGTGGTTGCACAATGCGGCTTTTGTGGAATCTCTTTATTACGCCCGCTGGAAGAGTGGGGAAGTGGATTTGGTCAGCCTGGATGCACAGCAACGCCCCCGCTTTGCGGTGGAGGTGAAATGGTCGGATCGACCATTCGAGGATGCAAAGGAAATCAAGGGACTGATTGAGTTCTCGAAAAAGAATCCATTGGGGCGCATTCCCCTGGTAACGACTTATTCGGCTGCCGGACAAAAAACTGTGTCAGGGCTTGAAGTGGAGTTTTGCCCTAGCAGCTTGCATTGCTTTACGGTGGCCAAGAACACGCTGGAACGAAAGAAGTAAGGGGCGCCGTTCATGGCTTGCAGGCGGAAGTCATGGTCGTTCAATAACTGATATGTCGATAAAAGATAAAAATATCGACATAAATCCTGAATGTGTCGATGATTTGAGTTTTCATCGACATAAGCTGGCGATATGTCGATTGGCGAGATGTGATGAGAAATAAAAAGGGTCATGACTAGAACAGAGGTCTAGTTCTGACGATTTTGAGGATGTTCAAGTACAAGTTCTGTTTCCTGTAGTTATACCGGAATTCACACTCCTTGAGGTGCAGATAGAACGTGTTCTTGCTCATGCCTCTGAACTTGGCGAGCCTGGTTTTGGCGACGCCCCAGAAGCCTTCGATGCCGTTGATGTGGTTGTGACCTCTGACGAATTCATTATTGCCATGGTCGATACGGAAGTGCTTG
>MCAW01000004.1 GCA_001704575.1 Methylophilales bacterium LSUCC0135
GATAACGGAGATTCGAGTTGATAACGGAGATTCGAGTTCGCAATGCTCGGCAATGCGCGCTCGAATCGCTTTGAGGTATCGGTTCACGGTATTGCGGTTCAAGCCACTGAGCAGTGCGATCTGGGAAGCATCCAGATCGGCAGCAAAGCAGCGAACCAGCTCCCGGAATTTCGCCTCGCTGATTTTTGAACGGTTAACGTACCTATTTTTTAATGACATAACAGAAGGTTAGCATTCCTTTTAACCCCCTGTTCTAGTCATGACCCTTGATTAATCGCATTCTGCGACAGCCCACTGCGCAAGGAGAAGCCCATGCTGCTCATATTGATTGCATTATTGCTCGTACTGTTGCCCTTGCTAATGACCAGCGCGCTACCGCAACTGTTGATTCTCAGCATTTACACCGGCCTGGCAAAGCTGCTCTTGCTGGCATGCGCCATGATCTTCATCGCCATCATCGTGCGTCGTCACAGAATCGCCGAGTGGCGTCATGCCCGAAAATTGTGCAAAAGTACTGTTGCGGTCTGATCCAGGCCGTCAGGATGACCGGCCCAGACGGCGAAAAAGATCATCATGAATGCTTGTGTCTGATTGAGGACGGCAATTCGAGCGTGCGATTGCTGCATTACGCCTGACAGTACGGCATAAGCTTTGATATCAAGCCTGATACTGATCGCACCGATCTCCAGTTCTGCGACCTGTTGCGTTTGACAATAATTGATACGGCAACCATGTGCGTTGGCCACCTGGACTTTTTCACACCCCGAACTCTCTGACATTCACTCCACCCTTTCCGGATTCTGAAGAATCAATGCGCCGCAACAGCAGTCTATATTCTTGTCACATCACCGGACCGGATCATGAAAAAATACCTGCTTTTAGCTTTGCTGATGAACACCGCCGCCTCAGGCGCCGAGACCATGCATTACCATTGCGAGGGAATCACCACCAGCAGCATGGGAAGCGCAGCCAAAAGAGAAGAAGCCGACAGCAAATCCTACGCTTTCAACAATGGACAAACCGAAATTTTCAATGAAATCGTGCAGTGCAATTTCAGCGAACGCCTGATCCGCTGTCGTAGCGAGAAATTCAACCGCACGCTCGAAATTGAACGCTCCAGCGGAAACGTCACCGACCTCTATGAAATACTCAAGAACGGTCAGCCGCACGTCAGAATAGAATTCAGCGGCAATTGCAGAGCTGATTAAAGGTGTGAGGGTTGTACTGCATTTTGTCTACGCCATCTCCATGGCGATACGGGATCACTATCCCGCCAGACGTATCTTGTAACGGCTTCCATCCTCAATCTCGATGGTGAGAGAATCGCCATCTGCAACCGCGACCACTCTTTCACTCAAAGTCGTCATAAATGAAGCCGTACTGACAATACAAAATCCCATCAGGAACAACCCGACACCAGCTGAGAATAAAAAGCGCAAGTTGATCAGTTCCAGTTGGAAATGTACAGATTATAGGCACTGATCAGGCTGATCAGCGTCCCGACCAATATCAGCAAAACCTTGGGCTGCAGGCGCTTGGTGATGTAGGCAGCAAACGGTGCGGCAAAAAGGCCACCGATCACCAATCCGGACACGATCACCCAGACGCTATTGTCCAGAATGGAGAACAGGGCTGCGGCGACGGTCACCGTCAGAAAGAACTCGGCGAAATTGACCGAGCCGATGGTCGTCCGCGGGTCATGGCCGGAGCCGACCAGCGAAGTGGTCACAATCGGCCCCCATCCGCCGCCGCCTGTTGTATCCATGAAGCTGCCGAACAAGGCCAGCGGCACGACTTTTCTGCTGCTGATTTCACGGCGGGCACGGATATGACGGAAAGCCTTGCTTAACACATAGAGCCCCATCAGTAGCAGATAAGCACTGATGAACGGCTTGAGGATTTTGCCATCGACGTTACCGAGAATATAGGTGCCGATCAACCCGCCGATCACACCCGGAATCAACAAGCTGAAAAACAGCTTCTTGTTGACATTGCCCATTTTGAGATGCGAGACCCCGGAAACGCCGGTCGTAAAAACCTCAGCCAGATGCGTTGCACCGCTGGCCATGGCAGGTGAGGCGCCCACTGCAAGCAGGAAACTGGTCGAGGTAACGCCATAGGCCATACCAAGCGCACCATCGATCACCTGCGCCAACAAGCCTACAACGACCGCGCTCAAGAACATCGGATCGCACAAGGCCTCGGCAACAATCTCGCTACCGCTACGCCCATTGCCATCGAGAAAAAGACGATAGACAAAATAGCAGACCAGCGCGGTGAGCACCGCCACCACCAGATAAGCCGCTGCCCTCAACAAAGGGTGATCAGAAGCATGGGTCACTTCGTATTCGGCGGGCGGCAAACCCATTTCAAGATGAGGCTGGCTAATGGATTGGTCGTCCAGATCCAGTCGACGGATTTTCAATTGCGCGCTCCCGGCTACATCATTACATTCAAGAAGCGGCTATTCTAAAAACTTATTAACGGCAGGATAAATAATATATAACTATAATTTAATAACTTGTAAGTATATAAAGACAGGCAACGATGTTCCAAGGACCGTCGCCAAGTTTGACTTTAGAAGTTTTATGTCACAAAAAGCACAAAGGGTTAGCGTTTAAGCTAACCCTTTGATTTAATTGGTGGGCTGTGCGGGGATCGAACCCACGACAAACGGATTAAAAGTCCGCTGCTCTACCAGCTGAGCTAACAGCCCGAGTCCGTGTAAACACCAGACTGCAGAAAGGGCGTGATTATCCTGAAAACCGCCCTGCTCGTCAATGCAAGTTTCAGCGGAGACCGGGGAATCTGCCCTGCATAGCACGCATGAGCTTGCTGGCGCCGCCCTTGGAGAACATTTTCATCATCTTCTGCGCTTCTTCGAACTGCTTCAGCATGCGGTTTACTTCCTGTACATGCACGCCTGCACCATCAGCGATTCTACGTTTGCGGGTTGCCTTGATGACTTCAGGTTTGCGACGCTCTAGCGGTGTCATCGAATTGATGATGCCTTCAATGCGGCGGATGGCCTTGTCGCCGGCATCGCCGCTGATCTTGCCCGCCATACCTGCCATCTGCCCGGGCAGTTTGTCCATCAGGGCGCCGATACCGCCCATATTGCGCATTTGCTGCATCTGCATCTTGAAATCATCAAGATCGAAGCTCTTGCCGGATTTCACCTTGTCGGCAAGTTTTTTGGCTTCGTCGATGTCAACGGTTTTCTGCGCCTGCTCGATCAGGGAAAGCACGTCACCCATACCCAGCACGCGCGATGCCATGCGCTCGGGATGGAACGGTTCGAGCCCGTCGACCTTTTCGCTGACGCCGATGAACTTGATCGGCTTGCCGGTAATATGCCGCACCGAGAGGGCGGCGCCGCCGCGCGCGTCGCCGTCCAGCTTGGTCAGAACCACGCCGGTCAAAGGCAACGCTTCGCCGAAGGCACGCGCGGTATTCACCGCATCCTGACCTTGCATCGCATCGACCACGAACAGCGTTTCGGTCGGCTTCAGCAACGCATGCAAGGCACGGATTTCGTTCATCATCGCTTCATCGATACCGAGCCGGCCGGCGGTGTCGAAAATCACGACATCGTAAAAATGACGCTTGGCGAAATCGAGCGTAGCGCTGGCAATATCTGCAGGTTGCTGGCCTGCGTTGGAATCGAAGCATTCGACTTCCAGACTCTGGGCCAGTGTTTTCAGCTGCTGGATAGCGGCCGGGCGGTAGACATCGGCACTGGCCAGCAACACTTTCTTTTTCTGCGCCTTGAGCAGGCGAGCGAGCTTGGCTGAGGTGGTAGTTTTACCGGAACCCTGCAAACCTGCCATCAGGATGATCACCGGCGGCACTGCGGCCAGATCCAGTACTTCGCCCCTGGCGCCCATCAGCTCGGTAAGTTCGTCGTGCACCACCTTGATCACGGCCTGGCCAGGCGTCAGGCTTTGCAGGACCTCCTGCCCCTCGGCACGTTGTTTCACACGCGCAATAAAATCCTTGACTACGGGCAGGGCAACGTCAGCCTCTAGCAAGGCCATGCGTACTTCACGCATGGCGTCGGCAATATTTTGCTCGGTCAGTCTGGCCTGACCTCTGAGATTTTTGATGACGCCCTGCAAGCGTCCGCTGAGATTTTCAAACATTCATGAACCTCTGATGGTGTGGTGCCGTGTGGATGGCAACGGCATTAACTTTGCCGTCTGGCACATGCTATAGTGATAAACCTTGATTCTAACCCAAGTCATTCAGGCTAATGATTTCATGAGCGAGTTTTTACCTTACCTCATCGTCGCGCTGATCTACGCCTTCGTCGCATTCGATTTCTGGCGCAGCACAAAAACAGCTCCGGCAGAAATACCCCTGCACTGGCACTCGTCTGCCATCGCGACTGGTCTGGCAATTCATGGCTGGCTGCTTTATCGCGGGATTTTCGTTGGCGATGCCGGTCAGCTTGGCCTCAGCCTCGGTTTAGGCAATGCGCTTTCAATGGTTTTCTGGTTGACAGTACTGATTTACTGGATCACAGACATACGCCAATCCTACAACAGCCTGCAAGCCTACGTGTTGCCACCGGCTGCATTGTTCGTGCTGTTGCACGGCAGCATCCACGAATTCAACCTGCTGCCTTATACTGACCAGCCATTGTTTCTGGCGCATCTGATCATCGCGCTGCTAGCCTACAGCCTGTTTACCTTTGCCGCCCTGCATGCGCTCTTGATGGCAGCCGCCGAGCGGAGCCTGCACGGAAAACCCAAGCTGACCCGGCTGGCCGATTTCCCGCCGTTGATTGTGATGGAAAACATGCTGTTCCGCGTCATCGGCATCGGCTTCCTGTTGCTCACCCTGACCCTGCTCAGCGGCATCATGTTCTCTGAACACATCTTCAATCAGGCAATGAAGTTCAATCACAAGAATGTCTTCGCGCTGCTTTCCTGGCTGATTTATGCCGGCCTGCTACTCGGCCGTCATATTTACGGCTGGCGCGGACGCACTGCCATCCGCCTGACACTGAGCGGCTTTGTACTGCTGTTGCTGGCTTA
Source organism: Methylophilales bacterium LSUCC0135 (assembly GCA_001704575.1). Lineage (GTDB taxonomy): Bacteria > Pseudomonadota > Gammaproteobacteria > Burkholderiales > Methylophilaceae > UBA6140. The sequence goes on from MCAW01000004.1 coordinate 5,040, forward strand.
CGCCGGTACCAAGTTTGTCATGCAGTTTCTGCTGCAGCCGTAAAAAGCCGCATTTATTTACCCGGCTTAGTTCAAAGCCCATGCTTATCTGAGACTGATGATCGGCCAGCCCTGCTGCTCGGCATGGGCACGCAAAATGTCGTCCGGGTCAACTGCCACCGGCTGGCTGACGCGCTTCATCAACGGCAGATCGTTGTGCGAATCACTATAGAACCAGCTGGTGCCGAAGTCGGCCAGCGATTTTCCGTGGGCGCTCAGCCAGTCGTTCAGCCGGGTCACCTTGCCTTCCTGAAAACTCGGCAGCCCGGCAACCTTGCCGGTAAACTCACCGTTGACCTGTTCAGGGTCGGTGCCGATCAGGTGATCAACGCCGAACTCCGCTGCAATCGGGCCGGTAACGAAGCTGTTGGTGGCCGTGATAATCATCAGCAGATCACCGTTGGCCTTGTGCTGATTAACCAATGCGCAGGCCTTTTCCGTCATCATCGGCCGCACCTTGCGTGCCATGTATTGCTTGTGCAACTCATCGAGCCGTGCGCGTGGATGGTCAGATAGCGGTTTGAGCTGAAACTCCAGAAATGCATAAATATCCAGCCTGCCCGCCTTGTAATCCTCGTAGAACTCGATATTCCTGGCTTCGTGTTTTTCACGTTCAAGCAGGCCTTCTTCCATCAGAAATTGCCCCCACTGAAAGTCGCTGTCCCCCGCAAGCAGGGTGTTATCGAGATCAAATATCGCTAAATTCAAACCATTCCCCTATTCACTCAAATTTCCGTTTTCGCCCTGAAGGGCATCACCAGCAACACGCCGCTGATAATGATCGCCAGCGCCGTCAGTTCGCGCGCATCAATCACTTCATTGGCCAGCCAGACCCCCAAAAACATCGCCACCACCGGATTGACGAAGGTGTTGCTGGTCGCCAACGCAGGCCGCACGGTTTTCAGCAGATACTGATAAGCGCTGTAGGCGACGATGGAGCCGAACAAGACCAGAAAAATCATTGCCCACAAGGATTTTTCGCTGACGCTCGCCGGCCAGGATTCGCCCAGCACCAGACTCAGAACGATCAGCACTGCGCCGCCGGTCAGCATCTGCGCAGCACTTGCCATCATGCCATGCGGCATCGGCAGGTGTTTCGACCAGACCGAACCGAATGCCCAGCTAACTGCCGCCAACACGATCAGCAAGGCGCCCTCCGGGCTGGCCTGCAGGGTACTGCCTGCCGCCAGCACAGCAGCGCCCAGCATGCCAAGCAGAATGCCAAGCCACTCCCTGCCGCTGTGAGATTCACCCCAGAAGCTCGAAAACATGGCAATCCAGAGTGGAACGGTAGCAATTGCCATGGCCGCCACACTGGTTGAAACCGTCTTTTGCGCAACAGCCACGGCAACATTGCCTATGGTCAGCAGCATTATGCCAACCGCCGCCGCCCCAAGCCATTCACGCGGCTGCGGCGCAGGCGCACCATGCCAGCGCAAAAAACCGTAGAGCAGAAAGCCGGCAACACTGAAGCGTATCGCCGCCATCATGAAAGGGGGAAAGCTCTCGATGGCAAAATACATCGCGATGTAAGTAGCGCCCCAGATAAAATAGAGCGCCAGCAAACACAACGGCACCAGCCAGCGCTGCCACAGGTCAGTATCACGCATCATGCAGGCCGAAGTTCAGGGCATCAGGCATTTGCAAAAGCCCGAATACTTCGGGCTGTGCAGCCTGAATGACTCACAGCAGGTAGTTGCCGGCCGCTTCGGGCTGATAATGTACTGCTTCGATCTGCAACTCATGCACGCCATGAGGCATCTGCCAGCTGATTCTGTCGCCGACACGATATCCAAGAATCGCCATCCCGAGTGGCGCCAGCACAGAAATGCGCCCCTCGGCGGAATCCGCGTTTTCCGGGAACACCAGCGTGCAGGTAATTTCCTTGCCCGATGTCAGATCCTTCAGCGTCACTTTCGAATTCATGGTGACGACATCGGCCGGCACATTTTCCTGGCTCACCTCGGCGCAGCGCGCCAGCTCCTCTTCGAGCTGATCGAGGCCAAGCTGTTCAGCACCACCCTGTTTGCGCAGTTGTTCGGTCATGGCAAACAGCCGGTTCATGTCATAGGTAGTGACCTGTATTCTGCCCTTGGGCAGTACTTCATTTTTCATCATTACTGCCTCTTTATACCTGTGGGTGTGCACGCTCGGATTTCGAGTGCAGCTTGTTCAAACCATTCAAATACGCCTTGGCAGAGGCCACGACAATATCGGTATCGGCGCCCTGCCCGTTGACGATGCGGCCGCCCTTGGAGAAACGCACGGTCACTTCACCCTGCGCATCGGTGCCGCTGGTAATGTTGTTGACCGAATAAAGCTGCAACTCGGCGCCGCTCTCGACGATCTTCTCGATGGCCTTGAAGGTGGCATCGACCGGTCCGCCGCCAAAGGATTCCGCCACCTTCTCCTGACCATTCTCGGAGACCGTGATGACCGCGTGCGGAATCTCGCCGGTCTGCGATGTCACCTGCAAATACACCAGCTTGAAGAACTCGGACGCATCGCTGACAAACTCGTCGCTGACAAGAGCATGCAAATCCTCATCGAAGATTTCCGATTTCTTGTCAGCCAACTCCTTGAACTTGGTGAAAGCAATGTTCAGCATCTCTTCGCTTTCGAGTTCGATGCCCAACTCTTTCAAGCGGGACCTGAAAGCATTACGGCCGGAAAGCTTGCCCAGGGTCAACTTGTTGGCGCCCCAGCCCACGTCTTCGGCACGCATGATCTCGTATGTCTCGCGATGTTTGAGTACACCGTCCTGGTGGATGCCGGACTCATGCGCAAAGGCATTGGCACCGACCACCGCCTTGTTGGGCTGCACCGGGTAGCCGGTAATGCTGGAAACCAGCTTGGAAGTCGGCACGATCTGGGTGGTATCTATCGTCGTTTCCAGATTAAAGATGTCCTTGCGCGTGCGCACAGCCATGACAATCTCCTCCAGGCTGGCATTGCCTGCACGCTCGCCAAGACCGTTGATCGTACATTCGACCTGACGCGCGCCACCCATAACGGCAGCGAGCGAATTCGCCACAGCCATGCCGAGGTCGTTATGGCAATGGGTAGACCAGACCACCTTGTCTGCATCAGGCACGCGGGCGATCAGCTCGCGCATGCGCTCGCCCCATTGAGCCGGAATCGAGTAGCCGACCGTATCCGGCACATTGATGGTCTTGGCGCCGGCCTTGATGACGGCGTCGAACACGCGGACGAGAAAATCCATATCGGAGCGCACCGCGTCCTCCGCCGAAAACTCGACGTCATCGGTGTATTCCAGTGCCCATTTCACCGCCTGCACGGCACGCTCGACTACCTGATCGGGCGTCATGCGCAATTTGTTCTCCATGTGAATCGGCGAAGTCGCAATGAAGGTGTGTATACGCCCTTTGGCCGCCGGCTTGATCGCCTCGCCGGCGCGGCGCACATCATGCTCGCTGGCACGGGCAAGCGAACAGACGGTGGAATGCTTGATGACTTCTGCAATCGCATGAATCGACTCGAAATCACCCTGACTGGCTGCAGCAAAACCAGCCTCGATGACATTGACGCCGAGCTTTTCCAGCTGGCGGGCGATACGTAATTTCTCTTCCTTGGTCATCGATGCGCCGGGGCTCTGCTCGCCATCGCGCAAGGTAGTGTCAAAAATAATCAACTGATTGTTTTTCATGATTTTTCCATCAATTAATGGCAAGCCTTCAGGCGCCTATCAATAAATTTTATCGCCTTATCGTTCATAAGGCGAAACCTGGTAAAACTGGATTGTGTGTGTGAGTGGTCTGCGCGGGCTAGCGCAGGAAAAGAGAGCGCAGCAGAAGTGCGTGCAGCATCCCGGCAAGCGGGAGGCCGAATGGAAAAACAGTAATGTCTGTTCTGTGCGAAAACATGATGACATGAATATAAAGCTTTTGGCAGCGGATGACAACCATATGGGGATTTGTATTTTTCTATCAAGACGATAGATTGGCGCCGCCCGTTTTCAACAACTTTGCCCTGAGCCACATGACATAACCGGAGAGCGCATAGATCAGCGAGACAATGAAAAGAATCACCGGCGGGCTGTATGACACCAGCACGATGGCCAGCACGATCAGCAGAATCACGATAAACGGAACGCTGCGACGCAGATTGATATCCTTGCCGCTGTAAAACTTCAGATCGCTCACCATGGAAAGTCCGGCGAACACGGTTATGCCCCAGGCCAGCCATTTCATGTGGATCAAATCGAACAGCAACCCGGTGCCGGCAATGCGGTTGTCGAAGGAAATCCAGACCAAACCGGCGAGCAAGGCCGCTGCCGCAGGGCTCGGCAACCCCTGGAAATAACATTTGTCACTTTCATCCAGCCTGGTGTTGAAGCGTGCCAGACGCAGGGCAGCACAGGCACAATAAATAAAGGCGGCGATCCAGCCCAGTTTGCCCAGCGGCTTCAAGGCCCAGACATAAAGCACCAGTGCCGGCGCAACACCAAACGACACCATATCTGAAAGACTGTCATATTCGGCACCGAAAGCACTTTGCGTATTGGTCATGCGTGCCACTCGGCCATCAAGTCCGTCCAGAACCATGGCGATGAAAATCGCCGCTGCGGAATGCTCATAATTGCCATTCATGGCCTGCACGATGGCATAAAAACCGGCGAACAGCGCACCAGTGGTAAACAGATTGGGCAGCAGATAAATGCCACGCTCGCGCAAACCGGGTTCCAGCAGAGGTTTCTTGCGACGAGAGGATTGCGGAGTTTCTGCCATTGCGTTGATTCCTGAAGAATGCAGTTCCAGATGCGCCTAGTATAGCAAAGACGGTGGTAAACCAAGTGATGGCAAGGTACAAGTGCCGACAAGATATAAGTTGCCGGGTGTCACACAAGGCTGCGCAAAGGCAAGCGCAACCCGGTGTGATAGTATCTCGGCTTCGATTATTTGTCGCTTCTATGCAATTCACTCTTTCCACTCAAGACGGCAACGCCAGACGCGGCAGCCTGCAACTTCCGCACGGCGAAGTACAGACACCGGCATTCATGCCGGTCGGTACCTATGGTTCAGTAAAATCGCTGTCACCAGTCGAAATCCGCGAGATTGGCGCACACATCATTCTCAGCAACACTTTTCACCTGTGGCTGCGCCCGGGGCTCGAGGTTATCGCCGCGCATGGCGGTCTGCACCAGTTCATGGGCTGGGACGGCCCCATACTGACCGACTCCGGCGGTTTTCAGGTCTGGAGCCTCGGTGATCTGCGCAAAATCTCCGAAGAAGGCGTCAAGTTCCGTTCGCCAATCAATGGTGACACCTGCTTTCTGACACCTGAAGAATCGATGCGCATTCAAAAGGTGCTGAATTCCGACATCGTCATGATTTTCGACGAATGCACGCCCTATCCGGCTACTCACCGCGAAGCAGAGAATTCGATGCAGCTCAGCCTGCGCTGGGCGCAGCGCAGCAAGACTGAATTCGACCGGCTGTGCGGCCCTGAAGACAAGAAGCCAGTGCAGAATGCTCTGTTCGGCATCATCCAGGGCGGCATGTATGAAGACCTGCGTGACATCTCGCTCAACGGGCTCACCGACATCGGCTTCGACGGTTATGCCATTGGCGGCCTTTCCGTCGGCGAACCTAAGGAAGACATGCTGCGCATTCTTGCTCACACAGCGCCCAGAATGCCGCAGGACAAACCGCGTTACCTGATGGGCGTCGGCACGCCGGAAGACCTCGTTGCTGCAGTATCCGCCGGAGTGGATATGTTCGACTGTGTCATGCCGACCCGCAACGCCCGCAACGGCTGGCTGTTCACCCGCCATGGCGACATCAAGCTGAAAAACGCGCGCCACAAGACTGACACCGGCCCGCTGGACCCCGACTGCTCATGCTACACCTGCCGCAATTTCAGCCGTGCATATCTGCATCATCTGCACCGGCTGGGCGAAATTCTCGGCGCCCGCCTCAATACCATCCACAACCTGCATTACTACCAGGAGTTGATGGCAGGCATGCGTAGCGCGATCGAACAGGGCAAGTTCGCCGAATTTGTCGCAGAATTCAAGCGCCAGCGCAGCAGTCTATGCTAGAATTTTGCGATTGTTTTTCTGATCTTTTCGTATTCTCAAGAAAGGTTTAACGTGTTCATCAGCTCCGCTTATGCCAATGCTTCCGCCGCTGCAGCCTCCCCAGACTGGACCAGCTTCCTTCCCCTCATCATCATTTTCGTGCTGTTTTGGTTCATGCTGATCCGCCCGCAAATGAAACAGGCGAAACAACATCGCGCCATGGTCGCCGCATTGCAAAAAGGCGATGAAGTCACGGTCGCCGGCGGCATCGTCGGCAGGATTACAAAAGTGAGCGATGATTTCGTTGATGTCGAAATCGCGCCAGAAATCAATATTCATGTACAAAAGCATTCCGTACAGGCACTGCTGCCCAAGGGCACGATCAAGGCACTGTAAGCATCATCCGTCGGGACTGAACCATGCACCGGTGATTCAGTCCCAGTCGCCAATCGAATTTACCCGAGCCGCATCATGAACCGCTATCCCTTATGGAAATACCTGCTGGTCGGCATCAGCCTGATTCTTGCAATCGTCTACTCGCTACCCAACGTTTTCGGCGAATCTCCCGCCGTCCAGATCAGCACTTCAAAAAACCATGTGCAGATCGACACCGGCCTGCTGGAACGCGTTGAAGAAGGCCTGAAACAGGAAGGCATCACTTACGACGCCATCTACCTTGACGCCAGTGGCATCAAGGTTCGCTTTGCCAACCCGGATACACAAATCAAGGCCAAGGATGTGCTCGGCCAGATGCTTGGCTCCGACTACGTCATTGCACTCAACCTGCTGTCGGAATCACCAGGTTGGCTCACCAGCATCGGCGCATTGCCGATGTATCTGGGTCTGGACTTGCGCGGCGGTGTGCATTTTCTGCTCGAAGTCGATATGAATGCTGCGCTGACACAGGCAGCAGAACGTTATGTCGGTGATTTCCGCAGTGCTTTCCGCAAGGACAAGATCAGTTATCAGGGCATTTCGCGCGAAGGCCAGACAGTGCTGATCCGCTTCACCAGCGCGGAAGAAATCGCCAAGGCGGAGCGCATCATCAACCGCGACTTCCCCGACCTGACCATCAAGGAAACCGTCAACGGCGGCGAAACCATCGTTGCTGCCAGCCTGAGCCCGGTAGCGCAGAAACGCATTCAGGATTTTGCCCTCAAGCAGAACATCCAGACCCTGCACAACCGAATCAACGAGCTTGGCGTAGCCGAGCCGATTATCCAGCAACAGGGCGCCAACCGTGTCGTCGTTCAGCTTCCTGGCGTACAGGATACCGCCAAGGCGAAGGAAATCCTTGGCCGTACCGCCACGCTGGAAATCCGCATGGTCGATGAAGAGAAAAGCGATGCCGTGACACTGGAAAACGCCGCCAAAGGCCAAGTACCTTTCGGCACCGAATTTTTCGTTGACCGTAACGGTCAGCCGCTACTGGTTAAAAAGAGCGTGGTATTGACCGGCGACTACATTACCGATGCCGGCCCCGGCCTTGACCAGCAATCCGGCGGCTCGGTCGTGCATGTCACACTGGACGGCCGCGGCGCCGGTATTTTCAAGCAGGTCACGCGCGAAAACGTCGGCAAACGCATGGCGATCCTGCTTATCGAACGCGGTGAAGCCGAAGTCATCACTGCACCTGTCATCCGCGAAGAAATCGGCGGCGGGCGCGTCCAGATCTCGGGCATGGCCAACATCAAGGAGGCCACCGATGTCGCCCTGCTGCTGCGTGCCGGTGCCCTGGCCGCACCGATGGACATCATCGAGGAACGCACCGTCGGCCCCAGCATGGGCGAAGAAAATATCAAACGCGGCATGGACTCGGTACTCTGGGGCTTTGCCGCCATTGCGATTTTCATGATCGCCTACTACATGCTGTTCGGCACGGTTTCCGTGCTGGCGCTCGGCATCAACCTGCTGCTGTTGGTGGCAATTCTCTCGATGCTGCAGGCGACACTCACGTTACCCGGTCTCGCCGCAGTAGCCCTGACACTGGGCATGGCGATTGACGCCAACGTGCTGATCAACGAGCGCATCCGCGAAGAGCTGCGCAACGGCAACACACCGCAAGCCTCGATTCACGCAGGCTACAGCCGCGCCTGGGACACCATTCTCGACTCCAACGTCACCACGCTGATTGCCGGCCTGGCGCTGTTCATGTTTGGCTCCGGTCCGGTCAAGGGCTTTGCAGTGGTGCATGTGCTGGGCATCCTGACTTCGATGTTCAGTGCTGTCATGGTCTCGCGCGCGATCGTCAACGGCATTTACGGTTATCGCCGCAAGCTGACCAAACTATCGATCGGCTGACCATCTTGCACGGCTTGATACTTCAATAACGGCTAAAGTAGATATAGAGCACAACTATGGAATTTTTCCGGATCAAAAAAGACATTCCCTTTATGAGCTACGGCCGCCTGACGACGGCCATCTCGCTTGTCACATTCATTCTTGCCGTATTTTTCCTTGCCACTCGTGGATTGCATCTGGGCGTTGATTTCACCGGCGGCACCATGATGGAGGTCAGCTACCCGGAACCCGCCAAAATCGCTGAAATCCGTACCGCAGTGCAAAGCGTCGGCTTGAGCGACGTCACCGTGCAGAACTTCGGCACCAGCCGGGATGTGCTGATCCGCCTGCCGGTGAAGGAAGGCGTCACAACAGCCCAGCTCTCGGAAGAAGTCATGGCTGCACTCCGCGCCGCCGACAGCTCGGTCGTTATGAACCGCGTTGAATTCGTCGGCCCGCAGGTGGGGCAGGAACTCTATGAAAACGGCGCGCTGGCCTTGCTGCTGGTCAGTATCGGCATCATGCTCTACCTGTATTTCCGCTTCGAATGGCAATTCGCGCTGGCCGCCATCATCGCCAACTCGCACGACGTCGTCATAATTCTCGGCTTCTTTGCATTCTTCCAGTGGGAATTCAACCTCACCGTGCTGGCCGCGGTGCTTGCGGTTCTCGGTTACTCGGTGAATGAATCGGTCGTGGTATTCGACCGTATCCGCGAAAATTTCCGCAAGATGCGCAAGGCGCTACCAAAAGAAGTGATCGATAATGCCATTACCCGTACCATGTCGCGCACCATCATCACCCACTTCTCGACCCAGCTGATGGTACTTTCCATGCTCATTTTCGGCGGCGAGGTATTGCACAACTTCTCCCTCGCGCTGACCATCGGCATTCTGTTCGGCATTTATTCTTCCGTGCTGGTCGCCAGCCCGATCGTGCTGTTCCTCGGCATATCGCGCGAGACTTTTGTTTCCTCCGAGAAGAAACCGGTCGAAGAAGAAGCCATGCCCTGAGCCTGCGACATTCTTGACAAGCAAGGGCATGAGCACCGACACTAGCAACGTCTCTTAACTTAACAAGACCCTTTGGACCAGATCCCCTTATCGATGCAGCTTGGCGCACTCGCCATGCTGCTTCTGATTTCCGCATTCTTTTCAGTTTCTGAAACCAGCCTGATGTCGGTCAACCGCTACCGGTTACGCCATCTGGCCAAAGACGGTCATCGCGGCGCGCGCCTGGCGGTCTCCCTGCTGAACAAGACAGACAAGCTGCTCGGCATGATCCTGCTCTGCAACAACCTCGCCAATGCTGCATCGGCCACGCTGGTCACGGTCATCAGCATCAATCTGTTCGGCGAGGGCGAGATCGTCCTCATGTCGGCAACCCTTGCCGTCACGTTTGCGATTCTGGTCTTCAGCGAAATCTCGCCCAAGGTTTTTGCCGCTGCCCACTCGGAAAAACTCGCACTGTTCTGCAGTTATATTCTGTATCCCCTGCTCAAGCTAACCGCGCCCGTGGTCTGGTTCGTCAACCTGTTTGTGCAGAGTCTGCTGCGGCTACTGGGAATCAAGGTCAATTTTACCGAAGCCAGCCACAGCATCTCGATGGAAGAGCTGCGCAGCATCGTGCTGGATGCCGGCAGCTATATTCCGAAAAAACACCGGACAATCCTGCTCAATCTGTTCGATCTTGAGAAAATCACCGTCGACGATGTCATGACCGCCCACACCCAGATCGAAGCCATCAATTTCGACAATCCGCTGGAATCAATCCTGCAGCAGCTTTCCACCAGCCATCACACCAGGCTACCGGTCAAGCAGGGTCCTAGCGAGGAAATCATCGGCATACTGCACATCCGCAAGGCGATGAACCAGTTACGGGACGGCGAAATCGACATGGAAGCACTACGCGAAATCATTACCGAACCCTACTTCATTCCATCCGGCACGCCGCTCTACACCCAGATGCAACAGTTCCAGGAAAAAAAACAGCGCATTGCGCTGGTCGTTGACGAATACGGTGAACTGAAAGGTCTGATCAGCCTCGAAGATATACTGGAAGAAGTGATCGGTGACTTCACCACACAATCTCCGCTGCGCACGAGTACTTACCGGCAGGAAGAAGACGGCAGCTGGATTGTCGACGGCAGCAGCCATCTGCGCGACCTCAACAGAAAACTGGAACTGAACCTGCCGCTGGATGGCCCGAGAACGCTGAACGGATTGATCCTGGAACATTTTGAAGATATCCCGGAACCCAATACCAGCTTCAAAATCGGCGAACACCGACTCGAAGTGCTACAGACCCAGGACAGGATCGTCAAAAGCGTTCGCATCCACCCTTGAATCCGTCACCGTCACCGTCACTGGTACCGGAAGGCCGATAACCCTGCCGGTTTCAGGCTTGAAATTTTCCTGATTAAGCTCAAAATAGAACAGACATATGGCGAATACCCGGCATCAAGACAGCGTAATATCCGAGACAAGGACGGCAAAGCCGAAGCCGCCGGCGATGTACAAGGTCATTTTGCTGAATGACGATTACACCCCGATGGAATTCGTTGTCGATGTGATACAACGTTTTTTTGGCAGGACGCGTGAACAAGCAACGCAGATCATGCTCAAAGTTCATACGGAAGGCGCGGGCGTATGCGGGGTATATCCGCACGAGATCGCCGAAACCAAGATGAATCAGGTGCTGCAGCACGCGCAGCAGCACCAGCATCCGCTGCAATGTGTCATGGAAATGGCTTGAGCATTGTCAATCTGCCGCAAGATAACCGCCGCAAGCAGATATTGAAGTAACAGAGCAGTACCCCGTCATTCAAGTTTTAACGTGCAAGGTGCCCAAAATGATAGCGCAAGAATTAGAAGTTTCCCTCCACATGGCTTTTATGGACGCCCGCCAGAAGCGCCATGAACTGATCACTGTGGAACACCTGTTGCTGGCGATGATAGACAATCCGACAGCAGCCGATGTATTGCGCTCCTGTGGCGCCAACCTGGACAACCTGCGCACGGAACTCAACAACTATATTGAAGAACATACACCGGTCGTCGGCGGTACCGACGAAGTCGATACGCAGCCTACGCTTGGCTTTCAACGCGTCATCCAGCGCGCCATTCTGCATGTGCAATCTTCCGGAAAAAAAGAAGTGACCGGCGCCAACGTGCTGGTCGCCATCTACGGCGAAAAGGACTCTCACGCCGTATTCTTCCTGCACCAGCAAGGCATCACCCGCCTGGATGTGGTCAACTTCATTTCGCACGGCGTTGCCAAGATGGCCGACGGGACCTCCAAGCGTGCCGAATCGGAACAGGAACCCGAGGCAGAAGCCTCACCGGCCGGGGCACTGGAAAGCTATACCCTGAACCTCAACCAGCAGGTAGCCGCCGGCAAGATCGACCCGTTGATCGGCCGTTCACTCGAAATCGAACGCGTGATCCAGACCCTGTGCCGCCGCCGCAAGAACAACCCTTTACTTGTCGGCGAAGCCGGCGTCGGCAAGACTGCGATCGCCGAAGGACTGGCGCGCAGGATTGTTGAAGGCCATGTGCCTGAAGTGCTGGAAAACTCCGTCATCTATTCCCTCGACATGGGTGCGCTACTGGCAGGCACCAAATATCGCGGCGACTTCGAACAGCGCCTGAAGGCGGTGATGAAGAAGCTCTCCGAGCAACCGAACGCGATTCTGTTCATCGATGAAATTCATACCCTGATCGGCGCGGGGTCGGCCAGCGGCGGCACACTGGATGCCTCCAACCTGCTCAAGCCTGCGCTCTCCAACGGCACGCTGAAATGCATCGGTGCCACCACCTATCAGGAATACCGCGGCATCTTCGAAAAAGACCACGCACTCTCGCGGCGCTTCCAGAAGGTCGATGTGACCGAACCCAGCGTTGTTGAAACGGTAGAAATTCTCAAAGGTCTGAAGTCGCGTTTTGAAGACCACCACAAGGTCAAATACTCAGCCAGCGCGCTGACCACAGCGGCCGAGCTTTCGGCCAAGTACATCAACGACCGCCACCTGCCCGACAAAGCGATCGACGTCATCGACGAAGCCGGTGCAGCACAGCGCATCCTGCCGAAATCAAAGCAGAAGAAAGTCATCGGCAACAAGGAGATCGAGGACATCATCGCCAAGATCGCACGCATTCCGCCGAAGAACATCAGCAGCGATGACCGCACCGCGCTGAAAACGCTGGACCGCGACCTGAAATCGGTCGTCTTCGGCCAGGACAAGGCCATCGACGTGCTCGCCGCCGCCATCAAAATGGCACGCAGCGGTCTCGGCAATACGCAGAAACCGATCGGCGCTTTCCTCTTCTCCGGCCCCACCGGCGTCGGCAAGACCGAGGTAGCGCGCCAGCTGGCCTACACGCTCGGCATCGAGCTGATCCGTTTCGACATGTCTGAATACATGGAACGCCATGCCGTCTCACGCCTGATCGGCGCGCCGCCGGGGTACGTCGGTTTCGACCAGGGCGGCCTGCTGACCGAGGCCATCAGCAAACAACCCTATTCCGTGCTGTTGCTGGACGAAATCGAAAAAGCACACCCGGATATCTTCAATATCCTGTTGCAGGTGATGGATCACGGCACACTGACCGACAACAACGGCCGCAAGGCAGATTTCCGCAACGTCACCATCATCATGACGACCAATGCCGGGGCAGAATCCATCTCGAAGACCAGCATGGGCTTCACGCCCGGTAGCAGTGCCGGTGATGAAATGGGCGACATCAAACGCCTGTTCAGCCCGGAGTTCCGCAACCGGCTCGATGCCATCGTGTCGTTCGCGCCGCTGTCGCACGAAGTCATCATGCGTGTGGTGGAAAAATTCCTCATGCAGCTGGAAGACCAATTGCATGAAAAGAAGGTGGAAGCCACTTTCAGCGATGCACTGAAGGAATATCTGGGCCAGGAGGGTTTCGATCCGCTGATGGGCGCACGCCCGATGTCGCGCCTGATTCAGGACACCATACGCCGCGCGCTGGCCGACGAACTGCTGTTCGGCAAGCTGGTGAACGGCGGCCATGTACACGTCGACATCGACCAGGACAACAACATCAAGCTGTCCTTCGGCGAACACGCAAACGTGGCAGAAAACGAAACCAGCACCGTCAGCTGAGTCAACGCTGGTAGCTACAGAAAAAAGCCGGAGCATGCCGCTCCGGCTTTTTGCATTCAAGACGCAATCTATGGCGGGAGGGGTTGCCACGGCGGCTGTTTCTGCATCACCTCAAGAAAGAGTGTAGATGCCAGCCAACGCTCCAACCAGCTTCGCAGCGCAGGATATGGCGCCGCCGCGAACCAGCCGGAATCGACCATGGCAAACTGCCGGACAAAAGGGAAAATGGCAACATCGGCAATCGATGTTGCCGAACCCAGCAAGCCCGGTTGCTGCTGAAGATGATCTTCCAGTACTTGCAGAAAAGTTTCACCCATGGCGCGCCATACTGCGACGGGCTGTTCAGGATGACGATCGGAATATTTGTAGCGGTCAAGCGCCGTCTTGAAAGGCCCGTCGTTATCGGCAATCAGCGCCATTGCACGCGCTTCCTCATGCAGCCAGCCGTCCGGATCATTCTGGTGCAAAGCCCATCGCATGATATCCAGACTCTCGTCGATGACCGTGCCGTCGGCCAAAACCAGCACCGGCACCGTGCCTTTGGGCGAAACTTCCAGCATATGGCGCGGTTTGTCACGCAACACAATCTCGCGGATTTCGACATCGATGGCGACATAGCGGAGCGCCATGCGTGTCCGCATGGCATAGGGACAACGACGGTATGAATAAAGAAGCGGTCGCCTCATCAGCCCAGTGCGCGGCAGATGTCTTTCACCAGCGCCGGGCCGCGATAAATCAGACCGCTGTAGATCTGCACCAGACTGGCGCCAGCCGCGATCTTGTCGGCGGCATCGGAACCACTCAGAATGCCGCCGACACCAATCACGGGAATGCGCCCCTGCAAACGCTGCGCCAACTGGCGGATGACTGTGGTCGATTTGTCGCGCACCGGCGCGCCGGAAAGTCCACCGGTTTCATCGGCATTTTCCATGCCCTGCACGGCTTCGCGCGCCAGCGTGGTATTGGTGGCAATCACACCGTCAAAATCATGTTGCAGCAACAGATCGGCAATCTCGTTGATCTGTTCTGATTCCAGGTCCGGCGCGATCTTCAGCGCAATCGGTACGTATTTGCCATGGCTCGCAGCCAGTTGCTGCTGCTCTGCCTTGAGCGCGGCAAGCAACCCGGAAAGCGCGTCCTTTTCCTGCAAGGCGCGCAGATTTTTGGTGTTGGGGGAAGAAATGTTGACCGTGACATAGCTGGCGTAGGGATACACCTTGCGCAGGCAGATCAGGTAATCGTCAACCGCGCGCTCGTTCGGTGTGTCGAAATTCTTGCCGATATTGATACCGAGGATGCCCCGGTACTGCGCCGCCTTGATGTTTTCAATCAGGCGATCGACACCGAGATTATTGAACCCGAAACGGTTGATGATGCCTTCAGCCTCTCTGACGCGAAACAAGCGGGGTCTGGGGTTACCCGGCTGAGGCCGCGGCGTCACCGTACCGACCTCGATAAACCCGAAACCCAATGCGGCCAGCCCATCAATGTAGGCAGCATTCTTGTCGAGCCCGGCAGCCAAGCCGACCGCTTTCGGGAAGCTGAGCCCCATGACCTGGCGCGGCTGGCATGATGGCACTTTGCTGAACAGGCATGAAAGCTTCAGCTTTTCGGCAAATTTCAGACTTTTCAGGGTGAGATCATGGGCACGCTCGGCATCGAGCAGAAAAAGCAAAGGCTTAAAAACAGCATATATATTCATGCCGGAATTTTACTTGAAAATATTCCTGCAGTTATGGCGAAGATGGTCCGGCAGAAACCAGCTTCGCCATCGACCTGCACTCAGACCAATGAGACATCGACCAGGTTATCGGAGAACGTCGTCGAATGCCCCATGTCGCCGAACTCGGCGGCGCTGATGCAATTGACCGTACCGTTGTTGAGCTGACGCCAATAACCCAACGTGGCAACGACGATGCCGGGATTGACGTCGCGGGTGATCTGCGCATCGCCCTCAAACGCGCCGCGATCGTTGAATACCCGCACTTTGGCGCCTTCGGTAATGCCGCGCATGTCCGCATCCGCCGGATTGATGAGCACGAACTGCTCGCCCTGCCCTTTGATCTTCTCCGCTACATTGGCATAACAGGAATTGAGAAAACCGTGACTCTTGGGCGAAATGATATTGAGCGGATAACGGGCCGCCAGTGCCGGATTGGACTCCGGCGACTCGCGATTGGGGACATAGCCTGGAAGCGGATCCAGGTCTTCGCCCGGCTGCAAGCCGTCGTACATCTGCCGGAACGGGCCGGCGACAAAGTTCTTCGCGCCCTCGACATAAAACATGCACTTGCCGGTAGGCGTCGGGAAATTACCCTGTTTGTGCGGCGCCCGGTCATCCCGGGTACCGACCTTGAGCCGGGCAAAGCCGTGCTGGCGCAGGTATTCTAGATCGATGCCCTCGCAGGCCGGTGAATCCCAGGCGACATAATTTTCGAGACATTCACTGTCGGTCCATTTGAAGTTGTCTTCCTCGAATCCCAGTCGTTTGGCCAACCGGCGGAAGATCTCGTTATTGGGCAGCGCCTCGCCCGGCGGCTCAACACATTTGCTGTTGTAGGTAAGATAGAGATGGCCCCAGGACAGAATCATGTCTTCCATCTCGGCACCCATGGCGGCCGGCAGCACGATATCGGCATAGGCCGCAGTATCTGAGATGAAATGGTCGGCGACGATGGTAAACAGGTCTTCGCGCTGCAGGCCGGCAATGATCTTGTCGGTTTCCGGCGATTGTGTCACCGGATTGGTGTTCCATACCATCAGCGAGCGGATCGGCGTTTTCAGCGGCAATTCGCCCAGAAGGGCGCGACCGAGCTGCAGGATATTGACTACCTGCGTGCCTTGCGGAATCAGATCCGGCCGGCAGATGACGTCGAACCTGTAAGGATGCTCCCACACAGGGAACTGCAGGGCGCCGCCGCCGACATGACGCCAGGCGCCGATCAGGGCAGGCAGCGAAGTCACCGCCCGGATTGCCTGGCTGCCGCCATAGTTGCGCTCCAGCGCGACACCGAGACGGATCGCAGCCGGCGGTGTCGTCGCATATTCTCGTGCGAATTTGCGAATGTCCTCGGCGGGAATGCCGGTAATCTGCTCGGCCCATTCCGGCGTACAGGTTTTCGCACGTTCAGCCAACTCCTTGAAACCAACCGTGTAGTTGTCGACGTAATCCTGATCGACCAGCCCTTCGGCAATAATCACATGCATCATCGCCATTGCCAGCGCACCGTCGGTGCCGGGCTTGGGCGCCAGATGCCAGTCGGCCTCCTTGGCCGTTCTGGAGGCATAACTGTCCACCACCACGACCTTCGCACCCTTCTTCTGTGCTTCCTTGACGATATGCCAGTGATGCAGATTGGTCGAAACCGAGTTGCAGGCCCAGATGATGATGTATTTCGAATGGATAAAACTTTCAGGATCGACACCGGCAGTCGGCCCAACCGTCAGCAGCCAGGCCGTACAGGAGCCTTCGCCGCAGAACGTGCGCTCGCAAACCGTCGCACCGAGCCGGTTGAAGAAGGCGTCGCCGCCGTTGAGGCCGTGCACCAGGCCCTGGTTGCCCAAATAACTGGCAGGCATGATGGCTTCGGCGCCGTGCTCCGCGATCAGGCCCTGCCAGCGCGCGACGATGGTATCGAGCGCCTCGTCCCAGCTGATGCGCTGAAACTCTTTGCTGCCCTTGGGGCCAACCCGCTTCATCGGGTACAACAAACGATCCGGATGATAATGACGCTTTTCGTAGTCTTTCAGCTTGACGCACAAACCACCCCGCGTCATGGGATGGTCTGGGTTGCCTGTCACTGATATCAGTTTCTCGTCTTTAACAGTAAAGATCATTGAACAGGTATCAGGACAGTCATGAGGACAACCGCCGAAATGGGTTTTGATAGTCGGATCAACTGGCTTGTTCATCTTGCGCATTCCTCAAACTGGTTGGTTTTATGGCTTTTCCCAAAATTCTGCATCATGCCTGACAGCAATCCTGACAGTGACGGCAACGGCATAACAGGTTCAAAGTGAATCAAAGCGCGTGCCAAGCAGGTCGCACTATACTGAATAGTATATGCACTTTCTGCGGCGTACAACCACAAAAAAAGAGCCCTCCAGTGAGGGCCCTTGAACACAGACAAGCCAGCGTGCTAACAGTCTTCCACGTTGATCTTTTCAGAAAGGCGGACAAAACGCTCGACAGTGGTGACCCAGACAATACCATCACCAACCTGGCCGGTGTGGCCGACCTCGACGATAATCTGCAGGATACCCTCGAGCATTTCATCTGGCACGACCATCACCAGATAAACTTTCGGACTGTAATCGGTCAGTTCTTCGCGCACACCTGCGGTCGGTTTGGATACATGGTGCCCGCAACCCTCAGCCTTGGTGATGGTCATGCCGGGAAATGCCCTGATGTTTCTCAGGGCAGAACGGATTTTCGGCAAGCGGTGCGGTTGTATGACTGCTTTGATCTCTTTCATTTGGACCCCTTGTTAACCATGGTTAAGCCTCGATGCGGCTATCTTCGAATCGGCGATAGAGGGTAGGTACCACCACCAATGTCAGCAATGTCGACGTAATCAACCCGCCAATCACCACGATAGCGAGCGGGCGCTGAATTTCAGAACCCGGTCCCGTTGCAAAAAGGAATGGCACCAGCGCCAGCATCGCCACTGTTGCCGTCATCATGACCGGCCGGAAGCGCTGCCTGCACCCCCGGACAATCGCTTCCATCTGCGGCACGCCCTCCTCGCGCAAGGTACGGATATATGAAACCAGCACCACGCCGTTGAGCACGGCAATCCCCCACAGCGCAATGAAACCGACCGATGCCGGCACGGAAAGATATTCACCTGTGACGAACAGACCGATGATGCCGCCGATGGAAGCAAACGGCAGCACGCTGATGATCATAGTGGCGTATCGCACGGAATTGAACAGCAGGAACAGCAGGAAGAAAATCGCGCCGACCGTGACCGGAATGATCACCATCAGATGGCTCATGGCACGCTGCATATTCTCGAACTGCCCGCCGTACTCAAGATAATAACCTTCCGTCAGCTTTAGTTCGCGGTCCAGCGCCTGTTGCAGCTCAGTCACAAAACCGCCCAGATCGCGATCCTTGACATTGATCGCCACCACCACCCGGCGCTTGCCGAGTTCGCGGCTGATCTGGGCCGGCCCGTCACGTATCTCGATGGTGGCGAGATCCCGCAACGCCACGCGCGAGCCGTTCGGCGACGTCACAAGAATGTTGCCGATCACATCGATATTGTTGCGGAAGTCTTCAGGAAAACGTACGGCAGCGGTAAAACGCCGCTCGCCCTCGAAAATCTCCGTAGCCACCTTGCCTCCGACCGCCGTCTCGATGATGTCATGAATCTCGGCGGCATTGATACCCTGTCTTGCAATGGCCTGACGGTCGATCTTGATATTGAGATATTGCTGACCCGAGACCTTCTCGACGCGGATATCGACCGCACCCGGCACACCGCCGGCAATCCTGGCCACCTCGTCAGCCCTGGCCTTGAGCTTGACCATGTCATCGCCGAAGACCTTGACCGCAACATCGGAGCGCACCCCGGTCAGCAACTCATCGACACGATCCGAAATCGGCTGGGCCATGACGATTTGCACGCCGGGCAGCCCTGCGGATAACACCTCTGTCATCTTGTCGGCGATATCATCCTGGGTCCAGCCTTCCGGCCATTCGTCGCGGGGCTTCAGGCTGACAATCGGCGTCGATTCGTTCTGACCCTGCGGATCAGCCGGACTTTCGCCACGCCCGAGGCCGGAGATGGCGGACTTGACACCGGGCACATGGGCCATGATGAGGCGCATCGCCTCATTCTCCATCCTGATCGATTCCTCAAGAGAAATATTGGGAACACGATTGATGCCGGGCACGATCGAGCCTTCCTTCATCTCCGGGATGAAGGACGTACCCAGCAGCGGCACCAGCGCGAGAGAGCCGGCAAACACGGCCACAGCCAGCGAAATGGTCTTGCGGTCATTGGCCAGTGCCAGATCGAGCAGACGAAGATAAGGCCGCTTGATCGCCTGAATCAACCGCGTATCCTCACCGGAGCCACCCTTGAGGATATAAGAGCACAACACCGGCGACAGCGTCAGGGAGATGATCAGCGAGATCAGCAGGGCGATGGCGATGGTCAATGCCAATGGCGCGAACATCTTGCCCTCCATGCCCTGCAAGGTCATCAGCGGCAGGAAAACGATGATGATGATGCCGACACCGAACAGCACTGGTGTCCCCACCTCTGCGGCCGCCTCCAGCACCACACGCACCTTGCTTTCATCCTTGCGGTGTCCCAAATGGTGAAAAACGTTTTCAACCACCACGACAGATCCGTCCACCATCAACCCGATGGCGATCGCCAGACCGCCAAGCGACATCAGATTGGCCGACATGCCGTAGTGATTCATCACCATGAAGGTAATGAGCGGCGTCAGAATCAATGTAGCAACCACGATGACACTGGAACGGACATCGCCGAGAAACAGAAACAGCACCAGAACCACCAGAATGATGCCCTCGATCAGCACCTTGGTCACGGTCGCCAATGCGGCATCGACCAGTTCGCTGCGATCGTAATAGGGAACAATCTGAAGGCCATTTGGCAACATGCCTTTGCTGTTGATTTCGGCAACGCGATCCTTGATGCGACTGACGACCTCCTTGGCATTGCCGCCGCGCATCATGATGACGATGCCGCCGACCGATTCAGTGACACCGTTTTTAAGCACCGCGCCGACGCGCACTTCGTGGCCGATCTGCACGTCTGCAACATCTCGCATGAAGACAGGCACGCCATCCTGCTCCTTGAGTACGATGTTGCGGATATCGTCGACACGTTCGATCAGACCGACACCGCGGATCAGGTACTGCTCGGCATAGTGGGGCAGCACACCGCCGCCGCTGTTGGCGTTGTTCTTGGCCAGCGCCTGGTAGATTTCCTGCAGCTGGAGCCCGTAATGGTTCATGCGGTCGGGATTTACCAGCGCCTGATATTGCTTGACGTAGCCACCTTGCGAATTGATTTCAGCCACACCGGGAATGCCTCGCAACAGCGGTCGCACCACCCAGTCCTGAACCGCGCGCCGTTCCGTCAGCTCATCGACAGTCAACTCCCGCTCGCCATCAGCGGGTTTTTCAAGCGTGTACTGATAAACCTCTCCAAGGCCTGTAGACACCGGGCCCAGCACTGGTGTCACGCCATCCGGCATGCGATCCATGACCTCCATCAACCGTTCCATCACGAGCTGACGGGCAAAATAGACGTCGGTACTGTCGGTAAACACCAGGGTGATAAGCGACAGTCCGTTCTTGTTGAGCGAGCGCATTTCGGTCAGTCCCGGCAGTCCGGTCATGGCGATTTCAAGCGGGACGGTAATGAAACGTTCAACTTCTTCGGGGGATTTTCCCGACGCTTGCGTGGCGATCTGCACCTGTACGTTGGTCACATCCGGAAAGGCGTCCACCGAGAGTTTCTGCAGCGCAAACACCCCAGCCAGCAGCAAAGCCATCGAGAGCACCAGCACTATGAGCCGCTGCTTGAGCGCGGCGCGAACCAGAGATTCGATCATGACTTACCCCAGTTCCTTGCTCTTGCGCTCGTTATTGACGTGAAAAGCGCCCTGATTGACGATCACTTCACCCTGCGACAAACCGCGAAGCACGATTGCCTTGCCTTCAAACTCATTGCCCAGCTCCACCTCACGCAAGCGGAATTTGTCCTGCGCGAATTTCACGAAAACGTAGGTTTTATCGTTTTCCCGCACAATGCTCTGCGCAGGAATCGCCAGCCTGGTCAGCGGGCGGGATTTCACCAGCATGGAAACCAGCATGTCGGGTTTGATTTCGCGATCGGGATTATCAATCACCGAGCGTACGGTCACCGTGCGGGTTTGCGGATTGACGATATCCGCCTCATAGATCAGCGTCGCAGTATATCGACGGTTGCCCAAGGCCGGAATTTCAACATGAACATCCTCGCCGACTTCCACCAGATCGATCTGCTGTTCTGGAACCTCAGCTTCTACCCACACCTGGGACAGATCAGCCACGATGAAAAGCTCATCTGCAGGCTGCACGACCTGACCCAGATTGACCTTGCGACTGATGACCGTACCGGAAATCCGTGAAACAACATTGCTGTATGAATGGATTTGCCCGGTGCGCTCCAGATTCCGGATGGCAGACTCTGACATACCAAGCACCGTCAGTTGGTCACGGGATGCATTCAGCTCAGCCTGCGCCGCCTGCAGCTCGGATTCACGACGTTGCAATTCGGCACTGCCGATCACATCAGCCTCAAGCAACTGCCTGGCACGCTCAACCGCCTTGCTTTGCAGCGCAATCTGCTGCGAAGCCTTGACGTAAGCCAGCTGATGTTGTGCCAATTCGGTGCTGTTCAAGGTGGCCAGCACTTGCCCCTGTCTGACGTTCTCACCGAGGGCCACTTGAATATCCTTGAGCCGGCCGGTGACAGATGCGCCTATGCGCGAGACGCGTTGTTCGTCCAATTGTATCGTTCCCGGAATCCGGAGGTTTTCCCGGACCTCGGTATTGCCGGCCGCCTGCAAGCTGATGACCTTGGCAAGCGATGGCGTCACTGTCACGACATCCGGATCTGCAACCTCCACTGCTGCCACTGTTGTTGCTGCCTTCTCACTGCAAGCACCCAGCGTCAGCGCGATAACAATCAGCCATGCGTGCGGCAAGCGTGCATGACTGTGGTAATGATTCAATAATAGCTTCATCATGATTTTTCCCTGACTAATGGTTCACCCAGCAATTGTTCGATTTCAAGAATCGCAGCAATGTAGGCATATCTTGCAGACTGATAGTCCTTTCTGACAGAACGATAGGTACGCTGAGCATCCAGATAGTCGAGAATGCCGCGCTCTCCAAAACGATAGGCAGCTTCTGCCACCTTGAGGACCGATTCGGCCTGGGCCAGCAGCCCGGTTTCAAATGCATCCAATTGTTGTTTGGCAATCGTGTAACGTTGATAGGCAGCATTGAGATCGCGACTCAGAGACAACTCTAGGTCACGTAAAAGCGCTTGATATTCGCGCAGTTCCGCAGAGGCTTCCAATATCTGGCCACGGCGTTGATCCCAGACCGGAATCGGAATCGCCAGCCCAAGACGGATCTGACGAAGGTCCGGATCCTGCTCAATCCCGGCTTTCAGCGTCACGCCCGGATTACGCAGTTTTTCCTGCAATTTGACCTTTGCTTCTGCGGTCTCGATCGCCGCACGCATCTGCGCAACCTGACTGGTTTGAGCTACTTTGGCGGCAAGTTCTGAAACCGGCGGCAGGCTGCTCTCCGTCGGAATCTCTCCGTTCAACGCATATGACTCGGGCATCGCAGCCCCCACAAGACCACGCAAATAGGCTTTGGCTTCAAGCACCTGCGTGAGAGCAGTCTGATAATCACGCTCGGCCGCCAAGGCTTCTGTATCTGCCTTGATCAGTTCATAGCGAGGTGACTCCCCAACATCGACACGCACTTTGACACGCTCACGTATATCATTCAGCAAACGGCGATCGCCTTCTGCCAGAACGAGGATATCCTGCCGCTGCAACACAGCATAAAAAGCGGCTTTGATCCTGATCTGCAGATCAAAGGTTGCAAGCTGGGTGTTCAGACTGGCGATCTTCATGTTGGATGCAGCCACTTCCTGCCTGGCTTGCCGGACACCGGAGAATTCTAGTGGCTGAGAGATGGCAACACCCCAGTTTCCATTGTTACCAAGGCCGCCTGGCGTCCGGTAACGCGTCGGTCCGGCACCTAACTCCAGCTCAGGATTGATCAACGCGCGCGCAGTGACCATCGAAGCCGAAGCGGCGTCCTCCCGGGCCTTTGCAATCGTGATCGCCGGGTTCTGGGTCAGCGCTAGTTGCAATACATCATCGAGGCTGAAAGCAGCACCGGCGCTTGCGACAATACTGTGCATCAATAGCACCAATGCAGCGCCTGTTCCTGCAAAAAAACGGGCATGGGTGCGTCGTGCACCGGCCAGTCTGTCCATGCTAAACATATAGACGTTATCCTTATATCTTCATCCAAAAACAAGCCGCGATAGCGTGCCCGGCAAACATTATGTCTGTGCGTGGCAAGCAATCAGCTGCTCTTTAACGGCGCCTGACTCCGACTTGCCAACACCAACTTAGCAAGAGTCGAGCCAGAATGAAGATCAAAAGGTGGGGGGTCTGAGTGCTGGAGATATCACCGGCTGCAGATAGCCGCTGGTAACAGGAGACAAGTCAGTGGAAGCAAAACAGAAAAAACTGCAGGAAGAAACTGTAAACGCCAGCAGGTCAGCCGAATCCCGGCTGTCCTTGTCCACCTGAAAAACAGTCGCGGGAACGGCAGCCATGCCGCCGCTCTGCACATGGTCACCGATATCGGCATAGGAGCTTGTCCATGCCGTGAAAACCACACTCAGGCTCAGCAGAAATATGAGAAATCGATATCGGTTTTTTTGCGTCATCAGTTATGTGTTTTTCAGGCGGATCGCCATGTTGTTCCATCAGGACCGTCCTCTAGGATTATGCCCTGATGCAGAAGTTCATTTCTGATGCGGTCGGCTTCGGCAAAGTTTTTTGCTTTCTTTGCTTCCGCACGTTGCCGGATAAGTGCATCGATATTGAAGGTGCTGTCCTCAACCGCATGCTGTCCCTGCAAAAATGCCGTAGGGTCGTCTTCGAGCAAACCGATCATTTGACCCAAGGATTTCAGCTGGGCGGCGGTTTCAGCAGATTTGCTGCGATTCGCTTCGGTCGCCAGTTCGAACAGCACCGCCATCGCCTCTGGCGTGTTGAAGTCGTCGTCCATCGCTGCCTTGAAGCGCACGGCAAACGGAGAGGCCCAGTCGATGGATATCTCGGCAGCCGGGACATTTTTCAGGGTAGTGTAGAGTCTGGTCAGAGCCTGACCGGCGTCATCCAGATGCTTATCGGAATAGTTGAGCGGGCTGCGGTAATGTGCGCGCAGGATGAAGAAACGCACCACTTCCGGACGGTATTTCTTTAGAACTTCGCGGATGGTGAAGAAGTTGCCTAGCGATTTCGACATCTTTTCGTCATCAACCCGGACAAAGCCGTTATGCATCCAGTAATTGACGAATTTGCAGTCGTGCGCGCCCTCGGATTGCGCAATCTCGTTCTCATGATGCGGAAACTGCAAGTCCTGCCCGCCGCCGTGGATGTCGAAATGTTTGCCGAGGTGATGTGCGCCCATGGCCGAACACTCGATATGCCAGCCAGGGCGACCCTTGCCCCAGGGCGAATCCCAGCTCGGTTCCCCCGGCTTGGCCGCCTTCCACAGTACGAAATCCATGGGGTCGCGCTTGTAACTGTCGACTTCGACCCGCTCGCCTGCACGCAGATCCTCAAGCGATTTGCCGGAAAGCTGGCCGTAACCGTCAAAGCTGCTGACGGCATAAAAGACATCACCGTTGGCAGCAGGATAGGCGTGACCTTTTTCGATCAGCAGTCCGATCATCGCTACCATGTCGTCAATATGCGTGGTCGCACGCGGCTCGATATCAGGGCGCAACACGCCCAGTTTGGCCGCATCCTCATCCATGGCGGCAATGAATTCGGCAGTGAGCTCACCGATGGTGATACCGCGTTCATTGGCACGGTTGATGATCTTGTCGTCAATATCGGTGATGTTGCGTACATAGGTGACATCAAATCCTGAAGCACGCAACCAGCGGTTGACCATGTCGAAAACTACCATCACGCGCGCATGGCCCAGGTGGCAATAATCGTAGACTGTCATGCCGCATACATACATACTGACCTTGCCGGCCACTATGGGAACGAATGTCTGCTTTTCACGTGCGAGGGTGTTGTAGATTTTCAGCATTTTGCGCGATGTCTTTGACAGCCTGTTACCCGCTGAAAAACCTGCTGCGGGTGTAATCTCTATGGAAATGTAATGAGCTATTGGATGTTGAATAGGCTTGTTGTTAGAATTGCTACTTATTTCATTAAAAAAGTATATCACAATGCCTTTAATCCGCGCCTTGCCTAAAGCTCTGCTGGTTCTCGCAGCCTTGTTCGTATTCGGAACCGCACAGGCAGACGATCTGAAAGATATCGCCAAACTTGCCAACCAGGGTCAGCAGGCCGCTGCGCTGGAAAAGATCAACAGCTACATCGCTGCCAACCCCAAGGACGTGCAGGCGCAATTCATCAAGGGCGTGATTCTGGCCGAACTGAACCGCCGTGATGAGGCCATCAGGATTTTCACCGAAATTACCAGCAAGAATCCCAACCTGCCCGAACCCCACAATAACCTCGCCGTGCTTTACGCCGAGCAGGGGCAATATGACAAGGCACGCATCGCACTGGAAAACGCGATCAAAACCCACCCCAGCTACGCAACCGCCCATGAAAATCTGGGTGATATCTACGCCAGAATGGCGTCCGAAGCCTACGACAAGGCCCTTCAGCTCGATAGCGGCAACACCCGTGCGCAAAACAAACTGGCGCTGATCCGCGATCTCTTCTCTTCCACCAAAAAACCTGTGATGTCAGCGACGCGCCCTGCCGCCAAGGCAGCAGAACCGGTGAAGCTGGCGGACGTCAAACCGGCGCCCAAGACTGCCGCACCGTCACCGGCTGCGCAAGCAGCTCCGGCAGCACCACCCGCTCCGCCGGCTGACAGTAATGCCGAGATCAACGCAGCTGTGCAGAAATGGGCCAAGGCATGGGCCGCCAAAGATATTGACGGTTACCTGGCAAGCTACAGCTCCAGCTTCAAAACACCCAAGGGAGAAAGCCGCAGCGCATGGGAAAGCCAACGCCGCAGCAGAATCAGTGCGCCGAAAAGTATCAGCGTAGAACTGAGCGATATCAAGATCAGCATGGATAGCAGCACCCAGGCCCGGGTGACCTTCAGACAAAACTATCGTGCGTCGCATCTGTCCCAGAAAACAGGCAAGACGCTGGTCATGATCAATCAAAACGGTCAATGGCTGATCGAGCAGGAAATCGCGCAGCGATAACACGTGGCATGTTCACACCAAGTTGAAACATTAATGCGGTCATTAAAATCTGTACTTCAAATCCTTATCGTCACGTGCGCAGTGTTGCCCTGGAATGCGACAGCGATCAATCGCGGCTACTTCAGCGAGCTGTTCAGCGGTAACAAATTCAACCCCAACCATGTTGAAGAACTGCTGATCAAAAGCCTGATCGAGGTGACGCAGGGACAGCTGCAGCAAGCGTTGCAAACCACTGAAGAATTGCTGCAGAAAGCACCCAACTTCAAACTCGCGCATCTGGTTCGTGGCGATCTGCTCTCGGCGCGTGCGCAGCAGGTCAACGCGTTCGGCAGTTCCCTTGGGTCCTCCCCAGAGGTAGTGCATGACTTCCAGAAGGAAGCGCAAACACGGCTGGAGCATTACATCGCCCAGCAAAGGCCGCGCGGCCTGCCGGAGCCCTTGTGGCAGATTGATAAAAGCCACCAGTACGTCGTTGTCGTCGACGCCGACAAATCGCGCCTTTATCTTTACCGTAACGATAATGGCAAACCGACTTATGTTGCCGATTATTACGTCACGCTGGGCAAAAACGGCAGTGATAAATTTTTGGAAGGCGACAAACGCACTCCGATCGGTGTGTATTTCGCCGGTAACAAGCTAACCCAGCAATTGCCGGATTTTTATGGTGGTATCGCTTATCCCCTCAACTATCCGAATGAATGGGACAGACGTCAGGGCAAGAAAGGTTATGGTATCTGGTTGCACGGCACCCCCAGCGACACATACAGCCGTCCGCCGCTTGCAAGCGATGGTTGTCTGGTGATGGCGAATCCCGAATTGAAATCGCTGGAGCCCGTTTTCAAGAGCGGCAAGACCTTGTTCGTCATCGCCAACAACATGAAGTGGCTGGAAGAAACCCAGGTCAATTCGCAGAAAGAGTCACTCGCGAAGACACTGGAAACCTGGCGCAAGGATTGGGAATCGCAGGATACCGAGCGCTACCTGGACCACTATTCGAAGAATTTCTTCAGCAAGGATGGTGATTACCAGGGCTGGGCAGCGCACAAACGCCGCGTTCAGGCGAGCAAGCCCAACGTCGAAATCAAGCTTTCCAACGTCAGCATGCTGCGTTACCCCAACAGCAAGCAGGAGATGGCCGTCGTCAACTTCGAACAATCTTTCAAGAGCAATCATCTCGATAGCCGTATGCTCAAACGCCAATACTGGATACTGGAGAATAACGACTGGAAGATTCTGTACGAAGGCGCAGGCTGATTTCCGGCTTTTCATCATCCATTTTTCATTTCTTTAAGGATTTTTCCGTGGTTAAACTGCACACCAATTTCGGCACCATCACGCTTGAACTCGACGCCGAAAAAGCGCCGATCACAACTGCCAACTTCTTGAGCTATGTCGAAAGCGGCTTTTACGCCAACACGATTTTTCACCGCGTGATCGATGGCTTCATGATTCAGGGCGGCGGCTTCGAACCCGGCATGCGCCAGAAACCGACCAATGCGCCGATCAAGAACGAAGCCAACAACGGCCTTGCCAACAAGACCTATACGATTGCGATGGCACGTACGCCGAATCCTGATTCGGCCAGCAGCCAGTTCTTCATCAACGTCAACGACAACGACTTCCTCAACTTCAGTGCGCCGACTTCTCAAGGTTGGGGTTATTGCGTTTTCGGCAAAGTGGTCGACGGCATGGATGTGGTCGATGCGATCAGAAAAGTCAAAACCGGCAACAAGAGCGGTCACCAGGACGTGCCGCTTGAAGACGTTGTGATCGAGCGCGCAGAAGTGGCCTGATCGCTTTATTGGAATGCATATGTCATCCACCGGAAATGCAGATGCCCACGCACTCTTCATTTCCGATTTGCATTTGAGCGAGTCGCGGCCTGATATCACCGCACAGTTCATTCAGTTTCTCGGTCATACCGCCAACCATGCCGAGGCGCTTTACATTCTCGGCGACCTGTTTGAATACTGGGCCGGCGACGACGATCTGACAGACCCCCATCACCACAGCATCATTCAAGCGTTGGCCGGTTTGACGCAACAGGGCATTGCCTGCTACCTGATTCACGGTAACCGGGATTTTCTGATGGGCGCGACATTTGCACACGCAGCGCGACTGGAAATTCTGCCAGACCCTTCAATGCGCAACCTTTATGGCCACCAGGTACTGCTCAGCCATGGCGATGCGCTTTGTACCGACGATGTCGCCTATCAGGCATTCCGCCGCCAGGTACGCCAGCCGGAATGGCAACGGCATTTCCTGCAGCAACCGCTGGCAGCCAGAAAAGCGCAGATCGAAGCGCTACGCATGCGTAGCGAAGAAGAAAAGAACATCAAGGCGGAAAGCATCATGGACGTCAACGCGGGCGCTGTCGCCGATCTTCTCAGAGCGCATGGCTATCCTCGAATTTTCATTCATGGTCATACGCACCGGCCTGCATTGCATCAGCTCGACATTGACGGGCATGCCATCGAACGCTGGGTATTGGGAGACTGGTACGAACAAGGCAGCTGTCTCGAATTGCGTCAATCCGGCTGCCGGGTTTTGCGGCCCGGCAGAAACGCCGGCGACCGCTGGCAATAAGCTACTGTCTGCGTTGCGCCACTTCGGCCGGGCGCGCGCCTGCGGCCAGCTTGTCGAGCACGCCGTTGACGTACTTGTGCCCGTCGATACCACCATAGATTTTCGCCAGTTCCACACCTTCGTTGATGACGACACGATAAGGCACGCTGGGCTCGTAGATCAGCTCGTAGGCGGAAAGGCACAAGACGGCATGTTCAATCGGACTTAGCTCGGTGACCGCGCGATCGACGTAAGCAGCAATGCGCTGCTCTAGCTCCGGCATGTGTTCGGCAACGCCCTCAATCAGTTGACGGAAGAAAGCCTGGTCGGCACGATCGAAGTCGATATCGTCGGCCATGTCGCGCAAAATCTTGCGCAACTCCGATTGATTCATCAAGCCCTGATAAATGCCTTTCAGCGCGAGTTCACGCGATTTGCGCCGGTTCTTTCCAGCCTTGGGCGCCCTTGCACTCGCCGGTTTGTTGGCGGACTCGGTCATAGCTGTTTCAGCAGATTGGCCATTTCAACCGCAACCGCAGCAGCTTCGGCGCCCTTGATCGACATGCGGGCCAAAGCCTGGTCGTCATCTTCCGTAGTCAGAATGGCATTGGCGACCGGTACGCCGGTATTCAGCTGCGCTTCAAGAATGCCGCGCGCAGATTCGTTGGATACGACTTCGAAATGGTAGGTCTCGCCACGAATGATGGCACCCAGCGCGATGAGGGCATCGAATTGATGCGAATCCGCCATCTGATGCAGGACCAGAGGCGTTTCCAGTGCACCCGGCACCGTAGCCACGGTAATGGCGCTTTCCGCCACACCCAGCTTGAGCAGTTCGGCCTTGCAGGCAGACAGCAGACCATCGCCGATATTGCTGTTGAAACGGGATAAAACGATACCGATGCGCAAGCCCTTGCCATCAAGATTGATTTCTATTTCTCTCACAGGAACCTCTGAATTTGACGCGCACCATGCCTATGCATGGTCGCAAATTGAAAAACATGATTATAAAATAATCAAGCGCTTATTGCTGCGCTAATTGTGAGGTCAGAACGCGTTAGCGTGCCAGCATCGAATGGCGAAAGCAATCGACCGTATGGTCGTTGACCATGCCGGTTGCCTGCATCATGGCATAGCAGATGGTCGTCCCGACAAACTTGAAGCCACGCTGACGCAAATCCTTTGACAGCTGGTCTGAAACCGGTGTGTTGACAGGGATATCCGCCGCAGAACGCCAGGTGTTGATGAGCGGGCGGCCGTCGACAAAGTCCCACAGATAGGCATCGAAGCTGCCATATTGATCCTGAACCCGCAAAAACTGCTGTGCATTATGGATGGCTGCCGCGACTTTCAGGCGGTTACGCACGATGCCGGCATCCGCCAACAGCATCGACACCTTGGCATCGTCATACAGTGCGACTTTTTGCGGATCGAAACCATCGAACACTTCACGGTAACGGGCGCGTTTCTGCAGAATGGTGTGCCAGCTGAGGCCGGCCTGCGCCCCTTCAAGAATGAGAAATTCAAACAGCTTGATATCGTCATGTACCGGCACGCCCCACTCGCTATCGTGATAATCGATATCGAGCGGGGCTTTAGCCCAGGCGCATCGGTTCTTCATGCGTGCCTTGCTACAGCCGGCCAGGTCAGACTGATGGACAAATTCGGCTGCTGCACAAATCCGTCTAGTGGAAAAGAATCCAGGCTTTTTGCAGGGTGCTCCAGATGCCGTAACTGATCGGGATGCCGACGGCGATCCAGGCCACCGTCGCCAGCACCGGATGACTCTTGCCGGTCTGCCCCTGCCTGCCGGATTCTGCCGCCACCGATTTGTCGTGCGAAATCTTGCGCTCGGCTTCAAGCTCGGCATCGGTCATGTAGTGCTTTTCCGCTACCGGCCGCACCAGCAGGTTGCAGACCAGACCCACCAGCAACAATGCTGCCAGCATGTACATGATCAGGTTATACGCCTCGTTGGCAGGCACGCCCTGATCCAGCTGGTAATCGCGCATGTAGTTGACGATCACCGGACCAAGAATGCCTGCGGTGGCCCATGCAGTAAGCAATCGCCCGTGAATCGCACCCACATGTTGCGTTCCGAAAATATCGGCCAGATAGGCCGGTATTGTGGCAAAACCGCCGCCGTACATGGTCAGGATGATGCAGAAAATACCGGCAAACAGCGCGACGCTGCCGATGCTGCCTGCCCAGGGCGACAAGACATACAGCACAAAACCGAGCGCAAAGAAGATGACATAAGTCAGCTTGCGGCCGAGGTAGTCGGAAGACGATGCCCAGCCGATGCGGCCGATGATGTTGAATAGAGACAAGAGGCCGGCGAAACCGGCGCCAATTGCGGCGACCTGCATCAGCTGATCGGAGGAAAGCTCGCTCAGTTTGCCCTGCACGCCGATCAAGGCGCCACCGAATACCTCCTGCAACATCGGTGAAGCCATGCCGATCACACCGATACCGGCACTCACGTTCAGACACAGCACTGCCCACAGCAACCAGAATTGGGGCGTCTTGTGCGCTTCATTGACGTGCACATGGCGGTTGGTAATCATCGCCTTGCCATTACCGGCCGGTGGCGTCCAGCCTTCAGGCTTCCAGCCCGACGGCGGCACGCGATAACCAAGCGCCCCTATCATCATCGCAATGAAATAAAGCACCCCCATGGTAGCGAAGGTTTCCCAGACACCAACTGAAGTCGGCGTGGCGAAATAATTCATCAAGGTATTGGCCAATGGCGCACCGATCATGGCACCGCCGCCGAAGCCCATGATGGCCATGCCGGTCGCCATGCCGCGGCGGTCAGGGAACCACTTGATCAGGGTGGACACCGGAGAGATATAGCCGAGACCCAAACCGATGCCGCCGATCACGCCGGAACCGAGCAACATCAACCAGAGTTGATGCGTATAGACCCCGAGCGCAGTCAGCAACAAGCCGCCACCCCAGCACACTGCGGCTAAGGCACCTGCCTTGCGCGGACCGGCATGCTCCAGCCAATGTCCGAATACGGCCGCAGAAGTGCCGAGTAAAACGAAAAACAGCGTAAACATCCAGCCAAGATCACTGACTTTCCAGTCGCAATCGGTGACGAACAACCGTGCCAGAAAA
This sequence comes from Methylophilales bacterium LSUCC0135, assembly GCA_001704575.1. GTDB lineage: Bacteria > Pseudomonadota > Gammaproteobacteria > Burkholderiales > Methylophilaceae > UBA6140. Next base: position 37,258 of record MCAW01000004.1, read on the forward strand.
CCGACATCCTCAGCACAGGCCAGCGGCGCATCGATGCCGACCGCTTTCGACAGCGGCAGCCAGAATACGCTGAAGCCATAAGCCATGCCGATGGACAAATGAATCGCCAGCGCGGCCGGGGGGACCAGCCAGCGATTGAACCCCGGGCCGGCAATGATTCTCTCTTTGGAAAAAAAATCTGACATCAAGCTCTCCAATCGAATTGCTGTAGTTTTTATATATTCATGCTTGCGGAACCATTGCTCTCCACCGCTCCATCAAGCGCTCTACCCGGATACTCTTATAAAACGGAAAAAATGGCAATTCCCTGGGCGCGTTTGGCTGACAGGGTTGATGAGTTCATTCGATGTCATCAATATGTCACATTAGCGTCATATAGTGGCGAGCACTACCAAAAGCAATCGAGAGGAATCGACGATGCCAGCCAATATACTTGTTGTTGAAGACGAACCGGCGATACAGGAACTGCTCGCGCTCAACCTGACGCAGGCAGGCCATAACGCCATGCGCGCCCTGAGCGTCGAGCAGGCCCAATTGCTGATGCGAGAAGCACTGCCCGACCTCATCATTCTCGACTGGATGCTGCCCGGCATGAGCGGGATCGAATTCTCGCGCAAGCTGAAGTCGGACGAGCTGACCAAGACCATTCCCATCATCATGCTTACAGCTCGTGGTGAGGAGGCTGACAAGGTGCGCGGTCTGGAAGTGGGGGCCGATGACTACGTCACCAAGCCATTCAGCCCGCGCGAGTTGAACGCGCGCATCAAGGCCGTTCTGCGCCGCCGCGCGCCGCAGATGACGGATGACCCGATCGAGGTCGGCGGATTGAGACTGGACCCGATGACGCACCGGGTTTCAGGCAACGGCAAAACACTGGATCTGGGTCCGACCGAATTCCGTTTGCTGCACTATCTCATGTCTAACCCGGAGCGGGTGCATTCTCGCAGCCAGGTATTGGACCGCGTCTGGGGCGACCGCGTATTTGTCGAAGACCGTACCGTCGATGTGCATATCCGCCGCCTGCGCCGCGCCTTGAGCGATACCGGCCATGAAGAATTGATTCAAACCGTGCGAGGAGTCGGCTACCGTTTCTCCGCGCACTAGCTCATAATAGGTGCAGTCTCATACTGTTGAAGTCATCGCGTGCAAGATATTCGCTGGAATGCCTTTTGGCTTGGCCTGGTGCTGGTTTTCATCTGCCTGATACTCTGGGCATGGCAAGGTGCCGTCACGGCATTGATGGTATTCGGCATCAGCGTGACGGTCTATCTGAGCGGACACATTTACTGGCTGCACAAGCTGCATCGCTGGTATCAAAAACCCCATCTTTCCAGTATTCCCAACGGCCGTGGTATCTGGGAAGACATCTTTGCCGATATCTACCACCAGCAACGCCGCTTCAGCCGCAACCAGGCACAGATCAGTTCGGCGCTGGACAGATTCAGACATGCCGCCAGCGCATTGCCGGACGGCGTCGTGCTGCTCAATGGCGAGGACAAGATCGAATGGTGCAATCCACCGGCAGAAAGACAACTGGGGCTGGTGCTCAACAAGGATACCGGACAACCCATCAGCTATCTGGTCCGCCATACTGACTTCATCAAATACCTGCAGAATCAGGACTACTCCGAACCGATCAAGCTCAAATCCTCGCGCAACCCTGAAATCACCCTCGAAATCCAGCTCGTGCCTTTTGGCGGCAAACAGAAACTGCTGATCTGCCGCGACATCACTCAGATCGAGAAGCTGGAAATCATGCGCCGGGATTTCATCGCCAATGTTTCTCACGAATTGCGCACACCGCTCACCGTCGTCGGCGGTTTTCTGGAAACCCTGATGGACATGGATGGCGCGATTCCGGAAAGTACGCGCGGCTACTTCGCCATGATGAGCGAGCAGACCGGCCGCATGCGGCGCCTGATCGAAGATCTGCTGACCCTCTCGCAACTGGAAAACGGCGCAAACATCCCGCAAGACAGTGAAATCGACATGGGCGCCATGCTCAACATGCTGATGAATGAAGCACTGAGCCTGAGTCACGGCCGCCATCGCATCTCGCTGGAAGCGGCACCCGATATTGCGCTGCTGGGAGCGCCGGAAGAACTGCACAGCGCGCTGGGCAATCTTGTCAGCAATGCCGTGCGCTATACGCCCGAAGGCGGAGAAATCAGAATCATCTGGGGCATGCGCGGCAAGCTGCCGGTGTTCAGCGTCAAGGACAGCGGTATTGGCATCGAACAAAAGCATATCGACCGCCTCACCGAACGCTTCTACCGGGTTGATCGTAGCCGCTCACGCGAAACCGGTGGCACCGGGCTGGGGCTCTCCATCGTCAAACACATCCTCACGCGCCATCAAGCCAAACTTGAAATTGAAAGCATGTTGGACAAGGGCAGCACCTTCAGCGTAATCTTCCCGGAAAACAGAACGATACAGAAAAAGGTGCCCCAGACCGCACAATGAACACCAGCAGACACATCATCGGCAAGCCATACAGCGCACACCACCTCAGTCTACCGTTCATCGTCCTGCTACTTCTGTCAGCCTGCGCCGCCACCCCTCAAGGCAAGGAAAAACCCATCCCTGAACAACGTGACCGCAGCTCCATCAGCCAGCTCGGCAAGACCGAATTTGACCGCATGGCCGATGTTGAAATGCGCGAAAACAGCGAAAGCCTGAAAACCCTGATGACCAAGCTCTACAAGCGTAACCCGCAAGAGCTGAAGAAAAGCACCTCCAGTCCGCTGGAAGTCATGGTTGACTGGGTTTTTGAAGGCAATCACGACTGGAAATTCGAAGCCATCGGCAACAAGCAGGACACCGAAGCCATCTTTCTTGCCTTCAACCCGGAATATCAGGGCGACCGCGTGCTGCCGTTCATCGTCGGCCTGCAAACCATGCTGATCAAAGCGCATGGCGGCAAAACAGAATTCTATTTCACCGACCAGATCGACCCGCAAAAAGTCTACAACGCCGCCCGCAATGTCGAAATCGCCGCCTGGAAAATTTCCAACGCCCGCGATGCAGAAGGCACACTCTACCTGCTTACCAACGAAATCAACGAAACCGAAAAAAATCTCAGCTTTGAAAGAGAGTTCGGCAAAATCATCGGCCGTACTGACACCTACGCCATCGCGCTCGCAGAAAAATCACAACGGCTGATCTCACGCGTCATGCAGAACATGGCCACTGCGGTTTTTCTGCCGTTCTGATTTTTGATTCAAATCGTCGGGGGTAGCCCGACAGCTAGTTACTTTCTTTTCAACAGCGAAAAGAAAGTAACCAAAGAAACCGCCGCCCCTATGCCGCTTACTTCCTGCGCTACTTCGACAATAGCGGGCGGCTTGCGCAACGCGCCCTGACAAGCCACAAATCCCGTGGCTTGTTGCGGAGCTTGAACGGTGCGCGCCACTTTTCCGCTATTGCCTGTGCTGCTCGGCGCGGCATAAAGGGGGTTTCGCGGCAGAGCCGGAACCCTCCCTGTTGTCCGGACAAACAGCTAAACGCGCGGGCAACAAGTTGCCCACCCTACATGCTTTTGACTTTCCTTCCCCTGCCGCCATGCCGAGCAGCGCAGACAATCCAAGAGTTCTCGGCGAGCACTGTTTGAAGTCCGCAGCAGCTCACGATTTGTGTGAGCTGCCAGGCTGAGTTTCACAACAGAACAATTGCTTTAGCAATTCGTGATGTTGGGGATGCCCCTTGCGGGCACGCAGCCGCTTGGATTGATGAGCAGCACAGAGAAGCCAAAGGCCATGGCAGGGGGTGTCTTTTTCTTTGGGTTCTTTCTTTTGGACAAGCAAAAGAAAGAACCTCGCCGGTCGGGCGAGACCGACACCTATGCCATCGCGCTCGCAGCTAGTCGTGTGGGCAACAAGTTGCCCTCCCTCTACAGTGATTACAGAGTAAATCCCGGGTTTGCATTTGCATCAAATGCGAAAGCCCGCTTGCGCGGGCTTTCTGGATTCCGGCGGCTGGCCGGAATGACGGTCAGGAGTATGAAGCTCAGCCTTACAACAACACCTTCTCTATCCCGCCATTATTGGCTTTCTTCACGTACTCCTGCATCCAGTTCTCGCCCAGCACGTGTTTGGCCATTTCAACCACGATGTAATCTGCGCTGATTCCGGTATCCTCGCCATAGCGTGAGAGTCCTTGCAGGCAGGACGGGCAGGAAGTCAGGATTTTCACTTCCTGTTCCGGCGCACCAGGCGTCAGGCCGAGTTTCTCCATACCTTTTTCCAGCTCTTCCTGCTTGCGCATCTTGACTTGGGTGGCAATGTCCGGACGGGCAACGGCAAAGGTGCCTGATTCGCCGCAGCAGCGGTCGTTCAGCGCGACTTCGGTATTCATCAGCGCATTGGTGACCTTGATCGGCGCGTAGGTTTTCATCGGCGTGTGGCAGGGGTCGTGATACATGTATTTGACGCCTGTCACGCCTTCGATCTTCATGCCCTTTTCCATCAGATATTCGTGGATATCGAGCAGGCGGCAACCGGGAAATATCTTCTCGAATTCGTATTTCTGCAGCTGATCCATGCAGGTGCCGCAGGAGACGATCACGGTCTTGATATCGAGATAATTAAGCGTATTGGCAATACGATGGAACTGCACGCGGTTTTCCGCCGTGATCTGCTGGCCCTTGTCATGGTTACCCGAAGCGGTCTGCGGATAGCCGCAGCAGAGATAGCCCGGCGGCAGCACGGTCACCGCTCCGGCTTCGTAGAGCATGGCTTGCGTTGCCAGTCCGACGGTCGAGAACAGCCGCTCGGAGCCGCACCCGGGAAAATAGAACACGGCATCCGAATCCTCATTGGTTTTCTGCGGATTGCGGATGACCGGCACAATGGTATCGTCCTCAATTCCGAGCAGTGCACGCGAGGTCTTGGTCGGCATGCTCTTTGGCATCGGCCGGTTGAGGAAATGAATCACCTGCGCCTTGATTTCTGGTTTTCCCAGCGTTGCCGGCGGGCGCTTCTTGAACGGACTCAGCAAGCCCAGCTTGTTGAAAATGGCATGACCGAGACGTTGCGCGCGGTAACCGAAACCGACCATGGCCGCATGCATCAACTTGATGGTAGCCGGGTCTTTCATGTTGAGATAGCTCATCGCCAGCGCGGTGCCGGGATTGAAATGTTTCTGTCCCTGCTCGCGCAGGAAATTACGCATGGCAATCGACACGTCGCCGAAATCGATATCAACCGGGCACGGATTCAGGCACTTGTGGCAGACCGTGCAATGATCGGCCACATCGTTGAACTCGTCGAAATGTTTGAGCGAAATGCCGCGCCGGGTCTGCTCTTCGTAAAGAAAAGCCTCGATCAGCAGGGACGTACCGAGAATCTTGTTGCGCGGGCTGTAAAGCAGGTTGGCACGCGGCACGTGTGTGGTGCAGACAGGCTTGCACTTGCCGCAACGCAGACAGTCGCTGATAGAATCGGCAATATCGCCAATGGCGGATTGCTCCATGATGATGGATTCCTGCTCCAGCAGGCCGAACGAAGGCGTGTAGGCGTTATGCAGGCCGGAACCTGCCATAAGCTTGCCCTTGTTGAAGCGGCCTTCCGGATCAACCTTCTGCTTATATTCGGCAAAGGTCTCGATGGTTTTCTGGTCGAGGAATTCCATCTTGGTAATGCCGATGCCGTGTTCGCCGGAAATGACGCCATCCAGGCTCTGCGCCAGTTTCATGATACGGGCGACGGCGTGATGCGCGGTCTGCATCATTTCGTAATCGTCGGAGTTGACCGGGATATTGGTGTGCACGTTACCGTCACCGGCGTGCATATGCAAGGCAACGAATACGCGGCCTTTCAGCACCTGCTTGTGAATCTCGTCCATGCGCTCGAGTATCTTCTGATACTCGCGGCCGGTGAAAATGATACCGAGCGGACGTTTCAGTTCACGTTTCCATGACACCCTGACCTGATGTTCCTGTACCGCACGGAAGACGTTTTCGACGGCGAGATCTGCGAACTCTTCGCCCAGCACGGAAACCGGCGCATCGAGATGCTCCAGCACATTCTTCCAGTGATTGCGTACCTTGACGACATGCTCCAGCGCCTGCTTGCGCTTGGCTTCAAGCATTTCCGGGTTGGATTCGCCCTCTTCGTCCTTCAAGAGCGGCAGGTCACCTTCGAGGAAGTTTTCCAGCGCCACGGCCAGCTGCAGTTTGTTCTGGATGGAAAGCTCGATATTGATACGCTCGATACCATCCGAATAATCGCCGAGGCGCGGCAACGGTATCACCACATCCTCGTTGATCTTGAAAGCGTTGGTGTGCTTGGCAATTGCCGCCGTGCGTGCGCGGTCAAGCCAGAATTTCTTGCGCGCTTCAGCCGAAACGGCAATGAAACCCTCGCCGCCACGGGCGTTGGCCAGACGCACGATGTGCGATGCTGCCTCGCCGACGCCGTTTTCATCGTCGCTGGCGATATCGGCAATCAACACCATCTTGGGCCGCTCGTTGCGGCTCGCCTTGGTCGCATAACCAACCGCCTTCAGATAGCGCTCGTCCAGATGCTCAAGGCCTGCCAGCAGGGTATCCGGGTGCGCATCGAGGTAATCCTTGATTTCCACGATGGCAGGCACTGCCAGCGCCACATGGCCGAAAAACTCCAGACAAACGGTGCGGACATGCTTGGGCATGCGATGCAGGATGAAAGTGGCCGATGTAATGAGACCGTCACAGCCTTCTTTCTGGATACCGGGCAGGCCGGCGAGAAACTTGTCGGTGACATCCTTGCCGAGGCCGGTTTTGCGGAAATGCGGGCCGGGAATTTCAAGAATCTCCGGCTCGGACTGCAAGGTTTTTCCATCACTGTCATAACGGCTGATCTTGAAACGCGCCAACGGAATGTCATGAATCTTGCCGAGATTATGGTCCAGCCGCTCGACTTCCAGCCAGGTGGCATCCGGCGTCACCATGCGCCAGGAGGCAAGGTTATCGAGCGCCGTGCCCCACAGCACGGCTTTCTTGCCGCCCGCGTTCATGGCGACATTGCCGCCGATACAGGAAGCGTCAGCCGATGTCGGATCACAGGCAAATTCCAGACCGGCATCGGTGGCGGCCTCCATGACGCGGCGCGTCACTACGCCGGCGCCGCAACGAATGGTTGCGACCTGACGGCCGACACCGGGCAAGGTCGACATTTCAACGCGGCCGAGGGTATCCAGCTTTTCCGTGTTGACCACGGCGGAAAGTTTGGTCAAAGGCACTGCACCGCCCGTGTAGCCAGTACCACCGCCTCGCGGAATGATAGTAAGCCCTAACTCTATCAATGCCTTGACGATGGGGGCAACTTCTTCTTCGGTATCGGGATTAACCACCACAAACGGATACTCGACACGCCAGTCGGTCGCATCGGTGACGTGAGAAACACGGGCGAGTCCGTCAAACTGAATATTGTCCTTGCGAGTGATCTTGCCCAGACGCGCAAGGGTTTTCTTGCGCAGACTTTCGGTCTGACGAAAATCGTTTTCGAATTCGGCCACTGCAGCACGCGCGGCGGTGACCAGCTTCATCACCTTGACATTGCCGTTGCTGCGATCCTCGATCGCCCTGATACGGTGATGCAGGGCATCGATCAGCGCCTTGCGGCGTTTCTTGTTGGCCAGCAGGTCATCTTGCAGATAGGGGTTTCTGGAGACCACCCAAAGATCGCCCAGCACCTCGAACAGCATGCGAGCCGAGCGGCCGGTTTTGCGCTCGTCGCGCAACTCGTTCAGAACGTTCCAGATTTCATAGCCGAGGAATCGAATGACGATTTCGCGGTCAGAATAAGAGGTGTAGTTGTATGGAATTTCGCGTAAGCGGGCGGTCATATGAAAACTGTGATGACTTAAAATCGAATTATATCATGCTGAAATACAAGCTATTAGCCAATCTGAATAGGGTTATTGGATGCTTGCGCGACTCTCTGTCGATACGAATTCCGGATGACAAGTTCAGCCAAAAACACCAAAATTCAGCTAGGATAGTAAATTATTAATTTAATCATATGAAATCAATATTCAAATTGTCACGCCGTTACCTGATTCCCCTTATTCTGATCGCCCTTGTTGCGGTCTGGCTGGTGTCGATCAACAACAAGGATGACGCTCCGGACGTCACCTTCACCACCCTGGAAGGCAACAATATCCAGCTCTCGGAACTCAAGGGAAAGGTCGTTTTCGTCAATTTCTGGGCAACGGACTGCCCCGGCTGCATCAAGGAAATGCCAGACCTGATCAAGACCTACAATCAGTACCGGGACAAGGGCTTCGAGCTGATTGCTGTCGCCATGTCCTACGACCCGCCCAACCATGTGCTGAACTACACCCAGAAGAACGCGCTGCCCTTTCCTGTCATGCATGACAGTTACGGCACCATCGCAGCAAGCTTCAATGATGTACGTGTCACCCCGACAGCGTTCATTCTCGACCAGCACGGCCGTGTAATCCGCCGTATTGTCGGCGAAGTCGATTTCACCGCACTGCACACCCTGCTCGACAGTCAGCTGGCTTCTGCAGCAAAATCCTGACACTTTAAAACAAGGACGGAATAAAGATATGGCTTGGCTGGAATCCTTTCACATCATTTTCATGGTGACCTGGTTTGCAGGACTCTTTTATCTGCCGCGCCTCTATGTTTACCATGCCATGTGCGACCTCAACGATCCGGCAGATGCTTCCAGCATCGCGCGCTTCAAGGTCATGGAAAGAAAGCTGTTCTGGGGCATCATGACTCCTGGGGCCATCATCACCATCGCCCTGGGCATCACCCTTTGGCTGACCTACGGCTTCAGCGGCGGCTGGCTGCTGACCAAGCAGGCGCTGGTCGCAGGCCTGGTCGCCTACCACATCTACTGCGGCAAACTGCTGGTCGATTTCAAGCATGACCGCAACAAACACAGCCATGTCTACTACCGCTGGTTCAACGAAATTCCCGTGGTCGCATTGATTGCCATCGTTTTGCTTGTTGTCTTCAAGCCATACTGAAAACACGGCCATGATGCATCACACCAACTTTGCAAAATCCATGAGAGTTTCGGCGCGCTCACGGATATACGCAGATCAGTTGCTTGAGGATTTTTTTGCGGCTGTCGAAAAAACACCCGTCGTGTCTGAAAAAACCGGGCAACAATGGCTGAAATCGCTGACAGCACTGACAACAGCGCTCAAGATCGAACAGCCCGATCTGGTCGCCCGGCAGCTGCTGTTCATCGCCACCGAAGCCGGCGCTCGGGCACGGCAATCACCTGACAACCGGGCGCTGCAGCACGCACTCACGGCTGCCAAAGCGTTACTGGCAGTGCAGAAACGCAAAGCTTTCGCGTCAAACAGTCATGTTTATGCCATGGCTGCCAGTTTTTTCCTGATTTTCGGCGTCAGCAGCATGCTGTTTACCAGCCATACGCCCGCGCCACAAGAGACCGTCGAAATCATCGGCCAGAATCAAACCACAGTCGCCCCTGCGGCTGTCTTGATCAATGCGAATCCGAAACGGCTGGCTGAAATGCATGCTTACCGCGAAAAAATGCGTCAAGGCACCTGCAACTTCCCCGAGGCCCTGATGCTGGACGAAGCTGATCGTGGCATTTATCTCAAGACTGTGGTCTATGGCGACATTCCGCACGACATCAAGGAGCAGCAAATCACCGCCAGGCTGATGGAAAGCGTGCGCTGTGACTTCAGCCCGATGCTGATGAAAAACTCTATCGGTTGAATCCGGCCCCGGTGCAGGCTATTAATCCATGCAAGCCATGAAATTCAAACAATAAAAAAGGCGCTTTCGCGCCTTTCTTGTAATTTCAAACAACAACCACTTATTCGGACACCTTTTTCAGGTTTTCCAAACCGCTCTTGAGAATCGCCTCGACCGCCGCCTTGGCGGCAGCGTCATCCTGACCAGCAGCACCCGGGCTGGCTGGGTCCTTGCGCTTGAACATCGCACGCCAGGTAACGACACTCTTACCGTCGCCGGCGGCTTCAACGCGGATATTGGCACTGTACTCGCGCACCGGTAACGTGCCCTCGGTAATCTCATACTTCATGAGCATGCGCTCAGCTTCAAACCCGGTCAGCACTTCCTTGACACTACCGCCATCCTTGAAAGTCAGCGTGCGGGTAGCGCCGGTTTCACCTGCCTTGCCACCAGTCATTTCTGTTTTGGCAATACCGGGATGCCAGCTCATGTCGGCATAATTACCCGCTTTCGCCCAGACCTTGTCAGCCGGTGCGTTGATTTCAACCGACTCTTTCAGACGAATCGTCTCGTCGATTGCTGCTGACGCCATGAAAGGCAATGCAAGCAGCAATGCTGCAAAAAATCTACTCATTAAACACCTCATTGATGATTGATTGATAAATCCCTGAAACATCAGGCCGCTGTAATTTACCTGATTAATCTCGCGGGCAAAACCCTGAACCACAGAATTTTGCGCGTCAAAAGCAATGTAAAAGATGCAGGTATATACTCAGTAGTATATTTTTGACATAAGTTCCGCTACACTTCATTCATGTCGGCACTCAAACAAAAAATCCTGCTAGTTGCCTCGGAGTTGTTCCAGACCCGTGGCATCAATGCCACTGGTGTCGACACCATCGTCGCAGTTGCCGGCACGACCAAGATGACACTCTACAAGCACTTCACTTCCAAGGAACTACTCATTCTTGAAGTGCTGAAAAAAGGCCATCTGGATTTCCAGTCCTGGCTCAACGAACAGCTTTCACGCTACAGCAAAAAACCATCCGAAAAGCTGCAAAGACTGTTTGATTTCATAGAGGAGTGGGTCAGCTCGCCGGACTATCACGGCATGGCATTCCTCAAGGCATCGGCAGAATTCCCGGAAGAAAGCAGTGCCATCCACCGCCTGTCAGCCGAGCAATCGGAGCAATTCAGGCGCTATCTGGCGAGGCTGGCAGAGGATGCCGGCGTGAAGGATTACGAAGGCCTTTCATTGCAACTATCATTGCTGATCGAGGGCGCCATGCAGGCCGAGCAAATCCGGCGTGGTTCCGGTAGCCTGAAATACGCCAAAAAAGCGGCCAAAATCCTGATCAACGACGCACTCATGCATTGAGACGACAGGGTCACGCAGGCTTGCCTCGGGCCTGCCGCCTGCGGATAATGCAGTTTTAACCGGACAAGCTTTCCCGATGCGAACCCTAATCTGCGGCTCACTGGCTTACGACACCATCATGGTGTTTCAGGACCAGTTCAAGAATCACATCCTCCCTGAGAACCTGCAAATCCTCAATGTCTGTTTTTTCGTCCCGGAAATGCGGCGTGAATTCGGCGGCACCGCAGGCAACATTGCCTACAATCTCAAGCTGTTGAACGGCGAACCGCTGATCATGGCGACAGTCGGCAACGACTTTGCCAACTACAGCGCGTGGCTGGCAGAAAACGCCATCACCCCTCAACATATCAGAATCATCAACGAAACTTATACTGCGCAAGCTTTCATCACGACCGATCTCGACGACAACCAGATCACCGCCTTCCATCCCGGCGCCATGCAGCAATCCCACCTCAACAGCGTGCAGGAAACCGAGAACGTCAAACTTGCCATCATCGCGCCGGATGGCCGCGAAGGTATGTTCATGCACGCACGTGAATGCGCGGAAGCCGGCATCCCATTTCTGTTCGACCCAGGTCAGGGCCTGCCGATGTTCACCGGGGACGAACTACTGGACTTCATCGACAAGGCCGACTACGTGGCCGTCAATCATTACGAAGCCGAACTCCTGCAGGAAAAAACCGGTCTGACATTGGAAACCCTGGCAAACAAGGTCAAGGCCCTGATCGCCACGCGCGGTGCCAAAGGCTCAACCATTTACAGCGGCGGTCAACGCATCGAAATTCCTTGCGTTCAAGCAGATGCGCTGGTCGATCCGACCGGCTGCGGAGATGCTTATCGCGCCGGTTTGCTATATGGCATTGCGAGGGGGTGGGACTGGAAAAAATCCGGTCAGCTTGCCGCCGTCATGGGGGCAATCAAGATCGCCAGCCGCGGTGGACAGAACCACCAGCCCGACCGCGCTGAAATTGCCACCCGCTACGAAAAAGCATTTAATGAAACAATTGATTTAAGCTGAATAACCCCCTTTCGGAAAAGTGAGGCCCATGATGAAAACCACCCGCATAGTCGTTTTGATGACACTGTCACTGTTTCTTGCAGGCTGCGCGAGCTCGCAATCCGGTAGCGTCTACAGTCGTGATGAAGCCCGCAAGACCCAAACCATACGCACCGGCGTTGTCGAAAGCGTGCGCACCGTCAAGATCGAAGGTACAAAAACGCCTGTCGGCACCGTTGCCGGTGCCGCGGTTGGCGGCATCGCCGGCAGCTCGGTCGGCGGCGGCCGCGGTGCGGCCATCGCGACCGTGGTCGGTGCCGTTGCCGGCGGCCTGGCAGGCTCGGCTGCAGAAGAAGTCATCACCCGGCAGGATGGTCTGGAAATCACTGTCAAGCTCGACAGTGGCGGCATGGTGGCCATCGTGCAGGAAGCCGATGTCGCATTTACCCCCGGCCAACGCGTGCGCCTGATCGAATCCGGCGGCGTCACCCGCGTCAGCCACTAGCAAAGCAAGATAGCATCGGTGACTGCCAGTCCTGGCAGTCACCGAACTTTCAAGAAGCTGTCACCGGCCTGTCACCTTGAATTTGTAAAGTCTTTCCTGTTTTCAATAGAACAGGAAAGCGCAAATGCTGGAACGGCATCATTCCCCGGGGCTTGCTCAAGAGCCCGTTCACCTCACCTACAGTTTCGCCCGCAACCCATCCGAGGTCGCAGAAGCCCAGCGACTGCGCTACAAGGTGTTTGCCGAAGAAATGGGTGCGAGGCTCAACAGCCGTGATGGTCACGACCGCGATGGTTTCGATGCCTTCTGTGACCATTTGCTGATACGCGAAAGCAACAGCAACCAGGTGGTTGGCACTTATCGCATACTCAGCCCGGCCATGGCCAATGAAGCAGGCGGCTACTACTCCGCCGGCGAATTCGATCTGAGCCGCCTCGCACATCTTTTTGACCGCACGGTTGAAGTCGGCCGCGCTTGCGTGCACCGCGATTACCGCCACGGCGGCACCATCTCGCTGCTTTGGGCCGGCTTGGCTAAATACATGCAGATGCACCGTTATGAATACATGATCGGTTGCGGCAGTATCGGTATGGCCGATGGCGGGCACCTGGCTGCCAGTCTCTATCGCCGGCTTGAAGACAGCTTTATGGCACCGCCGGAATATCGCGTTTTCCCGCGCTGTCCGCTGCCGCTCGAAGGTCTCAACACCGGTCTGCAGGTTGCCTGCCCGCCGCTGATCAAAGGCTACCTGCGCCTGGGTGCCTATATCTGCGGAGAACCGGCCTGGGATCCGGATTTCAATACCGCTGACATGCTGATTATGTTACCTTTGTCACGTCTGGATAAACGATACGCCACGCGTTTCATGAAATAATCTTGCAGCAAAAATACGCCTCACCCCTGACCCGCCTGTTGCGCACAAGCCGTATGGTGTTACACACACTGTACGGCGTTTTTATTGCCTCCGTCATCATGCCGCGGCTGAGCCCGCAACGGCGTAACCGCGTAATCGGCAACTGGTCGGCAGCCCTGCTCGACATTCTGAACATCCGTGTCGTTGTACGCGGCAATCCACCTGCGCGGGACCTGACCGGTGTCATGTTCGTCGCAAACCATGTTTCCTGGGTCGACATCCACGCCTTGAACAGCGTCATTACCACACGCTTTGTCGCCAAGGCGGAAATCCTCGACTGGCCGGTATTCGGCTGGTTCGCGATCAAGGCCAACACCCTGTTCATCGACCGCGAAAAACGTCATGCAACAGGCAAGATGACCGGACTGACCAGAGAGGCTTTGCAGGCGGGGGAATGTATCTGTGTATTTCCCGAAGGCACGACCACGGACGGTAACGAAATCAAACCGTTTAAAGGCAGTCTGTTGCAAGCTGCCATTGATGCTGAAGCAGCGCTCTGGCCGTTCAGCATCCATTACCCGGGCGCCGGTGAAAGTGCCAATACCGAGATGGCATACTGGGGAGAACGCAGCCTGATCGAATCCATGCGCCTAGTCATCAGGCAGCACAAACCGGTGGTGGTGCTGAACTTCGCTGAACCGATAAGGACCAGCGGCTACGACAGACGCACGCTGGCCGCAGAGGCGCGCGCGATCATTCTTGAACGTTCAGGATTGGGTTGATACCGGCCGGGGTGCATCTTCCGCAGCACAGGCAACCTGAAAGATCGCCTTGTCCTCCAGCCGCATGGCGGTAAGCTTGCCGCCCCACAGACATCCGGTATCCAGCGCATGCAGATCGGCACGCTGAAGCAATCCCAGCGCAGACCAGTGACCACAGACGATCACCGTATCCGCCGACTTCCTGCCGGGCACATCGAACCAGGGCATATATCCGGCCGGAATATCACGGGGTTCACCGGAAAATTTGAAATTCATCTCGCCCGTGGCCGTGCAGGTACGCAAACGTGTCATGGCATTGGTAATCAGCCTTAACCGGTCAACCCCGGCGAGCGACTCATCCCATTGCACCGGCCGGTTGCCATACATCTGCGAAAGAAAATCGTGATAGCCGTTGCCGCTCAGTGTCTGCTGCACTTCTGCTGCAAGGCGCACCGCATCATCCGCGCTCCACTGCGGCAAAAGACCAGCATGCACCATCAGATAGGTATCATTTCGATAAACGAGTGGTTGCTCGCGCAGCCAGCCGAGTAACTCGCCAGCATCCGGCGCATCCAGCAAGGCCTGCAAGGTATCGCTGGCATGCAGCGAAACATAGCCCTCGGCAACGGCAAGCGCATGCAGATCGTGATTGCCCAGCACCAGCACCACCTGTTGGCGGTGTTGATATATCCAGCGAAGCATTTCGAGCGAACCTGAACCGCGATTGATGACATCACCGACCAGCCACAAATTATCCATCTGCGGCTGGAAACCAATTTTTTGCAGCAACTGCTGAAATGAGTAATAGCAGCCCTGAATATCGCCGATTGCGTAGGTTGCCATAAGGAGTGTCTTGACTAGCCGCAGCCATCAGACTGCGGCTATGTGGAGAGTTTAGAAGCCTGCGCCCGCCTCATTGGCCATATATACCACGGCCGCTGCCACCTCGTCATCGGAGAGCGCAGCATTGCCGCCTCGGGCCGGCATCATGCGAATACCTTCGATCGCATGTTTGATCAATGTATCCTTACCCTGTGCGATACGTGGCCCCCATGCCGCCTTGTCGCCAAACATCGGCGCTCCCATCGCACCGCTGGCGTGACACGCCAGACAATTCTGCTGATAGACCTGATCACCGGAGAGCGCTACTTTCTCTGCGTCTGCTGCAACCACCTCGACCTGGGCGACCGGCCTGATACGCTCTTCGACCTTTGCCATGGCGATAGCGGGATCAGTATCGGGCACCTGGGCTTCATCAACACCCATGAACAGTTTGACGACCAGAATGATCGCCAGTAACGGGGCAAGCAGGCCGCCCAGAATTGCTATCAGAACCTGAGAGATATTTGTCTTTGGAAAATCGTCGTGCTGGTCACTCATGATAAAAAGGCCTAAACATTTTTGAAGCCCTGATTATACTGACAAGGCCGAACAGACAACAAGGACAAGCTGCGCGGCGTTTGCTATAATTCGCCGCTGCTTCAGCATCTTGTGCGCCCGTAGCTCAGTTGGATAGAGTGTTGGTTTCCGAAGCCAAAGGTCACAGGTTCGACTCCTGTCGGGCGCGCCATATAAAACAAGGGCTTGCCTCAAGACCGCAGCAGCAGCCAACCAGAAAAATCCCGAAGTGACACAGTTTTGACACACTGAGGGCAAAATGGCTTCTATAGCAAAGCGTGCAAATGGTTGGCAGGCGCAAATCCGCAAAAAAGGTTATCCGAATATATCCCGAAGATTTGATAAGAAAAGTGATGCTGAAGTTTGGGCGCGCAATATCGAATCTGAAATGGACCGAGGTATCTTTACTGACCGGACAGAAGCAGAAAAAACTTCGTTCGGCGATATCCTTAATCGCTACCTATTAGAAAAATCCCCAAAAAAACTTGGCTATAGGCAAGAAAAGTCTAGGATTAATCTACTGCTTAAACATCCTTTGTCAGCAAGGCCCCTAGCAACACTGAAATCATCTGATTTTGCAGAATACAAAGAATTAAGGCTGCAAAAGGTATGTGGCACAACGGTCAATAAAGAATTAAACCTAATTTCTAAGCTGATTGATACGGCAAGGAAAGACTGGGGTATACCTATGGGCAACCCCACAACACTAGTCAGCAGGCCTAAAAATAACCCGCATAGGGAGCGACGCGTCACAGATGAAGAAGTATGTGCATTGGTTGGGCATTCCCTATCAAGCGAATTAAAGTCTATTATTTTGTTCGCAATTGAAACGGCTATGCGTCGAGGTGAAATATGCAATGCCAAATGGGAGCATCTAGACGAAACAAAAAGCATACTGCTAATACCCCATACAAAAACCGGTGCCCCACGACAAATACCTTTATCAAACAGAGCACTAAACATTCTGCGCTCTATAGGTAGAAGAGATGGGGCAATATTCGTATTAAAGGCTGACAGCATCTCTCAGGCGTTCGAGAGAACTTGCAAACGCGCGAACATCAACGATTTACATTTCCATGACTTAAGGCATGAGGCAATTACTCGCTTTTTTGAAAAGGGCCTTAACATGATGGAAGTAAGTGTCATAAGCGGCCACAAGACGCTATCGATGCTTAAACGCTATACGCACTTGAAGGCTGAGGATATAGCTAAAAAACTAGTTTAATAAAGTTGAATCTTCAAAAAACATGATATTTCCGCTTTCGTATGGCATTAATGAAAAAGGGGTTAATAGTGGTCGGCAAAAACACATGTTTGCATGGTCAGCACGAAACCAGACAAGCAAGTATGGTCAGTAGGGTTGAGTTATCTGATGATGAATGGAAGAGCATTGATGCAATTATTCTGGAAAACAAAATTCGATTTGAGCTTAGTTCAAAAAAGTATGATCTATCTCAAATCCAGAAATTGATACCCGTCATATACGATAGTAGATCCCTTGATAAAATAAATGATCTAAAACTAAGTATTAAATTGCTTATGGTTAAAGCTTATATCCTGAGATATGGTGGCAATCAAATTACCGAAGACATAAAATGCTTTATCAATAAGCAATATAAATTATCCAATAAAGAATGGCATGTTATTGAAACAGATCTCTCAAAAAAATCTATCGACGATAAATTAAGAAATGAGATTAATGATCGACTTTCGATGATTGCCCATTACCGAAAAGAATATTTTTACAAAAACGTCAATCTTCAGGATATCAAGCGTTCGCTTAGAGCAATAAAAAAACTTTCGCCAGTTGAAGCTACTGAAGCCTACAAAAATATTGATGCTAGTTCTGTCGCTTATATTGACGCAGAAATATGGAAGAAAAAACGATTACTGCCAGAGGCTATTTTCAATGAGGAATATTTTGAATTCACCGAAGCAGGATTCTTGGATATAAATCAAATTGCGTTTAAAAGACTTTCAAATCTTATCTTGACTGGTAAAGCAATCATTGAAGCCGCAGAAATAGCTTTAAAAGAATTGCCCCGCTCTGCCGGTGGCAAACCCTTGCAATCCCACAATGACGATATCGCAAAACTCGCACAGGAAATATGGGATAGACTTGGTTGCCATGGCAAGGCCTATGCAACAGAGGATGAAGGTAGCGATCTAACTCGCTTTGCAGGAATCTTGTTCGAAACGGTTAACGGCTTCAGCAACGCAAGTAGCATTTCAAAAATCATCAGAAAAATCAACAAGTAACTGAGCAGGTAAGGTTACGTCCTTTTTCAGGCTGTAAAATCATATCTATCGTGTGAATCGTATTAACTATATGAAGGCGATTCAACATGCATACAACATCAAGCATCGAATCCTCGATGCAAAATCCAAGCAACATCTTTTTATCCGATGTGCAAATAGCAAAGCGCTACGGCGTTAGCAGACAAACCGTCTGGCGCTGGACATCAAGCAACCCTGATTTTCCCAAACAGATCAAATTTAGCCGAGGTTGTTCGCGGTGGCGTCAATCCGATCTTGAGCGCTGGGAAACCCTGCCAGCTTCGGAGGGTTAATCAGATGCAAGAATATAGAAAAATCTTCACTGTAAACACGGCTCGTAACGCTCCACTCCGCAATTATTTTTCCCCTCTATCCGGGATACATGGATATGAAAAATTGCGGCTTGGCTGGATTGCTGACAATCCTCGCGCAACAGAATTGCAGACGATAGAAGCATGCATTCAGTTTGCATCCGTTTGTGGCCTTTTGCTAAAGCGCAATTTACTGGAGATTGAACTGCAAAGAATGCGAGGTGCAGCATGACCGAATTTCAACGTATCCAACATGCTCTAGCTTTTATTGATCCAACCGATCGTGACACATGGGTTCGGATGAGCATGGCAGTAAAAAATGGGCTTGGTGAAAGTGGCTTCGATATCTGGAACGATTGGAGCCAACGGGCTGAATCCTACCTAGCATCTGATGCACGCAGCGTCTGGCGAAGTGCTAAGGCTTTTGGCGGCATCACGGTGGCGACGTTGTATTTTGAGGCAAGGGCTAACGGCTGGTGTGATGAAACCCCACCAATTTCATTAGAAGCAGAGGCTGAAGCAAAGCGCAAGGCGAATGCTCAGCATGCTGCGGATGAGGCGGCATTAGCAATACTAAGGCTGAGAGCGGCAATTAGCGCAGCTGACATCTGGGAAAAAGCTGTTCCAGCCACAGCAGATCATGACTACCTTAAAGCAAAAGGCATTCAACCCAACGGCACACGTCAACGTGGCTCTCAATTATTGGTGCCAGTGCTAGTCAATAACAAGCTGACCAGCCTACAAATGATTAATCCCGACGGAAAGAAGCTTTTCATGAAGGACGGCGCAACGCGTGCTGGATATTTTTTACTTGGGAATACTGTGGGCGCTGAGGTGTTATGCATAGCAGAAGGTTTTGCGACTGCGGCCACAATTTATGAGGCTACTGGCCTACCGACTGTAACGGCCTTCAACGCTACCAACCTTCAGCCGGTGGCTCAAGCAATACGCCGAAAATATCCTGATCACGCATTGGTAATCTGCGGTGACGATGACAGAGGCACTGCAGGTAACCCGGGGCGCACAAAAGCCCAATTAGCTGCGATAGCTGTTGGCGCGATAGCCGTGTTTCCATTTTTTAGTGATCTGGCAAAAAGCGGTAGCGACTTCAACGACTTGGCGCGAGCCGAAGGTCTACAAGCGGTCAGTCGAATTATTGAACCTGTATCAGCAGCATTGCTTGGAAGGAATTGATCATGAACGAAGATCCCATCATGAATATGGATGCTTGGAAAGCAGCGCACCCTGATGCTGCTGCAAAAAGAGAAGCACAAGAGCGCACCAACACCGACGCTATGGACATCAAAACCTCAAAGACACTCAATGAAGTCGAAGATAATGGCGCAGATGCATCGGAAGAAAATGAAACAGAGAGCGAACCTTCAATTTTCCCCAGTGACTCAGATCGACCACAATATGTGGTGTTAGATGACTGGGCCGAAGACTCAGGACGCAAATACAAGCCGGGCGTTTATTACTGCGGTATGAGCAAAGGCAAAGGCAAAGGAGAGGAACCACCCCAACCATTTAACACATGGTTTGCCGGGCCACTTCATATCGATGCACTAACCCGCGACACCCAAGACAACAATTTCGGGCGATTGCTACGCTTCAAAAACGATCTGGGCCACTGGCGTGAATGGGCTATGCCCATGGAGCTTCTAAGTGGCAGCGGTGAGGACATGCGCGGATCATTGCTATCAATGGGTCTCACACTTGACCCCCATAGTGCAAGAACGTATCTTTCCCAATACATCCAGTGGCGCATACCAAAGCGAAAAGTACTCTGCGCCATGCAGACCGGCTGGGCTGGAAAATCGTTCGTATTGCCTGATTGTGTCATTGGGCCAAACGCAGCTGGAGTAGTATTCCAGTCAGGCGAGCGCAGCCATGATGAGTATACTCAAGCAGGAACAATCGATCAGTGGCGTGCTGAAATTTCGGCGCGCGCCTTAGGTAATCCCCTGCTGGTACTTGCGTTATCAGCATCTTTTGCCGGTCCTTTGCTTGCGAAATGCAATACAGAAGGTGGCGGCGTACATTTTGTAGGTGACAGCTCTTCCGGCAAAACCACAGCAATTGAGGCTGCTTGTTCAGTTTGGGGCAGCACTAATTTCAAACGAAGCTGGCGAGCCACAGCCAATGGCATGGAAGGAGCTGCCGTCATGTTCAATGATTGCCTACTTGCCTTGGATGAGATCAGCGAATGTGATCCTCGCGAAGTGGGTGCAATCGTTTATACCTTGGGGAACGGAACTGGAAAGCAGCGAGCAACACGTTCCGGTAGTGCAAAAAATGTAACTAGATGGCGCTGTTTCGTATTATCCAGCGGTGAGCGAACCATCACCACCACGATGGATGAAGGAGGACATAAAGCAAAAGCTGGCCAAACTATGCGATTACTTGATATCCCTGTGGCGAGAACCTATGGTGCTTGGGACAACCTGCACGGCATGGACAGCGGCACAATGTTTTCAGATGCAATTAAACGTGCAGCTGCGACACACTATGGCCATGCTGGACAAGCATTCCTCGAGAGTTTAACCCGAGATGAGCGAGATCTTTGCGAATTGTTGATGGAGGTCAAAAATCATGAGGATTTTAAGGCTGAAGGCATGGAAGGTCAGGACAAACGTGCCATTGGAAGATTTGCAATCATGGCGTTAGCAGGAGAGCTTGCAACCGAATATGGCATTACCGAATGGCCAGCTGGCGAAGCAATAAAAGCAGCGGTAGTAGGCTTCGAAGCTTGGCAATCCATGCGTGGCAAAGGTAACGACGAGCGGCGAAGAATTCTAGAGTGCCTGTCTGATTTCATTGATCAATATGGGGATGGGAAATTCAGTGACATTGAAGCACCAAATGATGGACTTAGAGTCTTGGATCGAGCGGGTTACTGGAGAAACACATCATATGGACGAGAGTATCTATTCAATGCAAAGGGAATAAGATCAGCGCTCAAAGGCTTTGATTTCAAGAGATCTATAACTGTCTTGCAGGAACAAGGTGTTCTTGATGCAAATGGCGATAACGGGCAAATACGATTGTGGGTTGATGCGAAACAGATTCGTGTTTACCCCATACGCCATGAACGTCTTGAAGGTTATTAATGGGGCTGACATTTTGTGACAAATGTGACAACCTTAATTTACCCCTTGTCACAGCAAAACTTGGCTGCAAGCATCGCCAGTACTGAATTGTGACAAACGTGACAGATGTGACAGTTAAATTTTAGTTATGTGATCTGAATTTAAAATTCATATAAAACTAAGAGAATATTGTTTGGTTAAAATTGAAAACAGTCATCTACTTTTATGTTTGTCACAACTGTCACTATTGTCACAATTCAATATCTATAGGGTTTCCAGAGGTATTTTTATGTTACAGCTTGTGACAAATGTGACAAAAGTCATCATGATAAGGAGGGGCTAGTAAAAAAGTCTCAGATACCATCCCTATATAACCGGATGCGACCCTCAAGAAAGCTAATCATAACCATATACTATCAAAGATGCGGGTCGATAGGTTTCATCTATCGTTATTAAAATCTTCGGGTTAATCGCTACGCTGGTTCGGCGGCGATGGTAATCAAGCTTATCAGGTGACTTTTGGAGTAGCCCTGCTGCGTTGCTATCAAATGCTTGCCTCAACCCCAGTTGCAAATAAGGGTTGCATATCGTCCTATTCGGCTTTGGTGCTTGTTATCTCGATAAGCATTCTATTGATAATTTTGACAAAACTGGCAAGACTGCGTATTTTGAGCAGAAAAAGCTATCTAGAAACATTCAGGCTTGATTTGTTCACAGCACCTCAGTCAGTTTGTGGCGCTAGCTTTCGCTTACTGAGGCTTTTGTAAACTCAGATTTAGACGGGTGAGGCATGGAAAGTGAAACACAAGTCAAGCAGCTGATATATAGAAGCTTTGTAGATGACGATACATCTGAAGCCGATATCTATCGAATGATAAGACATGCTCAGAAATACAATATTGAGCATGGTCTATCCGGTTTTCTTATTTGCGATTCCAAAAATTTCGTTCAGCTGATCGAAGGCGCTGTTAGTCAGGTCAATAGACTGTTTGATAAAATCAAAATCGATGAGCGCCATCACGAAGTCGAAGTTCAATATCGCGATATGAGTCTTTCCAGAATTATGCCGTTCCTTGGGATGGGCCTTTGTCTGTTGAATTGCAAAGTTGATTTTCAACAGGACTTCTATTTTACCCGCTTGCAAGCCAAGGAGTTCAGCAGCTTGTTCGAGGGTAAGGTAGGTAACTATTTCCGTGGATTCCTAGCTTAAGTCACTGTAAGAATTAGATCGTCCCGAGATTCAGGGTTACATGCCCGTCTCACATTAAGGCGTGAAATTCGATTTTGGTATGCTATTGAAAAATACCCCATGATGATTTTGGTCAACATGGGGTTTAATGTGGAACAGCTACTACCGAGGAGTGATAGTGCTTGTATCATATCGGTTACTTGTAAATGAATTATTTTGGGATTGTTACTGAATTATTAAAATTGGTCTGTAGTCAATGAAATACCAGCAAATTTTTCAAGACAGAATCTTAAAAATGTTGTAAAAAATAACCTACCCATTACCAATCAAAAAAATGGAAGTAAAACGCTTCATTTTCAACATCAGGGTAAGAAACGGCGCACCCGTTAATAATCTTAGATTCATGGCTGCCGACTATGCATCTGCTTACCAGAGGCTCACCAGCATATATGAAGCTTGCCAAGTAATTAATTGGCATGAAGAAACCGTGGTTCTTCGACAAATGAAAACACCAAGACAATCCACCCCATCTTAATCCCAATCCGGGAGCACTTTCTATGTTCAAAAGAAAACCTCAGCCCGTCAGTCAAACCATCAATCATTGCACGATCAATCAAGGCACCAAAGTCACAGGTAACTTAGATTGCCAAAACACGCTTTTTGTAGCCGGTGAATTTGATGGTCAGATCAATACCAAACAGCTAGAAGTCGCTCAATCAGGCATTGTAAAGGGCGTAGTCAATGCTGAATCAGTGGTGGTGGCAGGTATTGTAGACGCCACCTTGATATGTTCAGGCCGATTAAAAATCACATCGACTGGGAGAGTTAAAGGAGATGTAGAGTACGGCTCCTTAGAAGTGTCTTTAGGCGGTACATCCAATGGTAGCATTGAACAAACAGAAGCACTTCGTATCGTTCCTTCCGCATTAAAACCCTCAGCTTCTAGCGCCACCCCAGAAAAAGTAGTTCCACCCAACCCTGATAGCGCTACGCCTTGGCGTTAAAGTCATCATGTTTGATGATGGTGAGAGAATTGCTGGCATAGAAGGTCAGGGGCATATTCTTGTGTTCAATCTCACTATCAAGAATTTGCGCTGGATGGAAATTTGCTAATCAACTCACACATGACCATCAAATTAAATTCGTTCATCAGGATATCAATTCAGTAAAGATTCACCACCATGGAACTCAAGCGCTTTATTTTTACGATTACGACACGGGATGGCGTCAGCGTTCCTAATCTCAGAATATTGGCACCAGATTACGAAACGGCAGAAAAGAAAATCAAAAGCATGTACCGATATTGCCAGATAGATAAGTGCGACGAAGAACACAGCAACACGAGAGAAACCTATAGTTTTGAGGATGTTCTGGAACTGGTGACCAAGGCAGGCGATTAGTTAAACTTATCCCTAGCGATCTCTTAAACCAGAACCGATTATCAAGAGAGAATGAAAGTAGCTCTGAATCTGCACTCGCTAAACAAATGACAGCATAATTTGGATTGCTCTGTTTGATCGGTTGAAATTGATTAGGGTCTTGTTACGGTACGGTTTAATTGTTAATTCATAATGAGCGGTTTGGTGGGCGACGCGATTTGTCTAAATAACATAAAAATACATGCCTATGAAATTTAACTGCCCATTTCACTACAGTGAAATTACACTTCCCTCAAACTTACACGTCAATACTACCGAAAGGTGTATCTCTTAAGGGAAGCGACGAAGTTTTATTTGGATATCACCTCAGAATAGAAATCGCTAACTCAAGCAACCTTCGCACTGAAGCAGAATTCTTGCCGGCCGCGCGCTGACTCGCTGCCAAACTGATCTGTTCATGCATATAATCCGCCGCTAGTTCTGCAGTTATTTCACTTCCCCATTCACCGCTACTGATAGCTTCTCTAAAGAACTTTGTATATCGAGCAAGTATATGTGCCTCGATAGCAGTGATGCTTTCCTGAGTATGAGGACCGAAACGCGATCGTGTGGTGCGCATCTTCACGTAGAGGCAACCCGTCTCCAAAATCTGGGCTTCGCTTACAAAGCTAATTATTGCATCAAGCTTTTCCGAGTAGCTCATCGGGCCTGAGAGCATGGCATCCATCGAAACCAATACTGTTTCTGTGTAGCGTTCCAGTACTGCGACGGTCAGCCCGTCTTCACTTCCAAATTCCCGGTAAAGCGATGGCTTGGAGACATCAGCCAATGTGCAAATTGCGTTGATAGAAACAGCTGCCTGATCGTCATGCCAATAGGCATTCATAGCCGTCTCAAGGAGATGCATACGATTTCTGGTAATGGGGCGGCCGAGGCGAGGGCTAGATTCAAAAGAATTCATCTTATAGATATTGTACCTGCTGGTCCGAAAAATTTCCATATTACGTACCTTCTGGTACGTTTTAATGATACCATCCGGTACGTAACTCGCGATGGCAGTTAATTTTTGGTTAAACTGGAGATACTTTCATGGAACGTCGGAACAAAGTGGTCGTAATTACAGGGTGCAGTAACGGATTTGGGGAGGGGGCGGTCAGGGCTTTCGCAGACAAGGGCTACCGTGTCTGGGGAACTTTGCGTGATAGCCTAGGGCGCAATGCTAGCAAGAAGGCTGCGTTAGAGGGCTATTCAAAAAGCATTTCGGTGATCGACATGGATGTTTCATGCGACAAATCAGTTGCTGATGGTTTTGCACGCATCCTGAATGAAGGGACTGTTGATGTTTTGATCAATAACGCTGGCATTATGTACCTAGGGATTACAGAAGCCTTTACTGTTGCTCAAGCCAAAGAGCAGATGGAGACCAACTATTACGGTGCAATTCGTACCATTCAGGCGGTCTTGCCTTCAATGCGTAATGCAAGATCTGGTCTCATCATCAACTGTTCATCCTTAGTCGGTCAAATCTCGCCTCCGTTCTTCTCGACCTACAGTGCTACCAAATTTGCCTTGGAAGCTTATACGCAAGGTCTACGCTATGAATTGTCACCCTTCGGAATAGATGTCGCTCTCGTGCAGCCCGGACCTTTCGGCACCGGTTTGCTCGCAGGTGGCAAAGCACCTGAGCGAAATGATGTGCTAGCAAGTTACGGTGACTTGGCAGGCGTCCCAATTGCAATGGGCCAGCACTTTGCAACGTTCTTGCAGAGCGAAGAAGCACCTAACCCGCAACTCGTGGTTGATACCTACTTGGCACTGGCCGACATGCCTGCAGGCAAATGCCCTACACGCACGGTTGTTGGCATTACATGGGGTGTGGATGAAATTAACGCACTGACTCAGCCTATTCAAGACCGAGTTTTGAAAGAAATGCAGCTCGAGTCTGTTCTCGGGGGTGTCTCCCATGAATAGAACAATGCACGCTGCTGATGGGCGGCCACTGGGTGCCATGGAACAGCTATTTTGGTCGTGGGACCAACATCACCCGAACCATTTTGTGCTGGCAGCAGAGATTAATACTCGGATCTCGCCCGAGCAATGGAGACAAGCGCTGGATTCGCTACAGGCTCGCCATCCTCTGCTAGGTTCGAGAATTGTCAAAGAGGTATCAGGCGCTGCACGGTTTGTAAGAGAGCCTGACTTGAGATTGCCTATTCGGTTCGTGACGGTGGGAGAACTTCCTTGGCAGGTTCAAGCAGGGCGAGAGCTGCTGGAGCGCTTCGATACACAAACCGGTCCATTGTGCAGGCTCACGTTATTGGAAAATAATCAACACACAATCGTATTATTCATCGCGCATCATGCCCCGCTGGATGGCATGGGTGTATCCCGGCTGTTAGATGAGTTGATGCAGATTCTGAATGGTAAGGATCTGCCATCTAAACCCATGGTGCAGGCACCAGAGCTCGTGCTTGCAGATGAACGCTGTTTATTGCCAACGCCTGAGCTGCCGACCACAGAAGAAGTCACTTATTTTCGTCCGCTTACCGATCAACCTCCACATATAGAAACTTTGACCATCGAAGCGGAAATGACCCGTCAGTTGGTCACGCAATGCCGCGAAGAACGGACGACTATGCATGGCCTCATTACTGCTGCGGTGCTCGCGGCGGGGCGTAGCCTGCACAGGGAATGGTGCGAACGCCCAGTGCGTGTGGCTACACCCGTCAACATACGAGATATGAACCCAAGCTTTGAAGATGCTATGGGCGTCTTTATCACCCCTGCCATGACGATACAAGACTCACCAGAGAATGCACAGACTTGGCTAATGGCAGCTGCACTAAGGCATGAATTATTGCCGCTTGTTAGCAGGGAAGGAAAACTGATGGGGCTTAATCTGTTGTCATCTCTTGCAGGGCCGTCACTCAGCGTCGAAGGCGCTTTGAATTTACTGACCACAAAATTAAGCTGGGATCTGATTGTGACTAACCTAGGTCGCCTACGGTTTGGAGGGGAACAGGACCACTTGCGCGTAAAGTCTGTGTGGGGCCCGATGGTTTCAAGCGGCTTAGCTGGTGAGCAGGTGATTGGTGTGGCGACGCTGAACGATGTGCTGCAGCTGTCTTACACAACCTATCAACCTATTAGCGGGTTGTTGACGGCCGTTGAAGAGGTGCTAAAACAAAGCTTGGTGGCTTGAACGGCATTTCGTAGGTATGGAATTCGATTAAAGCTATTAATTGTCCGAAACTGGGTGCGCTGTCGATTTCTTGCTTAAGCCATTTTCAGCACAGAAGGTGACAGATTACTTGATGAAGGTTTTTACAAAACGAGATCAGGGCAGACGTTCTGATGCAGTGCAGCAAGATCAAGAAGATTCCAATATCGCCATCACGCAAAGGTAAGGTGCAGGACCTTTTGCTCTTAGGTAAAGGCTATCAACAAAGCGAAGTTGCGCAGAAGCTAGGGATTTCCGTCAGGACGGTCAAAATGTACCGTAATTTCTTGAAGACCAAGCTCCATCTCCATAGCCTCATAGAATTAGCCAGATACTACGATAAGCATCATGTATCAATCAGGATGATTGCTGGGGAGGGGTTCGTCGAAGGCTAAACTTTGTTTCATCGTTTGCCTTCTAAAGCAAAGCGTCCAGCCACTAGACGCTTCACTCATAGGAAACACACCGTCATTAATGCCATAGCAAAAAGCTAGGGCACTAGATTCAAGAGCTAATCAGCTTTGGTTCAAGAAATTGGTTTACTGCGGGCCAGACTCGTCGATGAATTGTATCTGGCGCTTGGATACCCTATTAGCTGTTCCGGAGATCATGTCAGGCGATTCAACAAAGCTATCACCCACTTTATTACTGATCTTAACAAAAGTCAGGCTTTCACCATTTGGGCTTCATATGCACGTATACGATTGTCCGAAGCTTTGTGAACATTAATTCAATGACACAGTATTGACACAGTCAAAAGTTTGCTAAACTCAAATTAGAAATTTATATTTTCTAAACAACCAATATTTTATTTTACAACTTACTGTTTTATTTAGGATTTTTCTCTACCCATCTTGTGCGCCCGTAGCTCAGTTGGATAGAGTGTTGGTTTCCGAAGCCAAAGGTCACAGGTTCGACTCCTGTCGGGCGCGCCATTCAGCAATAACAGCGGGCACTTGTTCAGTGACCCGCTTTTATTTTGTCCGGGGCTGATCTTCAACCAGCTTGAATTTCAGCCTTGCGTGGAAACATGGCATCCAAAGACGACACGACATGGCCGATTTTTGGTTCAGGCAGCTCCTGAATCGTGCCTTCGCATCGCCCACCCAAGGCCACAATCAGCTTGCCGTATGTAATGCTTCCTTCCAGGTCGCCCGTATTGCTGATATTCAGCTCCCCGGTGCACTTGAGCTCCGCCCTCACGTTGCCCTTGATGGTGGCCTTTGCAACGTTGATCTTACCCTTGACCGACCCTGTTTCTTCCACCAAGAGCTGTTCACCATTAATGACACCTTCGTATTCGCCTGCAATGCGAATCAAGCCTACGGCATTCAAATCTCCTGATAGTCTAGAGTTCTGATTCAGGAAAAACCCGTCTACGGGACGCACTTCATTATTATTTTTGGAAAACATTTTGACCCCCCATGTGTCTGTTTTATCAATTGAAGCCTTCAACCCAAGCACACAATTACGAAATTACTCTGACAAAATTTCTACTTATAGTCAACATACTGCATTTTAAAGAAACAAACAGGCAAACGGATTAAATTTCAAGCATGTGCCTTGACACGATTTCTGCCTGCCTGCTTTGCCTCGTAAAGCGCTGCATCTGCAGCAGCGATCATATCCTGGAAATCCATCCCACATAGGGAAGAATCTGCAACACCAATACTGACCGTGCTATCAAGCGTAAAGCCGGCTACGCTTCGCATTCTTGTCGCATACGATAACCGCAAACGCTCGGCAAGACCGAAAGCCTCCTCTACCGAGGTCGAAGGCAGCAGAATACAAAATTCATCGCCGCCATAACGGGCAAAATAATCCTCTGTCCGTATCGAAGCCTGTGCGATAGCAGCCAGATTACGCAAAACCTCATCGCCAACCGGGTGGCCGTAGTTATCGTTGATGTGTTTGAATTGATCGATATCGATCAACATGACGGCAAAGGTATCGCCGGTTCTTTTGCAACGGGATTGCAGGCGTGTCGACTCTTCTTCGAGGCGTCGCCGATTAAACGCGCCGGTCAAGGTATCACGTGACGCCACTTTCTGAATCTCGGCGACCAATTGGTAGTTCAGCATCAACAAAAATCCGAAAGTCACCCCGGCCTGCAACATGCAGACAATCAGAAAGGTCAGCGGATTCAGCGGAATGTTGGCGTAAAGTCCATAGCTATCCAGATGGGAATGCCAGATCATGACGGCTCGGGCGAGCAGCACTGCTGCCAGCAAGGCAAACAATAATCCGGTGAACCAGTACGCTGTTCGCAAAGGCTGCTGGACGCGTATCAGGAGCGCATACGCACAGGCTGCATACCCACTTGCAAGAACCATAGAATTTGCTATGGAGCGTATTGCGATATCTGGCTGAATGAATTCAAACCAAAATGTCTGCAAGGCAATCACAGCGACAAATGCGACTGCCAGCCTGTTGTGAACCCGCGCACCCTTGAAAGACTGTATGCCGGTGAATTGCAGCGCAATACCGATCGCAAGCAAGGTAGCGCCCGAAACGATGGCGACCTTGACGCCGGGAACCGGAAAGCTGAAAAAGTAGGCAAGGCCCGGCACTGAGACCAAGGTGATCAGCAATGCCTTTTTACAGACACCCGAACATCGGGCTTCGAGAGAAACGCTACCTTCAAATGATAAAAATGACACTTTTTCCCACTCCCAAACTATGGAGCCAGACCAAGCCTTATGACAAAGTCTTTATGGGCAAGGCGATTTTTACAGACTGGTCAGGTAGCGTCATCACCCAAACAGGTGATAAGAATTAATATTTATATGGGGAAATTTACCTGATTGAACTGATAGTACGGATAACCCGGAACAAGCGAAACCGGACGCGCTCACCCAGGCAATGTCTCGTCGGGGGCATAGGAAGCACTGAAAGAGTACTCCACACCGACGAAAGCCGGTGTCCAGGCGCCTGAAAATACTCGATTCCGGCTTTCGCCGGAATCACGAATAAATCAGCGCTTTCCTAGAGTCCAATGTACCAGTAATGATCTACCAGCAATGCTGCAAACAATAGGCTGAGATAGAGAATGGAGTACCTGAACATGCTGCGCGAAAGCGCATCGGAATACTTGCGGTAAAGCGCGATGGCATAGACCATGAATATGCTGTTAAGCAACAGCGATGCAGCCAGATAGATCAGGCCGCTCATACCATACCCGTAGGGCATGAGCGCAACTCCAAACAGAATAACGGTGTAGAGCAGAATGTGCAGGCGGGTGAACTCCTCGCCATGCGTCACCGGCAGCATGGGCATGCCGACTTTGGCGTATTCGGCACGGCGATACAGTGCCAACGCCCAGAAATGCGGCGGCGTCCAGGCGAAGATAATGAGGAAAAGTATCAGCGCTTCCGGGCCGACCACATTGTTGACTGCTGCCCAGCCCAATACCGGCGGCATGGCGCCGGATGCGCCGCCGATGACGATGTTGAGCGGCGTCGCCGGTTTGAGAAATATGGTGTAGATCACCGCATAGCCAAGGAAGGTGGCAAAGGTGAGCCACATGGTGAGCGGATTGACCAGAAAATAGAGTATCAGCAGGCCCGCCAGCCCGAGCAGGGTTGCAAAAACAAGCGTCTGCATGGTCGTGACCTGACCGGTGGGCAGCGGCCTGCCGCGCGTGCGGGCCATTTTGGCGTCGATCTTCTGCTCGATCAGGCAATTGAATGCCGCCGCCGCACCGGAAGCCATGCCGATGCCCAGCGTTGCCGCCAGTAACAGGCTGAGCGGCACCATGTCTGGGGTGGCGAGAAACATGCCTATCATCGCTGTGAAGACAATCAGCGCCGTC
The DNA here is from genome assembly GCA_001704575.1 of Methylophilales bacterium LSUCC0135. GTDB lineage: Bacteria > Pseudomonadota > Gammaproteobacteria > Burkholderiales > Methylophilaceae > UBA6140. The sequence goes on from MCAW01000004.1 coordinate 68,111, forward strand.
ACCCGTGGTTTGCAAAGCGGGAAGAATTTGAGAAATTCCTTACTCAGATGGACGGTGATTTTCTGCAGGTTTGCAATCGTGATAGCACTCATGAAACGCCTCCCTATTTTGGCAATTCTGTAATTTTTGAATTCAACACCACCAGGGTAACCACCAGCAGCGCAGCCCCGAGGTTATGTCCTACCGCCAGCACCAGCGGCAAATGCAGCAGGAGATTGGCAACTCCCAATGCAATTTGCACAAGCAGCAAAGTCAACAACAGCAAGCTGACATTGCTCACATATTCGACCCGCAACAATCGCCAGACCAATAGCCCGAAATACACCAGCACTACCAGCGCGCCGATGCGATGCGTCCATTGAATGGCCGTCAGTGCGGCCAGGCTCAACGGGGTACCGTCGATCGACTCACCCAAATCGCGTATCCAGTGAAAGGCGTTGGAGAAATCCATTGGCGGCAGCCATTCGCCATGGCAGGTGGGAAAATCCGTGCAGGCCAGCGCCGCGTAATTGGTGCTGGTCCAGCCGCCCAGTAATATCTGCGCAAACAGCACCAGCAGGCCGAGCCTGATCGCCGCACGCAAACCACCCGCTTTGATGAACCGGCCCGAAACCACGCCCCAATGGCGATGCGTGATCCAGGTCAACAAGGCCAGCGTTGCCATGCCGCCGAGCAGATGGGCAGTGACGACAGCAGGCTTGAGCAGCATGGTCACCGTCCACATGCCCAGCATGGCCTGAAAGGTCACAAGTACCAGCAGCGCTGTCGGCGTCCAGGGTGAAACCTGAATCAACCTTCTGGCGCGCCAGCCGAGTATGGCCAGCGCCAGCACCATCAACCCGAGCGTGCCGGCAAGGTAGCGGTGCAGCATTTCTTTCCATGCCTTGCCGTGGTCGAAATCGCTGTGCGGGAATACCGCCTGCGCCTGCTTGATGGCAGCCTCGCTCTCAGGCACGGTCATGGTACCGAAGCAGCCTGGCCAATCCGGACAGCCGAGCCCCGCATCAGAAAGCCGCACATAGGCACCGAGCGACACCACGCACACCGCCAGCAGCGTCGCCGCCAGCGCAAGATGCCTGAACCATTTGGCCGCAGTGCCGAACATCACATCAGCCCGCCCAAGCATAGGCCAGAAGCCGTCCCAGATCCTTGCGGATATCGGTTGCGGCGATGTTGATCGGATAACTCATCATCAGGAAGCTCAAAGGGTCAACGAAATAAACTCTCTGCGCGCTCCCGGCAGGGGCTTGCGGCAGGTCGAACTGGCGCATCAGCGCCGGGTGCTGTGCCGATGACTGATTGAGCACGACCAGATCCGGATATTTCTGCTTGAGCTCGCTGACGTCAGCGCTACCGGTAATCAGCACGCGCTGCACACGCGGAATGTGTTTGGCGAGCGACATGTGAATCTGCCGCATTTCATGCAGCCTGTCCGCGCAAACAACATCGCATTCGCGGGCGATATACACCATGCTCCACTTCTCTTTCCAGAATTCCGGCGCTACCGGATTGGTCTCGCTATCGCGAACACCTTCCGGCATCACGACCGGTTTGGCCGGCATCACCATGTGGCCGCGACTGGCGCCGGAGGGGTGCCAGTCGAGCTTGTGCATGACGACCACGATGGCGAGCGGCGCAGCAAAAAAAATGAGCAGCAACAGCAGCATCCAACGGCCTTTGGGCCGGTTCGGCTGCCTGGCCGCGTTCAATAACTGATTGTCTGTCTGCATGCTCTCTGTCGCTTCAATAATTGCTGATATCCGGCTTTTCTTGCCGCTTGATACTGGTAAACAGCCATATCAAAAATGCCGCGGCCGCAAAGCCGAACCATTGATAGGCATAACCGGTATGGGTCGTGATGCGCTCCGACGGCGCTGGCCATTCTCGTGCGTAACCGCCTGCTTCGCTGTCTGCATCAAGCCGGATGACCAGAGGCAGCACTTCGGCCGGCACCAACCGCCGGTAAGCGGCCATATCCATGTTCTGCCATAACGCTTGCCACGCGCGTCCATCGCCTGTTGCGGCTTCCGGCTCCAGGCTGTAAAACTTGTCTGACGACAACCACAGATGCCCCCTCACCTGTTGCTCGCCTGCAGGCGGCTGTACCGGTGGCAACTTGTTCCTATCGGCGTTTGCCGCGATCCAGCCGCGATCCACCAACACATACTTCTCCGTGCCGCCGATTTTGAGCGGCGTGATGACGTGGTAGCCAACGCGATCCTGCTCGACCTGGTTATCAAGCAGTATCTGATAGCGAGGCTCATAATGTCCCGTCACCTTCACTTGCCGGTATCGCCATGCCTCGATGTCGGCGAATGCCGGCGGCAATTCCACCGCTTCGGTCGCCAGCGCGCGGTCGAACATCGCCTGCAGCTGCCGCTTCTGTTCGGCCTTGTTGTATTGCCAGAAACCGAATTTGATAAAGAGCGGAATGCAGACCAGCATCAACAGGGTTCCCACCAGCGTGGGACGAAAACGGAGGTCTGAAAATCGAAATTGCAAATCACTCACCCGGGTCGCATAATCCACGGAAACCACGCGGAGAAACGCTCATGCTGATAAAGATCGCCATTGTGTTCACACTCATTGTTATTCTCGGCAGCCTGTTTTCTGCGCTGTTTTTTCTGGCGAAAGACAAGGGCAGCAGCGACCGCACCGCCAAAGCCCTTACTGTACGCATTACGCTTTCCATCCTGCTGTTCATCGCCCTCATGCTGGGTTACCTGACCGGCGTCATCGGGCACTGACACCACATAAAACGAGATCATTTAAAGGGCGCTGCATGCAACGCCCTTTTTTCTGCATTACAACCAGTAAACGAAGATAAACAAACCCAGCCAGACCACGTCAACGAAGTGCCAGTACCAGGCAACGCCTTCGAAACCGAAGTGGCGGTCAGGCGTGAAATGCCCTTTCATGCAGCGCAGCAGAATCACGATCAGCATGATGGTACCGAGCGTGACGTGGAAGCCGTGGAAGCCCGTCAGCATGAAGAAGGTGCTGCCATAAGCACCTGCGCCCAGGGTCAGTCCCAGGTCGGTATAGGCATGGTGATATTCGTAGGCCTGGCACAACAGAAAGGCAATGCCGAGCACAACGGTGAGGAACATGCCCAGCACCAATTGCTTGCGGTTGTTCTTGAGCAAGCCCCAGTGCGCCCATGTGATCGTCGCGCCGGATATGAGCAGAATGAGGGTGTTGATTGCCGGCAAACCCCATGCGCCCATCGGGCTGAAGTTGGAGGGTGGCGCATAGGTTTCCAGTGCGCCGCCATATCGGATGACATCACCGCCCGGGCCAAGCGACGGCCAGGCATCGGTAAAATCCTTGTGCATGGTGAAATCCGGGTCGAACCCCGCCAGTTCCGGTACCGAAATGATCCGCATGTAAAACAGGGCGCCGAAGAAAGCGGCAAAGAATGCGATTTCCGAGCAGATGAACGCGATCATGCCCCAGCGGAAGGACTTGTCTTCCCAATGCTTGTAAACGCCGCTCTGATTTTCGGCAATCACCTTGCCCATCCAGAAAAAGGTCATCAGCACGATGAGCGCGGCACCGGAGATCATCATCCAGTTACCGGCGTTATAGTTGTTGATGCTAAAAATGAATCCGGATGCCAGCGTCAGTATGCCGACCGACATGAATACCGGATACAGACTGGGCGTTGGTACAAAGTACTGATTCTCAGAATGTGTAGCCATGCATTAGCTCCCGTGCTTTGTTGCTTATTTATTGTCTTCGCGCAGCTAGCCGACGCTGTGCGAACTCCCTAATTGACTGCCTTCACCGCGTTGAAAAACGCATAGGACAGCGTCACTACTTCCACCTTCTGCGGCAAATCCGGACTCACGTAAAACCTTAACGGCATGACTTTGCTTTCGCCCGGCTGCAACTCCTGTCTGACAAAACAAAAACACTCGATCTTTTTGACATGAGTGGTTGCACTGGAAGGACTGACACTAGGCACCGCCTGCCCCGCCACCACCTCATTGGTCATGTTCTTCGCTTCGAACAGCACGGTCTCGATCTGACCTGGCCTCACCATCACGCTGTTCTGTTTGGGGTGAAAATTCCAGGACAGCCCGGGCATCACGTTGCTGGTGAACTCCACCTTGACCCAGCGCTGCTCATCCACTGCCGACTGAAATTCCTGTGCTGCGCTGTTTTCCGTCTTGCCGTTCAAACCGGTTACCGTGCAAAAGACGTCATACAACGGCACCAGAGAAACCGCGAACAGTGCAGAGGCTGCCACCAGCCAGAGCATTTTCAGCCCCAGGCGGCGGTTTGCCTTCTGCCTTTCTTCATTCGCATTCATCATGCCCATAACAGATACATTGATCCCGCATAAACCAACAACACCAGCAATCCGAACAACAGGCCAAGCTTGATACTGCGTTTACGTCTTTCACTGTTCTGATCTTTCATGTTTCCTTCACTCTCCAAACTCTGCCTGCAATCCGGCCCGGTCTTGACCGGACCGGCTTCATTATTTGATCACTGGCTGCACAGTGAAACTGTGATAAGGCGGCGGTGAAGGCAGGGTCCACTCGAGACCTTCAGCACCTTCCCATACACGGTCAGTCGCCTTTTTGCCACCGCGCGCGCACTGCACCACGTTATAGATGAAGATCAGCTGCGCCAGACCCAGCACGAAAGCTGCCACGGTCGAGACCGCGTTGAAGTCTGCGAACTGCAGCGCATAGTCAGGAATACGACGCGGCATGCCGGCAAGCCCGAGGAAGAACTGCGGAATGAAGGTCAGGTTGAAGGAGATGGCGGTCAACCAGAAATGCCATTTGCCCAGCGTCTCGCTGTACATGTGGCCGGTCATCTTTGGCAGCCAGTAGTAAACACCGGCCATGATACCCATGATGCCGCCGGCGAACAGCGTGTAATGGAAGTGAGCCACGACAAAGTAGGTATGGTGGTATTGCGCATCCGCCGCCACATCCGCCAGTACCAGGCCGGTGAGACCGCCGATACCGAACAGGATGATCCAGCCGATGGCAAACAGCATGGGCGTTTCAAAGGTCATTGAGCCGCGCCAGATGGTCGCGATCCAGCAGAAGAACAGAACAGCCAGCGGTAAGGAAATCGCCATGGTACTGAACATGAAGTAGACCAGCGCCGGTATCGGCATGCCCACGGTAAAGAAATGGTGCGCCCAGACCACCAGCGACAACACACCAATCGCCCAAAGCGAATAGACCTGCGCCTTGTAGCCATACATCGGTTTGCGCGAAAAAGTCTGCAAAATCTGCGGCATGAAACCCCAGACCGGCAACAGCACGATGTACACCTCGGGATGGCCGAAGAACCAGAACAGATGCTGGAACAAAATGGGGTCGCCGCCGCCGGCCGCACTGAAGAAATGCGTGCCGAAATGGCGATCGGTCAGCAGCATGGTGACCGCACCGGCCAGCACGGGGATTGTCGCAATCAACAGGAATGCGGTAATCAGCCAGCCCCAGGCAAAGATCGGCATTTTCATCAGTGTCATGCCGGGCGCGCGCATGTTGAAAATGGTGACGATGACGTTGATGGAACCCATCACCGAGGAAATGCCGAGGATATGCACTGCGAAGATGGCAAAATCAACGCCGATGCCACCCTGCGTCGAGAGCGGTGCATAGAAGGTCCAGCCAGTTGCAATTGCACCGTCACCAATTCCGATGAGAGCCAGGGCAAACGGCAGTGTCAGCAGAATGGCGGCTGGTGGCAACAGCCAGAAGCCCCAGTTGTTGAGGCGCGGCAACGCCATGTCCGGCGCCCCCAGCTGTAATGGCAACATCCAGTTGGCAAAGCCGGTGGCGGCCGGCATCAGCGCCGCAAAAATCATGATCAGCGCATGCACGCCGATCAGCTGATTATAGAATTCCGGCTGCATCAGCTGCATGCCGGGCTGAAACAGCTCGGCTCTGACCGCAAGAATCATGAAGCCGCCCACCATGAACATGATGAGCGAGAAAATCAGATACATGGTGCCGATATCTTTGTGGTTCGTCGTCGTAAACCAACGCATGATGCCCGTTGGGTGATCATGATGCTCGTCATGATGCGCTGTGGCTGAGTAACTCATCAAAATCTCCTTAAAAACCTAACGTCCTGATTCAATACCGGTGAATTCGTGCTAGCGCAGCGCCTTGATCTGCGAAGGCTGCAACATGTCGCCCACCGAGTTGCCGAGGGCATTTCGCTCATAGGTGATGACGGCGGCGATATCCACATCGTTGAGCGTATCTTTCCAGCCGGGCATGATGTTCTTGCCGTTCCAGACGCGATCGAGGTGGCTGTCGACCAGCATGCGGCCATCCGCATCGAGATTGGGGCCGGCGACGATCTTGCTGCCGGTCAGTGCCGGGAAGGCGGGCGGCAGGCCCTGACCATTGGCTTGATGGCAAACGGCACAGTTCTTCTCGTACACGCCCTTGCCGTGAGAAACCAGCTCTTCCATCGTCCACTCCTTGTCCGCTCCGGCACTCGCCGCCTGCATTTCCTCCTGCTTGGCGGCAACCCACAGCTTGTATTCCTCCTGCGGCAGCACATCAACGACAATAGGCATGAAGCCATGGCCCTTGCCGCAAAGTTCCTTGCACTGGCCGCGATATCTGCCGGGTTTTTCCGCCTGCACCCAGGTCTCGCGCAGAAAACCCGGAATGGCATCCCGCGCCGAGCCGAAAGCCGGCACCCACCAGTTGTGGATGACGTCGCTCGCCGTCAGCAGCACACGTACTTTTTCGCCCACCGGAATCACCATTGGATTATCGACTTCAAGCAGGTAGTCCTTGCCTTTTTCCTGCTGGTTGTAGATCTGGTCCTGCGGCGTGGAGAGATTGCTGAGGAACTTGATGCCCTGTGCATCGCCATCCATGTATTCATACTGCCAGCGCCACTGCGAGCCGGTGACCTTGACCACCATGGCGGCGCCCTGTTTGGTGTCTTCCATCAACTGGATACTGTGTACGGCCGGGATGCCCATCAGGATGAAGTCGATATATAGCAGGATGGCAAACGGCACCAGCGTCCAGGCAATTTGAGACCTGGTCGTCGGGCCGGTAAAGCTCGCCGGCTGGTGTCCGCGGCTTTTGCGGTGCTTGACGATCGAGTAGATCATGATCGCAAGCACCACGACAAACATGATGAAAATAACCAGCATGAACTGGTTGTGAATCTGGAAAATATCCCTGGCCAGCGGCGTCACCGGCTCCGGCAGATTCCATTTCGCCTCCTGTGCCAGCAAACCGGATGGCAGTAACGCCAGCATCAGAAACAGCCCCGTTTTTCTTATGAACTCCATCACCATACCCACTCCCAAATCAGGTTAAGTAATAACACCAACACGTTTTTTTAATTGTTCAGCCAACTGCAAACGTTGATTGTTGTTCATGAAATGGCGACCGAACTCGACCTCCCTGCCATGCGAGCGCAGGAACAGGGAATGATCGCCGCATGGCAAGGCTCTGAGAAAAACTTGCGCCCAGTAACGGTTGAATACGAACCGGCTGTCGTGTTTGTAATCGTGTTTTTCTATCGAGAGCCTATCGCCTTCGATTGTGATGCTTTCAAAATCGCCGGAATGACAGTGGATGTAATGAAAGGCATACGCAATCGCGAGCACTTCCAGTCCGGCGAAAGGCAGAACCAGCCATGCGCCGGCAACGGAAAACCCGATACCAATGAGGAGAGAGAATGTAGCGATGCAGACGACGACCAGCATCATAGCCCTGGGTGACAGGGCGCAATGCGGACGCACGACGACTTTGTAATCTGTAACGGGTGTTGCCACTGCTGTTCTCCCCACATTAGCCACCTCTAATCGGGCGGCTTTACTCCAAGGAACTGCAACAACAAAAAAACCGGGTACAACGAATTACAAGCGTGTTACAAGTTGCGACAATTTGTCACATTTCGTTACAAAACGAAAGCTATCACAATTGCCACCCGCGCACAAGCGAGTTAGATTCGGCGCCGCTTGCAGGGCGACTCAAGCTCGAAAGGCGGCCAAAAAAATTGATCAAAATATGCATAAGAGACTGACTTGAAAGAAGAAATATCAAGCCACAAAAACAACTCAATTGACTGTTGTCGCAGCCATTTTCTCAATCCGCTCGCTGAGCACTGCCGCTTCTTCTGCGCTCAAGTGACCGACCTGGTCGCGAATTGATGCCGCCAGCTCAATATTCCCCTGGTCGATTGCCAGCGCTGCCAGCGCAAGCTGCGCCTCAAGGTGGCGCGGATTGATCATCACCGCCCGCATCAGGTGCTGTTCGGCCTCGTGCTGCCGCTTCAACCCGTACTCGGCAAACCCCAGATAATATAATGCGTCGGCATTGGCAGGCTCCTTGCTGACCCACGCGGACGCAATGCGCTCCAGGGCATCCCAGGCACGGTTCTGATAAGGCAGCACGACCTGCATGAAGAATGGCCTGTCAGCCTCCGGCAGACTCCAAAAAGGTGCCTCAGTCGAGGTCAAATCAAGTAGCTCGGGCGCAGCCATCAACTGCCGGATCCATTCGACCGGCAGACTGTAGTAGTAGGCGTTGCGGCCCGGGCTCTTGAATGTGGTGATGCCGATCAGTCTGGACTCCTGATCGAACAGCGCGCCGCCGCTGGAACCGAGTGAGAAGGCCGCATCCGAACGCACGATGACGCTGCCGTCATAGGGGTAAAGCGCCTTGATGCTGCCGTAGGAAGGTTGCGGCACATTGGTGTCGTTCGGATAGCTGATGACGAAGACTTCCTGCTCGTATTGCAGGCTGGCACTGTCTCGCAGCGCAACGGCAGGGAACGGCAATTTGCTGAACTTGAGCAGACACAGATCATGCTTCCAGTCCGCCTTGAGCGCCACCGGCTGATGACCGGCACCATACTTGGCCACACTGACGCCACGGGCATTGGCGAGCACATGACAGTTGGTGGCCACATGATATTCGTCGACCACCACACCAGACCCGGTACCGGTAGTGCCGTTGGGCAACTCAACCGACACCTGCACCATGGAAAGATTGAGTGCCAGCAACTGCGGCATGTTCGGCTGAGCGAATGCGAACAACGGAAAAAGAAAGAAAAGCAGCAAACAGCGCAACATTGCAAACCCCATAAGCCGGTTTAAGATAAACTTATGAGCCTAAATTTCAGGATAGATTCAGCCTGAATTTGCAGCAGAGCATGGTGGCCGCCAGAAAATCTGCTGTGGAAACTTTAATGTTTTGATCCTGAACGGATTCAGCGATTGATGATCTGAATAACAACTTTGGTGCGGGAGGGGGCTTCGAAAAGTAAATCTAATACATTGATTATACTTTATTTAATATTGTGTTTTTTATGGAATACCATCACATATACCATCAAATAATTTAGCTCGCAGTTTATCAAAACTTAAATTTTGATGACACTTTCTAATCACGAATCCCGATTGAAGTGTCCGTGAATTTAACAGATGCACAGTCTGACAACTCCTAAACAGGAAGCCTAGCTACTGTAAACCCCATTTTTACTGATGTCAGATGTAGAGTCATGCGGCCACGATATCTGGACATCAGAAATGCAAAATATGATACTCTGCCAAAACTAAATAGTAATTTAATATCAAATAATTAAAATAAAAAATGACAATTGTTGATTTTCCTGTAACTAAACAACGATGCTAACTAGAGAGGGTATAAGTGATGAACACTTGCTTAAAAATATCTGGGGTTGGTAATCTTTTTATTTTTCAGCATGCCTGCTTTTGCAGACAGTGGAAATTTGAACTCTTGTAGCAACCGGACACTGAAGGGGACTTACATGTTCAATGTGTCTGGCAACCTATTCATTTCTGATGATGAAGGGTATGCCCCAGAGGCTTATGCCGCCCTTATATCTTATGACGGCAATGGAAATCTTCTGTTGAAGAAAACCTCTTCCATCAATGGCGTTTGGGAAACACCGATCACCGAGGCTACCTATCAAATTCAATCCGACTGTTCTGGTTTAGCAGTTTATCCTACAGCAAAATATCGCTATTACGTGGCCCCAAATGGTGACAGCCTGACATTTGTTAAGATCAGTAATAAAGAGGGTGAAAGCTTTGTTCAATCGCCTGACATGATCTCCGGAACAGCTAATAGGGTTTCCAAGCGCCAGATACAATTCATCGACGAGTCTGACCCGCAGTAAGCCAATCTCTTGAACCAACGCTGATTAGCTCTTCAAGCCAGTGCCCTAGCTTATCGCTAGGGCATCAATGGCGGTATGTTTTCGATGAGTGAAGCGTCTAGTGGCTGGACGCTTTGCTTCATGAAGGCATACGATGAAACAAAGTTTAGCCTTCGACGAACCCATCCCCAGCTATCTCCCTGATTGATACATGATGCTTATCGTAGTATCTGGCTAATTCTATGAGACTATGGAGATGAAGCTTGTTCTTCAAGAAATTACGGTACATTTTGACCGTCCTGACTGAAATCCCTAGCTTCTGCGCTACTTCGCTTTGTTGATAGCCCTTACCTAAGAGCAAAAGGACCTGCGCCTCTCTTTGCGTGATGACGATATTGCAATCCGCTTGATCTTGCTGCACTGCTCCGGTACGTCTGCCCTGATGCGTTTTTGCAAAAGCCTTGATTAAATAATCCGTCACCTTCTGTGCTGAGAATGGCTTAAGCAAGTAATCGACAGCACCGCCTTGCCATGCATTGATAATATCGGCTTGTTTGGCGTTGCCACTCATAAAGACGATTGGGAACTCAATATTGATTTCTTGCAGGACGGATTGCAGCTCAACGCCATTCATCCCCGGCATTTGGAAATCAAGCAACATGCAAGTTGGTAGCCCATCCTCAAATTCAAAGTCTTCAATCGCCTGTAAAAAGGATTCAGCGGATTCAAACGACGCTGTGAGGTAATCAGCCGAGAGCCAAGCCTCCAAGCCCTCTCGAACATCGGCTTCATCATCCACGATGATGACTCTTTGTTGTTTATTCATCTGCAGGACTGATCAGGGGGATTCTGAAGGTAAATACAGCGCCACCTTCCGGGCGGTTCGCTGCATGGATGGTGCCTTGATGTTTTTCAAGAATGGTTTTGCTTAACCACAAACCTATCCCAAGGCCATCTTTCTTGGTGGTCTTGTACAGCTCGAACAAATGCGGCAGTGCATGCTCGTCAATACCACATCCGCTATCTTCAACAGAGACCACTGCCCATTGATCCTCAGTCGCTATGGTCAGTCGGATTTCTTTCACCGCACTGGTTGAATGCTCAATAGCGTCGATCGCATTATTGAACAAATTGATCAACACCTGCTGTAGCTGGATGGAATCTGCCAATACTCGTGGATTCGATGTGAATTGCTTGACGAAGCGAATCTTTTTTGATTTGAGTGACGGCTTGATGATTTCAAGAATCTCATCACAGACTGGCTGAAGCTCGACCTCATTGAAGTGATAGTTGCGAGAATTGAACAGCTTCCTGAGATTTTTAACTAATTGAGACAGCTTGTTGAGCTGATTGCTGATCTTGTCCAATACCAGCAGGTGCGGTTTATTCGCCTCATCTTTCGATAACTCCCGCTTGAGCGTTTCGGCCTGCAAGGAGATAGCCGTCAATGGCTGACTGATTTGATGGGCTAAGGAATTCGATAATGCACTGATCCCCAATACTCGATTGGAAGAAATCAAGCCTCTTAACAAATTGTCTTTTTCCATAATCGTCAGGGCGAGATTTCTGTTGAGGGGATTGATATCCATCACCTTGGGATTGACCCAGCTGATTCGTAACGATTGATAGGAGATATATCTGAATATCGCCAATGCTGAGTAAGTCGCAAACAGAATGGTGGTCAAGTTGGATGGCTGTCTTGGGGTGATTAAATCACTCGAAAAATAACTGGCCACTCTGAGTAGCGCAAACGCAGCGATCGCCACCTGCGTCCACTTGATACATTTGATAAAGGGGTTGTTACGTAACTCAGGATCCTTGATTGAGAAGCTTATGAATCCTGTCCAGCAGGCAATCACAAAAGTGCCAATACTGTAGATCAGCACCGGTGACTTGGGGTCTGGTGTTCTCAGTAACTCAATCACCAGACAGTAAGCCATGATGAAGACCAGTGCCAACAGGTATTGTCTGAATTTAACAGTTCGTTCCAATGAATACATGCTGAACAGGATCGCCATATCCGCAGCGAGCGCCAACACGTTCGCCAGCCACAGCATCGACGGCTGATTCATGCTGGCCATGGAGTAAGACAGTATCAGTAACATCAACATGGCCAGCGTTGCTAATTCCGCTGTCAGGAAATAACGCCCTGATATATCCACATGCTTCCTGAAGGATAGATAGAAGGTGCAAGCTGAAGCCAAGGTGATCAGAGCATAAAGCACGAGCAAGGGGATAAAGGAGTGCATGTATAATCAGATTTTAAAATTTCGTTTTATTCATCATAAGAAAACTAATACTTCAACTGTAGAATTTTTTGATAAAACACGCCTTTCTCAAAAACACTGCATTTGAAGTTGAACGACATCAGCCTGCTTTTTTTTGAAAACGCTATACGGTATTAAATTTGTCCTTGTAATTGAGAGAGTCTCTATATCAAGTATTAATGATAAAGATATCAATTTTTTAAAATGAGTAAATTTTTTAACCCATCAATTAATTTTTACTTTATTCATTATGAATTGTTCAATAATTCAATAAATTGATCGATATTATCATTGTAAGTTTATAAAAATATTATTTATCCTAACCAACGATTAATATTCAAAATATCCTCTTTACTTATGACTCCAGTAGATGTTCTTAGCTTTATAACAGCGACTACATACGCATATTTTGCTTCAGAAAGCTTAATTCGTACCTGAAGTAACTTCTGCTCGGAATTCAAAACGTCTGCGATGTTCCTAGTGCCGCCATATATACTCTTTTTGTTTGCCTCTAATGCAATTTCTGCAGATTTTAGCGCGGTTAGCAAAGAACGAATTCTTGCTGAATTCTGCTCTACTTGCGAAAATTGCTTTGTAATCTCAAGCTCGATTTTTTTTGATGTTGCATCGAACTGATATCGCAACTCTTCCTGATCGGCTGCCGCTTGTCGGTAGGACGCTTCAACTCCTCCGCCAGAATAAATCGGTATATTCACCTGCACCCCGATAGAACTTGTATTGTATTGGCTGCCTATGGTGTTATCTGTATCACTTCTGGCATAGCTACGACTAGCTACTAAATCTAGTGTAGGGAGATGACCTGCTCTTCTTCTGTTAATTTCGTGATCTGATGATTCCAAATTGTATCTTAATGCAGCAAGTTCTGGATTATGCTGCTGTGCGATTTGAATCCAGTCATCCAGAGATCGTTCGTTGGCTATCTCGAATGGAATTTTATCGAGTGAGATAGCAGGCATACGCATAGCAGAAGCATTCTGACCAATAATTTTTGATAGCGCTTGCTCAGCTACAAATAAAGTATTCTTTGCTTCGATCTCATCAGCTATTGCAGAATCAAGCATGGCCTTGGCATCCTCTATATCGGTTTTTATGCCCATACCATGCTTAAAAGATTTTTCAGCGGCAATCAGTGAGGTCTTTAAAAATTCAATGCTTTGGACTTGTTGCTGCAAACGCTCATTTGCCAACATAACATCAAAATAAGCATTAGCAAGCTTGGTCGCAAGCATCTGTTGTTCATAGGCATAAATGCTCTTTGCAGCAGCTGCGGTGGAGTTACTTTTACGGTAGTCATAAATAGTCTCCATCCTGAGTAGCGGTTGACTTAAACTTAAAGAAAACCTCTCGGAAGTGTAGGTATTGTTGATCGGATCCTGATTTGATTCGAGAATTACTTGTTCAGTATCATTGCGGGCGATGGATCCACCTAGACGAATGTTTGGCAGTAACTTGGACTTTGCAATATCTACGGATTCTTGTTCAGACTGGTTCGCGTATCTAGCAGCCTGATACTGTGGGTCATTGCTAAGGGCTAGCTCCCATGCTTGCTTGAAATCCATCGCTTGCAGAGGAGCTGCATATAAAAAACCAATCAGCATTGCAGTATTGCGTATCTGATTTTTCATGGTTAGATCTCAGTCAACGATGAGTGAAAATTTCGTAAAAATGGTTTTAATAAATAGGCCATCAGGGTGCGCTCACCAGTTTTAATCAATACATCCGCTTGCATACCTGCCTGTAATTGTTTACCTGCGAGCTTTTGTTCTCCAATGTCGGTGACCTCTACCAAACCTAGAAAGTAAGGTGGGAAATTAGGGTTTTCTTCTTGTATCAAGTCAGCTGATACAGAAAGTAATTTGCCTTCGATCACCAAATTGGGCGTATCTGGAAAGTTATGAAGATTGATATCAGCGACTAGTCCAGCTTGCACTTTGTCGACTAGGTGCGTAGGAATTTTGATTTCAAATATCAGCTTGTCTGAATATGGAACAATATCCATCAGTGGCATACCTGTTGTCACTGCTGCCCCGACAGTATGTATGGAAAGACCCGTAATATAGCCTTTGACTGGCGCGCGAATAATGACACGCTCCTGCTCTTTCTGATGAACTCGAAGTTGTTCAATCACGCTAGCCAATTCTCGATTCGCATCAGCGAGTTCGGTATCCACCTCTTGCCTGAAGCTTCGCTTCAGCTGTATAGCACGAAGCTTTGCTTCATCCGCCGTTTGCTTTGCCCTAAGGGCGTTGGTTCTTAACTCGGTAAGCTGGCGCTCAAGCTCAAATTGTTTGTTTTTAGGTGCATAACCTTCCGCAGTCAAGGCTTGTATACCATCCAGCTCTTGCTGCAAGAAGCTAATTTGCTGGGTTATGCCAGCTGCTTGAGACTCGTTCATCTGGATGTTTTGTTCAAGGATAGCCAGTTCACCCATGAGAGCTAATCTGCGCGCGTCGAACAAGCTTCTTTGGGCAGCCATATGCTGGGCTGCCAAAACATGCCCCGATTGTGCGGAAAGGTCCTTCGGGAATTGAATTTTATTCTTGCCGGTTTGTTCTGCAATTAATCTGGCCGTTTTAGCAGACAAGGCAAAATAAGTTTGCAAGCTATTCTCAAAATTAGCATTTGCTGAAGTACTGTCCAATTCAACTAAGGTTTGATTCTCTTCGACAAGCTCACCTTCGCGGACATTGATGGCACTGACAACACCACCTGCAAAATGGGTGATGGTTTTACGTTTTGACTCAACCACTAAAGAACCAACCGCAGGCACACCTTCATCCAGCGGTGCTAATAAAGCCCATGCCAGAAACCCGCCAAATCCAATAAACAGAATCAAAAGTCCAAGAATTATTGGCGTCTTCGTATCAGTTGGTGGCACCTCTTCTGATTTGAACGTCTGAATTCGTGATGGCAAAGACTTCTTCGTTTTAAAGGGTGTCAGCATTTTTTAACTTCTGTTCAGGTTTGTTTGTTGTAGCACGGATTGACTGAACGATTTCATTTCGCGGGCCATAGGCTTGCACCCGTCCTTGATTGAGAATCAGAAGCTTATCCGCAAGCGCCACCAAGTTGGGACGATGGGTGATGATGACAGTGGTGACATTATTGGATCTAAGTAACTTGACCGCATTGATCAATGCAAGATCACCCTGCTCGTCCAGATTAGAGTTTGGCTCGTCAAGCACAATCAGCGCGGGTTCGTTATAGAGCGCGCGCGCCAAACCAATACGCTGGCGCTGACCTCCAGAAAGAACACTGCCTCCTGGCCCTATTTGTGTTTCATAGCCCTTGGGAAAACTTAAAATCAGTTCATGAACGCCGGCACGTTGAGCAGCGTGTATGATTTTTACAGAATCGAGTTCACCAAAACGAGCGATGTTCTCAGCGATGCTTCCTTCAAAAAGCTCCACGTCCTGCGGGAGATAACCAATCCATGGACCCAAGGAAACATTGTCCCATTTGAATACATCAGACCCATCAAGACGCACTGAGCCTTTTGAGGCAGGCCAAACTCCGACCATTAATCTTGCAAGCGTTGATTTGCCAGAGCCGGATGGTCCAAGTATGACCAGAGTCTCGCCTGCTGGCAGCCTGAAATCGACGCCTTTAAGGATAGGCTCTTGGGATTGAGGCGGCATAGCGACTACATGCTCTGCATGCAGTGATCCAACCGGCTTTGGTAGCGTGACTAACTGCTCACTCTGCTTAAAAGCGGCAAGCAGCTTATCTAAACGCGTGTAGGACTCTCGACTGGCTACAAATCCTCTCCATGATCCAATCAGTTGTTCAATTGGAGCCAATGCACGTCCCATCAGAATAGAAGCAACAATCATGATGCCTGCAGACATGCCCTCGGTAACGACAAAATAAGCACCTAGTCCAAGAATTAGGGACTGCATTGCGATACGTACAAATTTTGTAACAGCTGAGACAATAGCAGCTCTATCACTTGCCACGCTCTGCTGGTAAAGCATTTTATGATGGCGTTGCTGCCATCTGGCTAGTAAATTCGGCAGCATTCCCATGGCCTGAATGACTTCGGCATTGGCAAGTTGGTTGGATGCTGAGGCGTTTGATTGTTGCCCAATCCTGTTGGCATCAGTCAAGGGTTCACGTGTAGCGCGTTCATTGATTAAAGCCAGGATAACAATCAGCACCATCCCTGCTAGAGAAAACCATCCCAGCATTGGATGCAACAGGAAGATAAAAGCCAGATAGATCGGAGCCCATGGCGCATCAAAAAACGAAATTAATCCGTTAGACGTTGAAAATTGTCTTAACTGTGAAAGGTCATTAAGCGCCTGTCTGGTATCACCCCCCGCTTTGTAAAGCCTGGATAAAAAACTGGCAGTAAAAACCTCTTTGTTGAGACTTTCATCAATTTGGGATCCTAAACGGTTTAGTATTCGAGAGCGTATCCATTCCAAAGCACTCATCATTGCATAAAGCAGCAATACGATGAATATAAGCATCAAAAGTGTGTAGATATTTCTGCTTGTCAGCACTCGATCGTAAACTTGCAACATGAATATCGATGGAACAAGCATCAACAAATTGATGAAGAAACTAAATAATCCAAGAACAATAAATACGTTTTTGAACTTTTTTATGACTTCACCCAGCGCTGACGACTGTGATCTATTTTTTTTCATATAATTAAACTGCCTCTACACACTGATTTAATTGAAAAATGACGCCAAATTCACCAATTGATGGCGTTGGGTGCAGAGTGTGTGTTTATTCTGGGGCAACATTACTCGAGGTAATATCCTTAGTAGGCAGCGTGGCGTGCTTTGAAGCATCTGCCTCTTTTTTGCGCAGTTTCTGACAATAAGTCCAGGCTTTTTTTGCAGCCTCGGCATTTCCTGCAGCATGTTCAGCCTTGGCCAGATTTTCAAACCAAGTAGGATGTACAGGAAGCAACTTGACTGACCTTCGCATGGCACGAACAGCTTTGTCCAACTGACCCATTTGTAAATAAGTACCACCAAGAAAATGGCAGGCTGCAGCATGCTTTGGATAATGTGATAGAACCTTTATGAAACAGGCCTCGGCTTCAGCCAAGCGCTCGGCATGCATATGGGCCATGCCAACCCCAAAGACACCAGGCTCTAAATCAGGCAATGACATGGGTGTTGGCATAGGCGGAATTTCCTTGAGCGCATCTTCAAGTGGCCCCAGGTGCGCCGCATATCGCTTCCAGCGCGCTTTGCTGGTTGTGTAAACAGGCTGTCTAACCTGCCATACGCTAGCTGTTTTTACTGGCCGCTCAAGGTCTTGAAACTCTAATACTGCGCTCTCCCATTCAAGCCCCATAAACTCGATCATTCGACGAGCCCATAACTCGGGTTCCTCAACCATGTCTTCGTATACCACCTCCATGATCTGGCCGGGAAAAATCTCATGCCAGTGCTGCATCAACCGATCATGATCCACCAACTGCTCGCCTATCCACCCTAAATCATACGCAAAGCCCATGCCGCCAAACTTGGCGGCATAATCCGTAATGTAATTTGACACTGCAATGTCTCTAGCCTCGCGCCTGCAATGGAAAATGATAGCGTTAGGAAACAACAATTTGATCAGACCGATGTGCTGGAAGTTATGGGGGAGCTTATCCACGACGTGACGTGCACTTGGATCAAATGCCTGCAATTTGGCAATCCAGTTGTCGGCCATTTTACGAGCGCGATCCAGGCAAAGGTCTGCCACACACTCTGGGAAATGCAAGCTGCTTCCCAGGCGGCGCTCCCAGCCTTCCAGGATTCTAATTTGATCCGACACCAATCCTAACTCACCGGCACCAAAGACTTTGCTGTGAGAACCCAATATCTGTTCAGTAAGGGTGGTGCCAGAACGAGGCATGCCAAGGACAAACACCGGCAAACGTGAGGGGTTTCCCCACCCCTTTCGACTCTCCATGAATGCACTCGAAAAGCGTGCCATCTCAATCTCCACACGCTTACGATTAATCTTTGGGTCATAGTTTAATAGCTTTTTCGAGGCCTCGTTAGCTTGAACTGCAACACTCATGGCACGGTCGTAATTCTTCTTTTTATCCCAAGCAGCAGCAACAGAGAATAGCAAGCTGGCACGAACCGGGCCCTCCAGACTTGGGTGCAGTGCAGCAGCTTCAATTTCATCAAGAATTTTGGTGTCTTCTGGCACTTCACGCGCATGAATGAGCTGACTCCAACCCTGTAATGGTGCTATGGAACGAACGCAGTTAAATAGCTCCATCGCCTCATTTACCTTGCCATTCTGCATTAATAGTTGCCCCAGACCGCTCATCAGAGGCACCATGTTGGGGGCTAATTTCAAGGCACTGCGATAAATGTTCTCGGCTTCTGCAACCTTGCCCTCTTCAACCAAAACATGGGCATGCGCATTCAAAGCAATTGCCTGGAGCTGAGTTGACTGGCTTTCAGCAAGAACCATAGCTTTATCTGCAGCTTGTCTTGCCAAAACTGCCAAGTTGCCTTTTCGGCCTATAGTGGCCATCCTTGCCAGCATATGAATATTATCCGGATCCTTTTCAAGACCCTTGCGAATCATCATGGCAGCCTCGCCAATTCGGCCGCGTATCTCAGACAACTCGGCACTTAACAACAGCAAGGCAATACTTTCCGGAGACTTTTCTAAAGCCTGCCCCAAAAACTTGCTGGCCTCATCATGCCTGCTTGCTGCCCCGAGCAGCCGAACCCGTGTCATTACCAGCAGCTCATCTTCCAGATTCTCTGGCACTAAATGCAGCGCCTCAGCGACCTTACCCTGCGCAAGCAAGGCTTCTGCGAGGGACAAGGTCGTCAGTGTATGACTTGGGCCGAGACCATTGCAGGCAAGCTCCAGTTCACTCTCAGCCTCCTGCAGCTGTCCACTCATCAGCAATGCCCGACCGTAATTAAGACGTATGGATAGAGAGATATCGGGTGATGCAGCTGCCCGCTGTAATGCTGACAAAGCTTGAGCGACTGCACCGATTCTCATGAGCGCGGTACCAGCCAAGCCGGCGAATTCAGGTGCTGCTTGAGTCCAGTCGATGTCCAGGTATGGGATTCCTCGACTTGATTCACCTGCTCTAATCCAGGATGCACCAATCAAAGCACGCTCAGATGAATTCAAACCCTCATCACAACAAGGCGGACATTGCAGCAACAGTTGCAAGGCTTTCTCACGCATCACCTGAGCTTCGTCTCCAGCACCTTCGGCTTCGGAGAGGAGAGTATAGGCATTTTTTGCCAAGTTTAATGTTGTCATATAGTGTGACTTGATGCCTCTTGTTCTTCATCCTACTTCTCTTGAATTGACAAGAAAAATGGCTGAAATACCTAGGAAAATGAACTGGTAAAAAATAAGCCATAGTTGACTATGGCTAAACGCTGAAAGATACGAGCAATTTTTGTTGGCTGGCAGGAGAACATTGTGCTCAACGATTAAATTCACATTATTACTTTGTTGATTAAAAGCCCTTATGAATGTATTAAGTCCTAGCATGGACTGGCACAGGTGATTCTTGTTTTACGATAGGTTTTTAATTTCCATGTCTTCAGGTGTTGTTATCCGAATAACTGGCTTACGCTTGTAAAAACTCGTTCAATACAAATGATACATGCTTAATCCATTAAAAAAACCCGGGGATAAGCCCCCGGGTTTTAAATGGCATATCAAAGGATAGTAGGCCAATCAACTGGTGTGACAAATGTCACTCCAGCACCACCCAAATTCGCAGCAAGGGTACCTGATTTTGTCACAACTAGATTATATCCAGAGCGACCGGTTGAGAAAGCAGGAGTATTCGTACTTGGCGATTGAAGTGCAGAAAAAGTTGTACCAAGATCCCATGAAAGATTAGTTTGCCCATTTATTACTTCAGTCTCCACAGCCAGTGCGCGAGGACCGGTATAGCGAAAGTAGCCCGCAAAAACAATCCCCTGACCAAAATCGCTTCTCGCGGTTGCGCGACCTCCCCAAGCATCAATATCGGATTGAATGAAAAAAGGCTCTAATGCTGTTCCCATAAAACTTCCAGTTCCGATACCAGCAGTACCAGTGGTTGTCTGCTTGTTAAAGACGGTGTATTTGGCCATATCGACAATGACTGCATCATCTGCACTAAAACCAGTCAGATCAACTTTTGGACCCTTCACATCCCATATTTTGGCAGTCCATTGACCAGTGTAATCGAGAGGAGTGCCATCAGCTGATACAGTGCTCAGCGTTCCATCATTGCCCACAAAAAGCTCGGTTTCATCCAAGTCGAATACGCCGTCTTGATTGGTATCCAACCAGACGCCTGTCGTGGTGTCTGCAGCTTTACCGCTTACAGAAATAAAAGTATCTGTGTCTGTGTCTGTGTCTGTGTCTGTGTCTGTGTCTGTGTCTGTGTCTGTGTCTGTGTCTGTGTCTGTGTCATCAACGCCATCATCGTAAGTACCCAAAGATGTCAACTTGACGCTGTCTTTACCATTTACCGAGGTTGCGCGTACGCCAATGGTGACTGTGCTCCAGTCATCAGTTGCGGGCACCCAGGTACCGCTAAGGGAAGCAAAATCTTCCGGACTTAAAACATATTGCTTGCCAGCAGTCAGGTAAGTGGGCTTACTTTCAACGTCATGATCATCGGATTTACAGTCATCATCCTTCTTGTCCGATTTGCGGTCATCATCCCGCTTATCGGATTTGCGGTCATCGTCCCGCTTGTCGGATTTGCGATCATCGTCCCGCTTGTCGGATTTGCGATCATCGTCCCGCTTCTCGGATTTGCGATCATCATCTTTGCCAGAATCGATGCTGCTAAGTTTTACCATATCGTCCCAGACGATGCTTTCGTCGCCATGGTCATGCATCTTCAGGGATTTATCCTTTTTGGATAAATCATAATCGCCTTCTTTGGTCTGATCACCATCGGAAAACCACAGTGCATTGAGGTCCATACTGCCCTCAATCATGTTGACTGTGAAGTTTGCGCCATCAAAGGTGATGGTAAAGTACAAGCCTGAACTTTGTGCACCGAATAACCAGGTGGTGGATGCTGTTGCCATGTTTAATCCTTGAAGAATAGAAAACAGGCACAGATTACCTAATTAAAAAATATGCCACTACGTACCTGAGTACGTATCGGAACGAATTAATAAAAAATTAATATCGCCTTGAATTCATGCGGACAGCAAGGATACAACCGCTGCTTTTTGACGACAAATCCGACATGCCATATTTGATAACGCTATGAATTATCAAATTTTTCATGCCCATTTGTTCACTCAGGATAAAATGTGAAATTTAAACATGTCGAAATCAACAAACATCATCTGGCATAAAGCCGCTATTACGCGTGAGAGACGTGAAGCAAAAAACGGTCATAAATCCATAGTCGTATGGTTCACCGGTTTATCCGGTGCGGGAAAATCAACGCTCGCACATGCTGTTGAAGATCGACTGCATGATATGGGTTACCGCACCTTTGTGTTGGATGGTGACAATATGCGTCATGGACTTTCTTCTGATCTACTGTTTTCTGAAAATGATCGCCGTGAAAATATTCGTCGTATTGGCGAAGTCTCCAGATTGATGATGGAAGCCGGAATTGTAACCCTTGCAGCATGTATCAGCCCCTATCGGGCTGACCGTCAACTTGTACGGAATAGCATGCCTCTTGGTGACTTTATTGAAATTTACTGCAGAGCTTCGATAGAAACCTGTGAAGCACGAGATGTAAAAGGTCTCTATCACAAGGCAAGAACTGGCCAAATACAGAACTTAACTGGCATTCATTCTCCTTACGAAGCCCCGGAAAACCCTGAAATGGTCATTGATACTGACAAGTTAAGTGTTAAAGAGTCTGTTGAATTGGTGATTAATATGCTAAGTGGAAAACTAAAGCTATTGAACCAAGATAGTGATTGTTTTAAGACTATAAAATAGTGTCAAATATTCATTCAATTCTACAAGCTTGCAAGCAACGATTAGAGGCAAGCATTTCCACTCCTACGACTGATTTCATTGCCGTTTTTGTTTCTATAACCGATGGAAAAGATCGTGCCAAAGTACATATTGGACGAGGAGAAGATTTTCTGATTGCTTGGGCAGAGGTAAAGAAGGCGGTTTTAAGTGATCCAAGTACCATACTGACCAAAGATTCTGTATGGGTTCGCGTGGATGTGGTTAAAAAGTGTTGGCAAACTTCATGGAAAGCATTGCGATTAGATCTGGCACAAACTAAAACCAATTATTTTCCTTATGGTATAGCATGGGATGCAAGCTTTCAGTGCGCATTGTTGGCGCAGGAGTTACAAGGCCATGCTTGCTGGTACACAGGAAATATAAATTATTGTACGCCCAACGAGAACAACTTGAGAGCGTTGATGAATCGGCGTTTTTCAAAAATGCAAGGATGGCCAACAGAGGAAGATTTACCATTGTGGCTTTTCACAACACAAGCTGTTTTCACTGACGGCCATGAAGTATTCGATATCCAGTCAGATGGCCCTATGGCTGGCATTAGGATGTTGGAAACACCAGTAAAAGAAAACACCGTATTTCAAGCAATTCAACATAGTACAGACTATTTAGCGAGACAAGTGCAAAACGACGGGCAGTGGCAATATGGATGGTGCCCTTGCTTTGATCGACCAGTTCCCTCTTATAACACGCTGCGCCATGCAAGTTCAGCTTATGCGCTACTGGAAGGATGGGAAGTAACGCGCCGCCCGGATCATCTTGCCGCCGTAGGCCGCGCCCTTGAAAAAATGCGCAAGGATTTTATCAAGTCGTTCGATCTTGGCGGCAGACCTTTCGCTTATTTGGTTGATGCCGATAACGAAATCAAACTCGGCGGTAATGCAGTGGCTCTTCTGGCTCTAACTAAGTGGGCTTCCCTCACCGGCGACAGACAAGATACAGCGCTGATGGAAAAATTGGGGGAGGGAATATTAAGGATGCAAGACCCTGTAACAGGTGGGTTCGTACACGTACTTAATTACCCCACTTTGGGTCTTAAGGAGCGTACACGAACAGTTTACTATGATGGTGAAGCTGCATTCGGCCTCTTGCGTCTGTATTCACTAACAAAGGATCAAAGATGGTTGGACGCAGTTGAACGTGCAGTTCATCACTTTATTGCGGCCGAACACTGGCGAGCACATGACCACTGGTTGGGATATTGCATCAACGAACTGATTTCAATTAAACCAGAAACACTTTATCTCCAGTTTGGATTGAACAATGTAAAGAATCATCTCTCATTTGTTATGAAGCGACAAACTACCTACCCTACACTTCTTGAACTGATGATGTCAGCACAACGTATGATAGATAAGGCAGATCAGTCGCCTACTCTGCATTCATTGGTTAATTCCCAGATCGACAGAAACATTTTTTTTAAAGCGTTACATTACCGTGCAAGATATCTCTTCAATGGCTATTTCTTTCCTGAACTAGCGATGTTTTTTTCGAAGCCTAGCAAAATCGTCAATACCTTTTTCATAAGACACTACAGTTTTAGAGTGAGAATTGACGATGTCCAACATTATCTCTCTGGTCTCATTGCTTATAGGCAATATTTAAGCGGCAAGTCGACAATGATTGCACATGGTTGAGCGCAATAATTTAAGTCTAAATCAGGGCATTAATTTAGGTATCCCAGGTTTAATTCTTATCGATACTGGCGCTGCACTGCTTTAGCAAGTATGCTTTGTGCAGCTTGCCACAGATTCTCTCAAACAAATTTATACCGTATAAGATTGCCAAGTAAATCGTAGTACTAATATACGCCAGGATTTTTCGAAAATACTTACCCACCCTACCCTTGAACAATCTGCTGAATTGCTTAGCTTGCAAGGGGGTAAAATAGAAGCCATTTTGAAAATCGACTTTGGAATTCAATAGACAAAGCCACATACCAAAAATGGAATAATTCTGGAAAGGCTCAAGCCTATTACCTTCAGATCTTTCAGACAGTAATTGCCTCAACGATAATCGCGATTACAACGATGTATACCACATTTATTCGATTGACCTGCTGTCACGTGTCTTCACTATAGTTCATGCTATTTATCCACTATTTCAAACAATGACATGTGCAAGCTTGTGAAGGCTTAAAGCGACAAATGTAGGGTAATAGCGGAGAATTCAGTCCAGTCAAATATAAAATTAACGCTGAGATGAATCAGCACTACCGCTTAATCTTAATTATCATTTCTAACTCACTGATGAGGCTGGGGCTACTCCCAAAGTTACCTGATCAGATTAATTACCATCGCGACCGAGCATCCACAGCGATTAACCCGATGATTTTAATCAGTATGCACACAACCTATTCACCCTTATCGGCAAGAGTTTATGGTTATGATTAGCTTTCTTGAGGGTCGCATCCGATTGTATAGGGGTTTGCCTGTTACTTTTTGACCAGCCCCTACCATGGTCAATCAAGAATTGCATTCCAATATATTCCAATTCATTCCAATGTATTCCCCAATCACCGGAACAGAATAGTATTAGAAAGAAAGTATCCACTTTCTAATACGTTCCCAACATATTTTCCTTAGGGGAATATATTATTGGGAACGTAATTCGGCACTAAATCTACAGTCATCAAATGTGCGTTTACAGCGAATTATATTCCCGCGCAGATTTCGGCTTTTTTCTGCCTGCGTCTGGATGGTATCTGTTCGATAGATTCAGGTTCTGCGCCTTCTGCCTGAGCCGCATCTTGATTTTTCATGACTTTAGGGTCAAAGCCCATAATTCGGATAGTATCCGGATCACCCTCTTGCTGGCCAACTAATTCTGTGACCGTATCAGAAGCCTCCTCAGCAACACTCTCCTGCGGCTTCGTAAGGCTGAGTATCTTTGGTCTGGGCCCGCGTTTACCTTTCTCGACAGAGGCTTCTAGCTCGTAAACTTTCTTATCATTTATTAATTTATCAAGAGTTATCTGGACTGTTACAGCCTTTTTTCTGACGAGAGTTTTAAGGGATGAACGGGTCAGCGGATAGTCGGGGTCTGCATCACGAATAGCGGATATTATTTCTTCTCGAAGAATCATTTCATCAACCATTGCATTGGTTTCTTCGATTTCCTTCTTTTTCTCCAGCCTATCTTTTTTTGATGCACGCTCTGGACGCCCAACCAAGTATCTTTGCGTTTGCCTATTACCCCATGGGGTTTTAATTGTTTGATGATGAACTTCGGGTTGGAAAAGAATTTCGTCGAACTCCTCAACAAAGCGATGTTTACCGAGCATCATGAATCTTTGGTCTGGAAATTGAGCATCTTTAAAAATGAACAGTGTTGCCTGTGAATCACCAGTGAAGGCACTAGCACCACGAACTGTCAGGTCCGCAATCTGATCCCTAGTGGTTGTTGATTTTGGCATATGCGCCACAATCCAGATTGGCATACCGTCAGATACCTCTTTGATAGCTGAGATTGCCTTGCCTACCTCGGAGTTGTCATTTTCATTTTCGATATCAAGGGTTGCATTAGCGGTATCCAGCACGATTAATGGCCTTGCATCATAAGCTTCCATCGGTTCAACGTAATCGGCGAGAACGCGCGCGATTTCTATTGCAAGGGTGCTTGGATCCAATCGTTTTGCATGAACCACCTCAAACCATTGTTTAAATTCTTCGTTGGTAATATGCGGTACCAAATGCCTTCGAACCCCAAAAAGTATGCGTTCAACTTGTCCAGTATCTTCGCTGACATAAAACACCTTGCGTCGAATAGCTGGTCTTAATGGATCGTCATCATCGCAAAGATGGGCAGCGCAGCAGCTTAATGGAACGATCATTGAAGATTTACCAACCCCGGGCTCGCCTGCAATCATTGAGATGCCAGTCGATATGAACCCATCAATCACGTATTCAACAGGTTTCAAATACTCGGTTGTATAGTCATAAGGCTTCAGTAACGGACCGACCAAGATATCCGGCGATGACTGTGATGGATATTTCTGAATCGCGCCATCGATCGTTCTCTTAATATCTGCAAAACGGTTTTTCCAGCGCTCAGTTCCTTTGTCAGGGGCCGTTTCCATGAAGCCATTAATCGTCTCGCATATTGCTGTTTTATCCATACCGCGCGAGACGTAGCGTGCTGTTAGCTTGAGAATGGGTTCATGATAGTTTTCGCCGGAAATGATGTCTTGAATGTATTGACTGTCAGATATCCGTTCCGCACGGTCGGATTGACCTTGGTGAGCATGATGCTTTTGTGGGGCACCCATTACGTCCGACTCATCAACTCCCAGCAGATTCAACAAAGCGGAAAGTGAATACCGTAGCGTTGGATTGAAGTGTTCAAGTTCACAGGTATAAGCTGGCTCGTATTTGGTGTTGATACCTACTGGCAAACGCACATAACGCACGGCATTATTTCCGCTCGCATCTGATGCGATTCGCCCACCCCTTGCCAAAGCCTGATGCAACCGATCGGCAATACCGATATCGGTGATTGGTTCTTCTAAAATGAACCCTGCCTGTACCTTTTCAGCGCTGGTTCGTAAGCACCAGCTTGGCTCGATATCTATTTCGCCTGCATCATCCAAAACCACGCAGAAAAGCCTACTGAAATTTGCTTTTGTACGACCATCACCACCACGAAAAGCAGCTACACTAAAATATGCGTTGGCGAACTTTGCATCCGAGCATGAATGGGGCTGAGTCCTTTGCCCCTTCCAGCCGGAGGAGGCACTATTAGGTGATTCCACAAAGACTGTAGTCCAGAGATATTCGTCCTGAGCCAAACCCTTGAAGACCTGATCGAGAAAAAAGGCGTTACTTGTTTCAGTTAGATGGGGGGCGTTCATTTGACACCTCCATTGAACTGAGATAAGGATGCGCGCAGCGCACCCACATTCCATGCGGTGCATCTTGGCGTCGGTTTTACAGGTTTGGGGATTCGGCCTTGAGATACAGCACGCCAAACTGTCGCTGGCGATACACCATATAGGTGGCAGACCGTTGTGAGTCGGACGTGGGCGCTGTCTGGGAGGCTGTCAAATAAAACGAGTGTTTCTGGTAAATCTAAGATTTTTTCCATTTCGTATCACCTTCTTGAGTTGTGTTGAGGTGATACGAACTTTATGCATCAAAAAGCTGGCGGACTGCCCGCGAATATATGGATTGATGGGCAGCTTTTATTCAATCTTGTGATAAGCCTCAAGCGCATTTTTATAAACCATATACCAGCGCTGTAGTTGGCTTCGGGAAAAATTGTCACCTGTTGCTAAAAGAACTTTACTGATTGCCTGCTCAGTAGGCATGCCTTCATCAACAAGGTCGTCGACCATCTGACCGTATATCAGCCATGCGTCTTTATTGTTCTTGTTCTGTCCACCACGCGCATTCGCCAGACCAAGAAGTATCAGCAGTTGTTTTTGATCTTTGTTTGATCGCTGTATTGCTTCACCAAGCCACCTTGCCAAATGTGGTGGCGGGATTTCAGCGTCCTCAAGGTATTCAGCAATAGTTGCCAGTTTTGACCAGCCATCTGGATAGTCATCAGGATCAGCCTCATAACCGCCATAATCAAGTTTCGTCATAATTATGCCCCTTCAGATTTCAAGTCTTGCATCCCATCTTGAGATCATCAAGATAGTCTGCCCAGTGCTGCATCATTTCTCTGCGCTTTGGAAGATGCTGAGCATAGTTGTATGCCGCTGACACAGCATTCCGTTCAGAATGAGCTAATTGCCTCTCGATCGCCTCGTGAGGCCACCCCTGCTCATGTAACAAGGTAGAGGCCATACTGCGAAACCCATGGCCCGTCATTTCATCTTTATCATAACCAAGACGCCTTAATGCTCCATTGATAGTATTTTCTGACATGGGTCTTTTGCTGGTGCGTATGCTCGGAAATATATACTTACCATGGCCAGTAAGGGGTCTAATTGCCTCGAGTATCGTAATAGCTTGGTGGGACAATGGCACGATGTGTTTATCTCTCATCTTCATTTTGTCTGGAGTTATCCGCCACTCTGATGCTTCAAGGTCAATCTCAGACCATTCAGCATGACGCAGCTCACCCGGACGAACGAAAACAAGTGGTGCCAACTGGAGCGCGCATTTAGTTACGAACGAACCTGTGAAGCCATCGATAGCCCTTAGCAGCTCACCGATTTTCTTAGGCTCGGTTATGGATGCGTGATGTTTTGATTTAACAGGTGGCAGCGCTCCACGCAGATCACCTGAGGGATCACGCTCAGCTCTGCCTGTCGCAACGGCATATCGAAATATCTGCCCAGCATATTCTCTTATCCTATGGGCAAGCTCAAGAGCGCCTCTGCTCTCGACCCTTCGCATGACCATCAGCAAATCGGCAGCACGGATTTCATTGATTGGTCTTTTGCCGATAACTGGGTAAATATCATTACCCAAAAACCGCTTGACCTTAGACGCAGTAGCAGGCGCCCATGATGGTATTTTCTTGGCATACCATTCATGCCCTATGGCCTCAAATGTATCAGCACTAGCAGATAGCCTTGCAGCCTTTTGCACAGCCTTTAAAGCAGCGGGGTCAATACCATCGGCGAGCTTGGCTTTTGCCTCAAGTGTCTTAGCCCGTGCTGTAGCAAGTGTGACGGAAGGGTAGGCACCAAGAGTCAATGTTTTTTGCTTACCTAGATAGCGGTAGTTGATACGCCAACTTTTACTACCACCTGTGACATAGAGATATAATCCGTTCCCATCTGTTAGCTTATATGGCTTATCAGCGGGCTTTGCTGCTTTAATTGCCAAGTCTGAGAGAGGCATTTGATGGTATCGCTTTGTTGGTATCGAAAATACCATCACTTGTACCATCAATTTGATGGTATCTCAAGCGATCAAGTGATACATTGTGACACATAGAGTATTTAAATAAACAACTTAACTATGTGTTTTTATAGGATTTTTATACAAACTGGAACGTAGTGAATCAAAATCTTGGTGCCGGGAGGGGGACTCGAACCCCCACACCTCGCGGCGGCGGATTTTGAGTCCGCTGCGTCTACCAATTCCGCCATCCCGGCAAGGGAGGCCGTATTATACAAGCAGTCAGGACTATGCGCACTACCGATTTCGATTTTGACCTTCCCGAACAACTCATCGCCCAGTTTCCCGCCGCAGAACGCAGTGCCAGCCGCTTGTTGAGGCTGGATGGCGTCAACGGCGCTATTGCGGATCAGTGGTTCCGCCAGCTACCGGATTTTCTCGGACCGCATGATGTGCTGATTCTCAACGATACCCGCGTGATCAAGGCGCGCCTCAATGGCGAAAAGGCCAGTGGCGGCAAGGTCGAAGTGATGGTGGAAAGGGTGATTGATGCCCATCATTTGCTGGCGCTCATACGCGCTTCGCGCTCGCCAAAACCGGGCAGCCGCATCAGAATCGCCGACGCGTTCGATGCCAGTGTCATCGAGCGCCAGGACGACCTTTTTCTGCTGCGCATCGACGACGAAACTCCGGCCATCGAGCTAATCGATCGCCACGGCAGCCTGCCGTTACCACCCTACATCAGCCATGACGCGGGCAGCGAAGACGAGGAGCGCTATCAGACCGTCTTCGCCCGACAGCCCGGCGCCGTTGCTGCACCGACAGCGGGCCTGCATTTCGATGATGCCATGATCGCAAGGCTGAAAGCCGCCGGCATTGCCATCGCTTATGTGACGCTGCATGTTGGCGCCGGCACGTTTCAGCCGGTCAGGGTGGATGACATCAAGGACCACGTCATGCACAGCGAGCTTTATTCAGTGCCGGCCGAAACCGTGGAAGCCATCCGCCGTGCGCAGGCGCGGGGCGGCAAGGTCACCGCGGTCGGCACCACCGTGCTGCGCGCGCTGGAAAGCGCGGCACGAAACGGAACGCTGCAAGCCGGTTCCGGCGAAACCGATATCTTCATCACGCCGGGTTACCGCTTTCAGGTGGTGGAGCGTCTGCTGACCAATTTCCATCTGCCCAAAAGTACGCTGCTGATGCTGGTATCGGCATTCGCCGGTATCGACAACATCAAGGCGGCCTATCAGCACGCGATTGCCGAGCGCTACCGCTTTTTCAGCTACGGCGATGCCATGCTGATCGAACGCGCATGAACTCTTGTGCGGAATCCACACTCAACTATCTGTCCTGTTCATTCATGAAGAATCAAGGTTGAATCCATGCCAGTCATCAAACATGCTGCCTTAGCCGCAACCGGCCTGACGCTATTCTCTCTTCTCACGCTGCCTGCGGGTGCCGAAGTGTTTGCCCAGGCAGTGCCGGAAGTCAAAATCCCGCTAGCCAAAAAGCCGAGTTCGCGGCCGATGACGATTGCCTATCTGCCCTTTCAGAAACAATATTTCGTTGCCGATGGCGGTCTCGGCCCGATTCCTGGCGATCCGCTGGCGCGCGCCTCGCAATCGGAAGTGCATGTTTATGACGAAGCCGGCAAATACTTGTCTTCAGCCAAACCGGGCCTCGATAACCGCTCGATTTACTACAACACCAACACCCACCAGCTGGAATCCGTAACCTACAACATCTCCAGCGCAGCCGGGTTTGCACCGAATACCGGCATTTTTGCACTGCTGCTGAATGAAGACGGCACACTGAAAAACGACGCCAGGGAAATCACCGGCTACAACCCCGCTTTTGGCGGCGCCGGCACGATTCCAAGCTATGACGCCGACAGAAATGTCTATTACGCCAAACAGGAGCGCAGCAATATCGTCCATATCGTCGAATCGCCCAAACGCGAGAAAATCGGCGAAATCGCGCTCGATCTTGCTGCAGCAGGGGCGAAATTCGATGAAATCGGTCACCACTTCGTCGCCTACACCGGCGTTCCCGGTGAAGAGCTGGCGTTGCTCGATGTCGATCACAAAGCCGTGCTGGTGTTCAACCTGGAAGGCAAATTCGTCGCCAAGAGTGCACTGCCTGCCGGTCTGAAACTGCGCTCGCAGAACCACATCAACGGCACCGGCTACAGCAACGGGCTGTTCTTTGTTTATGCAGAATCGGAAGGTGA
Source organism: Methylophilales bacterium LSUCC0135 (assembly GCA_001704575.1). Taxonomy (GTDB): domain Bacteria; phylum Pseudomonadota; class Gammaproteobacteria; order Burkholderiales; family Methylophilaceae; genus UBA6140. The sequence continues at coordinate 99,517 of MCAW01000004.1, forward strand.
ATTCGGTACTTATTACGGTTATCGCATCTCGGATCAAGCGCGCTGATCGCACTGCGCAATTTCAGGCACAAAAAAACCGCCCTTGAATCAAGGGCGGTTTTTTTACATCAGAGTGTAACTTGGAGTCTTACTTGCCGAGCGCGTCTGCCACTTTGCCAGAAATCATGCCGAACACGGCACCGAGCACGGAAGACAATGCAATCAACAACACCGGGTTGCTCATGTCAGCTGCAGTCACGTTACCGGCATCGGCAGTCTGCAGGGCATAAGCCGCTGTTGCCGCATAACCGTAAACATTGGCCGGCACGGTGGAGAGCAGATTGCAGCCTGCCACAATCACCAGGAGAAACACCGTCACTGCAATGTAGACCGCAGGACCGGCCGCGCCCGGCAGACCGAGTGGATTGAGCCCGACCAGGAACAGGGCAACACCGGCGATCACGGCGCCATAGATCATGCCAACAATGGTTTTTTGCAGGGCTGCGGTATCACCACCGGTGTGGAAATAACAACCCCATGCGATAAAGCCTGCCCAAACCAATACCAAACCAGCGAGCGGGCCCAATGCCAGAAAAGCCCAAATGCCACCAAGAACAGCAATACTCAAAGATAGTGCGGTTAACTTAGACATACATTCCTCCCGTTAATAAAGATGGAACAGCTGCAACCGGCTCAGTACGCACGCGCCATTAAAATATTTCTGCTTGACCCGGTTACTGGAAACGATACTAGTATGAAAGTTAGTGCAATGCAAACAACAGGCACCAGATTTGTGCGCCGCATTTTTGGCTGTTCTGCTGCAATCCAGCAAGGACGCGGCTGAGGGTTAAATCAGATGCCTAGCGTAGGCGGCGGTTGATAATCCCAGTGCTTGCGCCAGGCAGCCAGCACCAGATTGGGATATTGCGGACGGCCCAGACTGCCGTTGTAACGCCCGAGTGCGCGGAACAGGTCACCCTTCTCGATATCGATATAGTGGCGCAGGATGGTGCATCCGTAACGCAAATTGAGCCGCATGTGGAACAGATTGTGATCGGGCACACCTATAGTGCGTACCCAGAACGGCATGACCTGCATGAANCCCCGCGCACCTGCCGATGAAACCGCATACTTCTTGAAACCACTCTCGACCTGAATCAGGCCCAGTACCATCTGCGGATCAAGCCCGGCGCGAGTGGCCTCGTAATGCAGGGTGCGCAGAAAATCCTCGCGCATCTCCTGGTTCGGCATGCGCTTCTGCAAACGCCGCGACATCTCGCCAAGCCAGTGCAGGCCTTCGGCTTCGGTGGCAAACACCAGTCTCGGCGCTGCGCTGTCGCTGATGGATTTCTGCATCTGCGCCTTGACGCTGTTGGACAAAGGCTCTTCCAGCTGATTGCCCGCATGCGCCGTCAGTACCGGGAAAACCAACGGTAGAAACAAAAGCAGCGATGTCAGCCAGTTTTTCAAGATTGGTCCGTTACCCCTATTGCGCCAATTGCTGTTTAATCAAATCCACAATCGCATCCAGCGCCACCGGCTTTGCTTCAGCATCGGTGCGCGACTGATATTCGACCTTTCCATCCTTGAGACCACGATCGCCGACCACAATTCGGTGTGGTATGCCGATCAGCTCCATATCGGCAAACATCACACCGGGGCGCTCGCCGCGATCATCCAGCAGCACATCGACACCGGCGGCCTGCAGTTGCTCATACAAACTGGTTGCGGCTGTTCTGACGGCATCGCTCTTGTCCATGCCGATCGGTGCGATAGCGACTTCAAACGGCGCCATCGCAGCAGGAAACACAATACCTCTGGCATCGTTGCCCTGCTCGATTGCAGCGCCGACAATGCGTGAGACGCCGATGCCGTAACACCCCATTTCCATGATTTTGGTCTGGCCGTTCTCATCGAGATAAGTGGCTTCCATCGCCTTGGCATATTTGGTTCGGAGTTGAAAGATATGACCGACTTCGATACCGCGACACAGGCTCAATGTACCCTTGCCGTCCGGCGACGGATCGCCTTCGACGACATTGCGGATATCGGCAACCAGCAGTGGCTCCGGCAGATCGCGGCCGAAGTTGACACCGGCCAGATGGTATTTGGGCTTGTTGGCACCGCAGACGAAATCGCTCATGACCGCCACCGCGCGGTCGGCAATCACCTTGACATGATCAGAAACTCCGACCGGGCCGATGAATCCCGGTGGACAATTCAGGTGGGCACGAATTTCCTCCTCCGTCGCGAAACGGAAATCGGCCAGACCTTCCAGTTTGCCCGCCTTCACTTCGTTCAGCGTGTGGTCACCGCGCAACAGCAGCAGATAGAACCGGCCGCCCGCCAACAGGGCGATCGCCTTCACGGTGCGCTGCAAAGGGATGCCCAGCAAAGCAGCGACATCTTCGCAGGCGGTCTGCTTCGGCGTTTCCACCTCACGCATGGTTTCCTGCGGCGCAGCGCGGTCATGGCCCGGCGCCAGCGCTTCGGCCAGCTCAACGTTGGCGGCGAAATCGGAGTTTTCACAATAAGCCAGTGCATCCTCGCCGGAATCCGCCAGCACATGGAACTCGTGCGAGCCTTCGCCGCCGATGGCGCCGGTATCGGCACGCACGGCACGGAACTTGAGGCCGAGACGGTTGAAGATATTGCTGTAAGCCTGATACATCTGCGCATAAGTTTGTTCCAGCGATTCGAAGCTGGTATGGAAGGAGTAGGCATCCTTCATGACAAATTCGCGCGCACGCATGACGCCGAAACGCGGGCGGATTTCATCGCGGAACTTGGTCTGGATCTGGTAGAAGTTGAGCGGCAACTGCTTGTAGCTGCGAATCTCCTTGCGCGCGATGTCGGTGATGACCTCCTCGTGCGTCGGACCGAAACAGAAATCGCGCTCATGGCGATCCTTGATCTTCAACATCTGCGGGCCGAACACCGCCCAGCGGCCGGTTTCTTCCCACAGCTCCTTCGGCTGCACGGCAGGCATCAGCAGTTCAAGCGCACCGGCCTTGTTCATTTCATCGCGGACGATGTTTTCTACCTTGCGCAGCACGCGCAGGCCCAGCGGCATCCAGCTGTAAAGACCGGAACCGAGACGCTTGATCAAACCTGCGCGCAGCATCAGTTTATGGCTGGGCAGTTCGGCTTCGTTCGGGGCTTCTTTCTGGGTGGCAATAAAAAATTGGGAGGCGCGCATTACAGGTCTTCTGGAAGTGATTGAATAAGGTCAGGATTTTATAGGGAAACCGCAGCAAAGTCAGCGCTGCCGGCAATTGCAGCACAATACTTTCTAGCGTGCGTGACTGTCGGCTGGCTTCCAGCCCGATTTCCAGGTTTGGAACGGCAACACCACAGCAGGATAACCGTTATCGTAAAACCAGGCGTCGACCGCATAGCGTTGACCGCTTTCCAGATCAAGAATGACAGCAGTGGTATGCGGCCAGCGGTTGAAGAAAAAACCGCGTGTGCGGATGTCCTCGATCGCGTGATAACGCAGCAGGCCGTGCATTTCCATCAGCCTGAGATACGTCGTGGTGTTGATGGCTTCGTCGTTGCAATCCATCTGGCCGGGATAGGCCGAATTGCCGAACGTGCCGCCACGGTCTGTGTCCGTGCCGGTCTTGGGACCAACCAGCGCCTCGAATTCGCCGATACTGAAGGCGATGCAATCGCGCTCGGCGTCCGCCGTCTCTATCGGGTGATCGCAAGCAGCGGCAATGCGCTGCCATTCCTGCGCATTCAATCCGGCCCGGCTGACCTTGGCGCAACCGCCGGCGTGACAAATCTCAAAAGCGGACATCTCAGGCTGCTGCCGGAATACCCGCGTCATTGTCCCGGCATCGGCCAGGGCATGCCCGCAAAAGGTGAAAAAACTCAGGACAAGCCAAGCGAATACCTGGCAAAAAATTCGCATATTCGTACCTACAGAACCAGTGGATGATCAGGCAGTTCGTTTGAACCTGATTGCGCAGCGGGAAAATGCTGTTGCAGCAACAAACCTGCCTGCTCGACGCCAAGCAGAATGCCGCGCTCGAAAGCGTGCTGTCTGAACAGCTGCTCCATCTGCTGGCAAAGCACGGCCCATTCCTCAGGCTTCACATGTCGGCTGATGCCGCGATCGGCCACGATCTCGACATCATGGTCGGCCAGCAGCAGATAGATGAGCACACCATTATTGGCTTCGGTATCCCAGATACGCAGGCTGGAGAACAGCGCAAGGGCGCGTTCGCGCGGAGAAACGCCCTTGAACAGACTATAGGGGTCAAGCCCCGCTTCGACGACGAAACAGACCTGACCGGAATGGCGCGCCTCACCTTGACGGATGGCCGCTTCGATCCGCTGCATGGCGGCAGCACTGAAATAGCGGCGCACCAACCAGGGGCCGCTCAGCAGATTCAGGCACCATTGTTTGATCGACCTTACCATCGTCCGGATGCGCCCCCACCGCCGAAACCGCCACCGCCACCGGAAAATCCGCCACCACCCATGCCGCCACGGCCGAAACCACCGCCAAGACCACCTGTCCCCATGCCGCCGCTCATGGTCATGATGAAGGCAATGATAGCGAGCACCAGCGCAAACAACACACCGCCACCGAGCAGCCACACCAGCATGCCAACCAGACCACCGCTGATGGTACCGCCGACAAAGCGGCCGAAAATCGCCCGCAACACACCGCCGACTGGGATTGCGCCGAACAGCAACAAGGGCAACATGTCCTCGAACGAACCGCCGCTGCTTGCTGTTTTTCCGTCAGCCGCCGGCAATGGTTCACCATCAACCAGCGCAATCAGCTGCTCGACCGCAGCATTAAGCCCGCCGTAAAAATCGCCCTGGCGAAAGTAAGGTGTCATGATTTCGGCAATCACGCGTTTGGCAATGGCATCCGGAATCACGCCTTCCAGACCGTAACCGACCTCGATGCGCATGCTGCGGTCTTCCATCGCCAGCAGGATCAACAGGCCGTCATCGATGCCCTCGCGCCCCAGCTTCCATTGATCGGCAACGCGAATGCCGAACTGCTCGATGCTTTCCGGCTGCGTCGTCGGCACGATCAGCACGGCGATCTGGCTGCCCTTTGCCTGCTCGAACGCCGCCAGACGCGATGCCAGCGCCGCCTGCTGATCGGGCTGTAGCACACCGACCTGATCGACCACGCGCGCCGTCAAAGGCGGCACGGCAACCTCGGCCGCAGCGGTGGCAGCCGTCAACAACAGCAAAAAAGCGAGCAGCAATCGGCGCATGGCGTTGGTTTTTTCGAACAGGATCAACAAAGAACGCGCTTATTCGAACTGCGCTATTCAAACTTTACAGCTGGCGGCGTCGAAATCGCCTGTTCATTCTCAACGCTGAAGTTCGGTTTGGTCTTCATGCCGAAGACCATCGCCGTGAGGTTGGTCGGGAACGAACGCACCGTGGTGTTGTATTGCTGCACGGCCTGAATGTAGCGGTTACGCGCCACCGTAATGCGGTTCTCGGTACCCTCCAGCTGCGCCTGTAAATCGCGGAAAGCGCCGTCGGCCTTGAGATTGGGGTAATTCTCGGCCACCACCAGCAGGCGCGAGATGGCCGAAGTCAGCTCACCCTGCGCGGCCTGAAATCTGGCAAAAGCCTGTTCGTCGTTGACCAGCTCCGGCGTTGCCTGCAGGCTGCCGACGCGGGCACGCGCGTTGGTGACAGTTTCCAGCACCTCGCGCTCGTGGCTGGCATAACCCTTGACCACATTGACCAGATTGGGCACCAGATCGGCGCGGCGCTGATACTGGTTCAGCACTTCGGACCAAGCGGCATTGATCTGCTCGTCCGTCGCCTGCAGCGTGTTATAGCCGCAACCGGACAACTGCAATGCCAGTAACAACAAAAATGCCGTGATTAATTTACGCATCTTGATTTCTCCTTGCCGGCGCTTGCATCACGCCTTTTTCAAAAAACAGGTTTTAAGCACAATGGTGGTCTTGCCTTCGCGGCACTCCACCTCTTCTTCGTTATCGGTCAGGTGTATGCTCTTGAACACCTTGCCGCGCTTGAGCGTGATGGACGAACCCTTGACCTTCAGATCCCTGATGACCTGAACGGCATCGCCTTCAGCGAGTTCATTGCCGTTACTGTCTTTAACTGTCATGCCTGTTTCCCCCTGTTTATTCATATTTATATTTATGTAGCTGGCTGGATTCCAGAGACGAGTTCTTCCATCGTCCGTCGCGCAAAACACAGGTCTTCCCAGGCGCGGGCCTTGTCTGCCGGATTGCGCAGCAGATAAGCCGGGTGATAGGTCACGATCACCGGCACGCCTTCATAACTGTGTAGTTTGCCGCGCAGGCTGGCGATACTGGCATCGCTGTCGAGCAGCGTCTGTGCCGCCACCTTGCCCAGCGCCAGAATCAATTTGGGCTGGATCAGCGCCACCTGCCGTTGCAGGAAAGGTCCGCATTGCTGCAACTCTTCCGCATGCGGGTTGCGGTTATCCGGCGGACGGCATTTCACCGTATTGGCGATATAAACATTTCTGCCGCGCGCCAGTTTGATCGCAGCCAGCATGTTATCCAGCAGTTTTCCGGCCTGGCCGACAAACGGCTCGCCCTTGCGGTCTTCTTCCGCACCCGGCGCCTCGCCGATAATCAGCCAGTCGGCAGCCGGATCACCGACACCGAACACTGTCTGCGTGCGGGTTTGCGCCAGATCGCAGGCCTCGCAGCTTTGCACGCAGGCCTGCAGCGCCTGCCAATCGAGCGAAGCAATATGGTGGACTCTTGATTCCGATATCGGGGCGGGAATCGGGGTTTCAATCCCGGCGCTAGCTTGCGGCACATCCACCGGAGCCGATGCCGCTTCAGCCATATCTGCGCGCGCGACAGTCTCAGGCAACGCTGCCGCTTGCGGTGCTGTATCTGTTGCTATATCAGTGGCTGTGGCCGGAGCAAGCCGTCGCTGCCAGACGGGCAACAACTCCAGCTCGCGCAGCATGTCGTTGCGGTCCAGACTCATAAGGCCAGCCCCATCAGCATGGCATCCTCGCGGCCGTTGGCGGCCGGGTAATATCGTGGTCGTATTGCCATTTCGTTGAAACCGGTACTTTCATAAAGCCGGATGGCGTTGCGATTGGAAACACGTACTTCGAGAAACATGTTGGCAGCGCCGTGTTCGCGTGCCTTGTCCAGCATGAATGCCAGCAATGTGCGCCCGTAACCCTTGCCCTGCCAGTCGCCGGCAATGCTGATATTGAGCAGATGCGCTTCATCCAGCACCATCATCAGCACGGCGTAACCGATTGTTTCGCCGCCGTGCTGCATGAGCCAGCAACTGTGCCCGGCATCCAGTGAATCCCTGAAATTGCCGGTCGTCCACGGAAACGGGTAAATCGTCGGCTCAATCGCCATCACGCGGTCGAGATCAGCCATCTGCATCGGCCTGAACTGCAAGCCGGATTCCGGCGCCAGCCCGGATTTGGCCAAGGCGTTCAACCGAATGTCTGCCCGGCTTCGCGCTCGCTGGTCTTCAGCGCCACGCGGTTGCGGACGTAAACTGGCGCAGCTTCGGCTGCGGAAGTGCCGCGTCCGGCAGCGAACTCAGGCTCTGCCAGACGCAGCATGGCGAGTGCCTGGGGGCTAGCGTCCGCCAGCACCAGACCAAGCTGTTGGCCGTATTGCGCAGCAAGCACATCGCCGTAAGCCGCCCAGCCGCTACCGGCACCGCTCCAGCCGTCGCCATCGACCGCAGGCACAGCATCCGGTTTGTAGAGTCCGGGCGCCATCACGGTTTTCCATCCTGAACCTGCGCGCTCATAGGCGGCGTGATAAACCTCGCCCATGCGCGCATCGAGACAGGCGATCACGCGCGCTTGCCCGCTTGCCTCGGCCAGCGCCATCAATGTGCTGACGCCAACGACAGGCAGACTGGCGCCGAACGCCAGGCCCTGAGCGACGCCGCAACCGATGCGCAGCCCGGTAAATGAACCTGGGCCGGCACCGAAAGCGATACCCTGCAGATCGCGCATGCCGGCGCCGGCTTCATCCAGCAGTTCGCGCAGCAATGGCAGAATTCTCTGCGAGTGGCTTTGTCCGGCGTGCAGATGGCGAACGTAAAGCTGCCCCTTGAATTGCAGTGCGAGGGAAAGAAATTCAGTAGAGGTATCGAGCGTGAGAATATTCATCAACATCATTCAGCATCAGTTAGCGCTATTTTGCCATAGCCAGGCTCAAATATAGAGCCGGGGCTAAAGTAGCCCGCGCAGACGGTAATAGAAGCTTCAGGGCTTGCCGAAGGCAATGACGTGGTCGATTTCGAGACGGATGCCGATTTTCTCGCCCAGCTTGTGATTGTGATGTGAGGGCACCAGCGAAAGTACCTGCCTGCCAGTATCGAGCTTGAGCGTATAAAGGATATCCGCCCCCTGAAACGCCTTGTGCACGACGGCGGCCTGCAACTCGCTGGCATCGTCATGGATGATGTCATCGGGGCGCAACAGGATATCGACCGCTTCGCCGACCTTCACGCCCGACGGCAGATCGCAGGCCATGCCGCCGAGATCGGTCATGACGCGGCTGGGTTCCGTCACCTTGCCGTCGATCAGCACACCCTTGCCGACGAAGTCCGCAACGAAGCGGCTGTTGGGCTGGTGATAGAGGTTGTAGGCGGTATCCCACTGCTGGATCACGCCTTCGTGCATGACACCGATTTCGTCAGCCATGGCGAAAGCTTCATGCTGGTCGTGCGTGACCAGTATGGCAGTCGCGTTCTGGCTTTTCAGCACTTCGCGGATTTCCTGCGATAACCGCTCGCGCAGATCGCTATCGAGATTGGAAAACGGCTCATCGAGCAGCAGCAGATCGGGGCTGGGGGCCAATGCACGGGCAACTGCCACGCGCTGCTGCTGGCCGCCGGAGAGCTCATGCGGATATTTTTTCGCAGCATCGGCGAGGCCGACCACTTCCAGCATTTCCATCGCCCTTTGCGCGCGCTCGGCCTTCGCCAGTTGATGCAAGCCGAAGGCGGTATTTTCGAACACGTTGAGATGCGGAAACAGGGCGTAATCCTGAAACACCATGCCGATGCGGCGCTTTTCCGTCGGCAGGCTGAAGGCGGGCGTCGCCACTTCTACACCATTCAGTTTGATCTCGCCCGCAGTCAGGCGCTCGAAACCGGCGATCAGACGCAGCACCGTGGTCTTGCCGCAACCGGAAGGCCCGAGCAGGCAGCCGATCTGCCCGCGGTCCAGACGCAGGGTCAGATGGTTGACTACGCGCAAGTCACCATAAGCCTGGCTGATATTGTTGAGCTCCAGTAGTACCTTGTTATTCATTCTGATTACCGTGACGGCTGAGAAAAATGATGGGCACCAGCCCGGCCAGCACCAGCGTCACCGCCGGTAGTGCAGCACGTTCCCATTCGCCTTCCGAAGTCATTTCAAAAATGCGAACCGCAAGCGTATCCCAGCCGAATGGCCGTGTCATCAGCGTGATCGGCATTTCCTTCATCACGTCGACAAAAACGAGAATGGCGGCAGTGACGATACCGCCGCGCAGGATGGGGGCATGCACACGTCGCAGCATGGTCAGCTGGCTGACGCCGAGCGTGCGCGATACATCGTCCAGACTCGGCGGCATGCGCTGCATGGCGCTGTCCACCGGGTTATAGCCGACCGCCATGAAGCGCACCACGTAGCCCACCAGCATGATGACGACGCTGCCCTGCAGCAGCATGCCGGCTTCGATGGCGACCAGCGGCTGCAGCAATTGCAACAGGTTGCGGTCCAGCCAGGCAACGGCGACAAAAATGCCGACAGCCAGCACAGTGCCGGGAAGCGCATAACCGATGGTAGCGACTCGCACCAGATGCCGTGTCATGCCCTGCGGGTTGCGCCGCGCTGCATAAGCCAGCAGCAATGCGCCGACGGCTGTCAGCACGGCGGCAATACCGGCCAGCAGCAATGTGTGGTGCAAAAAGCCGAAATAGCGGCTGTCGAAATCCTGCCCGAAGACGCCGTATGCCCACAGCACCAGCTGGATCAACGGCATCACGAAAGCGATAGCCAGCACCAGCAAGGCATACAGGCTTGCGCCCCATGCCGCCCAACCGGCAAGCGCGATACGGTTGTTTTCCTGATGACGGCCTGCCTGCGTGTAGCGCATGCGCGAACGCGAGAGCTGCTCAAGCACCAGAAGGGCGAAAACGATGATGACCAGCAATGACGCCAGCTGGGAAGCAGCGTCGAGCGAAAACATGCCGAACCAGGTCTTGTAGATGGCGGTGGTGAAAGTGTCGTAATTGAAGACCGAAACGGTACCGAAATCGGCCAGCGTTTCCATCAGCACCAGCATCAAACCACCGGCGATCCACGGCCGCGCCATCGGCAAGGCGACACTGAAAAAACCGCTGAAGCGCGAATGACCGAGCGACTGCGCCGCTTCAAGCGCGCGCTTGCCTTGCGTAGCAAACGCATTGCGGGCCAGCAGATAGACATAGGGATAAAGCGCCAGGCTCATGACCAGAATGACACCGCCGGTGGAGCGGATGCGCGGGAACCATGTGCTGCTGCCGAAAACCTCGCGCAAGCAGCCCTGCACCGGGCCGGTGAAATCAAAGAGCCCAATAAAGACAAAAGCGAACACATAAGCAGGAATCGCCATCGGCAGCAACAGCGCCCAGCTCAATATGCGGCGTCCGGGGAAATCGTAGACCGCCGTCAGCCAGCCGAGACTGACACCGAGCAGCAAAGTGCCGCTACCGACGCCGAGCACCAGCCAGAGCGTGTTCCACAGCAGATCAACGAGCACATGTTCGAACAGGTGCTGCCAGACCTCCTGCACCGGATGCAGAAAGGAAGACATAACCACCAGCACCGGCACCAGTACCAGGGTGGCAAAAAAGAGCGCAGCCAGAGACCAGGGATCGCGCAACATGCGCGAAACGCCCAAAACAAAAGCGCTCCGGACGGGCGCTTTTGTTTTTTGATCAATCGTCAAAGTCTGCATGAATCCTATTTATAACGCGCCCTGTCCATCAGCCTGACCGCGGCAGCCTGCAGTTCGCCGGCTTTGGCGACGTTGATCAGGTTCTGCTTGAAGCTGCCCCAGCCGGCCACCACCGTATCCGGCTTGAATGCAGGATTGGCGGGATACTCCATGTTGAGATCGGCAAACATCTTCTGCCCCTGCTCCGAGGTGAACCATTCAAGCAGGCGCACGGCAGCCTTTTCGTTCTTGGCATGCTTCACCACGCCGGCGCCGGAGACATTGACATGCACGCCAGTGGTCTGCTGGTTGGGCCAGAACAATGCCAGTGTCAGATCGGGTTTCTTCTCCAGCAGACGGCCATAATAATAAGTATTGACGATACCGACCTGGCACTGACCGGCGGCAATCGCCTCCATCAGCTTGGTATCATCGGGAAACACGTCGGTCGCCAGATTGCTCACCCAGCCGCGTACGATTTTCTCGGTTTCCGCCTCGCCCTTTTCGGCAATCATCATCGCCACCAGCGACTGGTTATAGACCTTCTTGGAAGTACGCAGGCAAAGCTTGCCCTTCCACTTCGGATTCGCCAGGTCTTCGTAGGTGGAAAGATCGGCCGGTTTCAGCGCTTTGGTGTTGTAAACGATGGTACGGGCGCGGATCGAGAGGCCGAACCACTGATTGTCGGGGTCTTTCAGATGCACCGGCACATTCTTGTCCAGCACGCCGGACTGCACCGGCTTCAGCAAGCCTTCATTGGCCGCCTGCCACAAATTGCCGGCATCCACTGTAAGCAATACGTCCGCCGGGGTATTCGGGCCTTCGGCCTTCAGGCGCTCCATCAGCGGGCCTTCCTTGTCGGTGATGAATTTCACCGGAATGCCGGTTTCCTTGGTGAAGGCATCGAACATCGGCTTGATCAGCTGCTCCGCACGGGCGGAATAGACCACCACCTCATCGGCTGCGTGGCTGGCGGAAATACCGGCAAAGGTCAGCAGAAGGGCTGCAAGAAAGCGTTTAGACATAGATTTCCCGGGGAAAATGGAATGAATGATGATTGAGACCGATCTTATCAAGAATAATTCTTATTCGCAAGAAATGAATTGGGGCGGACTGTCACTGCGTGTGCAAGGCGTCGCCATGTTTTGGCGTCGCTTCATCGGCGTGTCACTAGGGGCGCCCAAGTGCGCGGCAGTCCAGTCAAATGTCACTGCGAGCACGCAAGTGCGCGGCAGTCCAGTCGTTCAATCCAGCGGCTGGTTTTATCTTTGCTGGATTGCTGCGGCGCTGCACGCCTCGCAATGACAGAACTCCGTACCCGCGTGACACCAAGCGACTTAACCGGCGTTTTCGCTGGCAACCCTCTCTGCCGCTGCATTTGCAGCAAAAAACCCTTGCACATCAGCAAGCGCGCGCGTCCTTTTAAACGGCGGCAGGCTTTGCCAAACCCGCCTGCCATAAGGCTTGCTGATCAATCTGGGGTCGCAGATCATCAGCACACCGCGATCCGTCTCGTCGCGTATCAAACGGCCGGCACCCTGCTTGAGGGTGATAACGGCATACGGCAACTGGTATTCCATGAAGGCATTTTTGCCTTCGGCATTCATCTTGTCGATGCGGGCGGCAAGCACCGGATCGTCCGGCGGCGCGAACGGCAGCTTGTCGATGATGACGGCGGAGAGCGCTTCGCCGCGCACGTCCACGCCTTCCCAGAAGCTCTGCGAGCCCACCAGCACCGCATTGCCCAGCTTGCGGAAACGCTCCAGCAACTCGGTGCGCGAGCTTTCGCCCTGAATCAGTAGCGGGTATTCCATACCTTGTTCGGCAAAGGCATCCTTCAATAAAGCGTGCACCTCGCGCATTGCCCGCAGGCTGGTGCACAAAACAAAAGCGCGGCCCAGGCTGGCCTTTATCACCGGCAACGCGGCGGCGGCCACAGAGGCGGTGTAGGCGCTGCTGTTCGGCTCCGGCATCTCCGGCGGCACATAAAGCAGCGCCTGCTGGTCGTAATTGAATGGGCTGCTCCAGTAGCCGGTGGTCGCGTCTGCAAGCCCCATCTGCGCCAGGTAATGGCTGAAATCGTTGCGCACGGCCAACGTGGCCGAGGTAAAAATCCAGGCGCGCGGCTGCGCGTTGAGCTGCTTGCCGAAGGTTTCCGCCACCGAAAGTGGCGTCGCATGCAACTGTACCGATTGCGTGAACACCTCCACCCAGCGCACCAGGTTGGCATTCTCCGCCGCGTGCCAGCGCTGCAATTGCTCGATCAGCGCCAGGCTACGCTCGTAAAAATTCTCCAGCGCCGGGTCGCGCGCGGCCTGGGTTTCCAGCACTGCACTCAGCGCTTTCAGCTTTTCCTGCACGGTATCGTAGGCACTATCGAAATTCTTCAAGGCCAGCGCCTTCTGCACCGGCATGCGCGCGCCCTCATAGGCAAAAATCAGGCGGAAATCGCGCACCGCTTTTTCCAGCGCAGCGGTCGCCTCCGGCAGCGCCAGGCAATCCTTGGCAGTCGTGATGAACTCGGCATGCGAATCGCGCGCCAACTCCATCAGCTGGCTGGTGGAAACATCCTCACCGAAAAACAGACCCGCCACTTCCGGCAACTGGTGCGCCTCGTCGAACACCACCGTGTTGGCGGAAGGCAGCAACTCGGAAACGCCCTCGTCGCGCAACATCACATCGGCAAAGAAGAGATGATGATTGACCACTACCACATCCGCCGCCAGCGCCCGCTTGCGCGCCTCCATCACAAAGCACTCCTTGTAGTGCGCGCACTCCTGGCCCATGCAATTGTCGCGGGTGGAAGTTACCGCCGGCCAGATCGTCGCGCTCTCCGGCACATCCGTCAGCTCGGCCTTGTCACCCGTGGCGCTGTGCTCTGCAAACGCGCGGATCTTGTGTACGTAATTCGCATCCTCGCGTGAAGCGAAACGCCCCTCGCGCATCGCCCGCTCAAGATGAAAATGGCACACGTAATTGCTGCGTCCCTTCAGCATCGCCACCGTCACCGGCACCTTCAACGCATCGCGCACGGCAGGCAGATCGCGGTTGAACAACTGATCCTGCAAGGTCTTGGTACCGGTAGAAATAATCACCTTACCGCCTGAAAGCAGCGCCGGCACCAGATAGGCAAAGGTCTTGCCGGTGCCCGTGCCCGCCTCGGCCACCAACTGGCGGCTGTGCCGGATCGCCTCCCCGATCGCCACCGCCATCTCCACCTGCTGCGTGCGCATGCGATACCCGGGAATCAACGCAGCAAGCGGGCCTTCGGCGGAAAACAGGTGTTCGAGATCAGACATAGGCAGAATTATAGTGGGTCAGGCACCGCAAGGTTAAGGATTGTTGCTGCCCGGAATTTTGTAGCTCAATAAATATCTTTCATCACCCGTTTGGGCGATGCGTGAGTTGTTTGCCATTCTGTAAATTCAATTTTGTGTTTCATCAAAATTGGCCATTTAAATTTAATGAAAAGCAACTTACCCCTAACCCATCCATCAAGCGGGTCGCGGTAAATATGGTGTCAGTCACGATTTATATTGACAGTATTTATCGTGTCTGAACCCATATTTACCGGGTCGCCGCAACAAGCCCTGCAATAATGCCCAACCCATCCATCAAGCGGGACGCTGCGCTCACTCGTATCGCCCCTTATGTCAAACGTTAGGGACCTTTATGACAAGCATCCTGTTTTTATTGTGCTGCATCTTTGGGTGTCTCCTAAACTCAACCGCACATGCAGATTCAGCGGTAGTCGTGCGAGAACTGCATGGCGTGTTGAATTCTATCGATAGAGAAACAGCACCAGCCCAACTGGCAGCTCAGCTTATTCAAGTAAGGCCAGAGTATCGTGCTAAGGAACAAGAAATTCAGCGAATCGCCCTGGAAATTCTTGACTCAAAAGAATATGAAGATATCCGAGTCGCGTATTTTTCCAAGGCATTCGATGAGCAGCAATTGAAGGAGCAACTCGCCTTAGTTCGGACGCCGGCATTCAAGCTGTACCAAAGGAAAATGACGGAAATGATGCAGTTTTCTGGCGCAGCACTCATCCGATTGGGGCAGGCAAAGTTTGCCCAACTTGATAATCCCTCGGGCAAACCCAACGCGACTGGTACGGGAGCTCGCATGACCTTTTACAGCGAGGACTATGGGAATTTCTTCATAAGTTCTTGGCTGTACTTTGACCAAGAAACGGAACGCCTCTATCGCCTAAATTTCTCTAATAAGATTAAGGGCTCTGAATACTCTTACTTTCTGTTCTGCGCGGCGCGGAAGTTTGCTACCACACACGGGTTTGACGCTTGGGTGATTAGCGCCTATCCCGTGGACAAGCAAACTGGCTTCATCGGCTTTCTCAAGAAAGGGGAAAGTGCCGAAGCACTACTAGGCGAGAAATTCGCAAATAGCGAAGCGATGCAGGTCGAAAACAAGAACATTTCCGATCTGTGCGCCAAGGCCGAAGAGCAAGCCAAAGTAGGTAAGCCCCAAGTTCCTAACCCGGTGGTCAACACGGGCGCTACGCGATAGGCTTTCGATGATGCGCCGTAAATATGGGGGTCAGACTGAGCTAACACGGCACACCATGCGGGACTCATCGTTGATGGGCGTGGCCAGATGCCCGAGAGAGCATGCTTGAGGTCTTCCGGTTTTCCGATCAGTGTAGGGTTCGCGTCAGGCTTCCTGTATCGGCTTGTTGATACGCTCCAGCGTCTGCTTGTCCTGCTTTTAGCGATAATTCCCATGCTTCGCCGGCAAAGATTGAATCAATTGAGTATGACCCCATTGATTGCGGCAGACCGGAAACAGTTGATTCTTTCTGCGACATTCCCGAATAATCCACTACGAAGTTTTTTAATCGGGCGCTAATACACACCTTGAACATTTACCCGCTTCTCGCCGATGTTGTGCTCGTACTCCACGTAGTAGTCGTGCTGTTCGTAGTGTGTGGTCTGGTGTTGATTGTGCTAGGCAACCGCTGCGGCTGGCAGTGGGTGAATGCGTGGTGGTTCCGGCTCACGCATCTGGCGACGATTGTCATCGTGGTTGCCGAAACCTGGCTGGGTATGGTGTGTCCGCTGACGACGCTGGAGATGTGGTTACGCAGGCAAGCCGGCTTGGCGGTGCATGAGGCTGGGTTCATCGAGTTCTGGTTGCAGCGCGTGTTGTATTACGATTTGCCCGATGCGGTGTTCTTGCTGGCGTATACGCTCTTCGGTTTGCTGGTGGCGGCGGCATGGCGGCGCTATCCGCCGAAACGCTGAAAAAAAAGATTGCCCGTTCAAACAATACCGGCCAGCGTTTATACTGATCGCTCACTATTCCCGCGGAGCGCAACTTGAAGGATTCTCTCAAACCCGGCATCCGTTACGAGCATACTTTTACGGTGCCGCTTTCCAAAACCGTACCTGCGCTTTACCCGGAATCTGATGAGTTTCTCGCCATGCCGGAGGTATTCGCCACCGGTTTTCTGGTGGGATTTCTGGAGTGGGCCTGCATCAGGGCCATCAACCCGCATCTCGATTGGCCGCAGGAGCAGACCGTGGGCACGCATATCGATGTGAGCCACGAGGCGGCAACGCCACCCGGCCTGAAAGTGACGGCAACGGTGGAACTGGTAGCTGTCGAGGGCAGAAAGCTGGTGTTCTCAGTGGAGGCGCATGATGGAGTGGAGCTGATTTCCAGAGGTCGCCATGAACGCTTTGTCATCAACCGCGAAAAATTCGATGCCAGGGTGGGTGCAAAAGCTGCACCGGCTGGTAACGCAGCATAAATCTTACAAACACGACGATATCAACAAGGAAACCGAACATGCCCGTCATCACCTCGCTCTATGCCGCCATTCTCGCCCTGCTGTTCTACAAGCTCAGCATGCGCACCATACAGCTGCGGCGCAGCCTGCGCATTCCCATCGGCGACGGCGGCGAGCCGCAAATGATCCGCGCCATGCGCGTGCACGCCAACTTCGCCGAATATGTGCCGTTGGCGCTGGTGCTGCTGTTTCTGGTCGAATCGAACGGCGCACCGGGCTGGGTAGTACATGTGCTCGGGCTGATGCTGCTGACAGGCCGCCTGCTGCACGCGGGCGGTGTCAGCCGCGTAAAAGAGGATTTCCGCCTGCGCATCGCCGGTATGCGCATGACCTTCATCATGCTGATTGCGGCTTCGGTTTATCTACTGGTGACTATCGGACTGACATTGCTGGGGAATTTGGGCTGACAAGGCTCGAAGGCTGACTTACTTCAACTGAAACATAAAGTTTCGTCATTCCGGGGCGGCTGAAAGCCGAACCCGGAATCCAGAAACCCATTGAAAATACTGGATTCCGGATAACCGCTCAGCGGTTTCCGGAATGACGTCCGGTGTGATATTTTCTTCCCCATCAGCAAAAGGTGACAATATGCCTATATGGTGCCATTTGTTGATGAAACCGTTACTTTTTTCTGAAAACCATCATTCCAAACAGGAAAGCAACGCGCGATTATTTATCAAGGAAGAATATCGATGAAAAAGACTGATGCATATGAAGAAAGCATCCTGAAGGCGTATGACAAAGGCGAACTGAAGACCAAATTGCCGGATCGTGCCGATCTTGCAAAATTCAAGGCCGCCGCTACTGCCACCTTCATCAAGGACAGGCGCTTCAATATACGGCTGTCATCCCCGGATTTGATGGATATTCAAGCCCGCGCAATGGAAGAAGGCATTCCCTACCAGACCTTTATCGCCAGCATCCTGCATAAATACGCATCCGGACGATTGACCGAGAAACCGTCAAACCTCACCGCACGTTCGAAGCCCGGCAAGGAAAACACTAACCGAAGCAAAAAAGCTCCGGCCTGATTCCATGATGCCGGTTTTACGGATCCCGAAATTACTGACCACCGTCTCGGCCCTGTTGATCATTGCGCTGGCTGTCTCGGCCATTCACCCTTACGATCTCGGTACCTGGGCGCTCGAAGTCGCGCCGGTCGTCATCGCACTGCCCATCCTCTGGTTCACTACCCGTCGGTTTCCGCTCACTTCACTGCTCTACGTGCTGATTCTACTGCATGGGCTGGTACTTATTCTTGGCGGCACTTACACCTACGCCCGCGTACCGCTTGGCTTCGAACTGGCCGAAATCTTCGGGCTCACGCGTAACCCCTACGACAAGATCGGCCATTTCTTTCAGGGGCTGGTACCCGCGCTGGTGGCGCGCGAGATTCTGTTGCGCAGCGCTTATTTACGGCGCGGTGCGATGCTGAGCTTTATCGTGCTCTGCATCGTGCTTGCCATCAGCGCTAGCTACGAATTGATCGAATGGTCGGTCGCCCTGCTGTTCGGCGATGGCTCGGTCGATTTTCTCGGTACCCAGGGCGACCCGTGGGATGCCCAGTCCGACATGCTGCTCGCGCTCATCGGCGCCGTAGTCGGGCTGCTGCTGTTTTCACGGATGCAGGACAGGCAGATCAAGGCACTCGAATCAGACCGCCAGTATTAGCAGCCCGCATCAAACTGAAACGGAGCATTGTTACGCTAGTCTCTAAATATTGAATCACTCAGCAAGGAATATCACCATGCGCGTAGCCGTTTTCAGCAGTAAATCCTATGACCGTCAGTTTCTCGATGCGCAGAATGCCGGGCGGCATCAGTTCACTTATCTGGAGCCGCGGCTGGATAGCTCAACGGCAGTAGCCGCGGCCGGTGCAGAGGCTGTGTGCGCGTTCGTCAACGATCATCTGGATGCGGATGTGCTGGCGTTGCTGGCGGCTCAGGGCGTGAAGCTGGTGGCGTTGCGCTGTGCCGGGTTCAACAATGTCGATCTGGCAGCGGCAAAGTCGCTCGGCATCGAGGTGGCGCGGGTGCCGGAGTATTCGCCGCACTCGGTGGCGGAGCATGCGGTGGCGATGATGCTGACGCTGAACCGCAAGATTCACCGTGCCAGCGCCCGCGTGCGCGAGGGTAATTTTGCGCTTGAGGGGCTGATGGGGTTTGATCTTTACGGCAAGACGGTGGGCGTGGTCGGTACCGGCAAGATCGGGCTTTGCTTTACGCGCATCATGGCAGGCTTCGGCTGCAGAGTGCTGGCCTATGACCCCTATCCGGACGAGCGCTGCGTGGCGGCCGGGGCGCAGTATGTGGATTTGCCGCAACTGCTGCGCGAGAGCGACATCATCAGCCTGCATTGCCCGCTGACACCTAAGACGCATCACCTGATCAATGAGGCGGCGATCCAGCAGATGAAACACGGCGTCATGCTGATCAACATCAGCCGCGGCGGCATCATCGACACCCGGGCCGTGATACGCGGCCTGAAGTCGGGGGTGATCGGCAGCCTCGGGCTGGATGTTTACGAAGAAGAAGACAACCTGTTCTTTCGCGATTTATCCAACAGCGTCATTCATGACGACATTTTCGCCCGCCTGCTCACTTTCCCCAACGTTGTTGTGACCGGCCACCAGGCTTTTTTCACGCAGGAGGCATTAGCCGAAATCGCGCGGGTAACGCTGGAAAATATCAGCAGCTTCGAAGATACCGGCCATGCTGCGCATCCAGTATCTGTCGAGCGCATTGCCTGAAAGTAAAGGCATCAACGCGCAAGCGGTCGCTCACTTCAGGCGCACCAGTCGGGGTTCGGCAATTCATGAAAAACTTGCTTGAGCCCTTCTGACCAGCCCTGCCGCACCATGGCGTAATAGGCATCGCTTTCGCCGATGCGTTGCCTGCAATCGGCATGAAAACTGCCGGTGCGGTATAGCATCAGGTCGATCGGTGCGGCAACGGAAATATTGCTGCGGATGGTCGAGTCGAACGAAATCAGCACGCATTTCACCACATCCATCATGTCGCTGTCGTGCTTCACCACGCGGTCGATAATGGGTTTGCCGTATTTTGTTTCGCCGATCTGGAAGTAAGGCGTCTCCCGGCTCGGCTCGATGAAATTACCCGCCGCATAGACATTGAACAGGCGCGGCTGTTCGCCTTTGATCTGGCCGCCGATCAATATGCTGGCATGAAATTCGGCATTGTGGTTCTTCAGGTGTTCCGCATCGCGTTCAAAAGCCAGGCGCATTTCGGCACCAACCAGCCCGGCTGCGTCAAACATGGAATCAACATTCATCATGTTGCTTTCTTCACCAGTCTTCACGGCGTCACGCAGACGATTCACCACCGATTGCGTGATACCGAGATTGCCCGCTGTCAGCATGACGATGACGCGGTCATCCCTTTGCTCGAACACATGCATCTTGGGGAAAACGGCGACCTGATCAACCCCCGCGTTGGTACGCGTATCGGAGGCAAAAACCAGTCCTTCATCAAGCAGGAGGGCAACACAGTAAGTCATGAAAGATACAGTTCAGATTGAATTCAGATAACAGATCATAGCAGTTTAAATCACCGGCTCCAGGGTCAGCGACATCACAGCGTTAATACTCAAACCGCATTGACCCCTTCTTCCAGCCCGGCAGCTTCAGTCAACGCAGCCACATTCTCACGCGTGAAGAAGCCATTAAAAGTGCCGAAACGCTGCACATATTCAATAATCAGCGATGAATGCTCGGAAGCATTGGAAAATATCTGCTTCAATCCCTGCTCCTTGGAGCCGATGACATCCAGCAGAAAACCCTTGCCTTGCTCGGCAATAGCATTGACCACTACATCAATATGCTCACGTCCCGCGCGCTCCCCATCTTTCACTGCAATTGCCATATGATGCAGACGTGGCCCGTAATTACGCACGAAAGTTTCGGTTGGTGATGGCAACTTTTCCAGATGATTGACGAAGTAAGGTGTGTTGTTGGCAGTAAACACCTTGGCCGGCGATTTGGATTCAGGCAAGCCATGCACGCTCTTGGTCACATTGGTTGAGGAATTTTGATCCCTGATGTTATAAGCACCCCAAAAGTAATAACTGGTCAGCGACAGATACTCCAGAATCGCCACCTCGCGATTCTGACTATAGACACGCGTGGCCAGATGATCGACCGGCATCAGCAATTGATCGACCCCAAGCTCGACCTGTAAAGCCTTGGCAGCGGCATAAGCAGCCTGCGCCTCCGGCAGAATCATACTCACACCGAGCGCATAGACGCGCAGCTCATCCGGCTTTCGCTCCAGATAACCGACCACGTTGTGGGTATAGGGTGAAGGCTTGCTGACTGCCACATTTCCGGGAAATTCCAGCTTGCGTACCTCGTCTTGCGAAAAAAAACGGAACTCGCGCTCCTGCTGCAACTTGACCACATCATGCAGGTTGCTGACACGAATGATTTCACCCATATAGCGGCTGTTGGGCTTGCTGGCGCCCACCGGGTAAACCTCATTCAAACTTCGGAATATGCCGCGCTGATCGGGGTTCTTGACCTCGCGCAGCAGAATGTCGGGCGATTCAAGATCAATGCGCAAAATATGTGTCCAATGCGTGTTGCTCTCCAGCGTCACCAAATAATGATAGGGCGTCATCAAGGTCAATTCGGCGATGTACTTGATCGAATGACCCGGGTCTACTGTCATCATCAAGGCATCAATTTCATGAACCATGGCCGTCAGTCCGACACGGTCACGTTCTTCCAGCAAGCGAACCAGATAGTCTTCAAAAAAAGTGGAGTTTTCCTTGTCGCCGTGCCGATCGAAACCGAGAGAGTTGATCGTTTTTGCGTTACTCATTGCTGTATCTGCTCCGCCTGCCCTGATTGATTGACCAGCACACCAACACCCATGGTTTCGAGGCCGCCGCCGGCGCGTACGCCACTGACCGGGCAGGCATCGCGATAGTCGAACCCGGCTGCCAGCCGCACATGGACGCCATTGGTACGCATGCCGTTGGAAACATCGAGGCCACACCAGCCTTGTTCACCGAGCCAGACCTCGGCCCAGGCGTGGCTTTCCATCAGGCTGCCATCCTCGGTAAACAGATAGCCACTGACATAACGTGCCGGGATGCCAAGATGGCGGCAGCAGGCAAGGTAAATGTGCGCATGATCCTGGCAGACGCCACCGCCATGGGCAAAAGCGGCGGCGGCTGTTGTCGCCACGGAAGTCTGTCCGCGGCTGTAGGGCACTTTTTTCAGAATGGCGTGCATCATGTCTTCAAGCCAGAGCTTTGATGTGTCTTGCAGATAGCCGCGGTAGCGGTCGGCAAATTGACCCAGCGCGGCATCGGCTTGTGTCAGGGCAGTCTGCCGCAGATAAACAGGTAAGGGCAAACGATTGTCTTGCGACGACTCATCAAGCCCGGTTTCGACCTGACCGGATGCGACGATGTGTATCTCGTCGTGGGGCATGTCAATCACCAGCGTGTGTGCGATGTTGCCGTGCGCATCGACGAAGCGCTGCAAATTCCCGTTGACGCGAATCTCCCAGCGCTTGACGCGCTGGCCGCAACCGTCCTGCGGTGTCAGCCTGAGCTGCTGGATGGTATAGCTGGCCTTGTCGCTATAGGTATAGCGCGTGCGATGCTCGATATCCAGATTCATGGTTTATGCGGCAGCGGCATTGAGGAAGCTACGTTGAATTTCGTTGCCGAGGTTGTTATTGCTGACAACGAAATCCTCAAGAAACTCATGCAGGCCTTCCTGAAATATTTCATCCATGCGACCGTAGTGCAGGCGCGCGTGCAGCTCGCCGGCGATGCGGCGGCATTCGTTATTGCGGCGGCCGGAGAGCTGTTCGAGAATGGGCGTGATTTCATCGAAACAGGCATGCAGCGAGCGCGGCATGTCGTCGCGAAGCACCAGCAACTCGGCCACGCGCCAGGGCTCGATGGTATCGCTGAACACCTTCTGGTAAGCCTGAAATGCCGAGACTGACCGCAGCACTGCGCTCCATTCGTAATAATCGACTGCACCGCCGATTTCTTCTTCATCAGGTAGCAGCAGGTGGTATTTCACATCCAGCAGGCGTGCGGTGTTATCGGCCCGCTCGATGAAGGTGCCGAGCCGCACGAAGCGGAACGCATCATCGCGTAGCATGGTGCCGAAACTGACGCCACGAAACAGGTGTGAACGGGATTTGACCCAATCGCAGAAAACGCTCAAGCCCGACTCGGCAAGGTTGCTGCCGAAAAATTGCTGAAATTCCAGCCAGAGGGCGTTGATGTTCTCCCAGGTTTCGGCCGAAAGCGCCACACGCACGGCACGGGCGTTTTCTCTGGCGCTGCGCAAGGCGTTATAAATACTGGATGGATTGTGTTCGTCCATGGCCAGATAATGCACGACATTGGCCGCCGTGTAGGCATCATGACGGGCTTCAAACGCCTCGACGTTGCCGGCGATTTCCAGCGCCGGTGCCCACAAGGCCGATTCGCTCTCCGCCGCATTGGGTACCAGCGACATGTTGCTGGTCACATCCAGCACCCGCGCCATGTTCTCTGCCCGCTCGATATAACGGGCCATCCAGTACAAATGATCGGCTGTTCTGCTTAACATGCTGTCCTCTTTCGCCTTTTCATCGCGTCACTGCTGCAATACCCAGGTATCCTTGGTGCCGCCACCCTGAGAAGAATTCACCACCAGCGAGCCCTCTTTCAAAGCCACCCGGCAAAGCGCGCCAGGCACCAGTGACACGGTCTTGCCGGAGAGCACGAAAGGCCGCAGATCAACATGACGTGGCGCGATGCCGCTTTCGACCAGGGTCGGACAAGTGGAAAGCGCCAGCGTCGGCTGGGCGATGTAATTGGTCGGGGATGAAAGGATGCGCAGACGGAATTCCTCGATCTCCTTTTTGCTGGCCGCCGGACCGACCAGCATGCCGTAGCCGCCGGAACCCTGCACCTCTTTCACGACCAGTTCCGGCAAGTGTTCCAGCGTGTATTTCAGGTCGTCCGCCTTGCTGAGTTCATAGGTCGGCACATTGGCGAGTATCGGCTCTTCACCCAGATAGAAGCGGATCATTTCCGGCACGTGGATGTAAGTGGCCTTGTCGTCGGCGACGCCGGTACCGACCGCATTTGCAAGCGTCACCCCGCCGTTGCGGTAGACCGTCAACAAGCCGGGCACGCCGAGCATCGAATCCGGCTTGAAAGCGAGCGGATCGAGATAGTCGTCGTCGATGCGGCGATAAATCACATCGACCCGTTTGGGGCCTTCCGTCGTGCGCATGTAAACAGCGTTGTTGCGCACGAACAAATCTTGCCCCTCGACCAGATCAACGCCCATCTGCTGAGCGAGGAAGGCATGCTCGAAGTAAGCGCTGTTGTAAGCGCCCGGCGTCAACAGCACGACCACCGGCTCCTGCACGCCGGGTGGCGCAACTGCGCGCAGGTTGTTCATCAGTACCTGAGGATAATGCTCGACCGGCGCTACCGAATAACGGCGGAACAGTTCAGGAAACAGACGCATCATCATCTTGCGGTTTTCCAGCATGTAGGAAACGCCGGACGGCGTGCGCAGATTGTCCTCCAGCACGTAGAACTGGTTCTCGCCGGTGCGCACCAGATCGATTCCGGCGATATGGGCATACACGCCGCCCGGCACATCGACACCGTACATTTCAGGACGATACTGGGCATTGGCTAGAATGGCGGGCGGAACGATGCCCGCCTTGATGATCTCCTGCTTGTGGTAGATATCGTGCAGGAACATGTTGAGCGCCTTGACGCGCTGGATCGCGCCTGCTGAAAGCGTGCGCCATTCGTCAGCACCGAGCAGGCGCGGAATGACGTCGAACGGAATCAGACGCTCCTTGCCGGAGCTTTCACCATAGACATTGAAAGTGATGCCGACCCGGCGGAACAACACCTCCGCCTCCTGCCGCTTCAACTCCAGCTGCGCTAGCGGCACACCGGCGAGCCAGTCGGCATAGGCGCGGTAAATTTTACGCACCGCATCCGGCTGCGGGCGCATTTCATCGAAAGGTAAATTGGTTGCCATGTCCATGCCATGGCTAACGCAATTGGCATGCCAACCAAAAACAACTTATATCCTGTTGATCTGTTTAGGAATTGCAAAAATGTGGATTCTGGCCGCACCAATCGGGGGCGTAAAAAAAACGCAGAGCGCCCCGAATCGGGGCTTAATTTCATTGTGCCAATTAGTCCCGGCCTGCGCGCCAAACGGAGATCATCAGCAGAATGCCGATGACAAAAGCGAGGAAGAAGCCGGCAAAACCGAAGGCCGGCAGCCCCAGAATGGTCGGGCCGCCCTCTACCGTCATGACAATGGAGGAGCCAACGATCAGCGCCGCCGTGATCATCGCCATGGTCAGCCGGTTGGTACTGTGATCGAGCTGATGGCCGAAATGGTCGAGCCGCTTGAGGTCAAGATTGAGCTTCAGGCGGCCGCGTGCTGCTTCGCGCAGGACCTGCGACACATCACCCGGCAAGCCGGTGACGGCATTGACCAGATGCCCCAACCCACGCCGCCCACGCTTCAGCAAGTTGGCAGGCATGTAGCGATCAACAATAACTTTTTTGACGAAGGGTGTCAGGTGATGGACGATCTGGAAATCCGGATCAAGCTGGCGACCCAAGCCTTCCAGCGTGATCAGCGCCTTGAACAGCATGGTGAGATCAGGCGGCACGGCAAGATGATTCTCGCGCATGATGGTGGTGAGGTCATTCAAAAGACTGCTGAAACGCACATGCTTGAGCGGCGCGTTGTCGTAATTGCTGATGAACTCTTCAATGTCGGCACCGAGTTTGGCATCGTCGATCTCGGCGCCCTCGGCCCAAACGATGAGAATATCGCGCAAGGTATCAATATCCCGCGAGACCAGGGCCGCCAGAAGGTCGGCAATCTCGTCACGGCGATCGAGACTGATACGGCCGACCATGCCGCAATCAATAATCGCCAGGCGGTTATCGGGCAGATAAAACACATTGCCCGGATGCGGATCGGCATGAAAGAAGCCGTCGATCAGCACCATCTTGAGTACTGCATTGGCCCCGCGCTCGCCCAGCAGCTTGAGATCGAGACCGCTCTTCGTGGCACTTTGCAGATCGTTGCCTGGAATGCCTTCGATGTAACTCATCACCAGCAAGCCCTCGCTGGTGTAATCCCAGTAGATTTTGGCGAACTCGACATATTCGTCATCGGCGAAATTGCGGCTGAAGCGTTCGGTGTTACGACCCTCCAATGCCAGATCCAGCTCGCGCTCCAGTGATTTGGCAAACTGGCTGATGATCTCGGAAGGACGAAAACGTTTGACTTCTTCGAATTCGGCTTCAATCAGACGACCCAGGTGTGCCAGTAACCGAAGGTCCGCCTCTATACTGGCCCTGACGTTGGGACGACGCACTTTCAACACCACCGGCGTGCCATCCTGCAATTTCGCCAGATGTACCTGCGCGATCGAAGCCCCGGCAATCGGTTCCACCTGCAAATCCTTGAACACTTCGAACGGCGACTTGCCGAGCGCGTGCTCCAGCTCTGGCAGCAAAGCCTCAAAAGGCACGGCCGGCACCTGGTCCTGCAATTTGGAAAATTCGGCGATCCAGTTGGGCGGAAAAATATCCGGCCTTGTCGCCAGCACCTGTCCGAGCTTGACGAAAGTCGGCCCCAGTTCCTGTATCGCCAGCCGCACACGCACCTCGGGCGGGAGCTTGAGAATGTCTTCGGAAACGTCGGAATTGAGCCAGTTACCGGCGCGGCCGATCAAGCTCCGCTTGCCAAGCTTGCGTGCAACGTCGCCCCAGCCGTAACGCATCAGCGTGCCGGCGATTGCACGCAAGCGGCCAAAATCGCGGAAAACGGAAATGGTTTGACGGATCATAGGATTCTTTATTATTGCATGATTGAGTTGGAGCCTAACTGCGGCGGATGCTTTCGACTTTCTGCTCTATGCGTCTTGCCAGTCCATGCAGCTTGCGGCTGGCGAAGAGGCCGACTTCTGCCTCGATATTCCTGATTACACCGCGGACGCCTTTTTTTGAACCCGATGCGGATTGCCTCATGCGTTTGCGGAACTCCTGCACTACCAGCTTCAGGCGTTGCCTTGCTGCCATGCCTGATCGGGCGGCATGGTCGCCATAGGTTTCGTGCTGCGCCTGCGAGCTTGCGGCAGAGGCGGTCTGCCATCGATACATACCAACGCGCTTGCGATCAGTCATGGTCCGGCTCCTTGGTCATCAGGGGCGTGTTCGGTTTCTGCATGCTACCTTATCAATTTTCTGCGCCGGCCGGAAGCCTGCGGACGGGTTACTCCAACGGCTTTTTGCCATCGCTGTGCCCCAGAGAGCGGCCTGGGTCGATGCGGTCACGTATCGATTGCTTGAGTTCCTTGGCTTCCGGAAAACGACCGGCATCCCTGCGCGAGAAAATACACTCGCCATTCAAACGCACCTCGAACACACCACCGCTGCCGGGCAACAGGCTGACGCGCTGCAGATCGCCCTCGAATGTGGTGAGCAATTCCTGCGCCATCCACGCTGCGCGCAACAGCCAGCGGCATTGGGTGCAATATTCAATCTCGATTTGATTGGCCTGCATGAACTACCTCATAAAAAATCGTCTAAGCATGAGCAGGGCAGGTTTGAATTTCGCTTTCAGGAGACTATGCAAGACACGGTCAAATAGCGGAAAATAAGCCTGTTGTTTGCTCGTATGTCAGTCGACATATTACTCCATCAAGGAAACGCTCTACATGCGCACTAAATTTGAAAAATTCGGCCTTATCGCCATCGGCGCCGTTCTCGGCCTGATGCTCAGCCTGAACTATTCTGCGCTCGCCGAAAAATCCAGCAAGCCGCAACTGCCGCTGGAAGACCTGCGGGCCTTTGCAGAAGTGTTCGGCAAAATCAAGAATGACTATGTCGACAATGTCGACGACAAGAAACTCATCAGTGAAGCCATCAATGGCATGCTGACCGGTCTCGACCCTCACTCCAGTTACCTCGATGCAGATGGCTTCAAGGACTTGCAGGCCGGCACCCAGGGCGAATTCGGCGGACTTGGAATCGAGGTCGGCATGGAAGACGGTTTCGTCAAGGTCGTATCTCCGATCGAGGACACGCCGGCATACCGTGCCGGCATCAAGAGCGGCGATCTCATCATCAAACTGGACGAAACGCCGGTCAAGGGCATGTCGCTGAACGATGCGGTCAAACGCATGCGCGGCAAGCCCGATACGCCCATCACGCTAACAGTATTGCGCAAAGGTCAAAACAACCCGCTCGTGATCAAGATCGTGCGCGCCGTAATCAAGACCAAGAGCGTCAAGCCCAAACTGGTCGAACCTGGTTACGCTTTCGTGCGCATCACGCAGTTTCAGGAACATACCGGCGAGGATCTGGCCAAGGCCTTGAAAGCCCTGCGCGAGGAAAACAAGGCCGAACTGAAGGGCTTGGTGCTGGATATGCGTAACAATCCGGGCGGACTACTCAACGGCGCTGTCGGGGTTTCTGCCGCATTCCTGCCCAAGGATGATTTGGTGGTCTACACCGAGGGCCGTGCCGAGGATGCCAAGATGCGCCTCAGCGCCAACCCGGAATTCTACGTTCGCGGTGGCCCCAAGGATGATTACTTGCGAGACCTGCCGGCAGAATTCAAGACCGTACCGATGGTTGTGCTGGTGAACGGCGGCTCCGCTTCGGCATCCGAGATCGTCGCCGGTGCGCTGCAGGATCACAAGCGTGCGATCGTCATGGGCACCCAGAGCTTCGGCAAGGGCTCGGTGCAAACCATACTGCCGATGAACAACGGCACCGCCATCAAGCTGACAACGGCCCGTTACTACACCCCCAACGGCCGCTCCATTCAAGCCAAGGGCATCGTGCCGGACATCCAGGTTGAAGAAGCGCAGGTCAGCGCCGCCAATCTCGGCAACAACCTGCGCGAAGCCGACCTGAATGGCCACCTGGCGAATCCGTCCGGCGAAGAAACCCCCAGCCCGAAACCCGACAGCGACCCGGACAAAGTCATTCCAGCCCCGGCCGATGGCGAAAAAACTGCGCCGGCAGAATTCGGCTCCGAAAACGACTATCAGCTGAAACAGGCGCTCAACCTGCTAAAGGGGCTGCAGATTTTAAGCAAGAAATAAATGCGTCAGGCTTCCAACACAAGCCGCCGTTAAGCTTAGCGGCGGCTTTTTTACGGCAGCAACACTGAATCTCGGGACAGAACCAACATGCTGGACAGATTGATCATCGAATTCGACAAAGGCTTGCGTACACTGATGGCCGAAGCTCACAGCGGCCGCCCGCATCCGGACAAGCAAGTGGATGAGGTAGCGCTATCCGAGCACGAGAAAAAGCATGCCGCTGCTCTCATGCGCGTCAATCACTGCGGCGAAGTCTGCGCGCAGGCACTTTACAGCGGCCAGTCGCTGACCGCCAGAAATCAGCAAACGCTTGCAGCGCTGCAACAGGCCGCACGCGAAGAAACAGAACATCTGGCATGGTGCGAAAAACGCATCAAGGAACTCGGCGGCAGAACCAGCGCGCTGAACCCCATGCTATACGGCAGCGCTTTCGCGCTTGGTGCTGTGGCCGGCGCCTTGGGTGACCGCTGGAACCTCGGCTTTCTGGCCGAAACCGAGCGTCAGGTCGGCCGCCATCTGGAAAGTCATTTGCAGAAACTCCCGCAAAACGACAGCAAAAGCCGCGCCATCGTAGAACAAATGCGCGATGACGAAGCGCAGCACGCAGAAACTGCCGTCCTTCACGGTGGTGCCGAATTGCCCGGACCAGTAAAGGCTGCCATGCAAGTTGCCGCCAGAGCCATGACATCATCCACTTATTATTTATAACGCAAGAGAATTACCGCAATGAAGAAATTCAGAGACATTCTGCCAACACTGGAAAACGCCGATCATATTGTGCGCATAGAACTGTTTAATCCGGACGGCAGCCAGGCAGGGAGAATTGAGAACAAACCGGGTAGCGCAGGTTCGGTGCGGGTCTACCACCACCTTTGGAAAAAGCATGGGGCCATCACACTGGAAGCGGCGAAGGAAGGTTTGAAAATTTACGCCGAACACACGGAAGACGCGGAAAACAACCCGGAAAAACATCCCAACATCGACCGCCTGTTCGAGGTCATCGAGATGAAAAAGCCGCTTTCCGTGGCCGTGATCGAAACAGAAAACGGTAAGTGACCGACGATGACCCAGCAGCCATGCGGGCATCAGCGGATTCCATGAAAATCTTCTCTTTTCTCTACGACAAGACCCTGCAATGGTCGCGTCATCGTCATGCACCCCGCTACCTAGGCGGGCTGAGTTTTGCCGAGTCATCTTTTTTCCCGATCCCGCCCGACGTAATGCTGGCGCCGATGTGTCTGGCAACGCCGGCGCGGGCATGGTGGTTTGCCTTGTTGACCACCGTCACCTCTGTCGCAGGCGGCGTGTTCGGCTATCTGATTGGTCACTTTGCCTACGAGCTGGTTCAGCCGCTCGTCGAAGGCCGCTACGCAGCGGCCTATCAACAATCCGTCAATTGGTTCAACGAGTGGGGATTCTGGGCAATACTGGTCGCCGGTTTTTCTCCCATACCCTACAAGGTGTTCACCATCGCGGCCGGCGTGCTTTACATGCCGTTATTGCCATTCGTTCTGGCTTCCGCAATCGGCCGCGGCGCCAGGTTCTTTCTGGTCGCAGCGCTGATGCGCTGGGGCGGCAGCAAAATGGAACACATGCTGAAGCGATATGTGGATGCGATAGGCTGGGTGACTGTAGCTTTGATTGCGGCAGTTCTGTTCTTTCATTATGCATTCTAGAACACGCCCGCCTACTGCAACCTGACCGGATCGACCTGACAATACAGACGTCAAGTACCCTGCCGTGATTTCAGAGAGCGGCTTATCGTTCGCTGTTATCCATGGCGATACCAACAACCCGTTGCGCCAGACTCTGGAACTCATTCGCAGTACTGGCTTCATCACGGAACGCTTCACCACTGATCGTTATCATCCCTGCTCGAAGTAAATCTCCGGTTTGACTGTCCGTAATTTTGTTTTCCACCAGCAACACTGGTGTTTTCTGCTCCTTGCCCGCTGCCATGGAGACCACTTTCAGAGCCGCCGAGATCGGCAGGATGTTGCGTGGCTTGAAACCTTCGCTATCAAGTTCGGCACCGGATATGGCAACTGATACACGAAAAACTCCGGGGCCCGGCTCATGAACAATTTTCAAGCTGGTCTGGCCTATACGATCACGGATCGAGGCATCCAGGGCAGCACGTGTCTGGTCAATGACTTGCGGCGTGAGCTTTTCATCCGCATGCGCCTGATTGATCATCACCGGATCAATAATCACAGCCTTGTATGCGAGAGGATCAAAATCGAACCTGGTGTAGCGGTAGATTTTCGTACCTTCCGGCCCTTTTACAGGTTTCAGCTGGCTGTAATCTGGCAGAAAGCCAGACTGAGGCTTCTCCTGTGCTGCCAGACCGGTATCAGCAAGGGCGCTGAAACTCAGCAGTGATGCAAGCAGTGTAGCTAAAACCCCGTTAAAGCCTGAAATATTGGCTGCGTTCATGATGTTACTCCTGTGTTGGCTTTTCGCTAAAAATTCTATAAAAGATTTTACTAAATGATAAATTTAATAAAATTGAATCATCATGCATAATACGTCAGCACAACAAGTAAAAAAACTATCCCCCTTATCAAAGAAAGCATCGTCATGAAAAAAAAGCTTTTGGCCTGTTCCATCTTCGCAGCATTTTTTCTCACACTTTCGAATTTTAATTTGGCCAGTGCAGAAGACACCGAGCGCGCAAAACAGATAGAAGAAAAATTCAAGGCTGCCGACAAAAATAATGATGGTCAACTGACGCTTGAAGAAGCCAAGGCAGGCATGCCGCGGGTAGCCAAGGGTTTTTCCAGGATTGACGCCGACAAAAAAGGCTTTGTCACACTTGACCAAATCAAGGCCATGTCCGGCAATTAAGCGGATTCATATACCGCATGTCCTGCGGTCAGAGTTACGAAGCCTCGTGAACAAGTTTCCGGGGCTTTATTTTTTCCAATGGCCCGCGATAGAAGCGATGGCTTGCGGAAACCAGGGCATCGTCCGGTGTCATTCCCACCAGAAAACTTAAAAATGGGGCTTACCATGAGAACCGACAAAATGCCTGCATCAGCCTTTAACACCAACTTTGACAAGCTGCGCAGACGTCTGTGGAAATCCACCCTTGTCACCTTGTGCATCATATGTTGCTGGCATACGCCAGCAACATTGGCAAAAGAAGAAACCGCAGCGCGGCCACGGATTGGTCTGGTGCTTGGAGGCGGCGGCGCACGGGGTGCCGCACATGTAGGCGTGTTGAAGGTTCTGGAAGAATTGCGCATCCCGATCGATTATGTGGTCGGAACCAGCATGGGGTCGATTGTCGGCGGGCTTTACGCATCAGGCATGTCCGCTGACGAGATAGACCGGGAGTTGCGCAGGATAGATTGGGAACATATGTTCGACGACGCGCCGGAACGCACAGAACGTACGTTCCGGCGCAAAAGAGATGATGACTTTTATACGGTCAAGTTGAAGCCAGGCTTCAACGAAGGTGAGTTGAAACTGCCGCTGGCATACATACGCGGACAAAAATTGAATCTGGAATTATCCAGACTGACCACCCATGTTTCCGCCATCAACGATTTCGACGCACTTCCGATTCCTTATCGCGCAGTTGCCGCAAATATAGAAACTGGCGAGGAAGTAGTACTCGGCAACGGCGATCTGGCAACCTCGATTCGCGCCAGCATGGCTGTTCCGGGCGCGTTCGACCCGGTCGAACTGGAAGGCAAACTGCTGGTCGATGGTGGTATCGCCAACAATGTTCCGGTCAATGTGGCACGCAGCATGGGCGCTGATGTAGTAATTGTCGTGAATGTCGGTAGCGGGTTGCTGAAACGCGACGAAATCAAATCTGCCGTCGAAATTGCGTTACAGCTGACCAATTTCCTGTTTACGCTGAACACCAAAAACCAACTGGCATCGTTGACCGAGAACGATGTATTGATCAGCCCGGATCTCGGTGACATCGGTGGCGGCAGTTTTGATCGCGTGGCGGAAGCCGTCGTCATCGGAGAACAGGATGCCCGCGCCGCCACTCAATCATTGCGCCGTTATTCTCTGAGCCCTGAGACCTACTTGACACACGTAGCCAGCCGTAGCGTCTACAACAGGCAAGCACCCGTCATCGATTTCATTCGTGTAGACAATCACTCCCAGGTAAGCGACCAGATCATAGCCCAGCGCATCTCCATCAAACCCGGAGAAACTCTGGACGAACAGCGGCTGAAGAAAGACATCGGCAACATATACGGACTCGACATCTTTCAAACCGTCACCTACGAAATCATTGAAGAAAACGGCAGAAAAGGTCTTCTCGTCTCGGCCAAAGAGAAGTGGTGGGGGCCAGGCTACATACAACCCGGCATAGAATATGCAAACCAGAGCGGTTCAGACAGCAAATTCAATTTCGGCTTGCTCTATACCCGCACACAAATCAACGCGCTCAATGGCGAATGGCGGCTGGGAGTTCAGCTTGGCGATGAACCGTCTCTCAGCACGGACATCTACCAACCACTCGACCCGCTCAATCGCTATTTCGTTTCCGGTCGTGCGGTATATCAAAGCCGTCAGGCCAACACCTTTGATAACGATGGCAACAAACTTTCCCGCTACAATTTGCGCGGCTACGGCATTGATCTTGCCGCTGGTGCCAACATCGACACATGGGGAGAAGTCCGTTTGGGATATGCCCGGCAGACCGGCACTGCGCGGCTTGAAACCGGTCAGCCGGCAGATGATTTTGATTATGACATCGGTTATGCCTACCTGCGCCTATCCCACGACAGCCTCGACAGCCTGTATTTTCCGCGCAAAGGGCATCTTGGCCGGGCAGAATTGCAGATCTCGAGAGAAGGGCTGGGGGCCGAGCGCGATTTTGATCAAATACTGCTTGCCTACAACCGCGCGTTCAGCTGGGGCAAAAGCACCCTGATCGGCAGTCTCGTCATCAATGCCACCGTAAGTGGAACGCCCAATCTTCAAAGCCAGTTCCAGACCGGCGGCTTTCTGTCGCTGTCAGGATTACAGCAAAACGAGCTCAGCGGCAAACATATGGGGCTTGGACGCCTGATTTACATGCGGAATATTCAGGGCGGAAAACTGATGCCCGGTTACGCCGGATTCAGCCTGGAAGCAGGTAACGCCTGGCAAGAATCAGAGGATATTTCCGGCAATAATCTGATTTACGCGAGCAGCCTGTTCGTCGGCTTTGATACTATGGTCGGTCCGGTTTATCTCGGCTATGGCCACGCCAATAATGGCGAAAACGGGATTTATCTGCGGCTGGGACCACTGGTCAAATAAGCCGCCAGGAGTCATCCCGTGATGCATGACTGCTCAGCGCGATAAGTTGTCGCCAACCGAAATCGGCGGATGAAAGATGAACTGCACCAGATTGCCGGCAGGGTCATAACAGTAAAGGCTGCGGGCACCGTCACGATGTGTCTTCGGCGCTTGCGCAATGCGGGTGCCATGCGCCAGCAGGTGTGCATGCCAGTGATCGACATCTTCCGGCGTTTTCAGGATGAAGCCGATGTGATCCAGCCGTTGCGGCCCATCCAACTTGCTCGCCGCATCCAGCCGATGCAGCGCGACGTTGTCGTTACCGGAAGTCAGGTAGACATTGTCCGGGTCTGGCTGCCATTCCTGCTGCATGCCGACCACATCACAATAAAATTTCACACATGCTTCCAGGTCGTGCACGAACAGGGCGACATGATGCATGCCCAGCATGCCGCCGGGCCGGTTCGACAATTCAGGCATCAGGCGCCTCGACAATCTCGAAATCATGGGAGATCTGCGCTGCCTTGCCGAGCATGATGGAAGCGGAACAGTATTTCTCGGCCGAGAGCTTGACCGCGCGCTCGACCTGCACCGGATTGAGGCCCTTGCCGGTGACAACGAAATGCACATGTATTTTGGTGAACACCTTGGGCACTTCATCCGCCCGCACCGCTTCCATTTCGGCGACGCAATCCGTCACCGGCTGCCGCGCCTTCTTCAGGATGGTCACAACATCGAACGAGCTGCAGGCGCCCATGCCGATCAGCAGCATTTCCATCGGCCGCATGCCGAGGTTGCGCCCGCCCGCTTCCGGCGCGCCATCGAGGATGACGGCGTGGCCGGTTTCCGACTCACCCATGAAACAGACATTTTCAACCCATTTGATGCGCGCTTTCATGGTGCAGCCTACTTCACGCCCAGCAGTTCCACGTCGAACACCAGCGTGGCATTCGGTGGAATGACACCGCCGGCGCCGCGCGCGCCATAGCCCATTTCAGGCGGAATGATGAGGGTGCGCTTGCCGCCGATTTTCATGCCGGCAAAGCCCTGATCCCAGCCCTGAATGACCTGTCCACCGCCCAGATAGAAGACAAATGGCTCACCGCGATCGACCGAGCTGTCGAACTTCTGACCCTTGTTGTCGGGCTTGCTGGCTTCGTACAGCCAGCCGGTGTAATGCACGGTGACATTGAAGCCGATCTCGGCTTCGCGGCCGCTGCCTTCCAGCGTATCGATTTTTACAAGTTCTGTGATGCCTTGGCTCATTGCATTATTTCCTTCCGGGTTGGTGGATTGTGTGGATTCCGTGCCGGCCTGGCAGCCGCCGACAAAAAATGCAGCGCTGAAAAGCGCTGCGGCGATATAACTGCTTTTGTTCATGAGCGATTCCTGTAAAAGCTTGGACTGACTGTCGTAATGATAACCGAAACACCGCTAGCGTGCTGCTCAGCGGCGATGGTAAACCCAATCCAGCATGGCATCCTGTGCCGGCCGGGTGGCGCCGGCCTGCTCGTGGTTGGCCATAAACACCACCACCCAGCGCCTGCCCTGCTGGTCGAGCACATAACCGGCGATGCTGCTCACGCCATTAAGCGAGCCGGTCTTGAGATGCGCCCGTCCCTGCATCGGGCTCTCCGTCAGCCGTCGCATGGCGGTACCGTCCACGGCCAGCACCGGCAGCGAGGACATCAGCTCCGGCATCACCGGACTGCTGTAGGCCTGCACCAGCAGCTCGCCCAGATGCTCGGCGCTGATGCGTTCTATACGCGAGAGCCCGGCACCGTTCTCGATCACCAATTCGGGGAAATGCATGCCCTTGCCGGTAAGCCAGTTGCGGATGGCGGCGAAGCCGTTCATCTCGTTGCCGGGCAGACCAACGCGATCTGCCGCAATCGTCAACAACAACTGGCGCGTCATCAAATTATTGCTGTACTTGTTGATACGGCGAATGACTTCGGCCAGCGGCTCCGACTGATGTTCTACCAGCCGGACGGCAACGGGCGAAACCTGCGCCAGCCGGAAGCCCCCGGTGATGCTGCCGCCCAGTTGCTGCCAGATCTGCCGGAAAAGGAAATAGGTATAGGCCGGATGACTGAACAGGCTGAGGTCCAGATATTTTTCGCCGCAGCTCATGGGGTAGCTGCCGGTAAACGTCACAGTGGCCTGGTTGCCCGCATGCTGCACTTCATACACCAGCCCGCTGCGCCAATCGTTGCAGGCTGCATCACTGAGCGTCAGCTGGTTGACGACGCGGATTTCCGGCAGCTCGGGGCTGGTCTGCACCCATACTGCGTCGCCATTGCCGGAAAACTTGAAGCTGGTCGAGTTAAGGTTGCTCACCAGGGCGCTCGACTGTGCGTTGTAGGCACGGTATGGCTCATTGTCGAAGAGTCCGGGGTCAACGCTCTCCGGCGCGAAATAGCTGTTATCAATCAGCAGATCGCCGCGAATTTCGCGCAAGCCGGTCTGCCGCAATTCGTTCAGCATGCGCCAGATATCCTGCTGCATCAGCTCCGGATTGCCATAGCCCTTGATCAAGAGATTGCCGGTCAGCACGCCATCCACCATATCGCCTTCGCGATAAATCTCGGTGCGCCAGCGATACGCAGGCCCCAGCAGCTCAAGCGCTGCATAAGTAGTGACCAGCTTCATCGCCGAAGCCGGATTGAGCGAGCGACCGGCATGATGGCTGACTGCTGCTGAGTCTGCGCCCAGTTGTCGCACGTAAATCGAGACTGCATCCTGCGGCACGGCTTCCTGCTTGAGCGCCTGCCTGACCGGTGGCGGCAACTGCCCATGCATGCAGCAGGCCTGAGCCGGCAGAGAAATGCACAATAGACCAAACAGCGCTGTCAAAACAACAGCTTGCATGCGTGAGCAACCCGCCATCATGTGGTCAAATCCCGCAGCACTACAGCCAGCTCGCCGCAGAGCCAATCGATCTCGTCTTCGCTGATGACGTAGGGCGGCATCAGATAGACGGTCTGGCCGATCGGCCGTAACAGCAGACCCCGTTGCAGTGCAGCCTGATAAAAGCGCTGCGAAAAATCCGCCCCGCCGCCTTCGACATCGAATGCCGCGATCATGCCGGTCTGGCGAAGGTTGGCGATGGGCAGGCCTTGCAGTCTTTCCTGCAAGCTGCGCTTGATACGCAAGGATTTTTGCCAGTTGCCCTGCAGCACCTGCTCGCTCTCGAAAATTTCCAGCGTCGCCAGCGCAGCGCTGCAGGCCAGAGGATTGCCGGTGTAGCTGTGTGAGTGGAGAAAACCGCGCACGCTGCTGTCATCATAAAAAGCCTGATAGATTTCGTCCTGGCACAAGGTCACGGATAAAGGCAGATAGCCGCCGGTGATGCCCTTGGAAAGACAGATGAAATCCGGCCGGATCGCTGCCTGCTCGCAAGCGAACATGGTGCCGGTGCGACCAAAACCGACTGCAATCTCGTCGGCTATCAGGTGCACGTCGTAACGGCTGCAAATGGCTCGCGCCTTCTGCAGGTAAAGCGGCGAGTGCATGGCCATGCCGGCGGCGCATTGCACCAGCGGCTCGATGATAAAAGCGGCAATCCGTTCATGATTGGCGGCAATATGGGTTTCCAGCGCTTCGGCGCAACGCAGTGCGTACTGCTCCGCCGATTCGCCCTTTGCCGCCTGTCGCCAGTCAGGGCTCGGCATCTGTTCGCTGTGCAGCAGCAAGGGCGCGTAAGTATCCTTGAAAATAGCCACATCGGTCACGGAAAGCGCGCCCAATGTCTCGCCGTGATAGCCATTCTGCAGGCTGAGGAATCCGGTTTTGCCGGGCTTGCCGCTGTTGCGCCAGTAATGAAAACTCATCTTCAGCGCAATCTCGGTTGCGGAGGCGCCGTCAGAAGCATAGAAGGCATGCCCCAGCCCGGTCAACGCGGCCAACCGCTCCGAGAGTGCCACCACCGGTTCATGCGTAAAACCGGCCAATATCACATGCTCAAGCGCATCGAGCTGGCGCTTGATCGCGTTCTTGATGTGCGGGTGATCATGGCCAAACAGGTTAACCCACCAGGAGCTGACCACATCCAGATAACGCTTGTCGTTCATGTCATAAAGCCACACGCCCTGCCCGCGCCGGATTGGCACCAGCGGCATGCGCTCGTGATGCTTCATCTGGGTGCAGGGGTGCCAAACCGCGCGCAAACTTCTTTCCAGCAGATTCTTGTTGTCCATTATTTTGCGTTTTCGATAGAACGGAATTGACCTAATGCAGGGCTTTACTAGGCTGAATGGCCGTCATCATGGGCGTATGCAAGGCCTGTGGCAGTTCCCAGGCCGTTTCTTTACTCACCATCTGCAGCATGTTGATTAACGCCAGCACCAGATCCGGTGTAAGGCCGAGCTTGATGGTCTGGCCGTTGCTGCAGAGAAGCTCCAGAGTGACTTGCTGACCGGCCGCTCTCACCATCAGGCAGTCTTTGGCCAGCAACATGGCAGCGCCATTGACCATGGCGCGCGGCTTGTATTCAGTATCGAAATCCAGCTTTTTGCTTTTACCGGATGCGTCTGCAAGTGCCGGAATCGAAGCCGTATTGCCGCCTGTCGGCTTCTGAGCAGGCAGGGCCAGATCATCGCCCTGTAGCATCTGCCAGAGCGCGTTGACCACCCGCCTGGTTAGCCAGATGGCAACCTCGGCGTCATCGGCAAAACCGATCTTGAGCAACAGGCGGTCTTCAACCGGGTGAAAGGCGATATTGATCTGCTGAATCGTCACGTTGCTGATTTCCTGATTCATCACATGCTCCTTATATCCCTGCCACACAGTTATGATGTTACCGTTTATTTTAGGTTTCAAGCAGCAACCCAGCCATATAAATGTTGCCGTGCCGTTCCCGGCAGAGCCTTGCACGCAGCCCTCATGCGTGCATGAAAAAAATTAAATTTTTTCAGTGAAACCCGGTCATATGAAAGTTGTTTAATGTCCTGTCAATTTCCTTAACTGTACTGAAGGCGCACGATGATGAAACGATTTTCGCTCTTGCTTCTGGCACTCACTTACCAGCTCCCCGCACATGCGCTTCCGCCCGAGGGCATGGTCTTTGAGCTGAAATCGTCCGTGGTCAAGATTCACGTTGTCAACGAGCAGGGCCATCACGGCGTCGGCTCCGGGGTTGTCGTTGCCAAGGATCACGTCGCCACCAACTGCCACGTTGTCGCCAATGCCCGCGGCGTCAGGGTGAGTAAATTCGGCGAAGGCCATGCGCCGGTCGCGCTCAAGGCCGACTGGAAGCACGACCTCTGCCTGCTCAGGATGCAAGGGCTGGAATTGCCGCCAGTCAAACTCGGCAGCACCAGGGATTTGCAGTACGCACAGCCCGTCTTTACCATCAGCTTCCCCAACAACGCCAGAAAACCGCTGGCCACTTATGGTGAAGTCACCGCGCTCTACCCGATGGATGGCGCCCACATCATCCGCGCCACGGCAGATTTCAGGCTGGGTGGCAGCGGGGGGCCACTGTTCGACGACAGCGGCACACTGGTCGGGCTGGTCACCATGAAAAGCCCGGGCAGAAACGCTTATTACTACAACATCCCCGCGGACTGGGTGAAAGACCTGATCAATCAGCCGGAAATCGCCATCACGACCCAGAAGGAGTTGCCGTTCTGGGATGCGCCTGAAGACCAGCGCCCCTTCTTCATGCGCGCCCTGCAACCGGAACAAGCGGGAGACTGGGCTGCACTCGAAGCCATCTGCCAGTCCTGGGTTGCAGCACAACCCGAAAGTGCCGAAGCCTGGTATCTGCTGGCCCTCGCCCAGCATCGGCAGAATCACCCGGAAAACGCACTGCCGAGTCTGGAGAAATCCATCGCCATCAACCAGCGGCATGCTGATGCGAAATCACTGCTGGGCCAGATCAAGGACAACATCGCTTCCGGTAAATGTACGTCTTCAAGCTGTTAACCCCCTTGAAATAAACACTCCCCGCCCTTATTATTAGCACTCAATAGACATGAGTGCTAATAATGCCTGTCTAGTCATACCAACCAACACTGGTTGTAGTCATCATTTCGAATTCATTACAAGGAGAGCATTTCATGAAAATTCGTCCTTTACACGATCGCGTGATCGTCAAAAGACTGGAAGAAGTTCGCACCACCGCTTCCGGCATCGTCATTCCCGACACTGCCACCGAGAAGCCTGATCAAGGCGAAATCATCGCTGTCGGCGCCGGCAAGAAAGATGAGAGCGGCAAGCTGATTCCACTGGATGTCAAGGTCGGCGACAAGGTGCTGTTCGGTAAATACGCAGGTCAGTCGGTCAAGGTCGACGGCGAAGAGCTGCTGGTCATGCGCGAAGAAGACCTGATGGGCGTGCTGGAGGCTTAACAAGCCAAAACATTTCAGCCACAGAGTTCACAGAGATTACAGAGATGGGCTCTAAACTTGTGTGGTAGGTATTCCGATTTCTATGCCCATGAGACCCGGAGGGTTCACGTCCTGTTAACCGGTTTTCTCTGTGTTCTCTGTGGCTGATGATTTTATTAAGGAGAAACAAATAATGGCTGCTAAAGACGTAAGATTCGGCGACGAAGTTCGCCACAGAATGGTAAACGGCGTGAACATTCTCGCCGATGCAGTAAAGGTCACACTCGGTCCCAAGGGCCGTAACGTGGTGCTGGAGCGCTCTTTCGGCGCCCCGACCATCACCAAGGATGGCGTTTCCGTCGCCAAGGAAATCGAACTGAAGGACAAGTTCGAAAACATGGGCGCGCAAATGGTCAAGGAAGTCGCTTCCAAGACCTCCGATATCGCCGGTGACGGCACTACGACCGCTACCGTGCTTGCTCAGGCCATCATCCGCGAAGGCATGAAATCGGTCGCCGCCGGCATGAACCCGATGGACCTCAAGCGCGGGATCGACAAGGCTGTTGAAGCTGCCGTTGCAGAACTGAAGAGCATGTCCAAGCCATGCACCACCAGCAAGGAAATCGCCCAGGTTGGCTCCATTTCTGCCAATTCCGACAGTTCGATCGGCCAGATTATTGCCGATGCGATGGACAAGGTCGGCAAGGAAGGTGTCATCACCGTTGAAGACGGCTCCGGCCTGCAGAACGAACTCGACGTCGTCGAGGGCATGCAATTCGACCGCGGTTACCTGTCACCCTACTTCATCAATAACCCGGATCGTCAGATCGCACTGCTGGACAACCCGTTCGTCCTGCTCTACGACAAGAAGATCTCCAACATCCGTGACCTGCTGCCAGCACTGGAACAAGTTGCCAAGGCTGGCCGTCCGCTGATGATCATCGCTGAAGACATCGACGGTGAAGCGCTGGCAACGCTGGTTGTGAACAACATCCGCGGCATCCTCAAGACCTGTGCCGTCAAGGCCCCTGGCTTTGGTGACCGCCGCAAGGCCATGCTGGAAGACATCGCCATCCTCACCGGTGGCACTGTAATCGCTGAAGAGCTGGGCCTCAAGCTGGAAAACATCAAGCTGGAAGACCTGGGTCAAGCCAAGCGTATCGAAGTCAGCAAGGAAAACACCATCATCATCGATGGCGCGGGTGTTGAAACCAACATCAAGACCCGTATCGACCAGATCAAGAAGCAAGCGGAAGAATCCACCAGCGATTACGACCGCGAAAAACTGCAGGAACGCGTTGCCAAGCTGGCAGGCGGCGTTGCCGTGATCAAGGTTGGTGCCACCACCGAAATTGAAATGAAGGAAAAGAAAGCCCGCGTTGAAGATGCGCTGCACGCAACCCGCGCTGCGGTTGAAGAAGGCATTGTCGCTGGCGGCGGTGTTGCACTGATCCGCGCACGCGCTGCGATTGCCAAGACCAAGGGCGATAACCACGACCAGGACGCCGGCATCAAGATCGTTCTGCGCGCGGTTGAAGAACCATTGCGTCAGATCGTCGCCAACGCCGGTGACGAACCATCGGTCGTCGTCAACAACGTTGAAGCCGGTTCCGGCAACTATGGCTACAATGCTGCCAACGAAACCTATGGCGACATGGTTGAAATGGGCGTGCTGGACCCGACCAAGGTCACCCGCACCGCACTGCAACATGCTGCTTCCGTTGCCGGTCTGATGCTCACTACCGACTGCATGATCGCAGAACTGCCGAAGGAAGACGCACCTGCCATGGGCGGCGACATGGGTGGTATGGGGGGCATGGGCGGCATGATGTAATCATGTCGACCATTCAAAGGTAGGCGCGGCATGATGTAATCGTGCCTGTCATCCAAATGCAGGCGCAGCGTGTCAAAAGCGCAGCGCCTGCAGCCCCAGCAAAAACAAAGCCCCGTTGAAAAACGGGGCTTTGTTTTTTCCAGCAGCCCTCAATCCACAAATAAGCGACGGAATAAAAACAGGCGCTGTATTTACTTCAACGATTTTTTAAGCTTATACTGCAGCAACCGGACAGAAACTGGCACGCGCAACGCGATCGACAGGCAAAAAAAACCCCGATTAAAGGGGATAAATCGGGGTACAAACGCCTCATCGTAAAGGCTACCCGCTCAGGGAGGAGAAGCGGGAGATGGAAATTTCCATCTATTTCTGTGACCGGCCATTCCGGCCGTAAGTTCAAAATTCGACAGCACAAAATTCACGGCAATTGGCATGCGATAATAACGCGCATGAACACGCACATCAGCTCCGATTCCCTGCTTTCCGGCCTCAACGACAAACAGCTCGAAGCCGTCACCCTTCCCCATCAGTCCGCGCTGATTCTTGCCGGTGCCGGCAGCGGCAAGACCCGCGTACTCACTACCCGTATCGCATGGCTGATCCAGACCGGCCAGGTCTCGCCGCAGGGTCTGCTGGCCGTAACCTTCACCAACAAGGCAGCGAAGGAAATGCTGACGCGGCTTTCTGCCATGCTGCCGATCAACACGCGCGGCATGTGGGTAGGCACCTTTCACGGCCTTTGCAACCGCCTGTTACGTGCCCATTACCGCGAGGCAGGTTTGCCGGCGACTTTCCAGATTCTCGATTCCGCCGACCAGCTATCCAGCATCAAGCGCCTGATGAAGGCCATGAATGTCGACGACGAGAAATTCCCGCCCAAGCAGGTCATGGGCTACATCAACAGCTGCAAGGAGGAAGGGCTGCGCGCGCATAGCGTCGAGGCTTACGACAGCCATTCGCAACGCATGCGGGAAATCTACGAGGAGTACGACAAGCAGTGCCAGCGCGAAGGCGTTGCCGATTTCGCCGAACTGTTGCTGCGTTGCTACGAA
The DNA here is from genome assembly GCA_001704575.1 of Methylophilales bacterium LSUCC0135. Taxonomy (GTDB): domain Bacteria; phylum Pseudomonadota; class Gammaproteobacteria; order Burkholderiales; family Methylophilaceae; genus UBA6140. The sequence continues at coordinate 142,874 of MCAW01000004.1, forward strand.
CTGCTGGGCCGCGAAGCCAGCATCCGCCAACACTATCAAAGCCGTTTCAAATACATTCTGGTGGATGAGTTCCAGGACACCAACCGCCTGCAGTATCAGTGGCTGAAACTGCTGGCAGGCCAGGAAAAAGCCGGCGAGCAAAACTGCATTTTCGCCGTTGGCGACGATGACCAGTCGATTTATGCCTTCCGGGGTGCGCGGGTCGGCAACATGCGAGATTTCGAGCAGGATTTCCATGTAGAGAACATCGTCAAACTGGAACAAAATTACCGCTCGCACAGCAATATTCTCGATGCCGCCAACGCCATCATCACGCACAACCGCAACCGTTTGGGCAAAAACCTGTGGACAGCCGCAGGCAAGGGCGAACCGATCCGCGTCTATCAGGCCTACAACGACATTGACGAGTCCAACTTCATCGTCGATGAAATCAAGGGGTTGCATGCCGATGGTATGGAGTTGAACCAGATCGCCATGCTCTACCGCTCCAACGCACAGTCACGCGTACTCGAACATGCGTTGTTCACCGCCGGATTGCCCTACCGCGTCTATGGCGGCCTGCGTTTCTTCGAGCGCGCCGAAATCAAGCACGCGCTGGCCTATTTGCGGCTGATCGCCAATCCCGAGGACGACACCGCGTTGTTGCGCGTGATCAATTTCCCGGCACGCGGCATCGGCGCACGCAGCCTGGAACAATTGCAGGAAGCCGCCAGACAGCAGAATTGCAGCTTGTGGGCGGCCGCCATGACGCTTGCCGGAAAGGGAGACGGGGGCAAAGGCAAGGGTATTCCGGCCTTCGTGGCGCTGGTCAAACAAATGCAGGAAGAATCCATCGGCCTGACGCTGGCAGAACTGGCAGAACTGGCGAGTACGCTGTCCGGCATGCGGCAATTTTATCTGGGCGAAAAGGAAGGCGAGGACCGTATCGCCAACCTCGATGAACTGATCAATGCGGCCGTCGCCTTCACCAATCAGGACATCGGCATGCAGGTGGATGAAAACGGTGAAACGCAATCACTGCTGACCCAGTTTCTCAGCCACGCCAGCCTTGAAGCAGGCGAGCATCAGGCCGATATCGGCCGCGATGCGTTGCAGCTGATGACGGTGCATGCGGCCAAGGGGCTGGAATTCAAGACCGTGTTCATCAGCGGGCTGGAGGAGGGCTTGTTCCCGCACGAACAGAGTGCTTATGAAGCAAGCGGTCTGGAGGAGGAGCGGCGACTGATGTATGTCGCCGTGACCCGCGCCCGGCAGCGGCTTTACCTGAGTTACGCGCAAAGCCGCATGCTGCACGGGCAGGTTCGCTATGGCATTCCGTCACGTTTTCTGGACGAGATTCCGGAAGCGCTGCTGAAACGCCTGAATGCAACGGCCAGCCCTGGCAAAATCGCGGAGCAGAACTTTCAAGCTGCGCCATCTTCCGCGCAGAAGCATGCAATGCCTTGGAAAATCGGCCAATCGGTCGCGCATGCCAAATTCGGGCAGGGTGTTGTCGTCAGTTATGAAGGCAACAGCAACGACCTGCGCGTGCAGGTGAATTTCGGCAAGGAAGGCATGAAGTGGCTGGCGCTGGAATACGCCAAACTGGAAAAAGTCTAATCGCTGCTGACGTCGTCGTCCAAAGCTTCAGGATGGTAGTAGACATGGCGATAGCTGAAATACTGAATCGCCAACAGAAAATAGGTGATGATCAGCAGGCTGCCGAGCACCACCAGACTCATCAGTACGGCACCGACGACGCCGGACAAGGCAGTCACCAGCCCGACCAGAACGCCTGCCACCAGCATCAACACGGTGATGCCTGCCCCCGCCAGAGTGAGTGAAACGGTGATTGCGATCATGTTCCTCCAGCATTGCCAGAGACTGTGCTTGATGGCGTCCAGTACAGAATACCCGTGGTAAGCCACCAGCATGGGCGAGAACCATGAAGCCAGTATCATCGGCGTCAACAACAGCAGCATTTTCAGCATCAACGGCATGGCGAGGTCGATCAGCATCTGCGGATCGGCCTTTTGTTCGACCAGGGCAGCAAACGCCGCCATTTCATCCCTGACCAGATAACCGGTCAGAATGCCGTAAGCGAGGAAAATACCGCCGAGCGAAATCAATCCGACAAAATTCGGCCTGATCTGCTCCACCAGCTTGCGCGGTTCCGCCTCGCGGCCCAGATCTTCCTCCCGGTAGACGCCAATAAACAGCGCCAGCAAGGTCGGCCAGAACAGAATGACGATCAGGCTGATCAACACCGGCATGCCCGGAATCGAGGGCAGCAGGATAAACAGGACCACATAGAGCAGCGCATACAATAACCATTTCGGCGGGCTCTGCCGGAACAGCATGATGCTGCGGTAGACCCAGTCGAGACCGGCCTTGAACGGGCCCATGGCTTTTGCCTGACCTTGTGGCTGCGTGCTCATCAATTCATCTCCAGAGATGCGTGGGCTGCATGGCATTGGAGGATACGCTGAAAATGGCGCGGATCCTTGGCATGAATCAACTCGCCGTCCTGCGGGAAATGCATGTCATACAAGCGCGACAGCCAGAATCGCAGCGCAGCGATGCGCAACATCACCGGCCACGCCGATTTTTCCGCAGGTGTCAGCGCGCGTACCGCCTCATAACCTGCGAGCAGCGCAGCCAGCCGCACTTCGTCCAGACAGCCATCAGCCTCGACGCACCAGTCGTTGACGGCAATCGCCAGGTCGTACAACAGCGCGTCGTTGCAGGCATAGTAAAAATCGATCAGGCCACCCAGTCGGTCGCCATCGAACAGCACGTTATCGCGGAACAGGTCGGCATGAATGACGCCTTCGGGTAGCGCAAGCAGAAGGTGTTGCGCCTGATACTGCAGCTCGCTTTTCAGCAGTGCGGCAGATTCCGCATCCAGCATGGGCATGACCGCCTCGGCGGTATGCAAGCGCCAATCGCGGCCGCGCGGATTGCGCATGGTTTTGCCGAACGAGGCGCCGGCAACATGCATTCTGGCCAGAACCTTGCCGATTTCGCCGCATTGCGGAACTGAAGGCTGCTCAACCGACCGGCCGGGCAAACAGCTCACCAGCGCCGCAGGTTTGCCATTGAGGATTCCAAGATTGTTGCCGTCATGCCTCCTGATCGGTGCCGGGCAGGGAATGTCGTGCTCGGCCAGATAGCTCATCAGATCAAGAAAATAGGGCAATTCGTCCGCCGAGTTCTTTTCGAACAGGGTCAGCACATAGCGCCCTGTTGTGGTGGTAACGAAATAATTGGTGTTGGTGATGCCGGAAGCAATCCCCTTCAGTTCCAGCAATTCACCAAGCGGATAATCGGTCAGCCAGACCCTGAGCTGTGTTTCGGTAACGGTAGTAAAAACAGACATAAATCAAAGGCGGGCAACATCGTTGCGATGACGACGCGCCCGCCTACCTTGTTAGAGTGGAGCCGTTAAAAGCGGAAAATGACCCATTTCGGAATGATCACCGGCTCGCCCGGGCCTTCGAATCTCGACCAGCCGCCGTCCCTGTCTTCTTTTTGCAGATAGTAGGGCACACCGTGCGCGGGGGTAATCTTCAACATGTAAAGCTCGCCGTTGATGCGGTACTCCTCCACGGTCTCGCCTTCGCGCTTGATGATGGTCACTTCCGGCTCATCGACGCCATCGATATCCAGCCCCATCGGCGGTGGCGGCACATCCGGCAAAGGTTCGAGGTCCGGCGGCAGCGGCGCATCGGCAATTGCCAGCATGGGCAGCATGAGAAACAGCACTAAGATGGTTCTAAAAAGGCGCATGGTGTTCATCCGTTGCAATATGAAGCTGATTCTATCAAAAAGCACCGCAAACTGCGTTCAAATGTTGCAGTGCATTCATCCGCATTCGGGTTACAGATAGAGCTGAATCTGTTTTTCGGTGGAAGACGGTTCGAAACCGCGCCCCTCGTAATGCTGGAAGATAGCCTCGACCACCTTGTCCGGGTCGTCGATAATCTGGATCAGGTCCATGTCCTCCGGCGAAATCATGCCCTCAGCAATAATGGTCTTGCGGAACCAGTCGATCATGCCCTGCCAGAATTCCGAGCAAACCAGAATCAGCGGAATCTTGCGTGTCTTCCCGGTCTGAATCAGCGTCATCGCCTCCATCAACTCGTCCAGCGTACCAAAGCCGCCGGGCATGACGACATAAGCCGATGCATTCTTGACGAACATCACCTTGCGCATGAAGAAATGGTTGAAATTCTGGCTGACATCCTGATAGGGGTTGCTGACCTGTTCGTGCGGCAGCACGATATTGAGTCCGATGCTGGCGGAACGGCCATAATAAGCGCCCTTGTTCGCCGCCTCCATGATGCCGGGGCCACCGCCGGAGATGACGTTGAATCCGGCATCCGAAAGTTTTCTGGCGATGTCCTCGGTCATCTTGTAATAAGGATGATCCGGCCTGGTTCTGGCGCTGCCGAAAATCGAAACGGCAGGCATGATCTGCTTCAGGCGTTCGGTCGCATCGACGAATTCTGACATAATCTCGAATGCATGCCATGACTCGTGCGCAGAGTGTTGCTGCTCCAGCAGATCCGGGTCGATCAGTTTAGGTATTTTTTTCGCAGCAGACATATCAGGGTTCCATTATGAAAACGTTGTTATTGGTCGATGGATCGTCATATTTATACCGTGCATTCCACGCCATGCCGGACCTGCGCAACCGTCAGAACGAACCCACCGGCGCCATTCAGGGCGTGCTCAACATGCTGCGGCGCCTGCACAAGGACTACCCTGCCGATTATAGCGCCTGCGTGTTCGATGCCAAGGGCAAAACCTTTCGCGACGACATCTACCCCGAATACAAGGCCAACCGCGCCGCCATGCCGGACGACCTGCGTGCGCAGATCGCACCGCTACACGAAGCCATCCGGGCCATGGGCTGGCCGCTGATCGTCGAAGAAGGTGTCGAAGCCGACGACGTCATTGGCGCGCTGGCAAAACAGGCGGAACGCGAAGGCATGCGCGTCATCATTTCTACCGGCGACAAGGATATCGCGCAGCTGGTCAACGAACGGGTGACATTGGTCAACACCATGCCCAACGCCTTCCGCAAGGGCGATGAAATACTGGACATCGCCGGTGTGGAAGAAAAATTCGGTATCCCGCCAGGCTTGATCGTGGACTATCTGATCCTGATCGGCGACACCTCGGATAACGTCCCCGGCGTTGACAAGGTCGGCCCGAAAACCGCAGTCAAATGGCTGAAGCAGTACGGCTCGCTGGAAAACATCGTGGCACACGCCGATGAGATCAGCGGCGTAGTCGGCGAAAACCTGCGCAAAGCACTCGACTGGCTACCGACGGCACGCGAACTGATCACCATCCGCTGCGACGTCGGCATTCGCGAGAATATCGCCGATCTCGCCCCGCAACCGCAGGACAAAGCCAAACTGATCGAGCTGTTCGAACGCCTCGATTTCAAGAGCTGGCGGCGCGAGCTCGATCAGATGCCGTCAGATTATAATGTGAAAGCCCACCCGCAAAGCCCGGCCCCACTAACCCAGTCAACCATTGCTGCTCAACAACCGGCGGGTGATCTTTTTGCCGCTGCCGGCACACAAAAACGAGAGTACAGGACCATTTTCAGCGAGGCGGATCTTGACGACTGGCTGCAGAAGCTTCGCAGCGCGTCGCTGGTCTGTTTCGACACCGAAACCACTGCGCTCGACCCCATGCTGGCCAAACTGGTCGGCATGTCATTCGCCGTCAACGCCGGTGAAGCGGTTTATCTGCCGCTGGCACATGATTATGCCGGCGCGCCGCAGCAGTTGAATTTTGCGGCCACGCTGGAAAAAGTACGGCCGCTGCTGGAAAGCACAGAGATCAAAAAAGTCGGCCAGAACCTCAAATACGATCAGCACGTGCTGGCCAACCACGGCATCCGGCTGCGCGGCATCGCGCACGACACCCTGCTGCAATCCTACGTGCTGGAAAGCCACCGCAGCCATGGCATGGACGACCTCGCCATGCGCCACCTCGGCGTCAAAACCATCACTTATGAAGAAGTTGCCGGCAAAGGCGCCAAGCAGGTCAATTTCAGCCAGGTATCGGTCGAAGTGGCGAGCGAATATGCCGCCGAGGATGCCGACATCACCCTGCAACTGCACGAGAATCTGTACCCGCAGATCGCGGCGGATGAAAAACTGCAATACATCTACCGCGACATCGAAATGCCGGTATCGGAAATTCTGTTCACCATCGAGCGCAACGGCGTGCTGATCGACAGCAAAATGCTGGGGCAGCAGAGCCACGAGCTGGGCCAGAAACTGATGGAACTGGAAAAACAGGCATTCGAACTGGCCGGCCAGCCGTTCAATCTGGGTTCGCCCAAACAGTTACAGGAAATTCTGTTCGGCAAGCTCGGCATCAAGCCGCTGAAGAAAACGCCTTCCGGTGCGCCCTCCACCGATGAAGACGTATTGCAGGAACTGGCGCTGGATTATCCCCTGCCCAAGGTCATTCTCGAATACCGCGGCATGGCCAAGCTGAAATCAACCTATACCGACAAGCTGCCGAAGATGATCGACCCCAACACCGGACGCGTGCATACCAGCTACAGCCAGGCGGTGGCGGTCACCGGCCGGCTGGCGAGCTCGGACCCCAACCTGCAGAACATCCCGGTACGCACTGCCGAAGGCCGCCGTATCCGCGAAGCCTTCATCGCAGCGCCCGGTAACGTCATCGTCTCCGCCGACTACTCGCAGATCGAACTGCGCATCATGGCGCATCTCTCGCAGGATACCGGGTTGCTGAGCGCCTTTGCCGCCGGTGAAGACATCCACCGCGCCACCGCTGCCGAAATCTTCGGCGTCGAGCGCGAGGCGGTCAGCAGCGAGCAGCGCCGTTACGCCAAGGTCATCAACTTCGGCCTCATATACGGCATGAGCGCCTTCGGCCTCGCACAGAATCTGAATATCGAGCGCAGTGCCGCCGCCAGTTATATCGAACGCTACTTCGCCCGCTACCCCGGCGTGCGTGAATACATGGACAAAACCCGCGCATTGGCCAAGGCGCAAGGCTATGTCGAAACCCTGTTTGGCCGCCGCCTGTGGGTTCCCGAAATCAACAGCCCCAACGGCATGCGCCGCGCCGGTGCAGAACGTGCCGCCATCAATGCACCCATGCAAGGCACGGCTGCCGATCTCATCAAGCTGGCCATGATTGCCGTTCAGGGCTGGCTCGAAAGTGAGCGCATGGAAACCCGCCTGATCATGCAGGTACACGACGAACTGGTGCTGGAGGTACCGGAGAGCGAACTGGAACAGGTCAAGCAAACCCTGCCGCAGCTGATGCAAGGCGTAGCGAAACTGGATGTACCCTTATTGGCCGAAGTCGGCGCAGGCAGCAACTGGGAAGCCGCGCACTGACAACACGCAAGATTTTAATGGTGCGTGCGTCATTTCACTTCAGGATTACGCGCGTTGGCATCACGCGCTGCGGCAAGCTCTTCGACAAAGGCGGCGATATCCCACTCGCAACCACCGCAGCCTGAAAGCGCCCCGCTTTTACGCGAAATGGCCTCGACATCGAAGCCCTGCAAAAACAGTTCGCGAATGCGGCTGCGGCGGGTGCCGCTGCACAAGCACATGACTTCGTCATCCGGATTTTCTTCAGGCTGGCTCATATTAGAATGACTCTGGAATAATACGGGTCAGAGCTAATTGTAGCCTTCAGAGTTTCTGAAACGATGAAATAATCGCGACATCTCGAGAATCCGTCATGGATATACAAGTCACGCAAAGAATCTTTGGCCAATCCCAAGAAGCCAGCTTTTTGTTAGACTTGCACGCATGAACAAATCAAAGGCCATACAGACACTTAGAGCACACAAACCGATCATCAACGACCGGTTTGCCGTCTCGCGTCTTGCGCTATTCGGCTCTACCGCTCGCGATACCGCCCGCGAGGACAGTGATATCGATATCCTCGTCACATTTGAAGGGCCCGCCACTTCTCAACGTTACTTTGGCCTGCAGTTTTACCTGGAGGACACCCTGGGCCAACCGGTCGACCTCGTCACTGAAAAAGGATTGCGCAAAGAATTAAGGCCTTACTTAGAGCGAGAAGCGATTGATGTCTGATCAACGCGAATGGCATTTTTATATCGGCGACATACTGGAATTTGCCAAGAAAGTCATGCTCTACACCGCCGGCTTCGATCAGCACCGCTTCGTCAACAGCGGACTGACCTACGACGCCACTGTACGCAACCTTGAACTGATTGGTGAAGCCGCAACGCATGTTCCGGATGACATCAAGGAGCATTACAGCCAGACTCCATGGCGACTGATTGTCGCCACTCGCAACAGATTGATTCACGGTTATCTGGGCATAGACCAGGACACGCTATGGAGTATCATTCAAACTGACATTCCATCACTGCACATTCAGCCCGCAGAGATATACTCCTGTCTTCAGAAAAATCAGTAGTCAGGGATTCATGCAGTTCGGCACTTACATCATCGGCGACGAGATTCTTTCCGGCAAACGTCAGGATGCGCATCTTTCCGCAATCATCCGCACCTTGAACAGCCGCGGACTCGCGCTTTCATGGGCGCATTACATGGGCGATGATTTTGACGAGATCACCCGTCAGTTAAAGGACAGCATGGAGCGCGGCGATGTCGTCTTCTGCTTCGGCGGCATCGGCGCCACGCCGGACGATTTCACCCGCCAGGCAGCTGCCGCTGCGGCTGGCGTGCCGATCGAGCGTCATGCGGAAGCGGTCGCCGAGATCGAAGCCCACTTCGGCGAATCGGCCTATCCCAAGCGTGTACTGATGGCGGAGTTCCCCAGGGGCGCAACGCTGATTCCCAACCCGGTCAACCACGTTGCCGGTTTTGCCATCAGCCGCCACTACTTCATGCCGGGGTTTCCGCAGATGGCGCACCCGATGATGGAGTGGGTGCTGGATACCCACTATGCGCACCTCTTCAACCGCAACGATTACGCCGAATCCTCGATTCTGGTAATGGATGCCGGCGAAAGCCGCCTGATCGATCTCATGCAAGACATTGTCAGCCGCTTTCCGGCAGTCAAGATTTTCAGCCTGCCCAAACTTGATGCACGCAGAACCATCGAACTGGGCGTCAAAGGGCCGGGCGTCGAAGTAGAGACTGCCATGCAAGCCATACGCGAAGGCGTCAGCGCAGCCGGGTTCCCCTGGGAACCATTGGCCTGATGCAGTGCCGCTCCGGTTGCGGCGCCTGTTGCATCGCGCCCTCGATCAATAGCCCTATCCCCGGCATGCCGCAAGGCAAGCCGGCCGGCGTCCGCTGCGTACAACTGACTGACGACAACCGTTGCGCGATCTTCGGCAAGCCGGAGCGCCCGGCTTTCTGTGCAGGCCTGCAGCCGCAGGAGGAAATGTGCGGCCACGACAGTGCACAGGCCATGCGCTGGCTGACCCGGCTGGAACGGCTGACGCAGCCGCAATAAGCCGCCGCTGTCTGCCATCCGGCACCCGCTTGAAAGCAAAAGCAATGCTTTGCTCGCATAAGGTTTGCATATAAAATAAGCATCTTTTCCATTCCTGGTGTACGGCTATTCAGGTGCAAATCGGCCCTTACAAACTGAAGAACAATCTTGTCGTGGCGCCGATGGCCGGTGTCACCGACAGGCCTTTCCGCATGCTTTGCAAGCGCTTTGGCGCCGGGCTTGCCGTTTCAGAGATGGTGACTTCCAACTCCCTGCTGTACGGCAGCACCAAGACCCTGCGCCGCGCCAACCATCAGGGTGAGGTCGAGCCGATTTCGGTACAGATCGCCGGTGCCGACCCGAAGATGATGGCGGATGCAGCCAGGTACAACGTCGATAACGGCGCGCAGATCATCGATATCAACATGGGTTGTCCGGCCAAAAAAATCTGCAATGTCATGGCCGGCTCGGCGCTGCTGAAGGACGAACCGCTGGTGGCGCAAATCCTCAAGGCAGTGGTCGGTGCCGTCGATGTGCCGGTGACACTGAAAATCCGCACGGGTTGGGACAAACAGAACCGCAATGCGGTGACTGTGGCAAAAATGGCTGAGGATATCGGTGTGCGGGCGCTGGCCATGCATGGCCGCACGCGTGCCTGTGCCTACATGGGTGATGCCGAATACGACACAATCGCAGCGGTCAAGCAGGCAATCCGCATTCCGCTGATCGCCAACGGCGATATCACCAGCCCGGAAAAAGCCAAATACGTACTGGATTACACCAAGGCCGATGCCGTGATGATCGGCCGTGCGGCACAGGGGGGGCCCTGGATTTTCCGCGAGATCGAGCATTTCCTCAACACCGGCACGCACCTGCTGCCACCTACCGTCGCCGAGATTCATGAGGTAATGCTTGAACATCTTGCCGATCTGTATGATTTCTACGGCGAACTCACCGGCATGCGCGTGGCACGCAAGCATATCTCCTGGTATACCAAGGGGCTCGCCGGTTCAGCGCATTTCCGCCACCACATGAACCAGCTGCAGAGCATCGAAGAACAACTGGGCGCCATCAACGCTTTCTTCGCCGAACTGCACACACGCGGCGAACGTCTGCAATACGAGGCAGATGCGACCGATAGTTCGGCCACAGAGGCACTAGCAGCCTGATGAGCAATCAAGACCTCGCCACCTGCGTGCGCGCCGCGCTCGATGAATATTTCAAGGACCTCGACGGCGAACAGCCGCGTGCGGTCTACGACATGGTGCTGCACTGCATGGAAAAACCACTGCTGGAATACGTGCTGAACCGTGCCGGCGGCAATCAGAGCAAAGCCGCCGAGATGCTCGGCCTCAACCGCAACACCCTGCGCAAGAAATTACAGCAGCACAATATTCAGTAACCTCTCCAATCCCTTCAAAAAGTTTTTATCATGGCTATGATCAAAAGAGCACTCATCAGCGTTTCCGACAAATCCGGCATACTCGAATTTGCCCAGGCCCTGCATGGATTCGGTGTCGAGATTCTCTCCACCGGCGGTACGGCCAAAATGTTCAGGGAAAACAACATCCCGGTAATCGAAGTCAGTGATTACACCGGCTTTCCGGAAATGCTCGACGGCCGCGTGAAGACCCTGCATCCGCTGGTGCACGGCGGCATCCTCGGCCGCCGCGATTTGCCGGAACATGTCGCTGCCATGCAAGCCGCCAACATCCCCAATATCGATATGGTGGTGGTCAATCTCTATCCGTTCGAAGCCACTGTCGCCAAGGCAGATTGCACGCTGGAAGACGCTATTGAAAACATCGACATCGGCGGCCCTGCCATGGTGCGCTCAGCCGCCAAGAACTGGAAGGATGTCGCCGTGCTGACCGATGCCTCCCAATATGCAGACGTACTGGCGGAAATGCAAAGCACCGGCGGTGCCACCAGCCAGGCAACGCGTTTTGCCCTCGCCGTTGCGGCGTTCAATCGCATCAGTAATTACGATGCGGCCATCAGCGACTATTTATCCTCATACAACAGTGACAACACGCGCAACCCGTTCCCCGGCCAGAGCAACGGCCGTTTCGTCAAGATTCAGGACTTGCGCTACGGCGAAAACCCCCACCAGCAGGCTGCCTTCTACCGCGATCTGTATCCGGCGCCCGGTTCGCTGGTGACTGCGCGACAGTTGCAGGGCAAGGAATTGTCCTACAACAACATCGCTGATGCCGATGCTGCCTGGGAAGCGGTCAAATCCTTCGACAACTCTCCAAACACAGCTGCTGCATGCGTCATCGTCAAACATGCCAATCCGTGCGGCGTGGCAATGGGCGCCACCACGCTGGAGGCCTACAACAAGGCATTCAAGACCGACCCGACCTCAGCCTTCGGCGGCATCATCGCGTTCAATCAGCCGATTGACGGCGCGACCGCCGAAGCCGTCTCCAAACAATTCGTCGAAGTACTGATCGCGCCGGGCTACTCCGACGGTGCGCTGGAGATTTTCAAGGCCAAAGCCAATGTCCGCGTGTTGCAGATCGACCTGCCACCGGGCGGTGAAACAGCCTGGCACAAGGGCCGTAACTCGCACGACATCAAGCGTGTAGGCTCCGGCATCCTGATCCAGACTGCAGACAATCTCGAAGTTAACCGCGATGATCTCCGTATTGTCACCAAAAAACAACCGACAGCCGCACAAATGGATGATCTGCTGTTCGCATGGCGCGTTGCCAAATACGTCAAATCCAACGCCATTATTTTCTGTGGCGGTGGCATGACACTGGGAGTCGGCGCAGGCCAGATGAGCCGCGTCGACAGTACCCGCATCGCCGCCATCAAGGCACAGAATGCCGGTTTGAGCCTGCAGGGTTCAGTGGTCGCCTCCGATGCCTTTTTCCCGTTCCGCGATGGCATTGACGTATTGGCCGAAGCCGGCGCATCGTGCGTCATCCATCCGGGCGGGAGCATGCGTGATGAAGAAGTCATCGCCGCGGCAGATGAACACGGGCTGGCGATGGTGTTGACCGGCGTTCGGCATTTCAGACATTAAAACTTTGTGCCACAAGATCGCAGAGATTACGGAGCCTATGGCAAACCTTATTTTCTCTGTGGCCTCTGTGGACTCTGTGGCTAAAAGGGGTTTGCAATGAAAGTATTGGTCATCGGCGGCGGCGGCCGCGAACATGCGCTGGCATGGAAAATTGCACAAAACAAGGCCGTCAGCCGTGTTTATGTCGCCCCCGGCAACGCCGGTACCGCACTCGATGCGGACATGGTGAATGTCCCGGCAAGCTCGGTCGCCGAACTGGTTGAGTTTGCGCAGAAGGAACAGATTGCATTGACTGTGGTAGGCCCGGAAGCGACGCTGTCGCAGGGCGTGGTCGATGCGTTCAGAGCAGAGGGGCTGCGTATCTTCGGCCCGACACAGGCTGCCGCGCAACTCGAATCCTCCAAGGATTTCGCCAAGGCTTTCATGCTGCGCCACGGGATCCCCACCGCGGCTTATGCCACCTTTACCGAAGCCAAGGCTGCGCACGATTATGTCGATTCCCGGGGTGCGCCCATCGTCATCAAGGCCGACGGCCTCGCTGCCGGCAAAGGCGTGGTCGTCGCCATGACGCTGAAGGAAGCGCATGACGCCATCGATGCCATGCTGGCAGACAACAAACTCGGTAGCGCAGGCGCGCGCGTGGTCATCGAAGAATTCCTGCAGGGCGAAGAAGCCAGCTTCATCGTCATGGTGGACGGCAAAAACATCTTGCCACTGGCCACCAGCCAGGATCACAAGCGCCTGCTCGATGGCGATCAGGGGCCGAACACCGGCGGCATGGGCGCGTATTCACCTGCACCGGTGGTAACGCCGGAAATCCATGCCCGCGTCATGCGCGAAATCATCAAACCAACCGTGGCCGGCATGGCCAGTGATGGCATTCCCTATACCGGCTTTCTCTATGCCGGTCTGATGATAACGCCGGACGGCAGCGTCAAAACGCTGGAATTCAATTGCCGCATGGGCGATCCCGAGACGCAACCCATCCTGCTGCGCCTGAAAAGCGATCTGGTGAAGCTGCTGGAACACGCCATCGACGGCACGCTGGACAAGATAGAAGCAGAATGGGACCGCCGCGTAGCGCTCGGGGTGGTCATGGCAGCCGCCAATTACCCCGAGAATCCGCGCACCGGCGACGTCATCAACGGCCTGCCAGCAGGCCTGACCGATGCGCATGTGTTCCACGCCGGCACCAGACTGGTGAACGGTGAAGTGGTCACCAGCGGCGGCCGCGTGCTATGTGTGACAGCACTGGGCGAAACCGTCAAATATGCACAAAGCCGTGCTTATCAGATCGCCGAAAACATCCATTTCAACGGCGCGCAATACCGCAGCGATATCGGCTATCGCGCTGTAAAAGGTTGATCGACGCATGCCGGTTGCAAGAGGGCTGCAGAAATTTCTCAAGTCGGGCGGCGTCATCGCCTACCCGACCGAGTCTATCTTCGGTCTCGGCTGCGATCCCGACAACCGCGGCGCGGTACAGAAAATCCTGCGGCTGAAACGACGCCCGCAACGCAAAGGGTTGATCCTGGTCGCCGACCGTCTCGCCAAACTGCAACGCTACATTGCACCGCTCTCTGCCTCGCAAAGCCTGCAAATGCAGCAGTCCTGGCAGAACCGGGCGCGCGGTCACACCTGGCTCGCCCCCGCCGCAAAACACTGCCCGAAATGGCTGACCGGTAGACACAAAACCCTGGCCGTGCGCGTCAGCAATCATGCTCTGACTGCCGGACTGAGCCGCATTACCGGCATGGCGCTGGTCTCCACCAGCGCCAATCGCAGCGGCTGCCAGCCGGCAAAAACAACGCGCCAATGCCGGCAGCTTTTCGGCGGGCAAGTGCGCATCATCAAAGGCATGACCGGCGGCGCCAGCAAACCCTCCATCATTCAGGATTTGGCCAGCGGCCGCATCATCCGCCCATAATGCACTCAACCGATCTGGAAACCGCATGAACACGCAACATGTATACGAATACTTGCAAGACCTGCAAAACCGCATCGTCGAAGCCGTGCAGATGGTCGACGGCAAACATTTTCTGCACGACAGCTGGCAACGTCCAGAGGGCGGTGGCGGCACTTCCTGCATGCTGGAAGAAGGCAATGTGTTCGAGCGTGCCGGCATCGGCTTCTCGCATGTCATGGGCAGCAAACTGCCCCCCTCCGCCAGCGCCGCACACCCGGAAGCCGCCGGCCGCGCCTGGGAAGCCATGGGCGTATCGCTGGTGTTCCACCCGCGCAACCCCTACATACCCACCGTACACATGAACGTGCGCTTCTTCGTCGCCAAGGCGCCCCGACGTGAAGTGATATCCGGACAGCATGTGCAGCCGGGACAAGGCGGCGAGAAAACGGCAGAATCGGCAAAGCATCAGGGTGCGAGCCAAGACGCTGACGAGGCGGCGACAAGACATACCACCGAAGGTGGGCGCGAAGCCGCCGAGGATGGCAACGAAGGCGCAGCCCATGAGGCACAGCCGATTTGGTGGTTTGGCGGCGGCATGGACCTCACGCCTTACTACGGCTTTGAAGAAGATGCAGTGCACTTCCACCGCACCTGCCGTGATGCACTCGACGCTTTCGACCGCACGCTCTATCCGCGCTTCAAGAAAGATTGCGACGATTATTTTTACCTCAAACACCGCAAGGAACCGCGCGGCATCGGCGGTATTTTCTTCGACGATTTCAACGACCTCGGCTTCGAGCAGAGTTTTGCCATGCTGAAGAGCGTTGGCGATGCATTTCTCAACGCTTATCTTCCTATCGTGCAGCGCCGCAAGGATATTGCCTATGGCGAACGTGAGCGCGATTTCCAGGCCTATCGCCGCGGCCGCTACGTCGAGTTCAATCTGGTCTACGATCGCGGCACGCTGTTCGGTTTGCAATCCAACGGCCGTACCGAATCGATTCTGCTGTCAATGCCGCCTGTGGTGAAGTGGCGCTATGACTGGAAACCTGCCGACGGCAGTCCGGAATCCAGACTTTACAGCAACTTTCTCACCGGCAAGGACTGGCTGTCCGGCCGCTAGGCGGCTATCCATCTTGCAGCAATTCTGCCTATAATCTCCGGCAACTCGCCGGCATCTCCAACCAATTGGCGAGCAAAAGGGAGAACAAAAAAAATGAACACCGCAGAAACCATCGTTGCGACACTGTCTGGCTGGGTGTGGGGCGCACCCATGCTGATTCTGCTGGTCGGCACCGGCGTCTACCTCACCATCATTCTCAAGGGTTTGCAATTCCGCGCGCTGCCCATGGCCTTGCGCATGATCTTTGAGAAAGAATTGCACGGCAAGGGCGATATCAGCCACTTTGCCGCGCTGATGACAGCACTGGCCGCCACCGTAGGTATCGGCAACATCGTCGGTGTTGCAACAGCCATCACGCTGGGCGGCCCCGGCGCCGTATTCTGGATGTGGATGACCGGCCTGGTCGGCATGGCAACCAAATACTCCGAGGCCGTGCTGGCGGTGAAATACCGCGAACAGGGCCCGCACGGCATGCGCGGTGGGCCCATGTACTACATCGCCAAAGGCGCCGGCATGCCCTGGCTGGGGACCCTGTTCGCCATCTTCACGGCATGCGCAGCGTTCGGCATCGGCAACATGACGCAAGCCAACGCATCAGCGACCATACTCAGCAGCACGTTTGGCATCGAACCCTGGGTCACCGGCGTGGCGCTGATGCTGCTGACGGCACTGGTCATCATCGGCGGCATCAAATCTATCGGGCGATTCACTTCGTTTCTGGTACCGTTCATGATTGTTGCCTACATCGGCACTGCGCTGGTGGTGCTGGCAATCAATGCAGAAAAAATTCCCGGCGCATTCGGCCTTATATTCAACCATGCTTTCGCCCCAATCGCCGCTACCGGAGGCTTCGCCGGTGCGGCCGTTGCAGCTGCCATCCGTTTCGGCGTGGCGCGCGGCGTGTTCTCCAACGAGTCCGGTCTCGGTTCGGCGCCGATTGCCGCCGCTGCCGCCCGTACCAACGACCCGGTCAAGCAGGCCCTGGTCAGCATGACGCAGACTTTCATCGACACGCTGATCATCTGCACCATGACGGCCTTGGTCATCCTGACCGCCGACTCCTGGTTGCAGGGTGTCGGCGCCGGGCAGCTGACCAGTGCCAGCATGGGAGAAACACTGGGCGCCACCGGCGAAATCATCGTCGCGCTCGCCACCGTGCTGTTTGCCTATTCCACGCTGATCGGCTGGAGCTATTACGGCGAAAAAGCCGTGGAATACCTGATGGGGCCGCGCGCGATCAGGATTTTCCGTCTGTTCTTCATCGCTGCCGTAGTAGTTGGCGCCATGGTCAGCCTGCAGTTTGTCTGGGATTTCTCCGACCTCATGAACGGCATGATGGCGATTCCCAACCTGATCGGCTTGCTGCTGTTGTCGCGCATCGTCAAGAGCGAGACCGAGCGTTATTTCAGTGAACTTAAGTAAGGCCTGCTGTAGGTGACGCAAGCACAGAAACGCAGCACCTGGGCCAGCCGCTGGACGTTCATTCTGGCCACGGCTGGTTCGGCCATCGGCCTCGGCAACATCTGGAAGTTCCCCTACATGACCGGCGTCAACGGCGGCAGCGCCTTTGTTTTGGTGTTTCTCGGCTGCATCTTGCTCATCGGTATTCCACTCATGATGTGCGAAATCATGCTGGGCCGGCGTGCACAAAAAAATCCGGCTGACGGCATGCGCTGGCTGGCCGATAAAGCCGGCGCCAGCCCGCATTGGAAATGGGTAGGGCTGACCGGCGTTATTGCCGGTGTGCTGATTCTGGCTTTTTACAGTGTCATCGGCGGCTGGGTCATCCGTTACATCCTGCATGCCCTCAACAACAGCTTCACTGGTGCCGATGCCGGTCTGGTCGGTCAATTGTTCAACGACATGCTGGCCTCGGCACCGTCATTACTTTTGTGGCATACGGTATTCACGGTCATGACAGTATGGGTGGTGGCACGCGGGGTCAATCATGGTCTTGAGCGGGCGAGCCAGATCCTGATGCCATCACTGTTCGGCATTCTGCTCTTCATACTGGCCTATAGCGTACTGGAAGGAAATTTCGGTCAGGCCATGCAATTCATGTTCACCCCGGATTTCTCCAGGATCACTCCCGGCGCAGCGCTGGCCGCAATGGGCCACGCGTTTTTCTCGCTGAGCCTGGGCATGGGCGTTGTGATGGTGTATGGCTCTTATCTGCAACGGCATGTTTCCATTGCCCGCACCTCCTTGTACATTGCCATCGCCGATACCGCAGTCGGCTTGCTCGCCGGGCTCACCATTTTCTCTCTGGTTTTTGCCAACCAGCTGGAACCCACCGCCGGCCCCGGGCTCATCTTCCAGACATTGCCGATAGCGTTCGGCCAGATGTGGGGCGGCCAGGTCGTCGGCAGCCTGTTTTTTCTGCTGGTTGCCTTTGCTGCCTGGACTTCCTCCATCTCGCTGATCGAGCCTGCTGTCGCCTGGCTGACTGAAAGAAAATACTGTTCGCGTCGCACTGGCGCCTGGCTGACAGGTTTCAGCGCGTGGCTGCTAGGTATCTGCGTAGTGCTTTCCTTCAACCACTGGAGCGATGTCAGGCTGCTGTTCGATCTGGGTATATTCGACACGCTGGATAAATTGACGACCAACATCCTGCTGCCGCTGGGTGGACTGATGATGGCGATCTTTGCCGGCTGGGTCATGCGTCCCGATCATGTGCAGGATGAACTGGGGCTCAAAACCGTCGCTTTCCGCGCATGGCGTTTCATCATCCGCTATGTTTCGCCGATTGCGATTGTGATGATTTTTCTTTCCCTGCTCGGGCTTATCCGTGTTTGAGAAGACGCAAAAAAGCAGAAAGCCAGTCTTTTGGACTGGCTTTCTGCTTTCAAACTGTCTTGCGTCTAATATCAATTACAACTTCAGGATCCACTGAACCAGTGTCTTGATATCGTCGTCTTTCACTTGCGGGCTCATCGCCGGCATAGGGATAGGGCCCCAAACACCGCTGCCACCCTTCTTTACCTTGTCTATCAGCTTGGCTTCAGCGCCCTTGTCGCCCTTGTACTTGGCGGCAATGTCCTTGTAAGCCGGGCCCAGTACCTTTTGCGAAACGCTATGACATGCCAGACAGCCGCTCTTCTGTGCCAATGCTTCGTTGGCATTAGCTTGTGCAGCCAGCATCAGCGAACCAGCAGCGGCAACCGTCATCAATATTGCTTTCATGCTATCTCCTTCAACTCGATCTTTTCAAGACGTCTTAAATAATGCACTTACCATGATTTACTACATTTGCAACATTCGAATGATACCCATGTTTGCCGTTTATGAGAATGCCCATAATGGCGATACCGTTTTACGCAGGGCACTGTTTAAACGCCTGTTGAAGCAACGGGTTGACAGAATTTTTTGCAATTCAACGTGACTCGACCGCGTATTCGATGGCCAGGGTGTGTGTCTGGCCGGGACGTATCATGACCATGTTTTCCAGCGCGTTGGCGGATTCGATACAGATCATGTGGCGCCAGCTGTCGTCCAAACCCATATCGCCGAGCTGATGGGCTTTTTCTTCCCATGGGGTCCAAACTACCGTGGAGTTGCTACCGGTCTTGTTGATGCGAATGCGGCGCTGATATCCAGGATCGTCAATCACGCAATCCTGCTGGGTATTGACATAGACACGGTCGAACTCGCCATCGAAACGAACCGCATCCTGCTGGGTGTCGCGGTCGTAATTCAGCACTTTATCCGAATATTCAACGCCTTCCAGACCCTGCAATGAAATCTTTTCGACATCGCTGACATTGAAATAGGTATGAAACGCTTCGCCGATCATGAAAGGCTGACTACCGCGATTGGTGGTCGATAACGCCATTTTCAGGGTCGCACCGATTTCAATTGCAAGCGTCAGCGTATACGGGTAAGAAAGCTGTTTCTGCGCCACCGGGGTATGCAGAATCTGTAATATAAGACGTGTCTCACCGTTTTCCAGCGTGCTCGATTCCATCAGATCCCACGGCATGACGCGGGCAAACCCGTGCGGGCAAAGCGTGCTGTCGGTCGGATGAGCACCGAACCAGGGCCAGCAAATCGGCACGCCGCCGCGAATCGAACGGCCATGCATGTAGCGTGCGTGTTCTGACAGCCAGAGCACCGGCTCGGCCACATCACGCGGTTGCCAGGTCATGACATGGCCACCCTGCATGGCGATTTTTGCGGTTGCGAGATCATTGGCGACCTCCAGAAATTTCAATCCGCTGGCGTCCTGATGAAAGCTGACATGGGAATCCAGCTGAATTTCCTTTTCAACCAAATGAAGTGAATTCATTGCGCTGCCTGTTTCCTCGTTGATTGCTGCATTATTTTTCAATTTGCGACACATCGCGTATAGCGCCGCGCGAAGCCGATGTAGTCATTGCGGCATAGGCACGCAATGCCGGCGAAACCGTGCGCTGCCGGTTGAGCGGCTTCCAGGCCTGCGCGCCCCTGGCTTCCATGGCCTGACGGCGGCGTTCAAGCTCTTCAACCGATACCGCCAGATGGATGCGGCGGTTGGGAATATCGATTTCTATCGTATCACCCTCCTCGACCAGGCCGATGGCACCGCCCTCTGCCGCTTCCGGCGAGGCATGGCCGATGGAAAGACCGGAAGTGCCGCCGGAGAACCTGCCATCCGTCAATAAAGCACATTCCTTGCCAAGCCCTTTGGATTTGAGGTAACTGGTCGGATACAGCATTTCCTGCATGCCGGGGCCACCACGCGGACCTTCATAACGGATGACGACTACATCGCCAGCAACAATGCTGTCGGCAAGAATCGCCTCGACTGCCGCATCCTGCGATTCGAAAATGCGCGCACGGCCGGTAAACTTGAGGATGCTGTCATCGACACCGGCGGTTTTGACGATACAGCCGTCGAGTGCGATATTACCGTGCAACACCGCCAGACCGCCGTCCTGCGAATAGGCATGTGCCTTGTCGCGGATACAGCCGTTCTCGCGATCATCATCGAGCGTCGGATACCGCATCGATTGCGAAAACGCGATGGTAGTGGGAATACCGCCAGGAGCAGCGCGATAGAAATCCTTTACCGACTCATCCTGCGTGCGGCGGATATCCCATTGTTCGAGCGCCGCCGCCATGCTGGGCGCATGCACGGTAGGCACATCACGGTTGATCAGGGCGGCGCGATCCAGTTCGCCGAGTATGCCCATAACACCACCGGCGCGATGAACGTCTTCCATATGATATTTCTGTGTTGCCGGCGCCACCTTGGACAGGCATGGCACGCGGCGGGAGATGGCATCGATGTCGCTCATGCTGAAATCGACGCCGGCCTCGTGTGCGGCAGCAAGCAGATGCAACACGGTATTGGTAGAG
The DNA here is from genome assembly GCA_001704575.1 of Methylophilales bacterium LSUCC0135. Classification (GTDB taxonomy): domain Bacteria; phylum Pseudomonadota; class Gammaproteobacteria; order Burkholderiales; family Methylophilaceae; genus UBA6140. The sequence goes on from MCAW01000004.1 coordinate 163,706, forward strand.
CCGCCCATCGCTACATCCAGGCTCATGGCATTCTGGAATGCGGCAAAAGTAGCGATATTGCGTGGCAACACACTGGCATCATCCTGCTCGTAATAGCGCTTGGCCAGCTCGACAATCAGACGGCCGGCACGCAAAAACAGCTGTTTGCGGTCGGCATGGGTTGCCAGCGTGGAACCGTTGCCGGGCAAGCTCAAGCCCAGCGCTTCGGTCAGGCAGTTCATCGAGTTGGCAGTAAACATGCCGGAACAGGAACCGCAAGTCGGACAGGCGGAGCGTTCGATCTCCGCCACATCGGCATCACTGACATGGCTGTCGGCCGCTTCCACCATGGCATCGACCAGATCCAGCTTGCGCACCTCGCCGTTCCAGTTGACCTTGCCGGCCTCCATCGGACCGCCGGAAACAAAGACGACCGGGATATTGAGACGAAGCGCCGCCATCAGCATGCCCGGCGTGATCTTGTCGCAATTGGAGATGCACACCAGCGCATCGGCACAGTGCGCGTTCACCATATATTCCACCGAGTCCGCAATCAGGTCGCGGCTGGGCAGACTGTAGAGCATACCGCCATGACCCATGGCAATGCCGTCGTCGACGGCAATGGTGTTGAACTCCTTGGCCACGCCGCCGGCCTTTTCGATTTCGCGCGCGACCAGCTGGCCCAGGTCCTTCAGATGCACGTGCCCCGGAACGAACTGGGTGAACGAATTGGCAATCGCGATAATCGGCTTGCTGAAGTCTTCATCCTTCATGCCGGTAGCGCGCCAGAGCGCGCGGGCACCGGCCATGTTGCGGCCGTGTGTGGTGGTACGTGAGCGGTAGGCTGGCATGTTAAAACCTCAAACTTTTTCAAATGACTCTATAATTTCGCTATTCTATCCTATTACAAGCCCCGTTCTCATGCTCACACACCCGCAATTCGACCCGATCGCCCTGCAACTCGGCCCGCTTGGCATCCACTGGTACGGCCTCATGTACCTGATCGGTTTCCTGAGCCTGCTCTGGCTCGGCAAATGGCGGGCTGGCACGCAACCCGAACGCGGCTGGAAATCCGCCGAAATGGATGACATCCTGTTTTACGGCGCACTGGGTGTGATCATCGGCGGGCGGCTGGGTTACGTCATCTTTTATCAACCGGCCTACTACCTCAGCCATCCGCTTGAGATCGCCTATCTGTGGCAGGGCGGCATGTCGTTCCACGGCGGTTTTCTCGGCGTGCTGGTCGCCATGGTGCTGTTCGCCAGAAAAACCGGCAAACGCTGGCTTGCCGTCATGGATTTCGTTGCGCCGCTGGTACCACTGGGACTGGGTGCAGGCCGGCTCGGCAACTTCATCAACGGCGAATTATGGGGACGCACAACCGATGTTGCCTGGGGCATGGTGTTTCCGCAGGTCGATCAGCTGGCAAGGCACCCTTCGCAGCTCTATCAGTTCGCGCTGGAAGGCATCGTATTGTTCCTCCTGCTCTGGTGGTATTCAAGCAAACCGCGACCGGTCGGGGCGGTTTCAGGACTTTTTCTGATCGGCTATGGCAGCTTCCGCTTTCTNGTCGAGTTCACGCGCGAGCCGGACAGCTTTCTGGGCCTGCTCGCACTCGGCCTCAGCATGGGTCAATGGCTCAGCCTGCCGATGATTGCGGCGGGCATCTGGATGATGCGCCGCGCCATGGGCAAAGGCTTCTGAAAAACCGCCGGGCCTGACACCAGCCCGGCTCAGATGCGATGATTGGCCCGATGGCGGTCAATGGCCGGGTGTCTGATTTTCCGGTGTTTGCTGGCGCGCCCATGCACCCGGGCGCGCCAACGTCTGAACGAAGCGGCTTTAAGCGTTGCCCGCATCAGGCGAATGACCCCGGCCTCGGGCAGGCCGAACTGCGCCTCGATCGCTTCGAACGGCGTCCTGTCTTCCCAAGCCATTTCGATTACTCGGGAAATGTCCTCCGGCTTCAGCAGCAGCGGTTCGGTCCGTTCCATTTGTCTTCCTGATACCAGCGGTAAAACTCCCGGCGCGTCAGCATCGGCGGCGGGTTCAGCATGGTTTCATGCGAATCGCGATAGTGCGCGACATAGCGCTCATAAGCATCATCGCCGGATAAACGGCGGATGAAGCGCCAGCACAGATGCCCCCAGTGCACGAGGTTCATGACCGCTACGCCTGCACCTTGCCCAGCCGAGTTGGCACATACGGCGTTTCCGTCACGCTGGAAACCGGCTTGCCGGAAAGGTTGCGGAAGCTGACGCGTAACATGTCGAGAATCACGATCCACAACACGGCAATGAAGAACATGGTCAGCCAGGCATCCAGGTGCTGGTTGAAAATCAGTTGCGGCGCCACTTTCGCCTGCTCCGGCGTCAGCACGCCGGCCGCCAGTTTGGCGGAAAGATCGTCGGCGGCAGCGAAGAAGCCGATGCGCACGTCTGGACTGACGATCTTCTGCCAGGCGGCTGTCGTCGTTACCACCACCAGCCAGAGCAGCGGAAAACCCGTGACCCAGGCATATTTCAGACGCCCGGATTTGATCAGAATGGCGGTACCCACGCACAGCGCAATCGCCGCAAGCATCTGGTTGGCAATGCCGAACAGCGGCCAGAGAATATTGACGCCGCCGTTGGGGTCGATGACGCCGATATAGAGAAAATAGCCCCAGCCCGCCACCACCAGCGCACTGCTGAACAATACTGAGGGATACCATGAGGTCTCGCCCAATCTGGGTGAGATATTGCCGAGCATGTCCTGCAACATGAAGCGGCCGACGCGGGTACCGGCATCCAGCGTGGTGAGGATGAACACCGCCTCGAACATGATGGCGAAGTGATACCAGAACGCAAGCATGCCCTGACCGAAGGCGCTGCTGAAAATACTGGCCATGCCGACTGCCAGCGAAGGTGCTCCGCCGGTGCGCGCGAACAGCGTGGTTTCGCCCATCTGCCGCGCCAGATTTTCCATCTGCTCGACTGTCACGGCAAAGCCCCAGGAATTGATCGTCGCCACTGCCGTTGCCGCATCGCGGCCGACGACACCAGCCGGGCTGTTGATGGCGAAGAAAACACCGGGGTCCAGCACCGTTGCCGCGATCATCGCCATGATGGCGACAAAGGATTCGAGCAGCATGCTGCCGTAACCGATCATGCGAATGTCGCGCTCGTTGGCCAGCAGCTTGGGCGTGGTGCCGGAAGCGATCAGGGCATGAAAGCCGGAGATGGCACCGCAGGCAACGGTAATGAACACGAAGGGGAACAGGGCGCCGCCGAAAATCGGCCCGCTGCCGTCGGTGAACTGGGTCAGCGCAGGCATTTTCACTTCCGGCTGCAGCAAAATGATGGCGACTGCCAGCAGCATGATGGTGCCGAGCTTCATGAAAGTGGAAAGATAGTCGCGCGGCGCTAACAGCATCCAGACCGGGAGGATGGCGGCGGCAAAACCGTAGACGATAACGCCGACCGCGAGCGGCAACCCATCATGATCGAAAATCGCACGCAGACCAGGTTGATGATCTATCCAGCCGCCGCCGGCGACTGCCAGCAGCAAGAGCACGACGCCCAGCAGGGAGGCCTCCAGCACCTTGCCGGGGCGGATATTGCGCATGTAAAGACCGATGAACACTGCTATCGGAATGGTCGCCACCACGGTAGAAGTCGCCCACGGGCTGTGCTTCATGGCATTGACTACCACCAGCCCGAGCACGGCGATGAGGATGATCATGATCGCCAGTGTGCCAATCAGCGCCGCAATGCCGCCGATCGGCCCCAACTCGTCGCGTGCCATCTGCCCGAGGCTGCGGCCGTTGCGGCGGGTGGAAAGAAATAGTGTCACCATATCCTGCACGGCGCCACCCAGCACTGCCCCGATAAGTATCCACAAAGTACCCGGCAAATACCCGAACTGCGCGGCGAGGGTGGGCCCGATGAGCGGGCCGGGGCCGGCAATGGCGGCAAAATGATGGCCGAACACGATCCAGCGGTTGGTCGGCACATAATCGCGGCCGTTATCCAGCCGTTCGGCCGGTGTCGCCCTGGTCTCGTCCACCAGCAGGACTTTGGTCGCGATCCAGGCGGAATAGAAGCGGTAGGCAATGGCGTAGACGCAAAGCGCTGCCGTGATGAACCACATGGCGTTGATACTCTCGCCGCGATTGAGTGCAATGCCGCCGACCGCTCCTGCACCAAGAATGGCGATCAACACCCAAAGCGCTTGTTTGATGGTCTTATTCATATTTCAATAATCATGTCATTGGTCAGCGAGCAGTATAAAGCAGGGCGACCGTACGACAAGCCGGAACGATTCATCATCCTGACTAGCGCCCCGCAACTCATGAAAATCATGAGGCCCCAATCATGGTTGCAGGCAGGGCTATCAGAAAACTTGCGGCGGAAAATACAATCGTAGTAATAACAACATAACGTTGTTCATTCATCAACTGATTGAAGGAGAACTACCATGTGGACAAAACCAGCAGCGACTGAAATGCGTTTCGGCTTTGAAGTCACCATGTACGTCTGCAACCGTTAATCCTTAACGTTACCAGACACAAAAACGGGCGCCTCGGCGCCCGTTTTCATTTTATTGCACCGCACGCGGCAGCTGGGTTCATCGCAAGCCCAGCGTATCCAGCGTTCCCCGCCGCACCCTGCTCAGTAACGCCGCATCTTCCACCAGCGATTCACCATAGGACGGGATCAGCGCTTTCAGTTTTTCCTGCCAGTTTTTTGAGGCCAGCTGGTCGGGAAAGCAGCGCTGCAATACTTCCAGCATGGCCTGAACCGATGTCGATGCGCCCGGGGATGCGCCGAGCAGCGCCGCCAGACTGCCGTCGCCGGCTGCAACGATTTCGGTGCCGAATTCCAGTCTGCCGCCCTTGTCGGCACAAGGCTTGATGATTTGCACGCGCTGGCCTGCCACCGCCAGTTGCCAGTCCTCGGAGCGCGCCTGCGGATAAAACTTGCGCAGCGATTGCATGCGATCCTCGTGCGATTGCAGAACTTCGCCGATCAGATAGCGCGTCAAATCGAAATTATGACGCGCGACACCGAGCATGGATTTCAGATTGCCGCTTTTGACCGATTTGAGCAGATCGAGGTAGGAGCCCTGTTTGAGAAATTTGCTGCTGAATCCGGCAAAAGGACCGAACAGCAATGCGGTCTTGCCGCTGATGTAGCGTAAATCCAGATGCGGCACCGACATCGGCGGCGCGCCCAAGGGTGCCTTGCCGTAAACCTTGGCGGCATGCTGGCGGATGATCTCCGGATTGTTGCAGACCAGCCATTGACCACTGACCGGGAAGCCGCCGTAACCCTTGCTTTCAGCAATGCCGGACTGCTGCAACAGCGGTAGTGTACCGCCGCCGGCACCGAGAAAGACAAATCCGGCTTTGAGGGTTTGCCGCTGGCCATTTGCATCGCGGATATCAACTTCCCAGCGTGCAGCGGTATTTTGCTTCAATGTGTGCACGTGCCGGCCGCTCAACAGCCTGAAGTTGGGGTGTTGTTGCAAAGCTGCCACCATGTGACGAGTGACCGCGCCGAAATTGACATCGGTGCCGTAAGTGACGCGTGTGGCGGCAACCGGCTGGCTCGCCGGGCGCTGCTGCATGACCAGCGGCATCCATTCCGCGATCACGGCTTTGTCTTCAGTGAACTGCATGTCTGCAAACAGATGATGTTGCTGCAAAAGCGCATGGCGCGCTTTCAGAAAGGCCACATCGCGCTCGCCCCAGACGAAGCTGTCATGCGGCGTGCGGTTGATGAAGGATTGCGGCTGCGGTAACAAGCCCTGCTCGACCAGACTGGACCAGAATTGTAGAGAAACCTCGAATGCCGCATTGATATTCAGCGCCCGGTTGATGGCAATGCTGCCGTCTGCAGCTTCCGGCGTGTAATTCAGCTCGCAATAACCGGCATGGCCGGTGCCGGCATTGTTCCAGACATCGCTGCTTTCAGTCGCGACGGCGTCCTGTCTTTCAACCAGCAGAACCTGCAATTCTGGCGCCAGTTGTGTCAACAGCATGGCCAGCGTGGCGCTCATGATGCCGCCGCCCACCAGCAGCACATCCACTTCAGTTTGGGTTAAGGAATCAGACATCGTGTTGAATTCTTGATCTATGGTCAAAATGCGGGCGAGTCCGCCATACCCAAGCCCGCAAACCTGAGCATGATAGGCGGATGGGGCAAATCTGTAAATTCAGTTTTACCGTCATCGCGCCGTGTACATGATGAACCATCGCCACCGGCAGGCGTCTTAAAGCGGTAAATCAACTATGGAGGCTGCATGTCAAATCTACACGCATCGTATTCCAGCCATTGGTTAATGCGGCTCGCCACACTGCTGTTTATTTGTTTCAGTACCATGGGCTATCAGACCTCGGATGCCACGGAAATCACAAACGCAGATACGGAAAAAATCCGCATCAACGTGATGACAGACAAACTGAACGCGCCCTGGGGCATGGCTTTTCTGCCTGATGGCCGCATTCTGGTCTCCGAGAAAAGCGGCCGATTGCGCATGATCGAAAACGGCAAACTGCTGCCGCAGCCCGTTGCCGGCACGCCCAAGGTGGTCGATAGCGGCCAGGGCGGCTTGCTCGATGTGGCATTGCATCCGCAGTATGCACAGAATGGCTGGATTTATCTGAGCTACTCGGCCAGAGGCGACGATGGCGTCGGCACCGAAGTGATGCGCGCAAAACTGCAGGGCATGAGCCTCACCGGCAGTGAAGTCTTATTCAGCCAGACGCCTAAAATCAGCGGCGGCAATCACTTCGGTTCACGTATTGTCTTTGATCGCGAAGGCTATCTGTACATCACCATGGGCGACCGCGGCGACAAGGAGCGCGCGCAACAGCTGGAACAACATATCGGCAAGGTCGTCAGACTGCATGATGACGGCCGGGTGCCTGCGGACAACCCCTTCGTCGGCAAAGGCACGGCTCTGCCCGAGATTTACAGCCTTGGTCACCGTAACGTGCAGGGCGCTGCCATGCATCCTGTCAGCGGCAAAATCTGGACCCACGAACACGGCCCACAGGGCGGCGATGAAATCAACATTCTTGCGCCTGCCACCAACTACGGCTGGCCGGTGATCACCTACGGCGTCAATTATTTCATCGGCACCAAAATCGGCGAAGGCACGCACAAGACCGGCATGGCGCAGCCGCTGTACAAATGGGTGCCATCCATCGCACCGTCCGGCATGACGTTCTACACCGGCGATGCCTACCCCGGCTGGAAAAACAGCCTCTTTATCGGTTCACTCAAGTTCCAGATGCTGGTGAGGCTGACGCTGGACGGCGACAAGTTCGCCAAGGAAGAGCGTCTGCTGCAGGGCATAGGCCGCGTGCGCGACGTGCGCCAGGGCCCGGACGGCCTGCTCTATCTGCTGGCCGACAACAAACTGCTGCAACTGCAACCCTTGCAGTGAACCCTTTACCTCCCCAACTTGAAAGATGGCTCCCTGAAATGACAAAAACCCGCATTCATGCCCTTGGTATCCTGCTGTTCAGCTTCTTCGCCGCATCTGCCCACGCTTGCGATTCACCGCAGGCCGTCGAAGCGTTGCGCGCCATCGAAACCACAAAACTGCTGCAACATCCGCTCGCTTTCGGCCACGGCTGGCAGGATGATGAAATTCGCCTGTCCGTTACGCAGGGGCGTCAGAATACCGACGGATACTGCACCGCGATGATGAAGCTGGAAATTCCGCAACGCGATCTCGACACAGTGAATGCGCATCTCGACCAGAACCCGGCAAAACGCATTCTGCTCGGCGCACAGGGTTATAGCGTACCCTCGGTGCCGGTGTTCGAAGTACCGTTCAATTTCACTCTGGAAAACGGCAAGGTGATGCCAAAGAATGATGAAAACCGTCCGCTTGACGACATGCATCACAGCCTGGAATTCATGTATCAGTTGCTGACCCAGCTGGGTGCCGAAATCAGTGCGCCCGGCAACAATCAACAGCTCTGGTCAGCAGCCGAACGCGAAAGCGAACACACAGCCTGCCAGGCCAGCCTCACTGCAAGCGATACCACCACTGCCTGCAGCTGTCGCACACAGGCGCTGGAAGCCAGCTACAACGTCAGACAAATGGCGCTGATCGGCCATCTGTTATCCCATCCCTACTCGACCACCAGCAAGGCCATCACCACATTTAACGCGCTCAGCAACGACATCAACAAGCGCTGCGGCCTGCAAAAACGCTGACTATGGCTACACTGATTTCCATTTCACTGGCGGCAAAAATTCCGTTCAGGCTACCGAATCGGCTCAAGAGGTCGCGTGCGAGATCGACAGCACTTTTACCGGTCACCCCCACGCGCAGAAAGATCGCCAGCAATTCGGCGTCCGACAGCGCTGTTGCTCCCTGTTGCAGCAGCTTTTCCCGCGGGCGTTCGCCTGCGGGCCAATCCGTGATTGCCATTATTGTTCTCCACGGTTCCGTTGAAATTTTTACCTGGCGAAAGCCGGACAGATTTGAAGTGCTTTGCCCATGCCCGGTCGCTTTCATATAAAATCGAAGTAATTCAATTCATTGCAGAATTATGCACAATCAGGCAGTCGATACGCCAGTGGCAATCAAAAAACTGGTTCTGGGCATCACCGGCGGCATTGCGGCTTACAAGTCGGCAGAATTTGTGCGCCTGCTGGTCAAGCAGGGCATAGCCGTACAGGTGGTGATGACAGAGGCTGCGCATCACTTCATTACCCCGGTCACCATGCAGGCCCTCTCCGGCAAGCGTGTTTATACCTACATGTGGGATGCCGGTATTCCCAACGGCATGCCGCATATCGAGCTTTCGCGCGAGGCGGATGCGATTCTGATCGCCCCTGCCAGCGCTGATTTCATCGCCAAGCTGGTGCACGGCCGCGCCGACGACCTGCTGTCGACATTGTGCCTGGCGCGTGATTGCCCTTTGCTGGTCGCACCCGCCATGAACCGGCAGATGTGGGAGCACCCGGCGACGCAACGCAATATCGCTCAATTGCTGGCCGATGGCGTGACTGTGCTCGGACCTGAAAGCGGCGAACAGGCCTGCGGAGAAACCGGCCTCGGGCGGATGTCGGAGCCGGAAGCGCTACTGGACATGCTGCTTGCATTTCAGCAGCCGAAATTATTGCAAGGCAAACGCATCCTGCTGACAGCCGGACCAACGATCGAAGCCATAGACCCGGTACGCGCCATCACCAACTTCAGCTCCGGCAAAATGGGTTATGCCATCGCCCGTGTTGCGCAGGAGATGGGTGCTGAAGTTACCCTGGTGAGCGGCCCCACCCGCCTTGCCCCGCCACGCGGCGTTGCGCTGGTCAATGTCAGCAGTGCCGGGCAGATGCTGGAGGCTGTCATGCAATGCGTCGCGTCACAGGATATCTTTATCAGCGTGGCGGCTGTCGCGGATTACAAACCAGCAAATCCGTCCGCACAGAAAATCAAGAAAAGTGAGCAATCGCTGACATTGGAACTCGAACCCACAGTGGATATTCTGTCCGCTGTCAGCAGCTTGCCACAACCGCCTTTCTGCGTCGGCTTCGCTGCCGAAAGCGAGCAGTTGCTGGAGCACGCGGAAGCCAAGCGCAAACGCAAGCGCCTGCCCTTGCTGGTTGCCAATCTGGTACAGGACAGCATGGGGCGGGATGAAGCCGGCGTGACGCTGCTCGATGACGATGGCCACCATGTTTTTGCTCGTGCACCGAAAATGGAAATCGCCCTGAAATTACTGCAGCACATTGCCAGCCGTCTGCAACCATCCCCAAGGAAAACCCCATGAGCCTCAACGTAGCCCTGAAAATTCTCGACAGTCGCCTGCACAACATGATGCCGGCCTATGCCACCCCCGGCTCCGCCGGCCTTGATCTGCGCGCCTGCATCGAGCACACGCAAACCCTGCATCCGGGAGAAACCACGCTGATCCCCACCGGCATGGCGATTCATCTGGCCGATCCGAACTATGCCGCGATGATCCTGCCGCGCTCAGGCCTTGGCCACAAGCACGGCATTGTGCTGGGCAATCTGGTCGGGCTGATCGATTCGGATTACCAGGGTCAGTTATTGGTTTCCTGCTGGAATCGCGGCCGCGAAGCCTTCATTCTCAATCCGCTTGAGCGTATCGCGCAACTGGTCATCGTGCCTGTCGCCCAGGCCAGCTTCAGTGTAGTGGATGACTTCGCCGCCAGCGAACGTGGCGAGGGTGGTTTCGGTAGTACCGGAAAACATTAAATTTAAAGAATTTTCTTGAGGATGAGCCGCGTTCTATGGTATAAATGCGGTCTTTCGAATTTCGGTAAGCAGTACCAGGAGATTTAGCATGGCACGCGTATGTCAGGTAACCGGCAAGAAGCCAATGGTTGGGAACAACGTATCCCACGCAAACAACAAGACCAAGCGTCGTTTTTTACCTAATTTGCAAAACCGCAAATTCTGGGTCGAAAGCGAAAACCGCTGGGTAAGCTTACGTATCACCAACGCTGCACTGCGCACTATCGACAAGAACGGCATCGATGCTGTTCTGGCTGATCTGCGTGCCGCCGGCGAAAAGATTTAAGGACCTCATATCATGCGTGAAAAAATCAAACTCGAATCCAGTGCAGGTACCGGTCATTTCTACACGACCACCAAGAACAAGCGCACCATGCCGGAAAAGATGGAAATCAAGAAGTTCGATCCTGTTGCCCGCAAGCATGTGATATACAAGGAAACCAAGCTGAAGTAATCAAATACTGAGCTTGTTGTAAAAAAGCCCGCGTCAGCGGGCTTTTGCATTTCTGCGATTCACATTCGCCGCGTCTGGACCAGACGCCAGAGAACCGAGAGCTTAGTCCAACCCAGAGCTCAGTCCACTGCGCCGGCTGGCCCGCTATCTTTGTTGAGTATGCGGATCTCACGCTGAGGGTAGGGAATCGATATATTGTGTTTCTTGAAGGCACGCCATATATCCAGATAAATTTCGGACTGCAGGGTCATGGAACCGTTCTCCGGGTCAGATATCCAGACATTCAGCAGCAGGTCGATACCGCTCTCACCAAAGCCCTTGAGCAAGGCGTTGGGCTCCGGCTCCTGCAGCACTCTTTCCTGAGTTCTGGCAGCTTCAAGCATCAGTTTCATGGCAAGCTCCAGATCAGTCTGATAACTCACCTGCAACGCAAGCTGCACCCGTACTTTGCGGTCGGACATCGAGTGATTGATCATGACGTTGGTGACCAGCAGCTCGTTGGGAATGATCACCTCCGTGTTGTCCAGTTTGCGCAGCACCATATAACGGGAACGCAGTTCGCTGACGACGCCATAGTGCACATCGACAGTCATGATATCGCCGATCTTGATCGAGTCGTCGAGCAGAATGATGAAGCCGCTGGCGTAGTTGCTGGCAATTTTCTGCAAACCGAAACCGAGACCGACACCAAGCGCGCCGCCGAACACGGAGAGCAGGGTGATGTCTAGACCGGCTGCGGACAAGCCGAACAATATCGCTACCAGCACGAACAAAATGCGTACAAGCTTGGTCAGCACGACACGCACATTCATGTTGATCTGCTGCGCCCCCATCAGCCGGTTTTCGATCAAGCGACTGATCCAGAGAGCAGCGAACAGGGTAACCAGAATGATCGCTATGGCCTGCATAACCAGTAACAGCGTGACCTCGCTCTTGCCTATTCCGAAGCTCACGCTGTTCAACGCCGAGAGAATTGAGCTGAGCAAGCCGCTCAGATGCAGCGCAAGCACAACCCAGACGGCGCTTGCAATCGCACTTTCCATTGTTCGCAGCCATCCGCTGGGCGAAAAGATATAGCGCAAGGCATACACAGCCAGACGAATCACCGCCATTGCGATCAGCAGGGCTGATGCAAGCGCTAACAGATTGGTCTGCTGCCAGCCGCTCAAGACCAGTTGACCGGTATACACAAAAAGCAGGGATGACAGCGGGAACAGCACGCGGTTGATGCCACCTATACCGATCTTGAGATTTTCGGGCGCATGCCGCATGACATAGGCACGCAGGGCGCCGTTGACCGACCAGGCCAACAGCAGACTGCCTGCGATCACGCCCAACTGCCAGAGCACGACCGGGCTATACAAGCCCGACTGGACATCTTCCCAGACCAGATAAAATTCGTTCATGACAATTTCAAAGTAATACCAGCGTAGCCAAACCGAGGAAAATGAAGAAACCGCCACTGTCTGTCATCGCGGTGATCAGCACGCTCGAACCAACAGCCGGATCGCGGCCGAACTTGGTCATCATCAGGGGAATCAGCACGCCCATGACAGCAGCGAGCAGCAGATTCAGCGTCATCGCTGCGGTCATGACGACACCGAGTGCCACATTGTCATAAAGCAGGTAGGCGACAACACCCAATACCGAACCCCATATAAGGCCATTTAGCAAGGCGATTCCCAGCTCCTTCTGCAACAATGATTTCATGTTGTGCGAAGCCACCTGGCCGAGCGCCAGACCCCGCACGATCATGGTGATGGTCTGATTGCCGGAATTGCCGCCGATACCTGCCACGATCGGCATCAAGGCCGCAAGCGCAACGATTTTTTCGATCGAGCCCTCGAAAGCGCCAATGACGCGAGAAGCGACGAAAGCCGTCACCAGATTGACGGCGAGCCAGGTCCAGCGGTTCTGCATAGCTTTCCAGACCGATGAGAACATGTCCTCGTCTTCGCGCAAGCCGGCGAGTGAAAGCATGTCGCTTTCGGCTTCCTCGCGGATGAAATCCATGACGGTGTCGACTGTCAGCCGGCCGATCAACTTGTTGTTCTCGTCCACCACTGGTGCAGTGACCAGGTCATACCGTTCGAATGCCTTGGCAGCATCGGTCGCCTTGTCCTCAGGATGAAAGACGACTGCATCATCTGCCATGATCTCTGCTACGCCGGAATCGAGGTCGCTGACGACCAGCCGCTTCAGTGGCAATACACCGCGCAACATGTCGTGTCTGTCAACGACGAAAAGTTTATCGGTATGGTCGGGCAGACTACCGATACGCCGCAGATAACGCAGGGCAACTTCAAGCGTGATGTCCTCGCGTATGGTGACAATATCGAAATCCATCAGCGCGCCCACTGCATCCTCCGGATAGGACAAGGCCGATTGCAAGCGCTCGCGGTTGCTGGCATCCAGACTTTCCAGCAGTTCCTGCAGCACATCCTTGGGCAAATCCGGTGCGAGGTCGGCCAGCTCGTCCGTATCCAGCTGTTCTGCGGCAGCGAGCAATTCGTCGCTGTCCATGTCTGCAATCAGCGTCTGCCTGACCGCATCGGAAACTTCCAGCAGAATGTCGCCATCGCGTTCCGCCTTGACCAGATCCCAGACATCAAGACGCTGGTCGAGTGGCAATGCTTCAAGAATATAGGCAACGTCTGCAGGGTGCAGCGTATCCAGTTTCTTCTGCAGCTCAGCCAGGTTCTGCTTGTGCACCAGCGTTTCAACCAATGCCTGTTTAGGCATATCCTGCTTCTGCACCAGACCTTCGATCAACTTGTGCTTGTTTAACAGCGTAATGACCTGTTGCAGGCTTTCTTGCAAGCTTTCTTTTGATTCTTGAATTTCAGCCATTGGTTCGCCCACAAGGTATTGATTAAAATCTGGATAAAGCCGGATTGGCGCGCAGTTGCTATTATGGTGTTTTTTTCAGAGATCGAAAATGCATATCCGCCAATTAGTTGGCGGATATCTTTAAAACTGTTTTTAAATCTTCACTATGGCCATACTTAAACTCTACAGCACTTCCGCCTGTCATCTATGCGAAACGGCAGAAGCCCTGCTTGTCAGCATGAATAACCCAGATATCTGCTGGGAGGCCATTGAGATCAGTGAGGATGATTTACTGCTGGCCACTTACGGAGCGCGCATTCCGGTACTTCTTAATACGGCAAACGATAAAACGTTGAATTGGCCGTTCAACCAGGCGGATGTCATTCGTCTCGTAACTCCCAGTCCGGTTGACTCAGCGGTCGATATAAAACAAAAAGCCGGTCAGTGACCGGCTTCGTGATGAAACAAGGATTTGCTGCATAATTACTCTGCAGCGACAGCCTCAATCTCCACTTGCGGACGGTCTACCAGCTCGACCAATGCCATAGGCGCATTGTCGCCGACGCGGAAACCGCATTTCAGGATACGCAGATAACCACCGTTACGGCTTTGATAGCGCGGACCCAGTTCATTGAAGAGTTTACCCACGATATCGCGGTCACGCGTACGGCTGAAAGCCAGACGGCGATTGGCCAGCGTAGCGTTCTTGCTCAAGGTGATCAAAGGCTCGGCGACACGGCGTAGTTCCTTGGCCTTGGGCAAGGTGGTCTTGATGATCTCGTGGAGCAGCAAAGAGTTTGCCATGTTACGCAACATCGCTTGGCGATGGCTGCTGGTACGATTTAATTTACGATTGCTGTTGCGATGACGCATAGTGATACCCTCACACCTTTTCCAGACCGACCGGTGGCCAGTTTTCTAATTTCATGCCCAATGTCAGGCCCTTGGATGCCAATACATCCTTGATCTCGTTCAGAGACTTGCGGCCAAGATTAGGCGCTTTCAGTAGTTCGTTTTCGTTACGCTGGATCAAGTCGCCGATATAGTAAATGTTTTCGGCCTTGAGGCAGTTTGCGGAGCGCACAGTCAGCTCGAGATCGTCAACCGGACGCAACAGGATAGGATCGACCTGTGGCGCATGCTTGACTTCGATTTCCGTAGGCGCACCTTCCAGATCGGCAAACACGGCCAACTGACCCATCAGGATGCGCGCAGCATCGCGAATGGCTTGCTCAGGCTCGATCACGCCATTGGTTTCAACATCCATGATCAGCTTGTCAAGGTCGGTACGTTGCTCAACGCGAGCGCTTTCAACCTGATAGCTGACCTTGTTGATCGGACTGAAGGAAGCATCCACCATGATGAAACCGAGAACGCGATCTTCATCGCTGCCCTTCTGACGTGCCGGAACCGGCTGATAACCGCGACCCATTTCCACCTTGACTTCAAGGCTCAGCTTGCCGCCTTTGGTCAGATGCGCAATCACATGATCCGGATTGACGATATCAGCGTCATGACCGGTCTCAAAATCACCGGCAGTCACAACACCTTCAGACGATTTGTTCAGCGTCAACACTGTCTCGGACTTGTTGTTCAGTTTAAGCGCAACACCCTTCAGGTTCAGAAGGATATCCACGACATCTTCCTGCACACCGTCGATAGTGGAGTACTCATGTACCACACCGTCAATCTTGACTTCTGTGATTGCATAGCCGGGGATGGACGAAAGCAGGACGCGACGCAATGCGTTGCCCAAGGTGTAACCGAATCCACGCTCCATGGGCTCAAGCGTAACCTTTGCGCGCAATGGAGAGAGCACTTCTACATCAACGACACGCGGCTTTAAATATTCTGTCGGACTGTTTTGCATAAACTTTCCTTATGACCCTCGATTAAAAGGGCTTAATTACTTGGAATAAAGTTCGACGACGAGAGACTCGTTGATCGTTGCAGGCAATTCATCGCGCTGCGGCTTGGCCTTGAAGACACCCTTCAGGGCCTTGACATCAACAGAAATCCATTCCGGGAAACCACGCTGTGCAGCAGCCTCAAGCGCGCCCTTGATACGCAATTGATTCTTGGAAGCTTCGGCAACCTGTACTTCATCACCCGGACGAACCTGGTAGGAAGGTACGTTCACACGCTTGCCATTCACCAGAATGCTGTTGTGACGGACGATCTGGCGCGCTTCAGTACGCGATGAACCGAACCCCATGCGGTATGCAACGTTGTCCAGACGGCATTCGAGCAACTGCAACAGGTTTTCACCGGTAATACCTTTGCGGCGGTCAGCTTCAGCATAGTAGCTGCGGAACTGGCCTTCGAGCACACCATAAATGCGGCGCAGCTTCTGCTTTTCACGCAATTGAACACCGTAGTCAGAGAGGCGCTGATTGCGTCTTTGTCCGTGCTGGCCCGGTGGGAAATTACGTTTTTCAATCGCGCATTTGTCGGTGAAGCACTTTTCACCCTTGAGGAAAAGCTTCTCGCCTTCACGGCGGCACTGACGGCACTTAGGATCAAGATTTCTAGCCAAGGTATTCTCCTGTTATATCAAGCGCGCTTAGATGCGGCGCTTCTTTGGTGGACGGCAACCGTTGTGCGGTACAGGCGTCACATCCGAAATACTGGTAATTTTAAAACCGGCAGCATTCAACGCACGCACGGCGGATTCACGACCGGGACCAGGACCCTTGATACGAACTTCGAGATTCTTCACGCCACACTCCTGAGCAGCCTTGCCTGCTGCTTCTGCAGCGACTTGCGCTGCAAATGGTGTACTCTTGCGCGAACCCTTGAAGCCGGCGCCGCCCGAAGTTGCCCATGAAAGTGCATTACCCTGGCGGTCGGTGATCGTGATAATCGTATTGTTAAAAGAAGCATGTACGTGAGCAATGCCTTCGGCAATGTTCTTTTTAACTTTCTTACGAATACGTGCGTTTGCTTTAGCCATTTACAAATCCTTACTTAGATGCCTTGATTGGCTTGATAGGACCCTTGCGTGTACGTGCATTGGTCTTCGTGCGCTGACCGCGAACCGGCAGGCCACGGCGGTGACGAATACCGCGATAGCAACCAAGATCCATCAAACGCTTGATGTTCATTGTCACTTCACGACGCAGGTCGCCTTCGACCTTGAGCTTGGCAACTTCGTCGCGCAGCTTCTCGACTTCGGCGTCGTTCAGATCCTTGATTTTTACAGTGGTAGAAACACCAGCCGCCAGACAGATCTGTTTCGCAGTGTTACGACCAATACCATAAATCGACGTTAACGCGATTTCGGCATGCTTATGATTTGGGATGTTTACCCCTGCTATCCGAGCCATGTTTCTACTCCAAAATTATGGCGCAACTAATTGTAAGTCGCCAAAAAAGCCCAAAATTTTAACAGCTTGGCTGACTTTTAACAATCAGCTTTGCACAATTACTTCCAATCAACCTTGACGCTGCTTGTGACGGGGGTCAGTGCAGATGATACGCACGACGCCACGACGACGAACAACCTTGCAATTACGGCACAAAGCCTTAACAGATGCACGAACTCTCATTTCACAACCCCCACTTCTGATACTTACTTAACACGGAAAATAATCCGTGCGCGCGATAAATCATATGGCGTCATTTCTACGGTGACCTTGTCACCTGGCAGGATGCGAATATAGTTCTTGCGCATCTTGCCGGATATGTGACCCAACACTACAAAATCATTTTCCAACTTTACGCGAAAGGTTGCGTTAGGCAGGTTTTCCAACACCACCCCTTGCATCTCAATCGAATCTTCTTTCGCCATGCCGCTTTACCCTGTTCAACGCGGAGTAACCGCACCGCCCTTAAAATTAGCCTTCTTGAGCAAGCTTTCATACTGGTTGGACATCAGGTGAGACTGCACCTGCGCCATGAAATCCATGGTCACCACCACGATAATCAGCAACGACGTACCACCAAAGTAGAACGGCACGTTATAGCTGAGAATCAAAAATTCAGGCAACAAACATACTGCAGTAATATACAGCGCACCAGCCAGTGTCAGACGACCCATGATGCGGTCAATGTATCTCGCAGTCTGGTCGCCCGGACGTATACCCGGCACAAAAGCACCGCTCTTCTTCAAGTTGTCTGCCGTTTCCTTCGGATTGAACACCAAAGCAGTGTAGAAGAAGCAGAAAAAGATGATCGCGGTAGCAAACAGCAAAATGTACAGAGGTTGTCCAGGCGACAAAGTCGCTCCGATATCTTTCAGCCATGTCATGCTCTCACTGCTGCCAAACCAACCAGCCATCGTGGCCGGGAACAAAATGATGCTCGAAGCGAAAATCGGCGGAATCACGCCAGCCATATTCAGCTTCAGGGGCAGATGGCTGGTCTGGCCGCCAAATACCTTTCGGCCAACCTGGCGTTTCGCATAATTCACGGTGATCTTGCGTTGGCCGCGCTCAACAAACACTACGAATGCGGTCACCAGCACAACAGCAATAATCAGGAACAGCACGAAGAGTGGATGGAATGTACCCGTCCTGGCCAGTTCCAGCGTGCCACCGATAGCACTAGGCAAGCCCGCAACAATACCGGCAAAGATAATGATTGATATACCGTTACCGATACCGCGCTCCGTAATCTGCTCGCCCAGCCACATCAGGAACATGGTGCCGCTCACCAGCGTAACTACCGCTGTAAAACGGAACATCATGCCCGGATCAATAACTAGCCCCGCTTGCCCTTCCAGCGCTATCGAAATACCGAGCGCCTGGAAAGTTGCCAGCACCAGCGTACCGTAACGGGTGTACTTGGTAATCTGGCGACGACCGCTCTCGCCTTCTTTCTTAAGCTGTTCCAGCTTTGGCGAAACCACAGTCAATAGCTGCATGATGATCGAAGCCGAGATATACGGCATGATGCCCAGCGCGAAAAGACTGAATCTGGACAATGCACCGCCCGAGAACATGTTGAACATGCCGAGGATCCCGTCTGACTGGGATTCAAACAGCCTGGCCAGCGTGTCCGGGTCAATCCCGGGAACAGGAATAAATGTTCCCAGGCGGAAAACGATCAGCGCACCGATCACAAACAGCAGACGACTTTTCAGTTCCGACATCTTGCCTACCGTCCCAACTTGCTATCTTTAGCCAACTTGTTTACGCCCTCAGGCCTTACTCAACAATCTTGCCGCCAGCAGCTTCAACTTCCGCGCGCGCACCCTTGCTCAGCAACAGTCCCTGCACGCTGATCGCGCGAGTAACTTCACCGGACAAATAAACCTTGACCGATCGTGCACTGGCAGGAATCACCTTGGCCTGTTTCAAAGCCAACAGGTCAACAACATCTGCCTGCACTGCAACCAGTTCACTGGTGCGCACGCGCGCGGTATCTTCCTTGGTCAAGGAGACAAAACCACGCTTCGGCAAGCGGCGTTGAATCGGCATTTGACCGCCTTCAAAACCAACCTTGTGGAAACCGCCTGTACGTGACTTCTGGCCCTTGTGACCGCGACCCGCCGTCTTGCCCAGACCGGAACCAATACCACGGCCAACGCGGCGTTTACTGTGTTTTGCGCCCTCAGCGGGCTTGATCGAGTTCAGTTTCATTATGCTTCTACCTTCAAAAGATAGCCGACCGCGTTGATCATGCCGCGATTTGCCGGTGTATCCAGCACTTCCACGGTCTGATGCATGCGGCGCAAACCAAGGCCGGCGACACAAGCGCGGTGCGCCTGGATTCTGCCGATCGTGCTTTTAACCAAAGTCACTTTCAGCGTGTTAGCTGCTTGTTTAGCTTTAGCCATCATTAACCTCTGATTTCTTCTATGCTCTTGCCGCGCTTTGCCGCAATCTCTGCCGGCGTGTTCATGGACTGCAATCCATTCAGGGTTGCGCGGACGACGTTATACGGGTTAGTAGAACCGATGCACTTGGCCAGCACGTTGGTCACGCCCATGACTTCAAAAATCGCACGCATTGCGCCACCCGCAATAATACCGGTACCTTCGGATGCAGGCTGGATGAACACCTTGGCAGCGCCATGGACACCGGTAACAGCATGATGCAGCGTACCGTTATTCAGGCTCACCTTGAGCATGCCGCGACGGGCTTCGTCCATTGCCTTTTGAACTGCAACCGGCACTTCACGCGCCTTGCCCTTACCCATGCCAACGCCACCATCGCCGTCACCCACTACGGTCAATGCAGCGAAACTCATGATTCGACCACCCTTGACAACCTTGGTAACGCGGTTAACGCCAATCATTTTTTCACGCAGACCATCGGTCTGCTGTTCTACTTCTTTATCTCTTGCCATCATTAACCCCGTCTATTAGAAGGACAAGCCGTTTTCACGCGCAGCATCAGCAAGCGCCTTGATACGGCCGTGGTATTTGTAGCCGGAACGGTCGAAAGCCACCGTGGTAATTCCAGCTGCCTTTGCCTTTTCGGCAATACGCTTGCCGATCACTGCAGCTGCTTCCATATTGCCGCCGTTTTTGATGCTCTTGCGAACCTCTGCTTCTACTGTAGAAGCACTGGCAATGACCTTGTCACCGGTCTCGGCAATGATCTGTGCATAGATATGCGTGTTGGTCCGATGCACGCTGAGGCGGGTTGCCTTCAATTCAGCAATCTTTGCACGCGTCTTGCGTGCGCGACGCAGACGAGGATTTACATTGTTTAAATTATTCATGGCTAAACCTTACTTCTTCTTGGTTTCTTTAATGACCACGACTTCATCGGAGTAGCGCACACCCTTGCCCTTGTAAGGCTCTGGAGAACGGTAAGCACGAATCTGTGCGGCAACTTGACCAACCACCTGCTTGTCAAAACCGGTCAACACAATTTCCGTCTGTGTCGGCGTCTGCACCGTGACGCCTTCGGGCATCTTGTGGTTGATCGGGTGGGAAAATCCCAGATCAAGATTCAGCATGGCGCCTTGCGCCTGAGCCTTGTAACCGACGCCGACGAGGTTCAGCTTGCGGGTAAAGCCCTGCGAAACACCATGAACCATGTTGGCAACGAGAGAACGCAGCGTGCCGGACATTGCACGGGAGTGCTGGCTATCGTTGGCGGCTGCGAAAGTGATGGCGTTACCATCTTTCTCAAGCCTGACTGCGTCGGTCAAAGGATGTGTCAACTTACCCAGAGGGCCGCTGACAGAAATATTGCCAGCCGACAAAACCACTTCAACCTTCTCGGGAATTGCGACTGGATTTTTAGCTACGCGAGACATGCTTCTCTCCTTAAGCCACGACACAGAGCACTTCACCGCCGACACCGGCAGCTTGCGCTTTGCGATCAGTCATCACACCCTTGGACGTAGACATGATCGTCACGCCGAGGCCATTCATTACCTTTGGAATATCCTGGCTGCCACGGTAAATACGAAGACCGGGGCGGCTGACGCGGCTGATTGTCTCGATAACAGGACGACCCGCGTAATACTTCAGGCTGATATTCAGTTGCGGCTTGCCATCAACATCCTGAACAGAGAAGTCTTCAATATAACCCTCATCTTTCAGAACGCTGGCAATTGCTGTCTTTAACTTGGACGACGGCATAGACACTGTTGCCTTGTTGACACCTTGCGCGTTACGAATACGCGTCAGCATGTCGGCAATCGGATCACTCATACTCATTCCTATAACCCTCCGTTACCAGCTAGCTTTGGTGACGCCAGGCACTTCGCCACGCATCATCAATTCGCGCAATTTGCCACGCGCGATACCAAATTTACTGAACACGCCACGTGGACGACCAGTCAGCGCACAACGGTTGCGCAAGCGAACCGGACTGGAATTACGTGGCAGACTTTGCAACTTTTGACGCGCATCGCGGCGATCTTCTGCAGACGCCTGCGAATCAGCGATAATTGCTTCAAGCGCAGCACGCTTGGCTGCATATTTTTTTACTGTGTCGCGACGCTTTTGCTCGCGCTCTATCAGACAGGTTTTAGCCATGTTGTCTAATTCCTAAAGGGGAAACTGAAAGCAGCAAGCAATGCACGTGCTTCGTCATCAGTCTTTGCTGTCGTTGTAATGGTGATATTCATCCCGCGCAAAGCATCGATCTTGTCGTACTCGATTTCCGGGAAAATGATCTGCTCTTTAACACCCATGTTGTAATTGCCACGGCCATCGAACGCTTTGCCGGGAATACCACGGAAGTCACGAATACGGGGAATAGCAATCGTCACGAGACGATCAAGGAATTCATACATGCGCTCACGGCGCAAAGTTACCTTGCAGCCGACCGGATAACCGTCTCGGATCTTGAACGAAGCCACCGACTTCTTGGCCTTGGTCACAATAGCCTTTTGGCCGGCAATCTTCTCCAGATCACCAACAGCGTTTTCCATGATTTTCTTGTCAGCAACCGCTTCGCCCACACCCATATTCAGCACGATCTTCTCGATACGAGGCACTTCCATGGGAGACTTGTAACCGAACTGCTCGATCATCTGCTTGACCACGGTGTCTTTATAAAACTGTTTTAAACGAGCCATGATAATTCCTTAAGCGTCTACAACTTCGCCGCTTGATTTGAAGACTCGCACCTTGCGGCCATCATCAAGTGTTTTGAAACCAACGCGCTCACCCTTCTGGCTAGCTGCATTGAACAATGCTACGTTGGAGATATCGATTGGCATTTCCTTGCTGACGATACCGCCGGCAATGCCACGCATCGGATTTGGCTTGGCATGCTTCTTGGCGAGGTTCAGACCCTCAACAATTACATGGCCGCTGGCGAGCACACTCTTGACGGTGCCACGCTTGCCCTTGTCCTTGCCAGTATTGAGGATGACTTCATCACCCTTGCGAATTTTGTTCATCGACCAGATCTCCTTACAATACTTCTGGCGCCAGGGATACGATCTTCATGAAACGCTCACCGCGAAGCTCGCGAGTCACAGGCCCGAAGATACGGGTACCGATCGGCTCTAACTTGTTATTTAAAAGAACGGCGGCGTTACCATCGAACTTGACCAGCGAACCATCGGGACGACGCACACCCTTGGTAGTTCTCACCACCACAGCGCTATAAACCTCGCCCTTTTTGACACGACCGCGCGGAGCGGCATCCTTGACAGTGACCTTAATCACATCACCGATACCGGCGTAACGACGCTTTGAGCCACCCAACACCTTGATGCACATGACGGAGCGTGCACCTGTGTTATCGGCGACTTCGAGCCGAGATTGCATTTGAATCATGAGAATAATCTCCAACTTAATCCGTTTATCCAACACCAGCCGGTAGTCTTCACGGCCGACAACACCACGGTCAGTATTGGGGCGGGAGCTGTATGCCCGCCAAAAAGTCCAACATTATATATTGCGCCCAGGAAGGAGCGCAATATAAATTAAACGCCACGCGCTTTTTCTACAACCTTGCTCACTGTCCAGGTCTTGGTCTTGGAAAGCGGACGGCTTTCCTCAATCACGACCAGATCGCCTTCCTTGCACTCATTGTTTTCATCGTGTGCATGGAATTTCTTCGAGCGGCGAACAACCTTGCCGATCAAAGGATGTTTGACCTTGCGCTCTACAAGAACGGTTATGGTCTTGTCCATCTTGTCGCTGACAACGCGGCCACTTAATGTACGGACCACTTTCTCAGCCTTTACGCCTGCAGTATTTGTTTCGCTCATAGTTATTCCTGTTTCTCTTTCTCAGCCAGAACAGTGCGAACACGTGCAATATCACGTCTCACCTTGCCTACCTGATCGACCTTGTTCAACTGCTGAGTCGCGAGTTGCATGCGCATGGAGAACTGCGCACGGCGCAGCTCGATCAGCTCATTGTTCAACTCTTCAACAGACTTGGCTCTCAAATCGGATGCCTTCATGATTAGCTCCCAATATGACGGGTGATGAAAGTTGTTTCGATCGGCAGCTTCGCTGCAGCCAAACGGAAAGCTTCACGCGCCAGCTCTTCGCTGACCCCATCCATTTCATATAACATTTTTCCCGGTTGAATCTGGGCTACGTAGTACTCGGTACTACCCTTACCATTTCCCATACGCACTTCAGCTGGCTTCTTGGAAATTGGCTGATCAGGGAAAATACGGATCCATACGCGACCACCACGCTTGATGTGACGAGTCATTACTCGACGCGCAGCCTCAATCTGGCGCGCTGTCAGACGACCACGGCCAACCGCCTTGAGGCCGAATTCACCGAAACTTACCTTGTTGCCGGTTGTTGCAATGCCCTTGTTGCGGCCTTTTTGCATCTTCCGGTATTTTTGTCTAGCTGGCTGTAGCATTTTTCGCCCCCGACTTTCTTACTCTTTTCTCTGGTTCTGTAGCTGCCGGCCTGGCTCTCTTCTCGGGCTCGTCTGCAACCGGAGCCTGTTCACCCCTGTTGGCAAATACCTCGCCCTTGAATACCCAAACCTTGATACCGATAATACCGTAGGTGGTTTGCGCTTCTGCAACACCGTAGTCAATATCGGCACGCAATGTGTGCAATGGCACGCGACCTTCACGGTACCATTCGGTACGTGCAATTTCGATACCATTCAAACGACCTGAACTCATGATCTTGATGCCCTGCGCTCCAAGGCGCATCGCATTCTGCATCGCACGCTTCATGGCGCGACGGAACATCACACGCTTTTCGAGCTGTTGAGCGATACTCTGCGCAATCAATGCAGCATCGATTTCAGGCTTGCGGACTTCTTCAATATTGAGATGCACGGGCACATTCATCAAACCCTGCAGGGTTGAACGCAACGATTCAATGTCTTCGCCCTTCTTGCCGATCACGATACCTGGACGAGCGCTATAAATGGTGATCTTGGCATTCTTGGCAGGACGCTCGATCACAATTCTGCTGACTGCAGCATGTGCTAGTTTCTTGTTGAGGAAATCGCGCACCTTGATGTCGCTGTTCAACATCGCAGGGAAATTCTTGCTATTGGAATACCAGCGAGACAACCAGTTTTTTTGGACGCCCAGACGGAAACCAAACGGATGTATTTTCTGACCCATAGTGATTCCTTTAGTTACCTACAGTCACGGTGATGTGACTGGTTGGTTTGATGATTCGTCCAGCGCGGCCCTTCGCACGTGCACGGATACGTTTCAGCACGATGCCCTTGTCGACGTAGATTGAAAGCACTTTCAACTCATCGATATCTGCACCTTCGTTATGCTCGGCATTGGCAATCGCAGACTCAACTACCTTCTTGATCACCTCAGCACCTTTTTTAGGCGTGAAGTTAAGAATGTTGAGGGCATTGTCAACTTTCTTGCCGCGGATCAAATCAGCCACCAGACGAGCTTTCTGCGGGGAGAGATGAACACCTCGTAATACTGCGGATACTTTCATCGTCATACTCCTACTTCTTCGCCTTCTTGTCGGCTGCGTGACCCTTGAAAGTACGGGTCAGGGCAAATTCGCCGAGCTTGTGGCCTACCATGTTTTCAGAAATCAGCACAGGAACGTGCTGCCTGCCGTTATGTACTGCGATAGTCAGGCCGATGAAATCAGGCAGAATAGTAGAACGACGCGACCATGTCTTGATCGGCTTTCTGTCCCGAGCTGCTGCGGCCGCTTCTACTTTCTTTGCCAGATGCCCATCAATGAATGGGCCCTTTTTAATTGAACGTGCCATATTGATTACCTCTTATTCGCCGGACGACGGCTGACGCGCATGTTGTCGGTGCGCTTGTTGCTACGAGTACGATAACCCTTGGTTGGTGTACCCCATGGGCTGACAGGATTCATACCGGCAGCGGTACGACCCTCGCCACCACCGTGCGGGTGATCGATCGGATTCATGACCACGCCGCGAACGGTAGGACGAACACCGCGCCAACGCATCGCACCGGCCTTGCCGATCGATCGCAGCTGATGCTCTTCGTTACCAACCTCACCGATGGTCGCCTTGCAGTCCACATGGACGCGGCGCACTTCACCGGAGCGCAAGCGCAACTGCGCATAACTGCCTTCACGCGCCAACAACTGGACGGAAGTACCGGCCGAACGCGCAATCTGCGCACCCTTGCCAGGCTGCAACTCGATGCAGTGAACCGTGCTACCGACAGGAATGTTGCGCAACGGCAAAGCATTACCCACCTTGATCGGCGCATCGGAACCACTCACCAGCTCAGCGCCGGCAGAAATGCCACGCGGAGCAATAATGTAACGGCGCTCGCCATCTGCATAGCAGAGCAATGCAATGTGCGCGCTACGGTTCGGGTCGTACTCAAGACGCTCGACCTTGGCAACAATACCGTCCTTGTTGCGACGGAAATCGATTACACGGTAATGCTGCTTGTGGCCACCACCCTGGTGGCGAACTGTGATGCGGCCGTTATTATTACGACCGGCATTTTTGCTTTGCTTCTCCAGCAGCGGCGCGTGGGGCTTGCCCTTGTGCAGTTCAGGTGTCACCACCTTGACTACGGCGCGCCGTCCTGGGGAAGTCGGCTTGACTTTAATCAGTGCCATGATTTCTCCTATTCGCCCGCTGCAAAGTTGATTTCTTGACCAGGCTTCAGGCTCACATAAGCCTTCTTCCAGTCCTTGCGGCGACCCATGATGCGGCCCGCACGCTTTTTCTTGCCACCTACGTTGGCAACCGTAACCGCGTCCACCTCTACCTTGAAGACCAGTTCAACAGCGGCCTTGATTTCCGGTTTGGTTGCATCCGTGCGCACCCTGAAAGCAATTTGTTGATGCTTGTCAGCAATACGGGTTGCCTTTTCAGTAATCTGCGGCGCAAGAATGACTTGCAGCAAGCGATCTTGTGTATGTGTCAAAGCGCTCATGCCAGCACCTCCTCTAACTTCTTGACAGCCGCCTTGGTCGCAACCACGTTCGGAAAACGAACCAGGCTGACCGGGTCAGCATATTGCGCTTCAAGCACCATGACGTTCGGCAGGTTACGGGCAGAGAGGTAAAGATTTTCATCAAAACCATCAATCAGCACCAGAACACTGTCGTTATAACCAAGACCCTTGATCTTCTCAGCCAGCATCTTGGTTTTTGGCGCATCAATGCTGAACTCTTCAACCACGCTCAAGCGATCCTGACGAACCAGTTCTGAAAGAATGGATTGCATGCCGGCACGGTAAGCCTTGCGATTCACCTTGTGGCTGAAATTCTCATCCGGGCTGTTAGGGAATGCACGACCGCCTCCACGCCAGATCGGACTGGAACTCATGCCGGAACGCGCACGACCGGTGCCTTTCTGATTCCATGGCTTGTGAGTAGTATGGCTGACGTTACCACGGCCCAACTGCGCGCGAGTGGCAGTTCTGGAGTTGGCCATGTAAGCCACGACCACCTGGTGCACCAACGCTTCGTTAAATTCACGGCCAAAGGTCACTTCGGACACTTGCAGGCCCGCCTTGGCAGCCTTGCCGTTTTTATCAATTAATTTTAGTTCCATTATGCACCTGCCTTAACTGCCGGACGCACGACAACGTCTCCACCCTTGGAACCCGGCACAGCACCCTTGATCAGCAGCAGATTACGCTCAGCATCTACGCGAACGATCTGCAGATTCTGAACGGTTGTCTTGACGGAACCCAGATGCCCAGGCATACGCTTCCCCGGAAATACGCGACCGGGATCCTGCGCCATACCGATAGAACCAGGCACGTTGTGGGAACGGGAGTTACCGTGAGAAGCACGGTTCGAACTGAAGTTATGACGCTTGATGGCACCCGCATAACCCTTACCGAGAGAGGTACCAGTCACATCAACGAGTTGTCCGGGCTGAAAAATCTCGACGGTAACCTGACCACCCACGCTGTAGTTGGCCAACACATCATCGGCAACGGAGAATTCTTTAATACCAGAACCGGCGGCTACACCCGCCTTGGCATAATGACCGGCCAACGCCTTGTTGACACGGCTTGCACGGCGCTCGCCGTGTGCAACCTGAAGGCCGTTATAGCCATCGCTTTGCAGCGTCTTGATCTGTGTCACACGGTTAGGTACGACTTCTAGCACAGTGACCGGAACGGACTCGCCATCCTCGGTAAAAATGCGGGTCATACCCACCTTGCGACCAATAAGCCCTAAGCTCATGATCGATTCCTTATAATAATTAAAGGGCTGATTACAATTGACCAGCCCGTTTGCAAGAGGCCGGATTATATCCGACCAACCACGATATTACAACTACAACCGGTTACAGCTTGATTTCCACGTCCACGCCAGCAGGCAGATCCAGCTTCATCAAGGCGTCCACGGTTTTATCGGTTGGATCAACGATATCCATCAGACGCTGATGGGTACGGATTTCAAACTGATCGCGCGAAGTCTTGTTGACGTGCGGAGAACGCAGAATGTCAAAACGTTCGATACGGGTAGGCAGCGGTACCGGGCCCTTGACCACGGCGCCGGTGCGTTTTGCTGTCTCAACGATCTCGAGGGCGGACTGATCGATCAAGCGATAATCGAATGCCTTGAGACGAATACGAATTTTTTGAGCTGCCATTTTATGTTTCCTTCAAAGAGCGAAACGGCAGGGTACACCCTGCCGTCTGGTTAAACTACTGAATACTTACTCGATAATCTTAGCAACGACGCCTGCACCGACGGTACGGCCGCCTTCACGGATGGCGAAGCGCAAGCCTTCTTCCATCGCGATTGGGGCAATCAGTTGCACGGTGATCGATACGTTGTCACCCGGCATCACCATTTCGGTGCCTGCTGGCAGCTCAACTGCGCCGGTCACGTCTGTGGTACGGAAGTAGAACTGTGGACGGTAGCCGTTGAAGAATGGGGTAT